>DATAKE010000047.1:0-7595 GCA_036261745.1 Opitutaceae bacterium
AACACCGGCCGGGGCCCACGTCACGAGGTCGGTCGAGATCTGCACCTCGCCTGCGACCCCGATCGCCGACTTCGAACGCGTGTAGCGGAAGACAAACTCGCTGCCCTCGATCTGGCCCTTGGGCAGGCCGTTCGACTCGGAGAGCGTCGGGTTCAGGCCGAGGTAGTATTCGAGCAGGTTCGCGATGCCATCGGCCTCGCCGTCGGCGGTGAAGCCGGACTGCGCGGGCGCGAGCCCGTAAAACGCGACCCACGTTGCGTAGTCGCCCGTGATCCTGGCCACGAGCGAAGTGCCGCTCGCCGTGAAACTCGCGCCGAAGCCCGCCGGCAGGCCCGCGGCCGAGAAGTCCGCGGATGCGAACGTCGTCGAGGCAAAGGT
This sequence comes from Opitutaceae bacterium, assembly GCA_036261745.1. Lineage (GTDB taxonomy): Bacteria > Verrucomicrobiota > Verrucomicrobiia > Opitutales > Opitutaceae > DATAKE01. The sequence continues at coordinate 379 of DATAKE010000047.1, forward strand.
CGCCACCGTGTATGTGTTGCCAAAGGCGAAGCCGGGGCCCGCGTTCAACGTGACCGGGAAGCTGCCGGGATTGCCCTTCGTCAGCGCACCGCTCAAGGCGAGCTTGTCCGAAATGCCGGTCGCTCCGAGATCCACCGACAACGTGCCGCCGGTGTTCCAGATCAAGCTGCTGCCGTTCAAGGTGCCGATCACGCCCGCGGTCGCGGCCGAAATTGCGCCGCTGGCGTTGAGGGTCATTGGGCCGCTGATCGTACCGGTGCCAGCGAGGGTGCCGGCGTTGATTGCGACCGGGCCGGCGAACGTGTTGACCGCGTTGAGCGCCAGGGTGCCCCCACCCGTCTTCGTGAAGCCACCCGCGCCGGAGAGGACTCCGTTCAGCGTGATGTTGAACGGAGAGTTGGCGACGTTCGCGGCCTTGAAGGCGATGTTACCCGCGGCGGGCAACGTCATCGGCAGGGTCGACGGCGCGGACCAACTGGCTTTTGCACCCACGATGCCGCTCGAAAGGCTGAGCGTGGTGGTGAAGCCGCCGGCGCCGTTCTTCACGAGACCGCCGCTGCCGAGGTAGAGTGTGCCACCGTTGACGGTGAGCGAAGCCGTGCCGGCATCGACCGTGGAGTCGAAACCGAACAGGATTTTTTCCGCATTGATCGTTCCGCCAGAGAGGGCGATTTCAGCGACGTTGTTCGCATTCGTCCCGTTTTTGCGGGACAGCACGATGCCGTTGACGGCATCGGTGGAATTTAACGTTCCGCCGAGCACGCGGAGTTGTCCGCCGCGGCCCCCGGTTTGCTGGAACCCAAGTTGGAAAAGTCCCGGAATCGTAATCTCGCCGCCCTCGACGGACATCGCGCCCCACGAGTTGCCGGTGCCGAGCCCGACCGTGCCGATGGTCGAAGTGCCGCCCTGGATCACGAGACCGAAGCTAAACATGTTCGCCGCGTCAGCGCTGCGCTGGAAATTCAACTCGGTCGCGGTCAGCGTGCCACCCGTCACCTTGACGAGATTGTTGCGCGCGTTGGTGGGGATGATCTTTTGGAAACTGCCCGTGCCGCCGGTCACCACGACGCCGACGCCGGTGCCGGAAACCATATTGGTATCGCCTGTCACTGTGAAGTTGCCGCCGGCCACGATCAGCTGGGAGCTCACGGCGAGATTCAAGGTCGGCGCCGTCAGGGTGGCGCCCGTTCCGATTTTCAATCTTCCTTCGTTGACTGCGATCGGTCCGGTGAGCGTTCCAATCTTGTTGAGGATGGCTGTGCCCCACCCGGTCTTCGTCAATCCCTGTGTTCCGTTGAGAGCGACGTCGATCGTGGCGGGAACCGCTTCGCCCAGGATGGCGAGGTCGGGGTTCGCTTGTCCGGCCGTTGCGACGTAGATGACCTGAATGTTGGGGGTTCCGGACGAGGCGAGCGTCAAGGTGTTCGCCGGATTTCCATTGTTGTCCAGGGTCCAGGTTCCCGGAGTGCTCTGGTCCGCCGCATCGCCAAACACGAGGCGACCGATGGTGCGTGAGGAATCGAGATGCACGGTGCGGTTCTCGGTGATGTCCAGTTCGCTGAAGTCCGCCGTGGCCGTGGCGCCATTGGCAATTCCGCCGCGCGTGGGATCCCAGTTGGCCGCATCGCTCCAAACTCCATCGGCGTCGTCTTTGATCCAAACGCCGCTGCCCGGAGCGCGGATGATGTAGCTCTGGCCGCCGGTAAAGGTCCCGGAGCTCACCGAGTTCCCCGCGAAATCAGCCACGGTGGCACTGGCGCGGCGATCGAGACGGATCGTACCATCGCCGCCTGCGCCGGTGACCGTCACATCATAAACGCTGCTGCTCACGGGCGTGACCGAGGAAATCGTTCCGGTCATTCCGGTGCCGGCGCTGGTGAGCTGGAAATCGCCAGCGTCCACGTTGATCACCGGCTCGGACCAGGTGACTCGAAACACCAGCGTGGTCGACGTCGTGCTCGTGGTGGTCGGATTGAACCGCACGCTCGACGGAATCGTCGGCGCGACATTGTCGACCGTGACGGGGAACAAAGGTGACGCCGGGCTCGAGCTGCCGGACACGGTCGCCGTGGCGCGGAAGGAATGCTGACCGACCGTCAACGCGGTCGCGTATGGGAACGTCCACGTTCCACCGCCGCTCGCGGTGACGGTGCCGATGACGCCCGTGCCGACCCGCGTGACCGCGACCGACGATCCCGCCGGTGCCGTGCCGTTGAACGTGAGCGTGGTGTCGTTGGTGATCTGATCGCTATTTGAAAAACCGCTGTCGGTGTTGATCGAGGTGAACACCGGCGCGGCGAGGCTGGTGTTGACCAGATAAGGCGCGGACGCGGGGCCGGCGTTGCCGGCGAGATCGATGGCCGCTGCCGTAAACGTATAGGGTCCGGGTGCGAGCGGAGCTCCGGTATAAAGAGCGCTCCAGTTGCCGAGACCGTCCGTGGTGGTCGTGCCCACGATGCCGACGCCCACGAGCGTCACGTCAACGCGGCTGCCGGGTTCGCTGGTGCCGTTGATCGTGAACGAGGGCGACGACACGATGGTCGTGATCACCGGCGCCGCAGCGGCAGTGGTGTCGACTTTAACCGCAAGGGCTTTGGTCGGGGGCGAAACTTTCCCGCCACCGAGGTCGACCGTCGCCATGAAAGCGTAGTAGCGATCCGGTAGCACGGTGCCCGTGTAGTCGAATGACCAGTGGCCCGTGATGTCCGCCGTGGCGGTGCCAAGCGGTGCGATCAGATCAACGCGAGACAGCGTCACGACTGCGCCGGGTGCGGCGGTGCCATTGATCACGAGGGTGTTGTCCGACGTGACACCATCGTTCGTCGACAAACCATTGTCGGTCGTCAGGCCGTCAATCGTCGCGGCCGGCACGCCGGCGAACGCGATCGCGTTAAGGTAGTTCTCCAGATTGGTGTAGCCGTCGCCATTGATGTCACCGTTGTTGTCCGCCACCGCGGGATTGGTCCCGGCGGCTTCTTCCCACCAGTCGGGGCTGCCGTCACCGTCGGTGTCCGGCGCGGCCAGGCCGGCCGCGAGCGTGCCAATGCCGCCGATTTCGCTCTCGTTGAAAATGTGCGCGCCCACGGTGCCCACCGAGGTGAGCTCGTTGATCATGTAGAGATCGGCCGGGTCGCGATGCAGCGACGCACCGGCGTAATTGACGACGTGAGCGAAGGCCTGCTGCGCGGTGAGCAGCGTTTCGGGTGCGTTGTAGCCGAACTGCGAGCCGACGATCGTCAGCGTCGGGAAACTCGCATTCGTCACGAGCGTGCCGTCGAGCACCCCGTTGATGTTGCGGTCCTGAAAATTGCCGGCGTGGTAGAGATTGAAATTCGCGTTACCCGACTTGAACGGGCTCTCCTGCGTCACGGGACCGGAAACAAAGTAATTGTTGATGATATTCGCGAAGGAAAGCCCGGCGGAGTCGCCCGCGGGGATGTAGCCGCCGCCAGTGCCGTAGTTGTACACGACGTTGTTCTGATAGTCGTTCACGCCTTTGACCTTCGGGTTGCGCATGTAGTTATCGATGTACAGCGACCGGAAAATGCTCACGCCGCCGCTGGTTTGAACCAGGCCGCCGGCGGAATGGATGAGAAGACCCTGGCCGATGATGCAGTCCTGCAGCGTGACGTTGCTCGTCGAGCCGTTGAACGAGAAGGTTTCGTCGCGCCCCCACGAGGCGGAAACGTGGTCGAACATCATCCGGTCGCCGGAATCGGAGCTGATCGTGTCCGTGCCGCTGTCGCCGTTGATGCCCTCGCGCACGCGGAGAAAGCGAATCAGGACGTTGATCTTGCCGGAGAGCCCGAGACGGTCGCCGTAAAGGGTGACGCCTTCGCCGGGAGCGGTTTGTCCCGCGATGGTGATGTTGTTGCTGATCACCACCGGGCTGGTGAGAACGATGATCCCGCCGACATCAAAAACCACCGTGCGCCCCGCCACGCTGACGGCATCGCGGAAAGAACCCGCGCCGCTGTCGTTGAGGTTGGTGACATGGTAAACCGTGCCGCCGCGGCCCCCGGAGGTGTTGACGCCAAAGCCTTCAGCTCCGGGGAACGCCGGAACAGCGGCAAGACGGGTCAAACCAAGCGCCAGAAACGCGATGGCTGAAAACGCAGAACACCAGAGCCGTGTAGCACGGCAAAAACGCGACATCATGTGGGGTAGTCAGGAGGGTTAGGGACAATCTGCCAGCCAGGCAGAAGCATGTTCTGCACAGAGGGCAATATTCCGAGCATGACGCGAGACAACCCTAACAGTTCCGCGAATAGATTTTCAGGAAAACCCCGATCAATTTTATGTGCCCCGCCTTACTCGGAAAGTTTTGGCGCGCTTATTTCATGAGACAATCGCGTCCCACTTCGACGGCGACGCGCGTCCTTTTCCCCTCAAACGCATTCGTCCGTGCGGTTGCGGGAATGGAACCGGCGCGTAGCTTCGAACATGAGCAAAGCATTTCTGAGGGAAGACGATCTCCACGCGGAGGAGACATCGACACTTCCGGTGAAACTCCTGCCGCAGGGAGCGAAGAACTACATGACCCCTGCGGGCGTGGAGCGACTCCGGATCGAATTGCGCGACCTCGCCGACGAAAGAACGGTTCTTGCCGGAAAAACCGATCCGGAGGCGAAACGGGAGCGGCAAAAAATCGAGCAACGCATGCGCTATCTCCAGCAGAGCCTTCATTCCGCCGAGGTCGTTCCTCCTCCGGGAGTCGCGACGGACACCGTGGTTTTCGGCGCAAGCGTGACCGTACGCGACAGTGCCGGTGTCGAGACGCGCTACCGCATCGTCGGAGTCGACGAGACCGACCTCGAGCGCGGCGACGTGAGCTGGCTTTCCCCTTTGGCCCAGGCGCTTCTCAATGCGCGGGCCGGGGAACGCGTGCGCTTCAAAACGCCACGCGGCGAGACAGAGCTGGAAATTCTGAAGGTGAGCTACCAGGGACCGAGCCAATCGCTCACAAAAAACCCGCACTCTTGAAGGAGTGCGGGCGAATCGGAGAGAGCGATGGACGGGAAGCCGGACGATCGCGCCGAAGCTCAGGCGAAAATTTCCTCGGGCTTGAAGAAACGGCTGAGTTCCAGCTTGGCATTCTCGTCGCTGTCGGACGCGTGCACGACGTTCTTCATCATCTCGGTGCCGAAGTCGCCGCGGATCGTTCCCTTGGCGGCTTTCCGCGAATCGGTGGGCCCGAGCAAGTCGCGCACCTTCTGCACGATGTTCTCACCTTCGAGGGCGAGCATGATCACCGGCCGGGAACTCATGAATTGCTCGATCTCGGGGTAGAACGGCTTGTCGGCCACGTGCGCGTAATGTTCGCGAAGTTTGGCCGAGCTGAGGCGCGCCATCTTGCAGCCCACGATGGTGAAGCCCGCTTTTTCGAAGCGGCCAATCACGTTGCCGGCATGGCGTTGCTCCATGCAATCGGGTTTTAGGATGACGAACGTTTTCTGCATAGCCCGCCAAGAAAGCAACCGCTCCAGACGAAGTGAAGCCTAGACTTTCCCGGGTCTCCCGAGCACATGCCGCAACGCGGTTTCAAGCCCGGCATGGCGAAACTCAAATCCCGTCTCCTGCAGCTTCTCCGGCACCGCCCGCGTACTGGTCAAAATCGTCTCCTCCGCCATGCGTCCGAATCCGAGCCGCAGGACCGTCGCCGGCACCGGCAAAACGGCGGGGCGCTGCAGAACACGGCCGAGGGTCGTCGCAAACTCCGCGTTTTGCACCGGCTGGGGTGCGGCGGCGTTAACCGGACCGGAACACCGGTCGTCGAGCAGAGCGTGGTGGATCGCACCCACCGCATCGTCGATGCTGATCCAGCTCATCCATTGCGCACCGCTGCCCAGCCGGCCCCCGCATCCCGCCCGAAACGCCGGCAACAATTTTGCCAGCGCCCCACCCGCCGGACTGAGCACGACGCCGAAGCGCAGGAGCACGGTTCGGATGCCGAGACGCGCCGCACCCTCGGCATGCGTTTCCCACGCGAGGCAGACCTCCGAAAGAAACCCATGTCCGATCCGGTCCCCTTCGCTCAACACGTCACTCCCCCGTTCGCCATAGAAGCCAACCGCGGACGCACTCACCAAGGTCTCCGGTTTTTTCCGCAGTTTCGCCAGAGCGAGTACCAGCGTCCGCGTTCCCTCAACCCGGCTGCGCATGATGCGTTCGCGCCGCGCTGCCGTCCAACGCCCGCCTCCCACGTTTTCTCCCGCGAGATGGATCACCGCGTCGACTCCTTCCAGTTTTCCCGCATCGAGTTCGCCACGGGACGGATCCCAAAAAATTTCGGCTTCGTCCTTCGGCGTTTGCCGCACGAGCCGCAGGACCTCGTGTCCCTGCGTCTGGAAAAAAGGTCCCAGCGCCCGGCCGACCAATCCCGAGGCGCCGGAAATCAAAATCCGTCTCCGCCGGACCTCGCCGTATCGCGCGGAGCTCTCCAAATCCGCCCGCGTCACCGCGTGCCGCCAGGCGAACATCCGCTCCAGTTTGCGTCGAACGAACCCACCGCCCAACGCATTCCCCAGCGCGCCAAACGGCAGCCGATAGGTAATCGTATCGGTGAGAAGCGATGCCGCGGGACCCTCCGCAGTGATTTCGTGGAGATGCTCCCACTTCGAGAAGGGACCGGACAACTGCACGTCGCGGAATTTTTCCCCCGGCACGTAGTCGCGATGCTCGACTCGCCACGTCGTCGAAAACGGCCCGACTTTGCCGCGGACAACCACCCGCGCGCCGTCGCGAATCCCACCCTGCGAGGCGATGACCTCGATGCGTTCCCAAGGCGGACACAGTCGCTCCAGCGCTCCCGGCCGCTCGTGCCACGCAAATACCTCCGCCGCCGGCCGGGCGATGCGAGTGGTGAGTTTAAAGACGTATTCGTTCATCTCCGGATGATTCCCGCGCGTTGAAACGCGGTTCCACCCTGCGACGGGCGGCACGAACCGCAATCCATCACCTAAACAGGGCAGGGTTTTTCCATTGATAGGAGGACAGGAACCGGGTTTCAGGACACGTGTCCCTGACAACCCCGTTATTGGGCATTGTGCGGGTCACCCCCGTTAGAGTCCCCGTCCCCCCACCCCTGCTTTCCGTTTACCCTTTTTGTCATGCCAGCCTGCTTGCTGGCGTGATTCCCCACGAGATCCCCGCCCGTTCATCCGGTGCGAGGAACCCGTTGTTAGCTAGTCCCCTGATCCGTTCACCCCTGCAAGTTC
>DATAKE010000066.1:0-26594 GCA_036261745.1 Opitutaceae bacterium
ATGGCCTCGTAATTCAGTTTGGCCTTGGTGGTGATTTCGCCGGCCAGGATCACCATGTTCGACTTCACCATGGTTTCGCAGGCGACCCGGCTGAAACGATCCTGCGCGAGACAGGCATCGAGAACGCTGTCGGAGATCAAATCCGCGACTTTATCGGGATGACCTTCACCGACGGACTCAGAGGAGAAAACGAATGATTTTGCCATAGGGTTCCGGCGAAGAAACCAGATGCTTCCCCGCAGGCAAGGGGAAACATCAACATATTCCGATCTTCTGATGTGATAAATTAACTCAGGTCCGACACCAAGCGGGCCGAATGGAGGATAGAGACCGGTCGGCTGCTGTCCGCGCCCGCCCGGTATCGTTTGGTACCAACGTCTTCACGTGCAAATTTTCGATTAATGGAAGTCTCCTCCAATATACCTCCTCCCGACCTGAAGGGGCGTAGGATCCTCATCGTGGACGACGATCGTCTCAACATCCGGATCCTCGCCGGCATTTTGAAGACCGAAGGCTACGTCCTGAGCGACGCCAACACCGGCGAAAAGGCGATCGAGGTGTATGCCAATTTCAAACCCCACCTCGTCCTTTTGGATGTGATGATGCCGGGGATCGACGGTTTCGAAACCTGCCGCCGCCTCAAGAAAGCGTACGGCGACGACTGTCCCCCGGTGATTTTCATCACGGCGAAAAACGAATCCGACGACGTCGTCGAGGGCCTGAGCGCGGGTGGCGCGGATTATCTGCCCAAGCCCTTCAAGCCGAAAGAGGTGTTGGCCCGCATCCGCTCCCACCTTCAAAACCAGTTGTTGTCCGAACAGCAGAAATTGCTGGTCGAGCAATTGAACAAAGCGGATGCCGCGAAGACCCGTTTCCTTGGCATGGCCGCCCACGATCTGCGCAATCCGCTGTCCTCGATTCGGGGCCTCGCGGAATTTTTGCTCGATGGCACCGTCGGCCAGCTCACCCCGGACCAGCTCGATCTCGTCAACACGATCCACAGCGCGAGCCAGTCAATGCTCACGCTCGTCAACGAACTGCTCGACGTCGCCACGATCGAATCGGGCGAACTGAAAATAAATCCGGAGCCGCACGACCTCACCGAGATCATCACCAAGTCGGTTTACCTGACCAACATCGAGGCGGCGAAGAAACAGACCCGCGTCGACTTCAACCCGCAGCCGCCCTCGGTGGTCGCGAAGATCGACTCCGCCAAAATGCGGCAGGTCGTCGAAAATCTCCTCAGCAACGCCGTGAAGTACTCGCCGCCCGGCTCGATCATCACCGTCGAGGTGCGCTCCGAGATCGGACTCCGCACCTGCGGCTTCTCCGTCAAGGACCAGGGCCCCGGCATCCCGGAAAACGAGCGCCACAAGCTTTTCAAGGATTTCGGCCGCCTTTCCGTTCAACCCACCGCCGGCGAAAAAAGCACCGGCCTCGGTCTCGCGATCTGCCGCAAGATCGTCGAAGCCCACCACGGCAGCGTCGTCGCGGAGAACCTTCCCGAACGCGGCTGCGAATTTCGCGTCACTCTTCCCCTCCCCTCATGAACTTCAACGGCACCATTCTCCTTGTCGATGACGAGGCCCATATCCGGAAATTTGTCGGCCTGATTCTCAAGCAGCTCGGCGCCCCGCGCCTGCTCGAGGCGCCCAACGGCAAGGAGGCCGTCGCGATCTACGAAAAAGAGAATCCCGACCTCGTGTTGCTCGACATCAACATGCCGATCATGGACGGCATCGAGACGCTGAAAAAACTGCGCGAGATCGATCCCGAGTGCATCGTCGTGATGCTCACGTCGCTCGCCAGCCGCAGCAACATCGAGAACGCGCTCGCGCTGGGCGCGACGAACTACATTCGCAAGGACACCCCGAAGGAGGAAATCGCGAAGGCGCTGAGCGAAACGATCACCTCCTGTTTTGCGGAGGAATAACCCCATGAACACCCATTCCGCCGCGGGCGCTCCGCCCGCCATCGTGCTGCGCGAGGTCAAATACTCGCTGCCCGAAATGCTCAACGAGCTGAAGGCCGAGCGTTCGCTGGGCGCCTTGGCGAGCGAGAAGCTCGACCAGGCCGAGATTGGAAAACTTTTCAAACCGAAGACTCCCCGCCGTGTTAAATCCAAATAGCCACGACTTCATCAACCGGGTTCGCGACCGGCCCAATTTCGACTACGGCCACGAGCTCTCCCGCCTGGTCGAGCGCTTCGACGGGAAACCCGAGCTCGTCCAGGCCATCATCGACGAGAAGATGCTGCCGAAGGACGACGCCTGCCGCTACTGGGCGGATTCGATGAACGTCGCTTACGTCAACCCGTTCGCCTCCGTCATCACCGAGGAGGCCGTGGAGAAACTTCCCGTTGAGGTGGCGAAGAAAGCCTGCGCCATCGGGCTCTACGTTTTGAATGGCGTCATGACGATGGCCATTGCCACGCCCGCCGACGCCGAGCTGCTGAAGCGCCTCGGGCAGATCGCCCAGATTCCCGTCAGTCCGGTTTTCGCCCTCCCGCAGGAAATCGAGGCCGCCATCGCGATCCACTACTGCACCGAAAAGGGCCTCGAGGAAAATCTCAACCAGCTCGAGCGGTCATCGATGTTCGACCAGCCCGCGTCCGCCGGCGAACGCCTCGCGTCCCTCGCGGAAAACAACGGACTCATCCGCATCCTCGACGAGATCGTCTACTACGCGATGCGGGAACGCGCGACCGACATCCACATCGAGGCGCAGGAAACGCAGAGCCGCATCCGGTTTCGCGTCGACGGAAATCTCCGCGAGATCCTCACCTTCTCACGCAAGCTTCACCGCGCGCTGATTTCCCGGGTAAAAATCCTGTGCGGCCTCAACATCTCCGAAAGCCGGTTCCCGCAGGACGGACGCTTCTCGATGCCGATCGGCAGCCAAAGCGCGAACTTCCGCGTTTCCACCATCCCTTCGGCCTACGGCGAGAAAGTGGTCATCCGCATCCTCGCGATGACGGGCAAGACCACGATGCTCACGCTGGACAAGATGATGGTCTCCCAGTCCATCCTCCAGCCCTTCAGGCGCCTCATCCAAAATCCGAACGGCATTATTTTCGTCACGGGTCCGACCGGCTCGGGAAAAACCACCACGCTTTACGCCGCGCTCCACGAGATCAACACGCCCGGCATCAACATCTCGACCATCGAGGACCCGATCGAAATCCAGCTGCCCGGGGTGAACCAGAGCCAGGTCAACGCCCACATCGATCTCAAGTTCGCCACGCTGCTGCGTGCCCTGATGCGCCAGGATCCGGACGCCATTCTCGTCGGCGAAATCCGCGACTTGGAAACCGCCAAGATCGCGACCGAGGCCGCGCTCACGGGTCACATTGTTTTTGCGACGCTCCACACCAACAGCGCGCCCCAGGCCATCACCCGTCTCCTCGAGATTGGTGTCGAGCCGTACATGGTCGCGCCGTCCGTCACCGGCGTGCTCGCCCAGCGCCTCGCCGCCCGGATCTGCGAAAGCTGCAAGGAAGCCTACTATCCCTCCCGCGAAGTCCTCGCGAAATTCTTCGAGGAGGACGGCCTCACCGACGTTCCCTTTTATCGCGGCCGCGGCTGCACCAAATGCCGTCACACCGGCTACAAGGGCCGGGTCGCGTTTCACGAACTGGTGCTGATCACCGAGGAAATCCGCACGCTCATTTCCGAAGGGCGCAGCGTGCAGGAAATCTCCAAGGCGGCCGCGAAGGTCGGTTACAAGCCGTTGCGCTACGACGGCCTGAAGAAGGTTTTGCTCGGCCTCACCACCATCGAGGAAATCGAACAGAACACCTCGTTCGAATGGGCGAGCTGACCCAGCTGCCCTTGTGCCGGACAATTGTAACCTTTTTGTTTTAAGCCAGCTGAGCAATTACGCGTAGAAGATACGAATTGCCCGGACCCGCGTTTTTCGAAATCTCGATCGATTCCTTTTCGCATGCCCGACCTACCCATCATTGATTCTCAGGCGATTGAGAACCTTCGGGCGCTGACCCCGGACGACAACGACGAGTTTCTTCGCGAAATCGCCGGCATCTTCCTCGAGGACACCCCGCAGCGCCTCGCCGAGCTCGATGACAGCCTCGCCGCAGGCGACGCTCCGAAATTCACCCGCGCCGCGCACAGCATCAAAGGCAGTTCGTCGAATCTGGGTGCAGCCGCCCTGCGCGCGGCCGCGGAAAAACTCGAGCATCACTCACACCGCGCGGGTTTGGTCGATGTGCTTCCGCTGATGAACGACGTGAAAACCGAGTTCGCCCGCGCGAAGGTGGAGCTGGATAGACTGCTTCCGCCCCGCTGACCGGCGGAGCGTTTTCCCGGAAACGGCGACGCGACCAAAGTCGCGCCCGAACTCCGATCAGGCCGCGTCCTGCTTGGGCTCGTTCTTGTTGGCCCGCTTCAAGGTCGGACGGCGCGTGCCGGCCACCACCGCGGCGTCGATCACCACTTCGGTGACGTCATCGCGCTGGGGAAGTTCATACATCACCTCGAGCATGATGTTTTCCATGATCGCGCGCAGCGCCCGCGCGCCCGTCTTGAGCTCAATGGCCTTGGCCGCGATCGCTTTGACCGCGTCGGGAGTAAACCGCAGGCGCACGCCATCCATCGCGAAGAGTTTCGAGTATTGCTTCACCAGCGCGCTCTTGGTGCGGAGCAGGATCTTTTCGAGGTCGGCGACCTTCAGCTGATCGAGCACCGAAACCACCGGCAGACGGCCGATGAATTCCGGAATCATGCCGAAACGCACCAGATCTTCCGGGGCGAGCGACTTCATCATCAGCTCGGGATTCATCGCCGACTCCTGCTGCGCCGCAATGGAGGCGAACCCCAGGCTGCGTTGCCCGAGCCGGCGCTGGACAATGGCGTCGAGCCCCACAAACGCGCCGCCGCAAATGAAGAGGATGTTCGAGGTGTTGATCTGAATATATTCTTGGTTCGGGTGCTTGCGTCCGCCCTGCGGAGGGACGTTGCAGGTCGTACCCTCGAGAATTTTCAACAGCGCCTGCTGCACGCCTTCGCCGGAAACGTCGCGGGTGATGGAAACGTTCTCCGTCTTGCGGCCGATCTTGTCGATTTCATCGATGTAGATGATCCCACACTCGGCTTTCTTCACGTCGTAGTTCGCCGCCTGCAGCAGACGAAGCACCACGTTCTCCACGTCTTCGCCAACGTAGCCCGCCTCCGTGAGCGTGGTCGCATCCGAAATGGCAAAGGGCACATCCAGAATTTTCGCAAGCGTCCGGGCGAGCAGCGTCTTGCCGGAACCGGTCGGGCCCGCGAGGAGGATGTTGCTTTTCTCCACCTCGACGTCGTTGAACTCGGGGGAAATCGCCGCCGGTTCCTTCAGCGACTGGCCGGAATCGAACATCAGCCGCTTGTAGTGATTGTAGACCGCAACCGAGAGAACCTTCTTCGCGTGATCCTGACCGATGACGTAGTCGTCGAGGGTCTTCTTGATTTCCGCCGGCTTGATCAGGCGGATGGCCGGCTTTGCCTCGACCGCCGGAGTCTTAACCTCGCGGTCGATGATCGTCTTGCAGACGTTGACGCAGGAGTCGCAGATATAAACGCCCGGCCCCGCGATGATCTTCTTCACCTCCGACTGCGATTTTCCGCAGAACGAACAAAGGGTCATGCGCGAGGATTTTGCCATGGCCTTGGAGCGTGGGAGGGGGAATGGGCTAGTCGAGTGTTGTTTCTACTTAGAAAGTCTTAAGCGGCGCTCTTAACCGCAAGTGACTGCGCGTCGCGGGCGGACTCCACCACGTGATCGACGATTCCGTAGGCCTTGGCCTCGTGGGCGCTCATGTAGTAGTCGCGGTCGGAATCCTTCTCGACCTGGTCAACCGGCTTGCCGGTGTGTTTGGCGAGAACCTCGTTGAGGGTCTTCCGCCACCGGAGAATTTCGCGGGCGGCAATCGCGATGTCCGCCGCCTGACCGCCGGCTCCACCGCTGGGTTGGTGAATCATCACGCGGCTGTTCGGGAGCGCGAAACGCTTTCCCTTCGTGCCGGCGGAGAGGAGCACGGTGCTCATGCTCGCCGCCATGCCGAGGCAGTAAGTGACGATGTCACACTGCAGAAAGTTCATCGTGTCGTAGATCGCCATTCCACCCGTCACCACGCCACCCGGTGAATTGATGTAGAGATGAATATCCTTCTTCGCATCCTCCATTTGCAGATAAAGCAACTGGGCGATGACGAGATTGGCGACGTTGTCGTCAATCGGCGTGCCGATGAACAAAATGCGGTCCTTCAGCAGACGGGAAAAAACGCTCATCGGACGCGAATCGCGCCCGTTGTTATCCCAAATGGTTACGTCGTAGCTCACAGGTTTAAGGGTTGGATGGTCCAACCTTGGGCTGGACGGTCGAGACCTTAGCCTTGGAGACGAGGAAATCAACCGCCTTGTCGAAAATGATCGACTGCTGCACCGAGCGGAGGTGGTCACGATTCGAGCTGAGCGCCTTCACGATCTTGTCCGGCTTCTGCTGCGTGCGGGAGGCTTCGCGATAGATGAAGGCATCGATGTCCCCTTCCGTGACCTGCAGTTTTTCCGCTTCGGCCACCTTCGCGAGGATGAGCTGGGTTTTCACCCGGTTCGTCGCGGCTTTTTTCGCGCCCTCGAAGAGCTGCGACTTGTCTTTTTCAAACTGCTCCTGCGGCACGCCGCGGCGCATGTTCTCCTCGATGAACTGGCGCAGCACCCCTTGCGTCTCCGCTTCCACGAGCGAATCCGGAACCGGGAAATCCATTTTGGCGGCCAGCGCTTCGGTCACCTGCCGGCGCTGTGCGGCGCGATTCTGGTATTCCTTCTGGGCTTTGATGTTTGCCCGGACCTGCGTTTTCAGTCCTTCGAGATTTTCGACTTGGTTCGACTTGAAGAACGCTTCGTCGAGGGCGGGCAGCGAGCGCTCGCGAATTTCCTGGATCTCCACCGTGTAGACGGCGGTTTTCCCCCCGAGCGCGGGAGCGCCGGCAAAGTCAGCGGGAAACGCAATCGTGATATCCTTCTTGTCGCCCGGTTTTAGTCCGGCGAGCTGGTTGCCGAGGCCGGGGATGACGCCTTCGTTCGTGCCTTCCACTTCCTCCCAAGTCTGGGGCACCTTGCCGTAGAGCGCTTTTTCGGGAACGAGCTCGGCGATGGGCTTGCCATCGATCTGGCCTTCGTAGGCCAGCTTCACGTAGTCGCTTTTCTGGGCGGGGCGATCCGTGGGCTTAAACTCGGCGCGCTCGGAGCGCATGTTCTCGACGATGTTGTCGACTTCCGCGTCGCTCGCTTCCACCGGGGCGATCTCGGTCGCGAGATCGGTGTAGTCCGGGAGCGTGAACTCCGGCCGCACGTCGACCGTGATCGTCACGGTGGCGGGGGTGTTGGTCTCAATCGCGCCCTGCTCGACGTTCACCACGTTGATGACCTCCAGCTTCTCCTGTTCGAGCGCGCTGCGGTACGCTTTCGCGACCACCTTCTGCTTGAATTCCTCGGCGATATCCTTGCCAAAACGCTTGGCGATCATGGCCGCAGGGGCCTTGCCCGGACGAAAGCCGGGAATGCGCGCCTGCTTGGCGAATTCGCCGACGACGGCTTGGTGCTCGGCATCGACTTCGCTCGGGTCGAGCGTGATCACGAGACTCTTGCGGGTGCCGGAAACATTATTCAGTTGGACGTTCACAGGAAATGCGACGGACGGATTGGGTTGAGAGAATCGGCCACGCTACGGCGCGAGATGCGACGGTCAATGCCGGATTCTCCGGGCGAAAGCCCTGCCGCCAATCGCCGCCGTGGAGCAGCCGTTTGCACGCTTGCACGGCGCAACGGAGCGCCGTTTCGTGAGCGCCAGATGCCAAGCTTGCGTCAACTCCTCGCAAAGCATTCCCCGCTGCTCTTCATCGATGCGGCTTCCGCGCGTGTGCAGGTGGGCTGGGTGACCGAAAAGAGTTCGCGTTGGGAGACGTCCGAAGAGGAATCGGGGATCGGCGTATTCCGCGGTGTCGAGGCGCTCGGCGTCGATCCGGCCGGGATCGGGGCCTTCGTTTTTTGCGAGGGACCGGGTTCGATTCTCGGCATTCGCACGGTGGCGATGGCGTTGCGCACCTGGACCCTCCTCCAGCCGAAACCCGTTTTCTCGTATCAAAGCCTCGCGCTTGTCGCGCACGGCACTGGCGAAACCGGTCTGCGCGTGATCGCCGATGCGCGCCGCGATTCGTGGCATGTGTTCCAAGCCGGCGGCAAACTTCAGCGCATCGCCACCGCGGATCTCCCGGGGAACCTCGCGATGCCGGAACCGTTTCGCGCCTGGACGCCCGTGCCGGCGAACACCCGGCGCATCCCCTACTCGCTCGCCGATCTGCTCCCGCGCGTTGCCGAGGTGGATCTGTTCGCTCCCGCCACCGCACCCGATGCGTTTCTCCATGAGGAGCCAAACTACGTGACTTGGACGCCGCAGGTTCACCGCGCACCGTTGCCCGCCCAATGAGTATTGAACCGCAACACTACGCGCGTCCGCTGCGCTGCTGGGCGGAAATCGATCTGGCAGCGCTCGCACGGAATTTAAAACTCATCCGTGCGGCGCTCCCGCCGCACATGGGCTATGTCGCGGTGGTGAAAGCGGACGCTTATGGCCACGGCCTCCATCACGTCGCCGCGCAGCTCATGCATGCCGGCACGGATTTATTCGCCGTCGCCAACGTCGCCGAAGCCGCCGCATTGCGCGAACTGGGTCCCGGCTGGCCAATCCTCGTGTTGAGTCCGCTGCTCCCGGAGGAGGATCGCGCGCTCGCCGAAAACGATCTCGCCGCCACGGTTTCGAGTCCCGAGGAAGTCGCGCGCTTCGATGCTGCGGGCCGTGCCGCCGGCCGCGCCATCAGCGTCCACCTGAAAATCGACACCGGCATGGGCCGCCTCGGCGTGTGGCACGAGGGCGCGGCGACTCTCTACGCGAAAATTTGCGCGGCGAAACACCTGCGGCTCGCCGGCGTCTTCACGCACTTCGCCTCGCCGGACGACGATCCGGCTTTCACCGCGGAACAGCGCCGGCGTTTTCTCGCCGCGCTCGACCGCTGCACCGGGATCAAGCTGGAATCGCTGCTGATCCATGCCGACAACAGCTCCGGGATTGAAAGCATGCCCGGCGCGAGCCCCTTCAACGCCGTGCGGGTTGGCCTGCTGCAATTCGGGATTCTGCCGCATCCCAACTCACTGCTCAGCCAGGTGCACACAGAACCGGTGTTTAGTTTTCACACCCGCGTCGGCTTGGTGAAAACCCTGCCGCATGGCACCGCGATCTCCTACGGCCGCACCCACACGTTGCGGCGCGATTCCACAATTGCCGTGCTGTGCGCCGGCTACGGCGACGGCATTCCGCGCGCGGCCAGCAATCGCGCCTCCGTCCTGATCCACGGTCAGCGGTGTCCGGTGCTGGGTCGCGTCACCATGGACCAGACCGTCGTGGACGTGACAGAGGTCCCGGGCGTAGCCTGCGGCGATGAAGCCGTGCTGGTCGGCCGCCAGGGCGCGGGCGAAATCACCACCGCCGAATTCAGCCGCTGGGCGGACACGATCCCTTGGGAAACGCTTTGCTCGGTCACAAAACGCGTGCCGCGTCTCTACAAGACTGTTCTCGGAGTTTGAGGTCTATCGCGGTTGAAACCGCCGTGACCGCGTTTCGTCTTTTTCCTTCATGCAGCTCGCCCTCCCTCCCGCCGATGCCTGGCAACCGCTTCCCGCGGCGGAATGGAATGCCGATGCCGCGCGGCATCTTCTGCGTCGCGCGGGCTGGACGGCGCAACCGGCCGCGGTCGAGCGGGCCCTGAGCGAAGGACTGCCCGCGACGCTTGACCGGCTTTTTCCCCGCGAACCCTCGCTGCTGCCGAAACCAAAAATGATCGAACGCGCCGAGCAGGAGGCGCCGATCTATGCGCAAAAAGTCCGCACGCTGAGCGGGGACGAACGCCGCGCCGCCGAAAGGATGGCGCGGGAGCGTTCGCAAATGGCGGTGCAGGATCTGGCGATCAAATGGCTGCAGTTCGCCGCGCAACCCGACACGTCAGGCTTCGCGAAATGGGTGCTCTTCCTCAGCGATGTCTACGTCGTGTCGGCGGAAAAGGTCCGCAACATGCCTTTCGTTTACCAGCACTTTGACGTCCTCGCCCGCCACGGACTCGGCCCGGCCCCCGAGCTGACGAAAGCCGTGTCGCGCTCCCCCGCAATGGTGCTCTACCTCGATCTCAACGGCAGCCAGCGCCGGGCCCCCAACGAAAATTTCGCCCGCGAGCTCTTCGAGCTTTTTGTCCTCGGCGAAGGCAACTACACCGAGGCCGATATCAAGGAGGCGGCGCGGGCGTTCACCGGTTACCGCGCCCAGGTTTTGTTCGGTGGATTTCGCTACGTGCCCAACCAGCACGACGACGGTGAAAAAACCATCTTCGACCAGACGGGGAAATTTACCGGCGACGACGTCATTGACCTCGCCTACCGGCAAAACGCCGCGAGCACGTTTCTGCCGCGGGAAATGGCGAAATTTTACCTCGGCGACTCCCCCCTGCCCGCGGAATACCTCGATCCCCTCGGCGCGGAATGGCGGAAGAACAACCACGACCTGCGCACGCTCGTTCACCAGTTTTTCGGGAGCCGGCTGTTCTTCGCCCCGGAGTTTCGCGGCGGCTTCATCAAGAGTCCGGTGCAGTTTTACCTCGGGCTGGTGCAGGACCTCGGCCTCGACATCGCGCCGCTGCCGCGCTTCACGCTCAACCCCATGCGGCAAATGGGACAACTTCTCTTCCATCCGCCGAACGTCCGTGGCTGGCTCGGCGGCCGCAGCTGGATCAACTCCGCGACGCTCGCCGCGCGCCGGCAGCTGGTCGAAACGCTGTTCACGGCGATCGAGGAAAAAAACCTGAACGCCGACGAGCTGATCGATCTCGTCGCGGCGCGAACGAACGGCAGCGAAAACTTCACGGTGACCGAGCAGCATTTCCTTTCGACGCTCGCGCAACTCGCGCCCGCCGAACAGGCGGAGCGGCTGGTGCGCACCTTCCTCGGTGAATCGGTGGCCGCGGAATTCACCGCCAGCCTCCGGCAGTTTATCGCCTCGCCGAGCCCGGGACCGTTCCAGGAGTTCCGGCGCTTAAAGCGCGCGGCGGTTGCGTTGCTCCAGTCACCTGAATATCAACTCTGCTAACCCCGCCGCGTCATGCCGTCCAATCACCATTCGTTTTTGCCGAGCACGCGGCGTGAGTTTTTGCGGACGTCGGGCAAGGGAATCGGCCTGCTCGCCTTCAGCCAGTTCGCGCCCTCGTTTCTCGTGCAGTCCACGCTCGCCGCGTCCCCGGCGCCGGAGAAGGACCGCACGATCCTCGTGCTCGTGCAGCTCGCGGGGGGGAACGACGGGCTGAATACGCTGATCCCGTTCGAGGACGAGAACTACTACCGGCTCCGGCCGACGCTCGGCCTCCCGAAGGAACAGGCGCTGCGGATGAGCGACACCCTGGGACTGCATCCGTCGTGCGCCGCGATGCATGGGCTGTTCAACGACGGCAAACTCGCGGTGGTGCAAAACGTCGGTTACCCGAATCCCAACCGCAGTCATTTCCGGTCCGCGGAAATCTGGGAGACCGCGAGCAACAGCGAGGAATTCCTCGGCACGGGATGGGTGGGACGTTTCATGGACAACGCCTGCGCCGGCGCTCCCGCGGATTCGCACGACCCGATCGCAGTGCACATCACGAACGGCCTGCCCCAATCCTTTCTCGGCGCCGAGGGACATTCTACGTTCGGGATGCAGCCGACCGGCGGCAGCCGCCGGGAAAGCGAAGAAAACCGCAAGCTGCTCGAAGCGATGGCCGCCGCGCCCGCCGGCGCCGGACCTGGCAACGCGTCGTTTCTCAAACACACCCTGATGGACGCGCTGGTGACGGAGAAAAAAGTGCAGCGCGTGCTGGGCGACTACCGTCCCGGCACGCCCTATCCTCCCAACGCTTTCGCGAATTCCCTCCGCAACGTGGCCGCGCTCATCGCCGCGGGCCTGCCGACGCGGGTTTATTTCGTGTCGCTGAGCGGATTCGACACCCACAGCAACCAGCTCACCCAGCAGGCCAATCTTCTCACGCAACTTTCCGAGGGGCTCGCCGCGTTTCAAAAAGACCTCGCGGCCCACAAGCTCGACGATCAGGTCACGACCATGACGTTCTCGGAGTTCGGCCGCCGCCCGAGCGAAAACGAGAGTCGCGGCACGGATCACGGCACGGCCGCGCCGCTGTTCATCATGGGATCGAAAGTGAAAGGCGGCCTGCACGGCACGCCGCCCTCCCTCAACCTGGAGCGCAACCAGGACATCGAGTTCAGCACCGATTTCCGGCAGGTGTATGCCACGATGCTCGACAGCTGGCTCTCGTGTCCTTCGGAAACGGTGCTCGGCGGAGAATTCGATCCGCTGCCGGTCGTGTAAGGCGGGAACAAAAAAACGCCGCCCGGGCCGGGCGGCGTTGAGGGGAAAGCTTCCTGACGGCTTACTTGCCGATCCCGTAGGTGCGGAAACCGATTTCGCGGAGCTTCGCGAGATCGACGATGTTCCGGCCATCGAAGAGAAAGGCCGGTTTCTGCATCCCGGCAAAAATCTTGGCGTAGTCGAGTTTCTTGAACTCGTCCCACTCCGTCACGACCGCGACGGCGTGGGCGCCTTCCGCGGCCTCATAGGCGGTCTTCGCGATCGTCAGCCGGGGATCGTCCTTTCCTTTTCCGAGCACATCGGCGCGGATCTCGTCGGCGGGCACCTTCGGATCGTACACGATGACGCGCGCCTGTTCGGCGAGCAGGTCACGCACGACCGAAATCGCGGCCGACTCGCGCGTGTCATTGGTGTCCTTCTTGAAGGCAAAACCCAGCACGGCGATTTTCTTTTCGGCGACGGAGTTGAACAGCGAGCGGACGATTTTGCTGGCGAAACGGTGCTTCTGCCAGTCGTTCATCTTCACCACGCTCTCCCAATAGGAGGCGACTTCCGGCAGGGCGAAGTGTTCGCAGAGGTAAACCAGGTTGAGGATGTCCTTCTGGAAACAGGAGCCGCCAAAGCCGACGGACGCCTTCAGGAATTTCGGCCCGATGCGCGAGTCCTTCCCGATCGCGTTGGCCACCTCGTCGACGTCGGCACCGGTCGCTTCGCACAAGGCCGAGATGGAGTTGATCGAGGAAATGCGCTGCGCGAGGAAGGCGTTGGCGACCAGCTTGGAAAGTTCGGACGACCACAGGTTCGTGGTGATGATGCGGTCGCGCGGCACCCAGTGGGCATAGACGTCGACGAGCTTTTGAATCGCGACTTCGCCTCCGGGCGTCCGCTCTCCGCCGATCAGCACGCGATCGGGCATCTGCAGGTCCACCACGGCGGTTCCCTCCGCGAGAAACTCGGGGTTGGAGAGCACCTCGAATTTGTAGCCGTTGGAGTTCGCGCTGAGGATGTCTTTGATCGTCTCCGCGGTTTTCACGGGGATGGTCGATTTCTCGACGATGATCTTCGGGCCATTGGCGTGTTCCGCGATCGTGCGGGCCACGGACTCGATAAAACGAAGATCCGCCGCGCGGCCGGCGCCGACGCCGTAGGTCTTGGTCGGGGTGTTCACCGCCACGAAAATGATGTCTGCCGCCTTGATCGCCCCGTGTACATCGGTGGAAAAAATCAGGTTCTTGCCCCGCCGCTGCTTCACGACCTCGTCGAGCCCCGGCTCGTAGATCGGCAGTGTGTCGGAATTCCATGCTGCGATGCGCGCCGCATTCATGTCCACCACCCTCACTTCGATGTCAGGCGCCTTCAGCGCGATCATGGCCATGGTAGGCCCGCCCACATAACCAGCACCGATGCAGCAGATTTTCATACGTTAGGAGCCCGCCACATTGCCGCGCTGTGCCATAAATCCAAGGACGTTTTAAAATCCGGGCACAAAAAAGGCGCGGACTGGCCGCGCCTTTGAGAGTTTCTACTTACGCCAGCGTTGGCGCCGTGCCCGGTCCGATCGATTCGCCTGCCGTGGGCCGGTCGGAAGGCTTCTTGTCCTTCTCCGGCGTCTTGTGGTCCGGCTTGTTCGAAATAGCGCCGGCGACCACGGGGGAGCGAATCTCGCCAAACTGGAGAATTTCGAGCACGTGCTTGCCGTCGATCGTCTCGTGCTCGAGCAGCGCCTCCGCGATCTTCGCAAGCGCCGGGCGGCGGCTGGTGATGATCTCCTTCGCGCGCTGATATTGCTCGTCGATGATGCGGTGGATCTCGACGTCGATCTTCCGCGCGGTCTCCTCCGAGACGTTTTCGTTGCGCGTGATTTCACGGCCGAGGAAGACGGTGTCGTGGTTGTCGCCATAGGCGATCGGACCAAGCGGGCTCATGCCCCAGTCGCACACCATGTGGCGGGCGATCTTGGTGACCTGCTTGATGTCGCCTGCGGCGCCGCTCGAAATGTCACCGAGCACCAGCTCTTCCGCGATGCGGCCGCCGAGGCCCATGGCGATCTGATTCAGCATCCGCTTCATCGCGTGCGTCAGCACATCCTTCTTCGGAATGAACATCGTGCTGCCCAGACTCCGGCCACGCGGAATGATCGTGACCTTGTGCACCGGCATGTGGCCGTCATCGAGCACGCCCTGCACCAGCGCGTGGCCCGCCTCGTGATAAGCGGTGAGCTTTTTCTCCTCGTCGTCCATCAGGCGGCGGCGCTCGCGGCCGAACTGCACCTTTTCGCGGGCGTCATCGACGTCGATCATCTCCACCTTCTTCTTGCCGCGCCGCGCGGCCAGCAGGGCGGATTCGTTCAGAAGATTGGCGAGATCCGCGCCCGACAAGCCGGGCGTGCCGCGCGCGATGACGGAAAGGTCCACGTTCTCGGAAAGACTGATCTTCTTCGCATGCACGCGAAGGATCTGCTCGCGACCGTTGAGGTCGGGCAGGTCGACGTAGATCTGGCGGTCGAAACGGCCGGGACGGAGCAACGCGCTATCAAGGACGTCCGGGCGATTCGTCGCGGCGATGATGATGACGCCCTCGGTCGTGTCGAAGCCGTCCATCTCCACCAGCAGCGAATTGAGCGTCTGTTCGCGTTCGTCGTTGCCGCCGCCGACTCCGGCGCCGCGCTGGCGGCCGACCGCGTCGATTTCATCGATGAAGATCAGGCAGGGCGCGTTTTTACGGCCCTGCTCGAACATGTCGCGGACGCGGCTTGCGCCGACGCCGACAAACATTTCCACAAAATCCGATCCCGAGATGCTGAAGAACGGCACGTCGGCTTCCCCCGCCACCGCTTTCGCGAGCAGCGTCTTGCCGGTGCCGGGAGGACCGACGAGCAGAATGCCGCGCGGAATGCGTCCGCCCATCTTGGTGAATTTTTTCGGGTCCTTGAGAAATTCGACGACCTCGGAGACTTCCTCCTTGGCCTCATCGCAGCCGGCGACATCGGCGAACGTGATCTTGTCGCGGTCGCGCGTGAGCAGCTTCGCGCGGCTCTTGCCGAAACTGAGCGCACCGCGGCCCGCCTGGCGGAGCTGGCGGACGAACAGAAAATAAACGAGACCGATGACGATCAGGATCGGGATCAGATTCCCCACGATCGTGGTGAACACCGTGGTGTTCGGACGCTCGACGAAAATCTTCGACTTCTGCAGGCGCTCCATGTTCGCGTCCGTCAAACGACCGGCGGCGCGGAAAGGTTGATAAGGCTCGGCCGCCGCCTTCCGGCTGAATCCGCGGATTTCCACCCAGTGGGGGCCGCCGGTGCCATCAGGCTGGATCGTCGGAATTTCGCCGGGCTTCTTGCCGACTTGAATGTTGCCGGCCTCAGCCCGCTCCACCACATCCTGGATAAAGAGTGTCTCGGGCGAGCCGGTCATCGGCGGCGAAGCCCAGAGCAACGCGAGCACGGCGCCCACGAGTGCAAACCAGAACAGCAGCATTTTCGGCTGCCAGCGATCTGGCGGTAAATTCTTGAGGGGGCGGCGAGACTTTTTGTTTTCGGGTTCCGACATTTCCGTTTGGGACTAGGCGCGGAACGTGGATGTTCCGCAAGGATAAGTCAATTGGCCCCCCGCTGGAATTTCCCTCGGCGCTTTCCAACAAACTCGAAGGAAAGACATCCGGCGCGAATCACCGCGAATCCCTGCGAGCCCAGGCTCTGTCGCGTGGGTTTGGCGCGGACGATTGCGTCGAGCAGGAGTTCGAACGCTTGCCGAGACAACTCGCCTGCCGCCGGTTGCGCGAGCAGCCAGCGATGCAGCGCCCGGCGGAGGATCGCGCGCGGTTTTCCGCTCAGCTTCGCCAGCCGCAGCAGCCCGCTCTTTTCCAGGGGTTCCAACTCCGCCAGCCAGAGCTCCAGCGCCGCATCGTCCTCCTCCAGCAATTCACGCGCACGCGCCGCTCCCGCCAGCGCATCGCGTTCGCTCGCGGCCGACCAGGCGGGGAGCACTTCGCGCCGCACGCGGTTGCGAAAGAAAGCAGCGCCCGCGTTGCTCGAATCCTCCCGCCAGGAAATTCCCGCGGTCCGAAGCGCCGCGATAATTTCGCTTTTCTTGACCGTGAGGAGAGGCCGGAGATGAACCCGGCCGCCCGGCCGCGCCTGCACCGGCCGCGGCGCGGCCAATCCGGCGGTTCCGCTCCCGCGAGCGATGCGCATCAGCATGGTTTCGGCGATGTCGTCCTGTTGGTGTCCGAGCCACAGCGCGCGCGAGTTCTTCGCAAAAAAATCGTGACGGGCAACGCGCGCTTCCGCCTCGCTGGCGCCTTTCCGCGCACCGCTCCAGGAGCCGCAGATCAATTTAACGCCCAGCGCCGCGCAGACCTTGCGGCAGAATTTCTCGTCCGACTGCGATTCGCGGCCGCGCAGGCGGTGGTTGAAATGCAGCGCCTGGAACCGCGTTCTCCGCGCCGGCCAGTGCGCCCAGACGAGCAGCAACAACACGAGCGAATCCGCGCCGCCGGAAAATGCGATGGACCAGCGGGCGCGGGGCGGACTCTTCCCGGCCCATGCCAGCACGGCGGGATGAAGCCGCGGGCGCGGAAAGGTCATGGCCAGTTCTTCCGTCGCCTTCCGCCAAACCCGTCGCGATGTTTCGGCTGTCATTCTGAGCGGGGCAAAGAATGACCGGCCAGGCTCATTGGAAGCTCAGGTACTCTTTGCCGAAATACGGCACGAGCGCCGCCGGGATTTTAACGCGTCCGTCCGCCTGCAGGTTGTTTTCCAACAGCGCAGCGAGGACGCGGGGCACCGCGAGCCCGGAACCGTTGATCGTGTGCACCAGCTCCGGCTTGCCGGTCGCCTTCGCGCGAAAACGGATTTGCGCGCGACGCGCCTGGAACGCTTCGAAATTCGAGCAGCTTGAAACCTCCAGCCAGCGCTTCTGCCCCGCCGACCAAACTTCGAGGTCATACTTTTTCGACTGCGCAAACCCGAGATCGCCTCCGCACATCAGCAGCACGCGATACGGCAGGTCGAGTTTCTGGAGCAACCGCTCCGCGTCTTCCCGCAGCTTGTCCAGTTCGTCGTAGCTCGTCGCGGGGTGGACCCACTTCAGCAGCTCCACCTTGTCGAACTGGTGGAGGCGGTTCAGGCCGCGCACGTCCTTGCCATAGCTTCCCGCCTCGCGGCGGAAACACGGCGTGTAGGCGCAGCGATAGATGGGCAGCGCCGTTTCCTCGACGATCTCGTCGCGGAAAAAATTGGTGAGCGGCACTTCGGCGGTGGGCACCGCGTAAAGCTTGTCCGCGGTTTCGTACATCTGCCCCTCCTTGTCCGGCAGCTGGCCGGTCGCCGTGGCACTGGCCGCGTTCACAAAGATCGGCGGGTTCACCTCGACGTATCCCGCCTTGGCATTCTCATCCAAAAAGAAATGGAGCAACGCGCGCACGATCCGCGCCCCGTCGCCGACATAAAAGGGAAAGCCCGCGCCCGTCACCTTCGCCCCGCGCGCAAAGTCGAACAGCTTGTCGAAGCCCGCGATCTCCCAGTGCGGCAGCGCGTGCGCCCGCGGCTCGTCGTGCGAACCGTGCAGCGCAAAGACCACATTCTCCTCCGGCGTTTTCCCTTCCGGCACGCTCGAGTGCGGCAGGTTCGGAATCGAAAGCATCGCCTGGCGGAATTTTTCCTCCGTCTCCTTCAAGACCGTCTCGCGCACCTTCATCTGGGCGGAAACCGCCTTCATCTCCCCAACCTTCGCGATGAACTCCGGCGATCCCTTCGGCAGCGCGGCCATCGCGGTGTTGGCGGCCTTCTGCTTGCCGCGCAGCGCCTCGACTTCCTGCAACTGCGCGCGCCACGCCGTATCGATCGCGAGCACGGCGTCGAGATCGACCTCGAGATGTTTCTTGGCGATCGCCGCCCGAACCTGGTCGGGCGAGTCACGGAGCAATTTGGGATCGAGCATGGGAAAATTTTCTTGGGCGGAGGCCCGCTCTTTATTTGAAGCGGGCGCGCGCGCGCTGGAAGCGCGAATAGACATCCTTCGCCGACAGGAGCTTCAGGTCGCCCACGGGGGCCTGGATCACGAAATTCGTGGGACCGTTCAGCGGATAGGGCCCGAACAGCCGCGGATCGGTGGGGCCGAAAATTCCCAGCACGCGCACCCCGAGCGCCGCCGCGAGATGCATCGGGCCGCTGTCGTTCGAGACGACCCAGTCGGCCCGCTTGATCAGCGAGGGCAGCGACACGAGACTCGTGTTGCCCGTGAGGTTGAGAAATTGCGTCGGCAAAAACGCGTCGCGGTCCGGGACGTAGTTGCTGCCCGCCCAGACCACCTTGCGGGTCTTGTCCTCGCGGAGCAGCAGCTCCGTGAGCTGCTTGAAGCCGCCCCAGCGTTTCTCGATCCGGCGGCTGTCGGGGAAAATCAGGATCGGCTTCACCCCGCCGCGCCCCTCCGCGAACTTGAGGTTGAGGTTCTCGACCTCGCGGAATTTCAGGTGCCCGCGCAGCTCCGGCTTCGCGTCCAGCACCGGACAAAACTGCAGCAGAATGTCCAGCGCGTGGCTGCGCTTGCCGTCGGGCGGCAGCGGCACTTTTTCGTCGTAGAACATGCCCGACATCTCCCGCGCGTCGCTGCGGCCGATCTTCCGTTTCGCGATCGCGCGCGACGTGATCAAGCCGGTGCGCAGCAATCCCTGCATGTCGAAAACGTAGTCGAACTTCGTCCGGCGGATCTCGCGCATCAGCTTGAGAAAACCCTTCGCGCCGCCGTTGCGCTCAAACACGTAGACCTGGTCGACCGCCTCGCAGGCGCGCACGATCGGCGCGAAAATTTCCCGCACCACCCAGGAAATCCGCAGCTTCTCGCACTGCGCCTTGAGCGACGTCGCGACCTGCAGCCCTTGGACGATATCGCCAAGCGAGGAAGGTTTGATGATGAGGAGTTCCGTCATGATGGCCGGGGTTGACCGTGGAGGCGTGCAACCGCGTAGGCGTTACGTTTGATGGCTTTTCCCGCGGAAAATCAAAGCCAAATCCCTCTGATGGATTGCATCGCCCGTTCAGCGCCGCAATGACAGGCGGGAAATTACGTCCGCTTGCTCACGCCGTTTCTCAAAATTCTCGGTTGGATCGTCGCCCATGCACCCGAAGGACTGCTCCGCCTCATCGCCGCGGGGGCCGGCGATCTCATTTTTTTAGGAATGCGCCGCCGGCGGAGCCTCGTCCTTTCCAACCTCGATCACGCCTTCCCGGAAAAACCCGCCGCCTGGCACCGGCAGATCGGACGCGAGAGCTGCCGCCGGCTGATTGAAACCGCGCTGCTTTCGCTCGCGACGCCCTACCTCAGCGCGGCGCGCTACCGGGAAATGATTTCCGCGTCGCCGGAATTAACCGCCGCCTACGCGCTGCATCATGCGGATCCGGCCGCGACACTCATCTGCTCGCCCCACCTCGCCTATTGGGAGGCGCAAACGGCGATGTCGCTCGTCGTGCCCGGGCCGTTTCCCGAGTTCGGCACCATCTTCCGTCCCCTCGACAATCCCTCCGCCAACGCCTTCGTGAAAGGCTCGCGCGAACGCTTCGGCATGACGCTGCTGTCGCGCCGCGAAGGTTTCGCGGACGCGCTGAAGATCCTCCGGCGAAAAGGATTTGTCGGCGTGCTGTTCGACCAGAACGCCGGGCTGCAGGGCGCGCTGACGACCCTGTTCGGCCGCGTGTGCGCCACGACCGAGCTGCCCGGGCTGATGGCGGAAAAATTCGACGCACGCGTCTACGGCATCTTTCCACGTCGCCGCGGATTCTGGCGCGTGGAAATCAGCGTCGCGCGCATCGCGAGCGAAAACACCACCGCGGCCGTGACCCTCGCGTTGAACCGGTGGCTCGAGGATTTGCTGCGCGGGGACGACAACATGTGCGCGTCCTGGCTCTGGGCGCACAATCGCTGGCGGCACCAGGACATGCCGGACAAACGTTTCCGCCTCGAAGCGAAGCGCGATTTGCTCCCGGCGGATCTGGCCGCGCGCGGACTCGCCACCCTGCCTCGGAAAACCCGCCTGTACGTGCGGCTGCCCAACTGGCTGGGCGATGTGGTGATGGCGCTGCCGCTGTTGCGCGCCTTGCGGATTTCGCGGCCGGACGCGGAAATCACCCTGCTGGCCAAAAAACAATTTCTCCCGTTGCTGGAAAGCTGGGGACTCGGAGACCGGCTGCAGGCGCTGCCGCCACAGGGCGCGGGTTACTTCTTTTTTTTCTGGAGGATGCGCGCGAAATTCCCGGACGTCTGGGTGCTGTTCACCAATTCGCTCCGCGGCGATGTCGAGGCCCGGTTGAGCGGCTGCCGCCAGCGCTTTGGCATCGTGCGACCCGGCAAGTCCCGTCCTCTCCTCTCCCACGCCTATCGTGTCCCGGCCGATTTCGACGAGGGGCACCATCACCAGCTCGAGTTGTGGGAGGCGTTTTTCCGCCGCTTCGGGCTCACGGCGCCGCTCAATCGCGATCCGATTTCCGCCCAGCAAAATCCCGGTCCCGAAATCGGTTTGATCTGCGGCTCGGAAAACAATCCGGAGAAACGCTGGCCCGTCGCGCAGTGGCGCGCGTTGATCGAGGCGCTGCCGGCCGAACGCTTCGTGCTGTTGGGCACGGCGAACGATGCGCCGCTCACGCAGGCGGTCGCCGCGGGTTTCGACGCGAGCCGCGTGGTCGATCTTGCGGGCAAAACCGATTTGCCGGCCTACGTCACGCGGCTGCGCACGTGCCGCCTGCTCGTCACCAACGACACGGGCGGCATGCACCTGGCCAATGCGCTGGGCGTTCCCCTCGTCGCGCTTTTCGGACCGACCAACCCAATTCGCACGGGTCCCGTCTTCAATGCTCCCGCGCGCCTCCTCCAGCCGCCCGGCTGTCCACCACACGGCGGCGGCACGCTCAGCGATCTTCCGGTCGGGGCCGTGGTCGCCGCCGTGAACGAGCTTCTGGCGCAATCGCGAATCAGTGTTTAACTGCCGTCCCTTTATCGCCCTCACCGCGTCAATCGCCGATGCCTTTGTTGAACGTCACTGACCTCCGCACGTATTTTCACACCCGCAGTGGCATCTACCGGGCGGTCGATGGCGTGAGTTTCAGCGTGGAGCGCGGCGAGACGCTCGGCATCGTCGGCGAATCGGGCTCGGGGAAATCCGTCACCTGCTACTCGATCATGGGCCTGGTTCCGCAACCGCCCGGCCGGATCGAGAGCGGGACCGCGATGTTCGACGGGGTCGATCTCCTCCACTGCACGCCCCGGCAGGCGCGCGGCATCCGCGGGAAACGCGTTGCGATGATTTTCCAGGATCCGATGACGTCGCTGAATCCGTACCTGCGGATTTCCGAGCAGCTCATCGAGCCGCTCCTCATCCACGAAAAAATCTCGAAGCGGGAAGCTCTGAGCCGCGGGCTCGCGGCGCTCGAGGCGGTCGGCATCAACGACGCCGCCAAGCGCATTGACTATTATCCCCACGAATTTTCCGGCGGCATGCGCCAGCGCGTGATGATCGCGATGGCGCTGATCACGAAACCCGAGTTGCTCATCGCCGATGAGCCGACGACCGCGCTCGATGTCACCGTGCAGGCCCAGATTCTCGAGCTGATTAAAAAAATGCAGCGCGAGCTCGGGATGGCGGTGATCTTCATCACGCACGATCTCGGCGTGGTCTCCGGCCTCTGTGATCGCGTGCAGGTGATGTATGCGGGCCGCATCGTCGAAACCGCCGACACCCGCGCGCTGTTCTACGAGCCGAAGCATCCCTACACCCGCGCGCTCCAGCGCTCGATTCCCGCGATGCAGCCAAAAGGAACAGAGCTCTTCACCATCCCCGGGATGCCTCCCGACGTCTCGAAGCCACAGCCCGGATGCGCGTTCGCGCCGCGCTGCGAGTTTGCCGTGGAGCGTTGCACGAAGATCGATCCGCCCCTCTTCCCCTGGAAACCCGGCCATCTCCACGCGTGTCTCCGCGTGCAGGAGGGGGAAATCTAAATGTCCGAGCCGATTCTCCAACTCACGGGCGTCAAAACCCATTTCCCGGTTTACCGCGGCTTCGTGGTGAAGAGGCAAACCGGCACCGTGAAGGCCGTGGATGGCGTCACCCTCACGGTCGGACGCGGCGAAGTGCTGGGCCTCGTCGGCGAATCCGGCTGCGGCAAATCCACGCTCGCCCGCACGATCATGCAGTTGCTGCCAACCACCGCCGGCACCGTCGTGCTCGAGGGGAAAAATCTCACGCAGGCGTCCGCCGCCGAACTGAAGCAGATGCGCCGCGACATGCAGATGGTCTTCCAGGACCCGTTTGCCTCGCTCAATCCGCGCATGACCGTTTTAGCCACGCTCGCGGAGCCGCTGCTCGTGCACGGCCTGTGCACGGCGGCGGAGGCGCCGGAGCGGGTCGCGGCGCTGATGACGACGGTGGGGCTCGCGCCGCGGTTCATGGAAAAATATCCGCATGAGTTTTCCGGCGGACAGCGGCAGCGCATCGCGATCGCCCGCGCCCTCGCGCTCAATCCGAAGGTGATCGTCGCCGACGAGCCGGTCTCGGCGCTCGATGTTTCCATCCAGGCCCAGATCCTGAATCTCCTCTCGCAGCTCTGCCGGAAGATGAACCTCTCGCTCATCTTCATCGCGCACGATCTCTCGGTGGTGAAACACATCTCCGACCGCGTCGCGGTGATGTATCTCGGCAAAATCGTCGAGCTCGGGCCGGCGGCGGACGTGATCGAGCGTCCCGCGCATCCCTACACCCGCGCCCTCGTGAGCGCGATTCCGACGCCGAACCCGGATGCCGAGCGGACGCGCCAGCGCATCGTCCTCGCGGGCGATCCGCCCTCCCCGATCAACCCCCCGGCGGGCTGCGCGTTTCATCCGCGTTGCCCCTACGCCGTCGAGAAGTGCCGCGAAGTGGTGCCTCCGTTGCTGCCCGCCGGAGCGGCGCGCGAAGCCGCCTGTATTCGGCTCGGAGAAATCTGAGCTGGCGGGACCGGCCGGCGATCCACTAGGGAACAGCCATGCAACCTCATCGCTGGAGCGGGGCATTGGCTCTCGGGTTGGCGGTCGCGGCAAGTGGCGCTCTGGCCACTCCGCTCGAAAGCTACAAGGCGTTCGCACTCTCAGGCGCGTACACACCTCAGAACGGCTACACCGGCGACCTTACTTTGTTGGCGCGCCCGTTCTACCATAAGAAAGCCGGGCCGCCGTCCGGAATACCCCGCGCACCGGCAAAAGCCCAATCCGCACCGCCGGCCGCTCCGGTCGCGCAGCCGGATTTGTTGCGCTTCGAAGGACGCGTTCCGGCCCCGCCCCTCGCGTTCACGCTCCAGGCGGCGGCAAACGAAAAAGCCGCTGAGCTCAAGACCCTGAAGTTTCAGGCTTCGGAGCAGAAGTAAGCGGCGCGGCCGGAATCCCCACCTGGCGCAGCGCTTCGTACGCGGCGATGCCCGCAGCGGTGCTGAGGTTGAGCGAACGCAAGGCGGTGTTGGCGTGGGGAATCGTGACACGCTGCGTCGCACCGATCTCCTGGTGCATCCAATCCGGCGCGCCCGAGCTCTCGTTGCCAAAAACCAGGCCGTCGCCGTCGGCATACTTCACGCCCCAGAAGCTCTGCGCGGTTTTCGTCGTGAAAAGCCACAGGCGGCGCGGAGCGTCCGGCGACGCCCGGAACGCTTTCCAGTCGGCATGTTCGCACACGTCCAATGAACGCCAGTAATCCATCCCCGCGCGTTTCAAATTCCGGTCATTGATCTCGAAGCCGAGCGGATGAATCAGGTGCAACCGCGACCGCGTCAGCGCGCACATGCGTCCGACATTGCCAGTGTTCGGCGCAATCTCCGGCTGGAAGAGCACAACGTGAATCATCGGTGAGGGGGAGAAACTGTTTCTTACGGATCCTTAACCAAATCAAGACGCCCTTCGCATTGCATTTCTAACTCGGGTTGTCAGCTTCCGGAAATCCTAGAGCCGTGAACCAAACGCCGCGAAAATGTATCGTCATCGTCGATGATGAACCCTCCTACGCGGCACTCATGTCGCAACTGCTGACCGACAGCCTGGACTGCGAAGTGGTGACCTTCATGAGGCCCCTCGACGCCCTCGCCGCCCTCCCGTCCCTCGATGTCGGCGTGATCGTCAGCGATTTCTCGATGCCGAAGCTGAACGGACTCGAGTTCATCACGCAGGCCGAGCCGATGCTTCCCGGAACGCCCTTCATCGTCGCCACCGGCCACACGGTGGGGTTGCCGCTGGAAAGTTTCGCGCGGATCAGCGCGGTGAAAGCCGTGCTCCGCAAGCCGGTCAGCTGGAGAAAACTCGCGGAGGAAATCCTGCGGGTCTGGCCCGATCCGAAAAATCTGCCGACGCTGAAGCCGGAAATGGCTTCGCTGCTTTAACGGCCCGTTTCGCTCCGGCTACTCGACGCGCAAGCCGTCGTTGTCCGCCAGGAGGACGCGCCCCTCGCAAGGCACCGGCACCCGCGCAAACGCCGCGCGCATCGCCGCCAGCACCGCATCGGCCTTCGCGCGCGAGCTCACGCACAGCACGCTCGATCCGCTGCCGCTCAACCAGCCGGTGTAGGCGCCGGCTCCCACCCCCGCGACAATGGCCTCGCGGCCGCCGGCGATCCGCGGAAGCCGGTAAGGCTCGTGCATGAAATCCGCCACCGCGTGGCGCAGCTTTTCGTAATCGCCCGTCGCGAGCGCCGCCGTGAAGTAGGCCGCGCTGTTGATGCTCTTCACCGCGTCGAAATACGGCAGCGTTGCCGGCAACACGCCGCGCGCCTCCTTCGTGGGCATCTCGCCGTTCGGCGATGCGACGACGAAGGCCAGGTCCGCTGGAATTTGAATGCGAACCGTGTCGACATAGCCGCCCGACGCCGGATCGCACCGCGAAACGCAGAATCCCCCGAGGATGCCGGCACTCGCGTTGTCCGGATGCCCCTCCTGCGCGGTCGCAAGTTCGACGAGCTGGTGCCGCGACATTTTCGTGCCGTGCAACGCATCGAGTCCGGCCAGCACTCCGGCAATGACGGTGACACTGGACCCGAGGCCTCGCGCCGGAGGAACATCTCCTTCGATCCGGAAAACAAAACTGGAGGGCTCGCGCTTTGCGGCGCGGAAAAAGGCGGCAGCCGTCTCCGCGACCATTTCCTGTGCGCGGCCGTCCCCCGTTCGCTCGCCGCGGGGTCCGCCGCTCTTCGCCGAACGCGACAGCGTCACGCGATTATAAAGGGAAAGAGCGAGGCCGAGCGTATCGAAGCCGGCGCCGCAGTTCGAAGTGCTGGCCGGCACGCGAACCGTGACTGTTTCACGCGGGGCGGTCATGGGCGGCGATAGGACTTCATGGTTTTGTCCATCTCGCGTTTCGCGGCCTTGTTTTTCAGCGTCTCGCGTTTGTCGAAAAGTTTTTTACCGGTGCAGAGCGCGATTTCCACCTTCACCAGCGCCTCCTTGAAATACATGCGCAACGGCACGAGTGCGCGGCCGCCGGTGGCGAGGGCCTGCTCGATCTTGCGGATGTGATGGCGGTGAAGGAGGAGCTTGCGGGTGCGCCGGGCATCGTGATTGAAGAGATTGCCGAATTCGTAGTGCTCGATGTGCGCGCCATGCAACCAGAGTTCGCCCTTCTCCACCCGGCCGAAGGCGTCGTTGATCTGCGCCCTGCCGCCGCGAATCGATTTCACCTCGGTGCCCTTCAGCGCGATGCCGGCCTCGAAGCGCTCGTCGACAAAATAGTCACGCAGGGCCTTCGAGTTTCTAATCTCGGTGTAGCGCGAAGCGTCTTTTTTCTGCGCAGCCATGGTTCAAGGGAGGTAAATACGGGAAAATTTCGACACGAAAAAGGCGGCGCCGATTCTGCCAGCAGCAGAACGGGGCCGCCCGAAAGTGCAATCGTGGGCTGGTTAGGCGACGCCGAGTTCGTAGCTGATCTTGCCTTCGATGACTTCGCGGAGCGCGGTGTCCTCGGGCGAGAGTTTTTCCAGCGACTCAACCAGCGGACGGTTGCCACGCTTGAGCTGCTTCACGCGACGGGAGATCACGTTTACCAGGACGTTCGGGTCAGAAATGCTTTTGAGGGCTTCTTTAATATAATCGTCGCGCATATGGTCAGAGGTCTTTGGCCAAAAATGAGCGGTGAGAACTAGGG
>DATAKE010000052.1:0-18001 GCA_036261745.1 Opitutaceae bacterium
AGGCTCTCACCGATACGACCTTGGAAATTGTGCGGATGCTCAGCGGCCTCCGGGGATCCCTGAAGGATTGAGTCTTTCAACCTTCAACTTTCACCTTTCAACTCACGCCCGGCGTGACCGAATTTCTCCAGCAACTTCTCAACGGCCTTTCGCTCGGCGCCATCTACGCACTCATCGCACTCGGCTACACGATGGTTTACGGGGTGCTCCGGTTCATCAATTTCGCGCACTCCGACGTGTTCATGGTGGGCGCCTTCATCGGCTACTACCTCGGGAAACTCGTCCCGGAGGGCACCATCTGGGGCGGATTGCTGGTGCTCGCCGGGGCAATGATTGGCTGCGCGCTGCTCGGCATGACGATCGAGCGGCTGGTCTACCGTCCGCTCCGCGGCTCGGCGACGCTCAACGTCCTGATCACGGCGATCGGCGTTTCCCTCCTCTTGGAATACAGCGGCCAGCTAGTCTTCGGCGCGGCGCCGCGGACGTTCCCGGCGGTTTTCCCTTCGATCAACTTTCATGTTGGAGAGCTGTCCATCTCCAGCAACCAGGTGATCGTGATCGTCGTCGCGGTGCTCCTGGTGATCGGCCTGCAACTCATCGTTTTCAAAACCAAGATCGGCACCGCCATGCGCGCCGTCTCGCTCAATCCCAAGGCCGCCCAGCTCGTCGGCGTGAACATCGACGTCGTGATCTCGTTTACGTTTTTCCTCGGGTCGGCGCTCGCGGGCGCGGGCGGTGTGCTCTACGCGCTCAACTATCCCTCCATCGATCCGCTGATGGGCGTGATGCCCGGACTCAAGGCGTTCGTCGCCGCCATCCTCGGCGGCATCGGCAACATCCCCGGTGCGGCGCTCGGCGGACTGCTGCTGGGCACGGTCGAAACGTTCGTCGGCGGCAGCCAGTGGAGCACTTACAAGGACGCGATCGCGTTCGCGATTCTGATCGTGATTCTGCTCTTCCGGCCCGCCGGGCTGCTGGGAAAATTCACCGTGGAAAAGGTATGACGATGAAAAAGTCCATAGCTGAGAGCCGAGAGCTGAGAGTTCCGAACCCGCGAAAACCCGGGGAATTGTCCCGTTCCTGCTCTCAGCTCTCGGCTCTCAGCTCTTAGCTTCTTCCCCCCCCATGCCCAAGCCGCATCTCGCACTCATCACCGCGCTGCTGATCGCGTTGGGCATTTCGCATTTCTCGGGGCAAATCGACCCCTACTTTCTCGATGTCCTCATGGGCATCGGCATCAACGTGATCCTCGCCGTGTCGCTCAATTTGGTGAACGGCTACACGGGACAATTCTCGCTCGGGCACGCCGGCTTCATGTCGGTCGGCGCCTATCTCGCCGCCGCGGTGACCGTCTTTCTGGGGCCGCGACTGCTCGGGGCCGACGGCGGCTCCGCCTTGCAGCAGGGCGGATTGTTTTTCGCGGCGTTGGTCGCGGGCGGTCTCAGCGCCGCGTTCGCCGGACTGCTGGTGGGCGTGCCGTCGTTGCGGCTGAAGGGCGACTATCTTGCCCTTGTCACCCTGGGTTTCGGCGAAATCATCCGCGTGGTCTTCCAGAATTTTGAACCGCTCGGCGGCGCGCTCGGGCTCAACGGCATTCCCGCGTACACCTCGATTTTCTGGGTCATCGCCTTCGGGGCTCTCTCCATTTTCGTGGTCACCTGTCTGGTCAACTCGACCTACGGCCGCGGCTTTCTCGCCACGCACGACGATGAAATCGCCTCGGAAGCGGTCGGCCTCAACACCACGCGCTACAAGATCGTGGCGTTTGTGATCGGAGCGTTCTTCGCCGGGATCGCGGGCGGGCTCTATGGTCATTTCAAGATGACGATCTCGCCGACGGGCTTCGATTTCACCAAGAGCATCGAGATCGTGGTCATGGTCATCCTCGGCGGCATGGGCAACACGCTCGGTGTCATCCTCGCCGCAATCCTGCTGACGCTGCTGCCCGAGCTCCTCCGCCCGATCGCCGAATACCGGATGGTGATCTATTCTTTCCTGCTCATCGTCTTGATGCTCGTGCGCCCGCAGGGGTTGTTTAATTTCCAGCGGTCGGTCCCCAAAAAAAATCCGTCACCATGACCCAGGAAGAAACACTCGTCTGGAAAGGAACGCCCTCGCAGTGGACAAACTTCGGCACCTACTTTTTTTGTCTGCTGCTCGCGGGCGGCGTCGTCGCCGCCTATTTCTACTTCACGCCCCGCCAGCCCTTGATTTTCGCCGGGCTCGCCCTCCCCGCCCTGTGGGCTTTCTCCCGCTGGGTGCAAACGCGCTGCCAGGTTTACGAAATCACCTCGGAACGGATTCGCACCAAGACGGGCTTGCTCTCGCGCGTGAGCACGGAACTCGAGCTCTACCGCGTGCGGGACTACACCGTCGAGGAGCCGTTTTTTCTCCGGCTGATCGGCCGGGGCAATCTCATCCTGCAAACCTCCGACCGCAGCAATCCGCGCCTCGTCCTTCATGCCGTTCCCGGCGCGAATGCGTTGAAAGACCAGATCCGCACGCACACCGAGCGGATGCGCCAGCTGCGCGGCGTGCGCGACCTCGACATCGATCCCACGTAATGGCGGCGCTGCTCCAGCTCAACCAGGCCACCATCCGTTTCGGCGGCCTCACCGCGGTGAACGGCGTGGACCTGTCCGTCGGTGAGGGCGAACTCTGCGGCGTGATCGGACCGAACGGCGCCGGCAAAACCACCGTGTTCAACCTGATCACCGGCGTCTATCAGCCGAGCAGCGGCACCGTTCATTTTGCAGGGAAGCCGCTCGCGGGGTTGCGCGTGGACCAGATCGTCGAGCGCGGCATCGCCCGCACGTTTCAAAACATCCGGCTGTTCGGGCGGCTGTCGGTTTTCGACAACGTGCGCGTCGCGTGCAATCTCCACCGCGGCACGAGCGCCCTGCAAACGCTGGTGCGGCTCTCGTCCTTTCAGCGCGACGAGGCGGCCATCACCCGCCGCGCCGAGGAGCTGCTCGATATTTTCAACCTCCGCCCCTGCCGCGACCTTCCCGCGAAGTGCCTTTCCTACGGGGAACAGCGGCGGCTGGAGATCGTCCGCTGCCTCGCAACGAAACCGAAGCTGCTGCTGCTCGACGAACCGGCGGCCGGCATGAACGCCGCGGAGAAGGTTGAGCTCATTCGCCTGATCCAGGAAATCCAGCAGCGGTTCGAGCTTTCGATTCTCCTCGTGGAGCACTCGATGAAAGTGGTGATGGGCGTCTGCCGGCGGATCGCCGTCCTCGACTACGGCGTGAAGATCGCCGAGGGCAGCCCCGCGGAAATCCAAAGCGATCCGAAGGTGATCGAGGCCTACCTTGGCGAAGAGCACCAGATGGGGTTTTCGCACCACTGATGAGCGTTTCGATTTTTGCCTCCCGATTTTCGCTTGGATTATCCCGCGGTCGAAACCGGGGGCTGGCCTCCGGTTAGAATCGAAAACCGGGAATCCAGAATCGTTTTTCCATGCTCACGGTTTCCGATCTCCACGTTTCCTACGGTGCGATTTCCGCGCTGGGCGGGATTTCCTTCGAGGTCGCCCAGGGGGCGATCGTCACGCTCGTCGGGGGCAACGGTGCGGGAAAGACCACGACTCTTCGCACACTCTCCGGCCTGCTGCGCGGGCAACGGGGCTCGGTGAAATTTCTCGGCGAGGACATCACCTCGCTTCCCGCGCATCAAATCGTCGCGCGTGGACTCTGCCACGTGCCGGAGGGCCGGATGATTTTCTCCAATCTCACCGTTGACGAAAACCTGCTGATGGGGGCCTACCTTCAGAGCGACAAGGCGCTCATCGCCAAAAACCGCGACTACGTCTTCGGGATTTTCCCGCGCCTCAAGGAACGCCTGCGCCAGACCGCCGGCACCCTCTCCGGCGGCGAACAGCAGATGCTCGCGATCGGCCGGGCGCTGATGAGCAATCCGAAATTCCTCATGCTCGACGAGCCTTCACTCGGGATCGCGCCGCGCCTCATCAGCACCATTTTTCAAAAGATCGTGGAGATCAACCGCGACCACGGCATCACGATCCTGCTCGTCGAACAGAATGCGAACCTGGCCCTGGAAGTTTCCAGCCACGCGTATGTGCTGGAGACGGGCCGCATCGTTCTTTCGGGCGACAGCAAAAAACTCCGCACCGACCCGCAGCTCAAAGCCGTCTATCTGGGCGGTTAGCGTCCCTGTCAGAGTTACCTTTCCGATTAACTGTCCGATTCCCGGCACCTTTGCCTCGGGAATGCTCCCCGACTCCCTCCACCCATGCCCACCCCACGCCTCCTCCTCGCTTTGCTTACTCTCTCCCTGCTCGCCGGCGTTTCCGCCAAAGCGGACGAGCTGTCCTGGCCGGAGATCACGCGCGAAAACAAACCGTGGACGCGCTGGTGGTGGCCCGGCAGCGCGGTCGACAAGGCGAGCCTCACCCGGCAGCTCGAGCAGATCGCGGCGGCCGGCATCGGCGGAGTGGAGATCACCCCGATCTACGGCGCGAAGGGATACGAGGACCGCTACATCGATTTTCTCTCGCCGAAGTGGATGGAGATGCTCGAACACGTCGGCCGCGAAGGTAAGCGGCTCGGACTCGGCATCGACATGGCGACCGGCACCGGCTGGCCCTTTGGCGGCCCTTGGATCGACGAGGCCAACGCCCTCGCCCGCGCCGTCCTGAAAGACGGCAAGCTCACCGGCGAACCCACCAAGATGATGGTGAAACGCGCCGCGCCCGGCGACGAAGGCCTGGTCGTCGACCCCTACTCGCCCGACGCGCTCCGCCGCTATCTCGCGCCGTTCGACAAGGCGTTCGCCAGTTTTCCGCGCGAGCTCGTGCGCGGCCAGTTCCATGACTCGTTCGAATACTACAACGGCAGCTGGACGCCGAAGTTCGCCCAGGTCTTTCAGGAAATGCACGGCTACGACGTGCAGCCGTTCGCCGCCGATTTGCTCGCGAAGCCCGCCGATGTGACGCCCGCCAACCGCGAAAATCTTTCGCGGATCAAAAGCGATTTCCGCGACACCCTCGCG
Organism: Opitutaceae bacterium; assembly: GCA_036261745.1. Classification (GTDB taxonomy): domain Bacteria; phylum Verrucomicrobiota; class Verrucomicrobiia; order Opitutales; family Opitutaceae; genus DATAKE01. Next base: position 5,014 of record DATAKE010000052.1, read on the forward strand.
AAACTGCACCTCGACTATCTCCGCACCTGGGTCGAGTGGTCCCACGCCAAGGGCTTCGTCGTGCGCAACCAATCGCACGGCGCTCCCGGCAACATCCTCGATCTCTACGCCAACGCCGACATTGCCGAGACCGAGGTGTTCGGTTCCACGCCGTTCCCCATCCCCGGCCTCCGGCGCAACGCGGACGAAGTTCGCCACGACCAGGACCTCCCCGAACCGCTCGTGATCCGCATGGCGTCTTCGGCGGGGCACGTCATCGGGCACAATCTTTCCTCGAGCGAAACCTGCACCTGGCTGCGCGATCACTGGAAGGAGTCCCTCGCCTACGCGAAGCCGGAGATCGACCGGATTCTGGCCGACGGGATTAACCACATTTTTTATCACGGCACCGTTTTTTCCCCGCAGGATGCCGCGTGGCCGGGCTGGCTCTTCTACGCGTCGACCCAGTTCAATCCGCAAAACACCCTCTGGGACGACTTCGGCGCGTTGAACCGCTACGTCGGTCGCGTCCAATCCATCCTGCAACGCGGCAAACCCGACAACGACATCCTCCTCTACTGGCCGCTCGCCGATGTCTGGGAAACCAACGAGGGCCCGCTGATGAAGCAGCTCGGCGTCCACGACGTGAAATGGCTGACCGAACAGCCCGTCGGAAAACTCGCGCAGACCCTGATGAACCGCGGCTACAGCTTCGACTACATCTCCGACGCCCAGCTCCAGCAGACCCGCGCCGAAGGCGGTCAGCTGGCCACGCCCGGCGCCCGCTATAAAGTTCTGGTCGTTCCCGCCGCACGCCGGATGCCGGTGGCCACGCTGCAACGCCTCGCACAACTCGCAGCGAATGGCGCGACCGTCATCTTTCAATCGCTCCCCGAAGACGTCCCCGGTTTCGGCCGCCTCGAAGCGCGCCGCGCCGAATTCAAGGCGACGCTGGATCCTCTGCGCAGCCGTGCCGTGGTGGAGAGCGACATCCTCGCCGCGCTGGCGACGCGCGGTGTACCACGGGAAGCCGTGGCCGACACCGGTGTGAGTTTCATCCGCCGCGCCAACGCCACCGGCCATGACTATTTCTTCACCAATCTCACCGCGAAAAAATTCGACGGCTGGGTCACCCTCGGCGTGCGCGCAGAGTCCGCCATCCTTCGCGATGCGCTCACCGGACACGCCGGCCTGGCAGCTCTCCAGCCTTCCGAGGGCGGAAAGTCGAAAGTTTATCTGCAGCTCGCGCCCGGTGAATCGCTCCTCCTCGAAACCGTTCAGAAAGCAAACACCGCGGCGGCGTCAGCCCGCTGGGCCTACCGGCAATCGAGCGGCACGCCTGTCGCCTTGGGCGGAAACTGGAAAATCGAATTCCTCAAGGGCGGCCCGGCCCTTCCCCCAGCAATCGAAGCCACCGCCCTCCAATCGTGGACCGATCTCGGAGGAGACGAAGCCAAGCGTTTTGGCGGCACCGCCCGCTACCGGATCGAATTCGACGCGCCCGCCGCGAAAGCCGACGACTGGCTCCTCGACCTCGGCGAGGTCCGCGAAAGCGCGCGCATCCGCCTCAACGGCCGCGAGGTCACCACGGCGTGGAGCCTTCCCTTCCAGGTCCGCATCGGCGAATTTCTCAAGCCGGGACGCAACGTCCTCGAACTCGAGGTGACCAACCTCGCCGCCAATCGCATCCGCGACATGGACCAGCGCAAAGTGAACTGGAAAATCATGCGCGAAATTAATTTCGTGAACATCAACTACCGCCCCTTCGACGCTTCCGGCTGGTCGCTGACGCCGAGCGGCCTGCTCGGACCCGTGACCCTCACGCCGTTGAAGGCGCTCGCGCTTTAACTAGTTCGCCGGGCGCCGGAGTTGTCCCCGGCGCTGCAGCCACCAGGCGATTCCCCAAAACAGAATCGCCCACGCCACACCCGCCGACCAACCGGCAAGCACGTCCGTCGGATAGTGCACGCCGAGATAAACCCGGCTGACCCCGACCAGCAGCGTCAGCAGCACCGCGACTGCGACGATATAAAATTTCTCGCGCCGCCGCGCCATCGTCTGCGCCAGCAGCGAACCCAGGGTGAGGTAAACCACCGATGACATCATCGAGTGGCCGCTGGGGAAGCTGAGCGAACTTTCCTCCACCAGGTGGGGCACCACCTGCGGCCGGTCGCGCGCCACGACTGACTTCATCGCGTCGGTGAAGAGCACCCCGCTGATCGTCGCCGCCAAAATCAAAACCAGGGCGCGGAAGCGTCCGCGCAACGCGAGAAAACCCACCACCACGATCACGACCAGGGTGAGGACGGCCACGCCGCCCAAGGCCGTGACATCGCGGACCATGTCGCCCAGTTCCTGCGGTCCAATGCCCCGCGACAGATCACCCGGCTGCCGAAATCCCCGCAAAATTTTCGCCTCCAGCTCGAGATACCGTCCCGGCACCGCGCCACCGACCATCTCGAAGAAGGTCCACACCGCCAGGACGAACACGATGAACGCGAGAACGACCGTCGATCTGCTGCCGCCCGGTTCATTCCACCAACGCTTCAGCGCATTGAACATTGGGCGGAGTGAATCCGGTGGCCCACGGCCGGCAAGCATCGGATTGGCCCCATCCAATCGCTTGATTTTTTCTGCGAGCCGCTAAAATACCGGGCTCTTTCGCTTTTCCGGTCTTTCAAGTCACAATCTTAAACGTTCCACTGTCCCTCCCATGTCCACCACCGCGCCGCAAAAATTCGAGTTCCAAGCCGAGATCAAGCAGCTGCTCGATATCGTCGTTCACTCCCTCTACACGGAGAAGGAAATCTTCGTCCGCGAGCTGGTCTCGAACGCCTCCGACGCGCTGGAAAAACTCCGCCACACCCAGCTCACCGAAAAGGAAATTTTCGACGACACGCTGACGCTCGAGATCAACGTCACGACCGACGACAAGGCGAAGACGCTCACGATCCAGGATTTTGGCATCGGCATGACGCGCGCCGAGCTGATCGAAAACCTCGGCACGATCGCGCATTCCGGTTCCAAGGCCTTCCTGAAGGCCCTCGGCGAAGGCGGCGCAAAGAACACCAACCTCATCGGCCAGTTCGGCGTCGGCTTCTACTCCGCCTTCATGGTCGCGAAGTCCGTGAAGGTTTACTCGCACTCGTGGCGCGCGTCCGAGCCCGGCCAGGTCTGGACGAGCGACGGCAGCGGCAGCTACGAAATCGAGGAAAGCGAAGGCCAGCGCCGCGGCACGAAGATCGTCATCGAGTTGAAGGACGACTGCGAAGAATTCAGCCAGGAGTGGAAGGTGAAGGAAATTCTCGAGCGCTACAGCGCGTTCGTCTCGTTCCCGATCAATCTCAACGGCAAGCGCATCAACACCGTCCAGGCGCTCTGGCTGCGCAGCAAAAACGAGATCAAGGAAGAGGAGTACACCGAGTTCTACAAATTCCAGGCGCACGCGTTCGACGAGCCCCGGCTGCGGCTGCATTTTTCCGCCGACGCCCCGCTCTCCATTAACGCCCTGCTTTTCGTCCCGAAGGAAAACACCGAGAAGCTCGGCTTTGCGCGAACCGAGGCCAGCGTTGCGCTCTACTGCCGCAAGGTGCTGATCGACGCCAAGCCCAAGAACCTGCTGCCGGAGTGGCTGCGTTTCCTGAAGGGCGTCGTCGACAGCGAGGACCTGCCGCTGAACATCTCGCGCGAGACGATGCAGGACAAGGCCCTCATCGAGAAACTGAACAAGGTCATCACGAAGCGATTCCTCAAATTCCTCGAGGAGGAGGCGAAGAACCGCGCGGACGCCTACACGGAATTCTACGGGGAGTTCGGCGTTTTCCTGAAGGAAGGCGCGGCGCTCGACTTCGCCCACAAGGACCAACTCGTGAAGCTCCTCCGTTTCGAGTCGTCGCTCACGGAGAAGGGCAAGCTGACCTCGCTCGTCGACTACGTCTCGCGGATGGGCGGCGAGCAGAAGGAAATTTATTATCTCGTCGGACCGAACCGCGCCGCGATTGAAAGCGGCCCGTACCTCGAGGGATTCAAGGCCCGCAACCTCGAGGTCCTGTTCTGCTACGAGCCCGTCGACGAGTACGTGATGAACAACGTGCGCGAGTTCGAAGGAAAAAAACTCACCGCCGCCGACCACGCCGACGTCAAACTCACCGACCTGCCGAAATCGGAAGGCTCCTTGAGCGAAGCGGACACGAAGAAGCTGACCGACTGGCTCAAGGAGACGCTCGGTGAACGTGTGTCCGAGGTGAAGCCGAGCGACCGCCTCGTCGATTCGCCGGCGCTCGCGCTCAACGCCGACAAGTTCACGTCGCCCCACATGCGCCGCATGATGAAAGCCATGAACAAGGACGGCGCCGATTCGCCGGTGCGCGTGAACCTGGAAATCAATCCCCGCTCCGCCGTGATGAAGCGTTTGTTCGAGACCCACACCGCCGCGCCGGAAAAAGCGAAGCTCGTCGCCGAGCAGATTCTCGACAACGCACTCATCAGCGCGGGGCTGCTGGATGACGCCACGCCAATGGTCGCGCGGCTCTACAAGCTGCTCGAAAGCGTCTGAGTTTTTCCCGGTCGGATCACGCGGCTGGAATTTTCCACCGCCGCCAACGCGGCGAGTCCTTGCCCAAAGTTGTCTTCGCGAGAAGTCCCGCTCGGCGGGATGACGAAGCAATCCAGCGGGATCGCGCCGACTGCTGCGCGTCGGCGCCCACGGCGCGCTTCTCCCCTGCGCTGACAAGCTGAGGCTTCGGAACACGGATCGCGTTCGATTTTCACGCGCAAGCGTTATGCGTGCGCAGATGCCCGCCTTTTTTGCATCGGGCACCGATCCACTGCAACCGAGTCAATGCTCTCACGTCCACAGGCATGAAAAGAAAATTTCCCATTGGAGCAGAGATTCAACCGGCCGGTGGCGTGCACTTTCGCGTCTGGGCCCCGCGATCGGGCAGTGCTGCGATCGAATTCCATGCGCCGGGGAAAAAAAACGATTCCCCGTTCGTGTTGGAACCGGAGCCGGGAGGTTATTTTTCGGGCCTCGTGCCGCACGCCCGCGACGGTGATCGCTACAAAATCCGTCTCGATCACGGGCCGTATCCGGATCCCGCGTCACGGTTCCAGCCGGAGGGGCCGCACGGGCCGTCACAGGTGGTGAACTTCGACCAGTTCCCATGGACCGATCAGGCGTGGCGCGGACGGGAGAGACGCGACCTCGTCATCTACGAAATGCACATCGGCACCTTCACGCGCGACGGCACGTGGCGCGCGGCGATGAACGAACTGCCCGAGCTCAAGCGGATCGGCGTCACCCTGATCGAGGTGATGCCCATCGGGGAGTTTCCGGGAAATTTCGGCTGGGGCTACGACGGCGTCGACCTTTTCGCTCCGGTCCATCTCTACGGTTCGCCGGACGACCTGCGGGCGTTTGTGAACCGCGCGCACGAGCTGGAACTGATGGTCATCCTCGACGTCGTCTACAACCACCTCGGCCCGGAAGGGAATTTTGTCGGGCAATTTTCCCGGGATTATTTCAGCGCGACGCATCAATGCGAATGGGGGGAAGCCATCAATTTCGACGGACGAGACTCCGGTCCGGTCCGGGAATTTTTCATCACCAACGCCCGTTACTGGATCGAGGAATTCCACTTCGACGGACTGCGGCTCGATGCCACCCAGCAGATCTTCGATGCCTCCAAAACCCATGTGCTCGCCGAAATCGCCCACGCCGCCCATGTGGCCGCCGGTGGGCGGACGATCTTTCTTGTCGCGGAGAACGAACCCCAGCACGCGAGGTTAACCAGGCCCACGACCGACGGCGGCTATGGTCTGAACGCGCTGTGGAACGACGACTACCATCATGCGGCAATGGTCGCGGCCAGCGGACGGGCCGAGGCCTACTACAGCGACTATCGCGGCACCGCGCAGGAATTCGTTTCCGCGCTCAAGCACGGTTTTCTCTACCAAGGCCAGTGGCACCGGTGGCAGAAAAACCGGCGCGGCCAGCCGGCGCTCGGCCTGCCTCCGGAGACTTTCGTCATCTTCCTTCAGAATCACGATCAAGTCGCCAACTCGCTCCGCGGCCTGCGCCTGCACCAGATCGCGAGCCCTGGCGATCTCCGCGCGCTCACCGCCCTCACCTTGCTTGCCCCGTCCATTCCCATGCTTTTTCAGGGACAGGAATTCTCCTCCTCGTCCCCCTTCCTGTATTTTGCGGATCATCCCGAGGAACTGCGCAACCGGGTGAGCGCGGGCCGGCGTGGATTTCTCGGGCAATTTTCCTCGATCGCCTGCGAGGAAAGCCAGGCGGTGCTCGCGTCTCCGCACGACCCCGCAACCTTTCAGCGCTGCAAGCTCGATTTCTCCGAGCGCAAGCGCAACGAGACGGCTTACCGCCTGCACATCGATCTGCTCAAGCTGCGGCGTGACGACCAACCCCTCCGGCATGCCGCCCGTGTCGATGGCGCCGTGCTGAACGATCACGCGTTTGTGCTCCGTTTTTTCTCCGCGACCGGTGACGACCGGCTGCTGGTCGTGAACCTCGGCACCGATTTTTTCTACTCACCCTCCCCCGAGCCATTGCTCGCGCCCGTGGAAAACCGCGGGTGGAGCATTCGCTGGTCGAGCGAATCACCCGGCTACGCCGGCGGAGGCACGCCCGCCCTCGAAACCACTGCCGGCTGGCGGCTGCCCGGCCACGCGGCCGTGTTGCTCCAGCCCGGCGAAAACCACCCTCTTCCCGATGCAAAACTTGCGGAGAAAGATTGATTTCACCTCGGCCGGCCCGGACGACGTGCGGCGTTTGCTCCGCACGCAATGGATCGTCACCAACGGCCTCGGCGGCTACGCGTCGGGCACGATTTCCGGGGCCGTCACGTGGCGGTATCACGGCTTGTTAATCGCTGCGCTGCCTGCGCCCCTCGGCCGGATGCTCATGCTCAACCACCTGGCGGAAACGCTGCTGTTGCCGAACGGCCGTGCGATTCAGTTTGGCGGCGACGAGCCGTCGCAGCCGCAAAAGTCATCTTCGAACTCGGTGACGGAATTCCGGCTGGAACACCAGCTGCCGTTCTGGCGCTACGAGATCGAGGGCGTCGTGATCGAAAAACGCGTGCTGATGCTCTACCTGCAAAACACGGTGCACATCACCTACACCCTGTTGTCGGACCACCGGGATTGCCGGCTGGAGCTGCGGCCCTCCGTGAACTTCCGCCCGTTCGAAGGCGACGTCGACGAACCGATCGAAGGGGACTACGAGCTGCGGTCCCGCGGCCCGAGATTCGAGCTGGATTCCCGGGAAGGACATCCCCCCTTGCGGTTGCTCGTCGATACCGCGGAGGCACACTTCACCCACTTCGGAAAATCGCTGCGCGATATTTTCTACGAACGCGACGCCGAGCGTGGTTACCCATCGCGTGGCACGATCTGGTCGCCCGGATTCTTTTCCACGGTGCTGCGGCAGGGCGTCCCCGCCACCTTGATCGCGTCCACCGAAGACTGGCACAAGCTCACCGCGCTCAATCCCGAGGACGCGTACGCCACCGAGATCGACCGGCGAAAACGACTCATCCGGTTGTGCGACGCGAAGGCGCTCGGCGGTCCGGCCGCGGAACTCGTGCTGGCGGCGGACCAGTTTATCATCGCGCCCGCCGGCCGCGTGAAAGACGCGGCCCGCGCCCGGGCTTCGGGCGACGAGCTGCGCAGCGTCATCGCCGGCTATCACTGGTTCACGGATTGGGGCCGCGACACGATGATCAGCCTCGAGGGCCTGACCCTGACCACCAGCCGTTACCAGGAGGCGGCCTGGATCCTCCGGACCTTCGCGCAATACGTCCGCGACGGGCTGATCCCGAACATGTTTCCCGAGGGGAAAAACGAGGGCCTTTATCACACCGCCGATGCGACCCTCTGGTTCTTCCACGCGGTGCACCGCTATGTGACGACCACGCAGGACGACGACACGCTGAACACGCTCCTCCCGATCTTGCGCGACATCATCGACCATCATCTCCGCGGCACGCGCTTCGGAATCGGCGTCGATCCAGCGGATGGATTGCTGAAACAAGGCGAGGAAGGGTACCAGCTCACCTGGATGGACGCGAAGGTCGGCGACTGGGTGGTGACACCGCGCCGGGGAAAAGCCGTCGAAATCAACGCGCTTTGGTACAACGCGCTCCGTCTCCTCGAAGGCTGGCTGCGCGCGAAGAACGCTGACGTGCCGGCCAACGTGCTCGCCGGACACGCCGAGCGGGCGCGCGTTTCCTTCAACCAGCGCTTTTGGAATCCGCAGCTGAACTGTCTCTACGACGTGATCGACGGCGAACACGGCGACGATCCTGCGATCCGGCCGAATCAAGTGATGGCAATTTCGCTCACCCACCCCGTGCTGGCCGCCGAGCGTTGGGAACCGGTCATGCGAGTCGTGGAGGAAAAATTGCTCACGCCCGTGGGCCTGCGCTCGCTCAGCCGCGACCACCCGGAATACAAGGCGAACTACTCCGGCGATCTCCGTTCGCGCGATGCGGCCTATCATCAGGGGACGGTTTGGGCCTGGCTGATCGGGCCCTTTGTCGACGCGTGGTTGAAAGTGCACCCGCACGATCGTGCGGGGGCGCGGAAATTTCTCGAGGGCTTCGTCCCCCATCTCGACGAGGCCTGCGTCGGATCGATCAGCGAAGTCTTCGATGCCGAGCCGCCTTTCACTCCCCGCGGCTGTATTGCGCAGGCCTGGAGCGTCGCCGAGGTGTTGCGGTGTTTTTACCTGACGGCGGACGAGCCGCCCTCAGTCAACCCGACGCGCTGAGTTTTATTTTGCGATGTTCGGACATCGGGCGATCACTGTGCCAGTTCCACGCCATGTCGTTTGTCTCGATCAACCCCGCCACCGGTCAGCGGCTCAGCATTCATCGCGCATTCGCCTCGACGCAAATTTCGGCAGCCATGGCGAAAGCCCACGCGGCCTTTCTCGGCTGGCGCGAACTTTCTCCCAGCGGTCGCGCCAGCCATCTTCGCGCGGTCGCGCGCGTGCTGCGCGAGCAGGGCGACGAACTCGCGCGGCTGGCGGCCGAGGAAATGGGGAAACCGGTCGCACAGGGACGCGCGGAGGTGGAGAAATGCGCGGGGGTTTGCGAATTCTACGCGCGTCACGCCCGCGACTGGCTCGCCGATCAACGCCCTTCCGGCGCCCCGCAGCAGGCGCATGTGACCTTCGAGCCCCTTGGCGTGATCCTGGCCATCATGCCGTGGAATTTTCCCTTCTGGCAGGCGTTCCGTGCGGCGGCGCCCGCCTTGATGGCCGGCAACACCATGGTGTTGAAACACGCGGGCAACGTCGCCGCCTGCGCGCTGGCGATCGAACAGGTTTTCGTGGAGGCGGAAGTGCCCGCCGGCCTCTTCCAAAACCTGCTCGTTTCCTCGAAGGAAATTCCCGCCCTGATCGCCGACCCGCGGATCCGCGGAATCACCCTCACGGGCAGCACGGAAGCCGGCCGAAGCGTGGCGGCGGCTGCGGGCAAGGCGCTCAAGCCCGTCGTGCTCGAACTCGGCGGCAGCGATCCCTACCTCATTTTGGCGGATGCCGATCTCGATCGCGCCGCTGAAACCTGCGCGGAAGCCCGTTTGCTCAACTCCGGCCAGAGCTGCGTGTGCGCAAAACGTTTCATCGTGGTTGAATCCGTGCGCCGCGCCTTCGAAAAAAAATTCGTCGCCCGACTGGCCGCGCGGCGCGTAGGCGATCCCCTTGCGCCCGACACCGACGTCGGCCCGCTGGCCCGCCACGATCTCCGTGATGCGTTGCATGGACAGGTGGTCGCCAGCCTAAAACGCGGAGCACGATTGTTGCTTGGCGGCAAAATCCCCAAGGGAGCGGGATTTTTTTATCCGCCGACGGCCCTCACCGATGTTCGCAAGGGAATGCCCGCTTACGCCGAGGAGCTCTTTGGTCCCGTGGCGGCAATCATTCCCGTCCGCGATGAAGAAGCCGCGATCGCGACGGCCAATGAGACGATCTACGGACTCGGCGCGGCGATTTTCACCCGCGACCGCCGGCGGGCCCGCGAGATTGTTCCGCGGCTCGACGCCGGAATGGTGTTTGTGAACGCCTGCGTGCGGTCGGATGCCGCGCTGCCGTTTGGAGGCACCAAGCAGAGCGGTCACGGGCGCGAGCTCGGCATCGACGGGCTGCGGAGTTTTGTGAATGCCAAGACGGTGTGGGTCTCCTAGCCCGGGACGGCGCCACAGGTTATCCGGCGGGTAATTGCGATGTTACATTCGTGCGTCGGGGAATAAATGGCTCGTTTTGGCATGGCGGAAAAATAGCGTGCTCCCTCGCTCCGAAGTTCAATCCCTCCACTCTTCCGCATGGCCACGCGCAAACGAAAAAAGCCTGTCACGACCCCGCTGTCCGTGAAGGAAGCCGGCCCGGAAAAAGCGGCCTATTTTAACCGCGAGCTGAGCTGGCTGGCGTTCAACCGCCGCGTGCTCGAACAGGCGCAAAACGCGCATCATCCGCTGCTCGAGCGCGTGCGTTTTCTCACGATCGTCAGTTCTAACCTGGATGAATTTTTCGAGATCCGCGTCGCCGGCCTGATTCAGCAAATGGAATCGGGCGTCACCGAACCGGGGCCGGATGGGTTGTTGCCCCGCGAATCGCTGCGCCGCATTCACCTGGTGGTCGCCTCGCTCGTCGAGGAGCAATACCGCTGCTGGAGCCAGAAACTGCTCCCCGCCCTCACCGCGGAAAACATCGTGGTGAAATCGGCGAAGGATCTCACGGCGGGGGAGCTCGCCTGGGTGCGGTCGTATTTCCGGGAGCAGGTTCATCCGGTGCTGACCCCGCTCGCGCTCGACCAGTCCCATCCGTTTCCGCAGGTCGGAAACAAGACGCTGAATGTCGTCGTTTCCCTCGACAATCCCGCCACTCCCGAAATCGAGAAACTCGTGGCGATTCTCCCCGTGCCGCGGATTCTGCCGCGTCTGGTCCTGATCGCTCCCGCGAAGACCGGGCCCCAGCGCTACATTTTTCTCAGTGAGATCATCAAGTCGTGCGCCGGGGAGCTGTTTCCCGGCTATCACCTCACCGGGGCCCATGCGTTTCGCGTCACCCGGAACAGCGACCTCTACATCGACGAGGAAGAAGCGGAAAATCTCCTGAAGAAAATCGAGGAAGAGCTCCGCAATTTGCGGCGCGGCGCCGCGGTGCGGCTCGAAATTGAGGAAGGCGTGGAGGACGAAATTTTCGCCACCCTCTGCGATCAGCTGGGGCTTTCCCACGAGTACGTTTTCCGCCTCAAAGGCCCGATCAATCTTTTGCGTCTGCAAGGCATCGCCGACCTGGAACGGGCCGACCTGAAGTTTCCGGCGTTTACGCCGGTGAATGCTTCGCCCCTCCGCGAACCGGCGCAGATTTTTGAAGCACTCCGCACCCAGGACGTTTTGCTTCATCATCCCTACGACGCTTTCACCCCCGTGGTGGAGTTCGTGGAAACCGCGGCGCGGGATCCGCAGGTGTTTGCGATCAAACAAACCTTCTATCGCACCAGCGGAGACTCCCCGCTGGTTCGGGCGCTGATCGAAGCCTCAAAAAACGGGAAGCAAGTGACCGCGCTGGTGGAGCTGAAAGCCCGCTTCGACGAGGCCAACAACATCCAGTGGGCCCGCCAGCTCGAGGAAGCGGGGGTTCACGTGGTGTACGGCCTCGTCGGTCACAAGACCCACTGCAAACTTTGTCTGGTCGTGCGCCGCGAGGGAAAACGGATGCGGCACTACGCGCATCTCGGCACGGGAAACTACAATCCGCGAACGGCGCGGCTCTACACCGACCTGAGTTATTTTACCGCGCGCGCGACCCTCACGGAGGACGTTGCCAAACTCTTCAACGCCCTCACGGGCTATGGCCGCTCGCCTGATTTCAAGCATTTGATTGTCGCGCCGTTTAACTTGCATCGCCGGATCAGCGAGCTGATCGCCCGGGAGGCGACCCACGCCAAAGCCGGGAAGAGCGCGCGGATCGTCGCAAAAATGAACTCGCTGGTGGACAAAGCGACGATCGACGCCCTGTACGCGGCGTCGCAGGCCGGAGTTAAAATCGAGCTGATTGTCCGGGGAATCTGTTGCCTCGTGCCGGGCGTGAAAGGCCTTTCGGAAAACATCCGCGTGCGGAGCATCGTCGGACGCTTTCTGGAGCATGCGCGCCTTTTTTATTTTGAAAACGACGGCGGGGAGCCGCTCATCCTGGCGGGAAGTGCGGACTGGATGCCGCGGAATTTTTTCCGCCGCGTGGAAACGTTGTTTCCAATCGAAGATCCCGCCCTTCGCCAGTGGATAACCGGCGCGATGTTGCCGACGGAAATGCGGGACAATGAGCAGACCCATTTGCTCCACGCCAACGGGGCCTACCTGCCCGTCCCCCGCCGCAAGGGCGAGCGCACCTTCTCCGCGCATAAACATTTCATCGCGGCCGCTAATCAGCGTGCGAAAGCAATCCCGCGGCCGGTGGGTCACGTCCGTTGACCGGCGGCGCCGTTACTGGCGGAGAGGGAGGGATTCGAACCCCCGGTGACCTTTCGGCCACACCTGATTTCGAGTCAGGCGCGTTAGACCACTCTGCCACCTCTCCGACGCAGAACGCGGAAACGTAGAACGCCGGATCGAAAACGGAAGCTGAAAATCGCCCGGACTCGACGGTCCCGGCGTCACAAGCTGGAGCCTGTCACCGCAATCGTCCTAGAGATTATCGTCTTCGCCAGCCCGGCCCTTTCCCCCGTTGGCGGGGAGATGATGCGGGAAAAAAAGGTAGTAGTTCATAAGCCACCAACTGCGCGACGAACGATAAAAAAGGGCCGGAAACATGATGGATCCAAGTCCGGCCGCGATGACCGCCGTCGTTACCCCGATGACTTTGTAGTAGGCTAAGAGCATCACTGGCACGAGAAACCCGACGAGCGTCACTCCGTAGTTCAAAGACATGGACCCGAGAAAAAAACCCTCCTCGCCTCCCCGCTCGATTTGAAAGCCACAAGCC
>DATAKE010000069.1:0-26876 GCA_036261745.1 Opitutaceae bacterium
CCTCGGATTTTTCCCACCATTCGGTCAAACGCGCACAGAAGACCTGAAACGTCAGTTGCCGGGTGCTGATCTGTTCCCGCCGGATGCTTAGCTCGAGATTGTTCAAGATCGCGCGCGTCCGCTGGGCGGAAAGGCCCTTCAAGCTCACGATGACAATCGTCCGTTGCCTGGTCTGCGCCAGCAACGAGGGATGGGTGTCGGTGACGACGACAAAGGGGCCTTCGTTGTAGTTGAGCGGCTCCCTCGCCCACTGCGAAAAGGCGTCTGCGTAGTGGCGGCCGAGCGAAAGACTCAGGCGTCCGTCGCTTCCCGTCACCCAGACCGCCAGATTCTTGTCGCCGATGGTGTCGCCAAATTTTTTGAACCCCTGTTCCACCTCGGTGAGCGCCGTCGCGGCGTCCCCTTCGCTCTCCCAGCCGCTGGTCACCAGGAAAAACGTGTACGTCGCAAATCCCGTGGGGAGCTGCTTCGCGTCGCTCAGGTGAAACGCGAGATTGGTTTCGTAGAGTTTCGTTGCCGTCGTTCCACAGGAAGAGGAGAACCCTCCTCCGAGGAGGACCAAGGCCGCCACGGAAAAATGCGCCATGCGCGCTCGTTGCCAACGTAGTTTCATAGTCGAAAAATCAGGTTTTTTCGGGAGTAGCCGCCGCCGCCCTGGCCTTCTCGCGTTCGCGGTCGTCGGTCATCGCCCAACTCTGCACAAAGGCCATGAAATATCGCAGTCCGGTTTCGCTCAACTTTCCGCGGGCGGCAAAGAGGTCGACGCCTTCTGGATGATCCAGCCAGCCCTCGATGAGGACCCGGTCTTCCGGGCTCATATGAGCCTGGGCCACGGAGGATAAATTATACTGGTTGTCCGCGGTGAGCTTGATGGTCCGCCGCGCATGGGTTTCCGGGTCGTCAAAAGTCACCGCCGCTTCTGTCGGTTGAAAAAGCCGCCGCAGCGACTTCACCCGCACATCAAGCCAGCCCAGGCTGGACTCTTTGACCTCTCTTCCCCGGACATTTTTTCGATAGCGCTCGAGCGTTTGGAGATAGTCAAAAAGCGCGACGCGCGGATAGCCGAGCTGGTCGAGCATGGCCACGGCGTCCGCGTCCGCGATGAACTCGATCACCTTGTCGTAGTCCTTGTGCAGTTTTCGCTCCGCGCTCGGGCTGTACTCGTAACTCACAATCGGCAGCACCTTGGTGATGGCGCTGAGCGCCTTCCGCGGACCCGCGCGCGACTGCGCCGCGATCGTCAGCCACTGGAGAAAAACATGCCCCTCCCGGAAGTGAACGAATTCATGGCACAGCACCGCCGCCAGCTGCTCTTTCGATTTCGCCGCGTATGGCAGGCTGCTGTCCACGATGCCGGTGGTGATATAAAGGTGGCCGTTCGGAAAAACCACGGCCACGGGCGCATCGTCCACAATGATGTGGAGCCGGATATTCGCCTGGTTGAAATATTCGAACGAGCCCGCCCTGTCACCGAACATACCTCCGCCAAAGGAAGCTTTGGGCCTCTGATTCGCCGCCCGGATCTGATCCAAAATGGCGAGGGCCTGTTGATACCGGGCATCGGATTCCGGGAGGAGAACGGACTTGGACGCCAGCGCCGCGCTGCGAACCTCCGCCTCTTTGAAGATCTCCCGACCCAGTCCGGCGTAGTCGATGGCTTCACCCGGATCTTCGCCGCTATTGACGACCGTAAAGCTGATGCAGCCACCGAGCATCAAAGCCATGACCAGGATGCCCGCGCAAAAGCCGCGCGAAACCATCCGGGAGCGCCCGGTCAAGGGAAGCGATGATGATTCCCGCCTCGCTCGGGGGAGATTGATGCTGCCTCCGCGGGAGGCCGGACCAGTCGGAAGGAAACTCATGGAGTGAAAGCGGGAGCGGGACGCCCAACATTTCCTTGCTTCCATAACTCATTGCGAGCCTGGATTCGAAATGTTTGTCAGCGGAGCGATGCTCAGATCCGATGCCGCGCATGCGTTTCCTCCCGCGGTGCGTTCACGCGGTCATCGTCCTGGCGACCGTTGCACTCGCCGGTGCTTTGATCGCTTTCGCGATCGGAAGCGCGGGCTTGCGACTCTCATCCGAGCACCAGACCGCCGTGGAATGGTCCGCCCGCGCGCTGCCCTGGATCATGGGCGTGCTCTGCGTTTGGGGCGTTTGGAAAAAGGTTGGATACCGCTGGCTCTTTCCCGTCCTGGGCTTAAGCGCCGGTTTCGTGACCTATCTGGTCTACGACAACGCGGCCCGCCCGGTTCCTCCGGAAATCGGACGCGTCACTCCCGCCGATTCGAAAAGCTACGCGGCCTATCGCTGGTTCCTGAGAGGAGACCCGCAGAGCCGGCTGTCGGAGCAACCGACGCCGCCGGTGGAAATTCCCTACATCCCGTCCGACCGCAAGGAATGGCCCGCATTCTATGCGACGCACCGCGATATTTTCACGACCGGCTGGGAAAGCGATGCGCTGGGACGCGCCTGGGTGGATGAGATGGCACAGAACGCTCCCGAGGGAATTTATCCTCCGCAAAAACGAAACGCCCCCGTCCTGCTATTTTCGAGGATCCGTCAAAGCGCGAAATTGCGTTGGGGCCGTGCGCAGGTGCTCACGCTCGACGGACGCACGGATGACGCCGTGAATTTACTGCTCCCCTTTCTGCGCGCCAACTACCACCTGCAGACCGCGGGATCCTCGCTGGTCACCCAAATGATCGCCCTCGTCTGTGTGCAGGGCACCTACGACCAGCTTGAAGTTCTCGCCGACTCCGGCCGGCTTTCACCGGCAATGCGGTCGCTCATTGCCACGGCGTTGACGGACGCTCCGCTGCCACCGGTCATTTTTCACAACGCTTTTGTCAGCGAACAGCTCCAGTCCATCGATGAGTTCGAACTGATGGACCGCAAACCGCCGGTTGAAACGATCCAGTTCCTGATGGCCGGAAAATCGTCGCAGCTTCCGACCAACAAATTTCTCTGGCGCCTCTTCCACAATCCCCGGCGGAGCGCGTGGGAGTTCAACGGGTTTCTCCGCGAGGTCGGCCGGTTGGCGGAAGTCCGCCGGCTCGATCCGCCCGAGGCGGAGGGCAGGGAATTCGAGCGGAGCATCAATCAACACCGCCTCAAAAATCCCATCGCCCAAATGTTCCGGCAGGCAACACTGCCGGCCTTCGGATTGACGGCGAAGAACGTGTGGCGGACGGAAGACCGGCGGAAAGCGCTCGTGCAGCGATTGACCGCACCTTAGCCGCGTGAAGCGGCAGTCGCGAATCGCCAGGGCCGCAGCGGCGGTTTCCCCTCGTCAATCAAGGTCACGGGTCGAAGCTGAATCGGTGAAGGTTTTCCAGCGCTTCCTCCACGCTGTCGCCGTTTCGGCGGTTTGCTTTTCGACCTTCGTTGGTGGCGCCATCGTCTGTACTTCGCTTTCCATTGCCCGATCGGCTTTCCCACCCGACTGAAGGACGAAACACCAAAAATTCCGTCGACAACCCTCAACCCAACCCCTGCAAAAAAATGAAGTTCCTCCTCCCGATCCGGAAGCTCTTGGCGATTCGCGCCGGCCTGCTGGCCCTTTCCGTTCTGCTCGCCTCTGGCGGCAGAGCGCAGGCCCAAACCCCCGTCGCCCCGGCGAACCGTTTTGAGAAAGAGGTGCAGGCCTACGAAGCGGCGGACAAAGCGGCCCGCCCGCCCCGCGGCGCGATTCTTCTTGCGGGAGACTCGCAGTTTTTCCGCTGGAAAACCGTGGAGGAGGACCTCGCGGGCTACACCGTGGTCAACCGCGGCATCGATTCATTTCAGTTTTCCGACCTGCTGGCTTTCACTGACCGGCTCGTCCTGCCCTACGAACCGCGGCTGATCATCCTCCACGTGGGAGGCAACGATGTGCACCACGGAAAAACGCCGGACGGACTGCTCGCCGATTTCAAAACCTTCGTGCAAAAAGTCCGCGGTGTTTTCCCGCAGGTGCCGATCGCCTTCACCAGCATTACGCCCAGTCCGGGCCGCTGGGCGGAAGCCGGGACGCGCAAACAGGCCAACCACGCGATCCGCGAATACATCGCCACGCAAAAAAACCTCCACTTCATCGATCTTTGGGACGCGATGCTCACTCCCGACGGCAAACCGCGTGAGGATATCTGGGTCGAAGACCGCGTGCACCCCAACCACGCCGGCTATTTGATCCGCGTGAAAATCATGCGGCCGCTTTTGGGCGCACCGGACAAAGCGGGACGGTAACATCGCCGGCGCCACCTCCCGGCTGACTCCGATTGCGTCACCGGCCGCTGACTCCCGTTTCCACGGGCTCGAAACCTTCGATCTGCTCCCGCGGGAGCGTCAGCTTGTTCCGCTTCTCAATCAGGCGGAAATGCGCGTGCGTCTCCGCGCTGATAAAATTCACCGCCACTCCCCGTTCGCCCGCGCGGCCGGTCCGTCCGATCCGGTGCGTGTAATCCGTCGCCGAGCGCGGCAGGTCGAAATTCACCACGACCGGCAGCTGCGCGATGTCGAGTCCGCGCGCGGCGACATCCGTCGCGACGAGCACCTGAATTTTCGAGGCCTTGAAATCCGCGACGGCCTGGGTGCGCGCGCCCTGGCTGAGTTCGCCGTGCAGAGCCCCCGCGGCGAGCCCGCCACGCCGCAGCTTGTCGGCCACGTGCTCGGTGGCGTATTTCGTCGCGACAAACACGAGCACGCGCGTCCACCCGTGCGTTTGCACAAGATGCTTCAGCAACTGCGTGCGGCGCGGCGCATCGACTTCGATCGCGCGCTGCTCGATGTCGGGCGCGGTCTCGGCCGTCGCAGCCACCTCAACGCGCACGGGGTCGTGCAGGAGATTTTGCGCGAGCGTTTCCACCGCGGGCGGAAACGTCGCCGAAAACAGCAGGGTCTGACGCTTCGCCGGCAACCGCGTGACGATGCGCCCGAGTTCGTCGGCGAAGCCCAGCGCCAGCAACCGGTCCGCTTCATCGAGCACCAGCATCGACACCGCGGAGAGGGAGACGGCGTTTTGTTCGACGAGGTCGAGCAGCCGCCCCGGAGTGGCGATGATGATGTCCGCCCCGCCGCCGAGCGCCATCATCTGCGGGTTGATCGAGACTCCGCCGTAAACCACGAGCGTCTTGACGGGCTCCGCCAGAAACCGGCCGTAGCGGCGGAACGATTCGCCGATCTGCGCGGCGAGTTCGCGCGTGGGCACGAGCACCAGCGCCCGCACGAAACGTCCCGGCGGACGCCGGCTCGCTGCCAACCGCTGCAGCAACGGCAGCGCAAACGCGGCGGTTTTTCCCGAACCCGTTTGCGCCGAGGCCCAGACATCGCTCCCGCCCAGGATCGCGGGGATGGCGGCAACCTGGATCGGGGTCGGGTCCGTGTAATTTTTTTCCGCCACCGCACGAAGGAGCGGCACGGCGAGTTTCAAGGCGGTAAATGTCATGCGCCGCGGGCAGCCGGTCCAGCCGGGGGCAATTTTTCCAAGCCTACGATGAGGGTGTCGCCCTCGACCGTTACGCGGTCGCCGGCGGCGAGCTGCTTGCGCTTGCGGGTCTCGACCACGCCGTTGAGCAGCACGCCACCGTCGGCGATCATCTGCTTCGCCTCGCCGCCACTGTCAGCGAGCCCGCCGAACTTGATGAACCCGCACAGCTCGATCGGCACTTCGCGGACCAACACGACGCGGGACTGGGGAGAACTCTTTGTCTTCATGCCGCAACATCAGTGCCCCTCGAAAACGAGTCGAACCTTCTGTGGTGCGACTGAAGAGAGCCGTGCCCGTGGGCAACTGCCGCTCGGGGGCCGGACCGGCTCGTCGCTTTCCGGTCCTATTTCACAACCGCACCACGCCGCAGGTTGATCGCGTGCTCCAAGTAGGCTTTTAAACAGCAAAGCATGTTGGACCAGCCCTGCATCTGTCCGAGACAGCGTTTGATTCCCTCGCGGTCCGGCGGCCAGCCCCGTTCGCAGACTTTCACCAGGGTGGAAGACCCGTTTCGAACGAGCTCGATCGTGACGCGTGCCTGCGCCCCGCTCGCGTCCCACAGAAAGCTCACAAGCCGGTTTTTTTTCGCAGCTTGAGGAGTGATGACCAACTCCGCCCCCACATCGGCCCAGCGCCACGTCACCGTTTCCGCCCGGTCAAGGCGCGCGGTTCCGGAGGAGATAAAATAGCCGGACATTTTTTTCGGGTCGACGATCGCCTCATAAACAGCGCGCGGTGATTTCGCGATCCGCAGCTGGGTTTTCACCTCGAGAACTTTGGGATTCATGCGCCCAGCACCGACCGCCCGGCGCACGTTCAGTGGCGGTAGAAAACTCTCAAGCAGCTGAACGAACCGAAAAATTTCCTGCCTGACTCCGCGGTCCGCCGCATCCCCAAGATAGGTGATACCGGAACGAGCGCTTGCCCGATTTGTCGGAATACCGCCTGATTTAAGGCTAAACCGGGCCTGAATTGGCGTTCCCACTCGCGGCCCGGTGGACAGAGCAACCCCAACCCCAGTCAGGATACCCCATGAAAACATCCCGAAGCTTGGCTTCCTTGTTCCTCGCCGTCGTCTTCGCACTCGCGTGTGCGATTCCCTCCGCCCTGCTCGCCCAGGTTTACAGCTCCTGCGATCAGTGGGGGAATTTCACCACGGGCGGTTACACGATCTACAACAACATTTGGGGCAGCGGCGCCGGCAGCCAGTGCCTCACCGTGAACTCGCCCGGCAGCTGGTTCGTCGACGCCAACCATCCGAACACGGGCGGCATCAAGTCCTATCCAAACGTCGAGCGGAAGCTGAGCCTGAACGTCGACACCATGGGCGCGGTCAGCAGCACGTTCGCCGTCACGCGCCCGAGCGGCGGCTCGTACAGCAGCACCTACGACATTTGGTACAACAACTACGCCTACGAGGTGATGCTCTGGATGAACTACACCGGCGCCGTTGGACCGATCGCTTCCGCGTGGGATGCGAACGGCAACCCCATCCCCGAAGCGACGAACGTCAGCGTCGGTGGACACACCTGGAACATCTACCGCGGCAGCAACGGCGCCAACGCCGTGTTCTCGTTCCTGAGAACGTCCGGCACCAATTCGGGAACGATCGACATCACGGCGATTTCCCAGTGGCTCAGAAACGCGGGTTGGTTCGGGAACGTGAACATGCACAGCGTGCAATTCGGATTCGAGATCACGTCGTCCAGCGGCAACCAGCGTTACAGCGTCACGAACTTTTCGGTCACCACGGGCTCGGCCAGCTCGCTGACGGTTTCGCCCACGAGCCGGTCCTATGGCACCGCCGCCGCCACGCAGACGGCGTCGATCACCTCGAACGTCAGCTGGACCGCGTCCGACAACCAAAGCTGGATCACGGTCTCGCCCACCAGCGGCTCCAACAACGCCACGCTCAATATCGCCGTCACCCAGAATACCGGAACGGCGAGCCGCACTGGCACCGTGACGGTCGTCGGCGGCGGTTTCACGCGCACCGTCGCAGTCACGCAATCCGGCACCGGCGGTACCACGAGCGACACCTACCCGGCGGAGAGCGCCCCGATCACCGGTTCGGGAACGGTCTATGAAACCACCAACGGCGGCTATCGCGGTTCCGGCTACGTCAACTTCGGCGCGAACAGCGGCACGCTCACGTTCAACAACGTCGACGGCAACGGCGGCGGCACAAAGAACCTCGCGATCCGCTACGCGCTCGGTGCGACCACCGCACGCACCTGCAATCTCATCATCAACGGCACCACGCGATCCATCACTTTCCAGCCCACGGGAGCCTGGACCACCTGGCAGACGCTCACCGTGAGCATTCCGCTGAACAACAATTCGACGAACACGATCCGGATCGCGACCACCGGTTCCGACGCCGGCAACGTCGACGAAATCACCGTCCCCTGATCCATCCGCCGCAGAGAGCGGAGCGAGAAGCGTCGGCGCGATTCCCTCGGGGTCGTGCCGACTGCTTCGCTGCAGAGTGGGAAACGTTTCCCGCAAGAAACCCGGGACTCATGGGTCTTGCTCCGTTATCGCGCAAAGTTAACGGTGGCGCGCGTGAGAATTTCTAGCGCGATTCGCCGGGCCTGCCTCGGCCTCTTTGCCGGCACGGGCGCATTCAGCGTCTTTTGCAGTCAGGCAGCCACGCCACCGGACCGGACCCCCGCAGACCTTTCCCGGCTGGAAGCGCAAGCCCCCAACGGAACGAGGGACGACAAACTCGAACTCGCGATCGCGTATGACCTCGGGCAAGGCGCGCCGCGCAATCCCGCGCTCGCGGCCGACTGGTACCGCCAAGCCGCCGCCCTCGGCGCTCCTGAAGCGGAGTTGCGGCTCGGAATGCTGGCTGAAACCGGCGATGGCGTCACCCAAAGCTACCTGATCGCAAGGGGACATTATGAGCGTGCCCTCTCGCTCGGCCTGCCCGAAGCGAATCTGCGTTTGGGAATTCTGTATCTTGAGGGTTGGGGCATCCCGCGGGATCCGGCCGAAGCCCTCGCTCGAATCCGTCGCGCGGCAGAAGCAGACTATCGGCCCGCGCAGCGCGTGTTGTCGGACATATATGCGGTCGGCCTCGGTCTGAAAGCAGACCGGCAGGAAGCGCTGGTCTGGGCCCAGCGCGCCGCCCGCGCCGACGATCCCGCGGCGCAGGTTTCCGTCGGTCTTCTGCTGTTGAACCGACTGAGCCGGGAAGCGGACCTGAAGCTCGCGCGCGAGTGGTATCAATTGTCCGTCGAGCAGGAATACACGCGCGGCATGCTCGCGCTGGCCTCCACTTTTTTCCGCCCGGGCGTCACCGCGGAAGATCGCGCGATCGGACGCGGCTGGCTGCAACTTGCCGCCGAAGGCGGAAACAGCGCTGCCGCGTTCTACCTCGCCGGCGACCTGCTGCTCGGCACCCCGCGAGATGAATCGGCCGCGCTCACCTGGCTCGAGCAGGCCGCCCGCGACGGCGAGGCCAGTGCCCGCGAGGTGCTCGAACTCGCGTCCGGCGGCCGGCCCGTGGCAGACGCATTCAAATACGTGATGACGGTGCCCCAGACGGTCCGGTACGTGTCGAAACAGAACGCGAAGCGCAACCAGCCCGCCGATCCCTCCGACCCCACTTCGCAAATTCCGCTCGTGATCAAAATGACCGAGCCGGTCTATCCCATGGCAATGCGCCTGACCCGCACGACCGGACAGGTGGTGGTTGATTTCATCGTCGATACCAGCGGCCGCGTGAGAAATCCGACCGCGGTGAAAACGACCCACCCGGCGTTTTCGGAGCGCGCGGTCGAAGCCGTGCGCGCCTGGCGGTTTTCACCGGGAGTTAAGAACGGCCGCGTCGTGAACACCCACATGCAGGTGCCGGTGATCTTCACCCTCTCCGATGTCCATGCCCCTCACAAACCCCGCACCGAGTCGGAATCAGCATCGCCGCCGGGCAATCCCTGAACGCAGATCTCATTTCGCACAGCGCGGGGATCGATGTCATTCAAGAGCACCGGCGTGATTTGCTTCCACTTTTCACCGGAAGCGCAGAAACCACCACACGGGGAAGCAGGCCCAGACCAGCCAGCCCCGCCAATCGCGTTCCGATTCCGGCCACGCCAGGAGCAACCGCCAAAATGGCGTTCCCGCCGAAGCGACGGCCGGCGCGCCCACCGGCCCGTCCAGCAGTCCGAGATACGCGACGAGCATGACGCGGAGGAAAATCCAGGAGAACACCCCGCCGGTGTAGAACAAAATGCCCACGTGGAAGGCCAGCGCGAGCGCGACAAACAGCCGGGTGTAACGCGGCCGGCACACCAGCACGGCGAGCACGAGTTCGAAGACAATCGTGAGCCAGCTCATGCCAATGGAAAAACCCGCGCCCCATTTCTGGTCCAGCGTCGCGAACCACTCCAGTTGCAGCACGTCGTGGCTCCAAAACCGGAAGAACTGCCCCGAATGCCAGTCGGGCAAAAACAGCTTGTTGATCGCCGCCCCCGCGTAGAGCAGGGCGATTTGCGCGCGCAGTCCCACCCGCCGCACATCATGCGGGCCGCTCAGCGCGATGATGAGCAGCAGCAGATCGAAGAAGAGCGTGTTGTTGCTGTAGCGAATCCGGGAGGCCAGCAGATCCAGCAGCAGCGCCGACCCGACGCCGGCGGCTCCGAGGCGCGGAGCCAGATTGAAGGCCAGCAACACGATGCCGGCGCCGAAAACGATTCCCAGCAGCCACGGCCACAGCGCAACGACCGCGGGATGATCGAGCGACGGGAAAAACGGCAGGAAGGGCGGCTCGAAACCCGTCCGCTTGCGAAGCCACAGCGCATGAAACGCCAGCAGCTTGGCCGCCAGCAGCATTGCCGGTGGCAGCGAGGGATGCGCGCAAACCAACGGATGATACCGATACAGCCGTCGCCAACCGCCGGAGGAGAGCACGCGATCAGGGTGCATGCGGTCCGGCGGCGGAGCTGAGCGGCCAGTGCCACTGCTGCGGCGCCCCGCCGTTGACGCGATAGCGGAACTCCACCCGCGCGCGATCGGCCGCCCCGTAGGTCCGTTCGAATTGCGCGATCACCGCGATCACGTTGGCGTAGGAGCGATTGTCGCGCGTCGGATCCGGCAGCCGGTAACGCGCCTGGATCTCCTCGGCGGAAAGCCGCCGGCCGTCGATCGTCACCGTGAGTTCGAAACGCGTGATCTCATCATAGGGCGCCCAGCAAAAATAACGCTCCGGGCCAAACCGCGCCGCCGCGATCCCGATGACTTGTGCGCCCAGCAGGACCGCCAGCGCAAAATTCCTCCACGTCGCCTTCATCGGCTCATCCAGCCAGTCCGCCCAACCCGGCACAACTTCGTTTCGCGAGAGCACGCTCCACCGCGATGCCCAGGCATTTCACGCCGGCGTCAGCTCATTGTCCCGGACGCAACTGCAGGAGCTGTTCAACTTTGAGCAGCAGGGCCTCCGAGGAAAATGGCTTGGGGAGAAACCCCGTGCCGGGTCCCAGACTCGCCAGGGGGATTCCGCTGGCGTCGGGCGCACCGCTGATGAAAAGAATTTTTGTCGCGGGATTGAGGTGGCGCACCGCATTGGCAAACGCCGCTCCTCCCAGACCGGGCATGTCCAAATCCGTGATAACGAGTGCGACTTCCTGAATCCGCCCGGCGTACTGGGCGAGCGCTTCGATCCCGCCCGGTGTCGAAATCGGGCGATAGCCGGTCCGTCGCAGGATGACGCTGACCGATTCACGGATCCCCTCCTCGTCATCCACGACGAGCACGAGCTCGCCATGGCTGCGTCCCAAAAACGGAGCGAGGGAGTTCGGGGCCGAGGTGGTTGGCTCCGCTTCGCCGGCGGGAAGATAGATTCCGAAGGTGGATCCACGTCCGACTTCGGAGCTGGCGTGCACGTAGCCGCCGTGGTTGACGGCGATGCCCCGCGCGGTGGAGAGACCGATGCCGCTCCCCTTTCCTTCCCCTGACGGGGAATAAAAAGCCTGCCAGATGTGTTCGAGAACATACGCGGGAATGCCGCGGCCCGTGTCGGATACTTCCAGGACGAGATATCTTCCGGGCGCGCAGCCGCGGATTGCCTTCGCCTCGTTTTCGGTGACGGCGTGATTTCGCGCCGTCAGCCGGAGCACACCGCCGTCGGGCATGGCGTCGCGCGCGTTGATGCAGAAATTGACCAGGGCCTGCTGGAGTTGCTCGGGATTGCCCTGCACGGTCCACAAGCCGGTCGGGATGTCGTTTTCCAACCGGATCGATTTTGGAAACGTCTCCTGCATCAGGTTCAAAATGTTCAGGAGCAGATGCCGGGTTTGGATGAGCACCTTCTCGCGGCCGCCACCCTTGCCGAACGAAACGATTTGTTTGACCAGCGCGGCGCTCCGCTCGCCGCTGACCGCGAGGAGGTCGAGGAGCTTGGCATCCGCGGGTTCGGTGACCCGCGTGCGCAGGATCTCGCTCGCCATGAGCATCGGGGCGAGCGTGTTGTTCAGATCGTGGGCGATGCCGGTCGCGAGCAGGCCAAAGCTTTCGAGCCGCTGGCTGCGCAGGAATTTTTCCTCGAGCTTCTTCCGCTCGGTGATGTCCTCGATGATCGCGAGGTGGGACTTGGGCTGGCCGTTCAAATCGTGGACCATCGTGACCCTCAGCTCGATCAGGAGCACCTTCCCGGATTTGCCGGTGACCGAAAGTTCGCCGCGCCATTCCTCGTCGGATTCAAGATACCGCTCCATGGCACGGACCGACGTCTCGAGACCGCGCCCGAATAATTTCAACGCGTTCTGCCCGAGCGCTTCCTCCGCCGTCCATCCGAGGATCCGTTCCGCGGTGACATTCCAGTAAACAATCGTGTGCGCCAGATCGGTGACGGCGATTCCATCGCGGATGCGATCGAGGAGCTCGGCCTGTTCGTGGATCAATTCCTCGTCCGACTCATGCTTCAAGCGTTCGTCGCGATCCTGGATCGCGCGCCGGATTGCGACCGGCAGCCGCTGAATCCGGTCCTTCAACAGAAAATCCACCGCGCCTTGCCGGATGAGCTGGACCGCGCTGTCTTCGCCAATCGTCCCGGATATAACGATGAACGGCGTGTTCGGTTTTTTTTCCCGGGCGAGGGCGAGGGCTTCCGGGGCGCCCAGCCCGGGAAGATTGTAGTCCGAAAGGATCACATCGAAGTTGGGCTGGCCGAGTTCCCGCAAAAAGTCCTTCCGAGTGCTCACCAGGGTAATCTGGATTTCCGGCGCCTCGACCTTGAGCAGGTGGGCGACGAGCTCGGCGTCCTCGGGACTGTCTTCGAGATGCAATAGTTTTGTCATCTGGATAACGCTCCAACGCCTTCATCGGAGTGTTAGCGGGAAACCTGAGCATTCTTATCGATCTTCACACAAATCAGAATCCGCGGTCGGATTCGCCCTGCCCGCCGTACCCAACATAGCGGAGCAGGAACGCTTGCACGCGATCGAGAAGCTCATCCCAGCTGCTTTCCATCACGTCGGCCGGCCTCTGCTCGATCAATTCCCGTTTGCGAGGCGAACCCGGAGCGCGCCGGATGAGCGGCTCACTCTTCGGGAGCGGGTCAAGCGAAGTATGCAGCCAGGGGGTTTGCTCTGCCTCCACACCTGAACGGACACGGGGATGCCAAGTCGGTTCGCGGGTTTAAGCCGGGCCATTGATCGCAGCGGTGGTCATTCCCCGCGACGTTTCCATCCCGCCATTTTCAACAACAGTTTGAATCTCCCGGACACCCTTCCATCTTCTGCGACATGCTTTTTCACCCCTTCAGAAAGCTCCTGCTCGCGGGGTGGCTCATCCTCGCCGGGATGGCGACGCCGGTTTTTTCAGCGCGGATTCCGGTGATCCTCGACGCCGATATCGGAACGGACATCGACGACACGTGGGCGCTCGCCCAACTCCTGCGCTCACCCGGGCTCGATCTCAAACTGATCGTCACCGCCACGGGCGACACCCGCTACCGCGCGGCGCTCACCGCGAAATTTCTCGAGGCCGCCGGCCGCACCGACATCCCCATTGGAATCGGACAGGACCAGGGGCCGATGGGAGACGACCGGCGCAACATGGCGCCGTGGCTCGCCGGCTACGATCTCGCCAAATATCCGGGCAAGGTCCGCGCGGACGGCGTGGACGCGCTGATCGAACTGGTGATGAACTCATCCGAAATCGTGACGATCGTGGCGATCGGTCCCGTGCCCAACCTTGCGCTCGCATTGCAACGCGAACCCCGCATTGCGGCGAAATGCCGCCTCGTCGGCATGCATGGCAGTTTCGATGTCGGCTATGGCGGCAGCGCCACACCCGTCGCGGAGTACAACGTCAAAGACAACCCCGCCGCGTTGCGCCAGGTGCTCGCCGCTCCCTGGCGCGATATTTTGCTCACGCCGCTCGACACCTGCGGATCGGTGCAGCTGCAGGGTGAAAATTATCATGCGATCTGGAGCGCCACGGCTGATCCGACCCTGCGCGCCCTGATCGAAAACTACTGCATCTTCGCCCCGCGCGTGCAGTGGATGCGCTGCGATTTTTTCGCGACGCGTTCGACGACCCTCTTCGATTGTGTCGCCGTTTATCTCGCCGGTTCGGAAGCCTTGGTGGAAATCGAAACGGTTTCCTTTGCGGTGACCGACGACGGTTTCACGCGCCGCTCCGCGACCGGCCCGCTCAAGGCCCGCGTCGCCCTGCGCTGGAAAGATCGGGTCGCGTTCGAGAATCAGCTCACCCAGCTCCTGCTCAAACAGCCGTGACCCGTCACCCGCCTGCCTGTCACTGCCGGCCCTTTTTTGGTTTGGCCGGCAGGACGTTTTCCGGAACGGCGCGCGGATCGAAACGGACGGGGCGGTTGCGTTTCACGTAACGAACCAGCGTCGGAAGAAAGAAGGCAATGATCGCCAGCTCACCCAAATCAGAAAGCGGAGCTCAACGAATTTTACCGGGGAATTGGGAGCTTCGATGACCGCAGTGCGAAGGTTTGAGCGATGAGCACCGCGAGGAAAAGCGCGACAAGCATGAACCTGAAACAGCCAGACGCATAGAGGAGCACGCAAGGCGGGAATCTCCACATGATTTCCGGAGGCTATCGGGCGCAGACCGGTGCCCTCCTCTTGACCTCGGCCGGCCCCTTCGCACAGTGACCGCCGGCCGCCAGGCGCGCCTCCCGTCCGCGGAAATGGGCTCAGCCCACCTGATTCGTTTCCCTCCCATGCAACCTGAACTCCTGCCCAACCTGAGCGGACACCTGGGCGCCATCCTGGAGGAAAGGTTATGCCCACCGTCTCACGCGGCCTGCCCAAGCAGCCGCACCTCGACATCCCGAAACGCGAAGCCCGCGAACTGCTGACGCTCTGGCGCGCCGCCGAGCCCCTCGCGTTCCACCGCATCCGCAACCGCCACCCGCAATTCGCGGGCGCCGGCGATGGCGCGTTGCGCTCCGGTCCGTTCAAGCTCGCCGACGCTCAGCTCGTCATCGCCCGCGAATACGGGCTGCCGAGCTGGCCCGCGTTGAAGCGCCGCATCGAAGCCAACGCATGGTCGCGCGAACTGGCGCAGGCGATCCGCGCGGGCGATCGCGACACCGTGCGTCGCATCCTCACACTCAATCCCGATCTGCTCCACCTCCCCGTGATCAGCGCCAACTGGGGTCCGCCGATGAGCCATGCCGCCAATCTCGGGCAGCTTGCCATCATCCAGGACTGCGCCGCCCTCGGTGCGCGCGATCACACGCACGCCTTCGGCCGCGCGCTGCTCCAGGGACAACTCGAGTGCGCGCGCTGGCTGCTCACGGCCGGCGCGAAAATCACCCCCGAGGAGGTGAAGGGCCCGTGCGAGTGTCTCAACGCCGCCGGCCTTCAGCTGCTCGTCGAACTCGGCGCACCGCTGCGCGCGAGTTCCAGCGGACCGCTCGCGCCCGTCGCGACGGTTCTCGGCACCTATGCACGCAATCCGGCGGGCAAGCATGCCTGCCTCGATATTCTCGCCCGAAATGGTTTCGACCTGCCCGACACGCCGATCATGGCGTTCCACCGCGGCCAGCTCGACCGCCTCAAGGCGCACCTCGCCCGCGATCCCGGGCTGCTCAACCGCCGCTTTGCCTACCGTGAAATTTATCCGACGGATCTCGGCTGTCCCGACGACGGCCTCTCCGCCCTTTGCGGCACGCCGGTCGCCGGCGGCACCTTGCTGCACCTCGCGATCGATTTCGACGAGCAGGAGATCTTCGACTGGTTGCTCGCCGCCGGCGCAGACGTGAACGCACGGGCCGACGTCGCTCGCGACGGCTTCGGGGGCCACACCCCGCTGTTCAACGCGATCGTGAGTTGCCCGACAATCTCCGGATTGCAGCAGGACGGCGCGATGACGCGCGCACTTCTCGCCCGTGGCGCGGATCCGACCCTTCGCGCGACACTGCGGAAATTTCTCGATTGGATTGAGAATCCCCGCTGGCACGAAGCACGAGACGTCACGCCGCGGGAATGGGCCGGCGGTTTCCCGGAGCGCAACTGGGTGAATGCCGCGTCGGTCCGGATGCTGGGCGCGAAGGCCAATTGACCACCCAGGTCGCCTTGCACTTCGTCACGCTGGAAAAATAATCCGCGAGACGGAACCAGCCACTTCGCCGGACGTCTGGCTGGTGCCCCACCCCTTCCCCGCTTTTCCCATGAAAAACCTCATCATCACCCTCGCCGTCGTCGGCACACTCATCGTTCCTGCATTCGCCCAGCCACATGAGCTGGTCAAAAAATGGGAGACGGAGCCCACCCTCAAAACACCGGAGTCCGTGCTCTTCGACGCCGGGGC
This sequence comes from Opitutaceae bacterium, assembly GCA_036261745.1. Lineage (GTDB taxonomy): Bacteria > Verrucomicrobiota > Verrucomicrobiia > Opitutales > Opitutaceae > DATAKE01. Next base: position 16,262 of record DATAKE010000069.1, read on the forward strand.
GCGCGTGCTCTACGTCTCGAACATCGACGGACAGCAGCCCTGGGCCAAGGACGGCAAGGGCTCGATCGCGAAGGTGGGTCTCGACGGCAAAGTGATCGCGGCGGAATGGATGACCGGCTTCGAAGCGCCGAAAGGGCTGGGCCTGCATCAGGGCCGGCTGTACGTGGCGGACATCGATCGCGTCGTAGTCGTGGATGTCGCGAAAAATTCCATTGCGGAAACCATCCCCGTCGCGGGCGCAAAGAAACTGAACGATATCACGATCGATGCCGCGGGCGTCGTTTACGTGTCGGATTCCGAAACGGGAAAAGTTCACGCGATCAACGGGGGAAAAGTCTCGGTCTACCTCGAAAACCTCAAGGGACCCAACGGTGTGCTCGCCCACGGCGGCGACTTCTACGTGCTCGCTTCCGGTACGCTGTTCAAGGTCGGCCAGGACAAGAGCCTCCTCAAAATCGTCGACGGCATGGAGCCCAGCACCGACGGCATCGAACACGTGCAGGGTGACGAGTTCGTGGTGTCGTCTTGGAACGGCGTGATGTACTACGTGAAAGGCGGCGAGAAACAGCAGCTTCTCGATACCCGCCCGCTGAAGAAGCACACCGCCGACATCGGCTACGACGCGAAGAACCGGATGGTCTACGTCCCGACCTTCTTCGCGAACACCGTCGTCGCCTACGAAGTGAAGTAACCGCGCTCAGCCGATAACGGCCGCCGAATCGGCAGGGGTTGTCAGAGGGACGATCGTCCGATGCACTCGGCCGTCCCCAGCTGCGTTCCGTCCTTCACGGTTTGCCCGAAACCTTCCAGCCACCCGATGAGATTTAAAATTTTCGTTTCGGCCGCCTTCCTCGCGATGGGGTGCGCGGTGTTCTGCTGCGGGTCGGATCGCGTCGCGACTTTTTCAGCGCTGCCCGCCGGCGACCAGCTGGTGATCCGAAGCCACTATTCCACGGGATTTTCTCCCGTCTCCACCTACGAATTTCAGTTCAACCCGGCCGACGGTGGTTCGTTCGACGTGGATGCGGTTCAGGTTGAGTGGGCGGAAGCCGGGAAAACGGAAGTGGTGAAAACGAGAAAGCGTCTTGGTCGCGTGCCGCTCGAGAAAGGCGCGCTCGACAGGCTGGATGCCCTGCTGACCCACTACCGATCGACACCCCTTCCCGAGGTGACACTCGACCATACCGCGCGTGAGGGAGTGCAGGTGCGGCAGATTCGCGAGGGGGTCACGATCGCTGAAGAGCGTTTCACCGACTACGACCCAAAAACCACTCGCGGTCGGAAAGACCTGTTGAGCTTCGATCAGATACTCAAAGTGCTTTTCCCCGATGAACAGCCGCAGGCCGTTCAGGTGAAAATATCGCCAGCCATTCCTCCCAAGACGCCGGCCCCGCGAAAGCCCTGAATCCGACGGCTTGGGCAGAGCGGGAATGTCACTTAATAAGTGACATTGTGCACGAAGCCGCGGGCCGTCTTCGGGTGATGCGTCTCCCTCGCCGTGGAATTTCCGACAGGCGCCACGGCGACTCACCGGTTTCCGGCGGGAATCTCGATGTGAAGTGGCGGGACGTTCAGATCTGGAGCCACACGCTTCCCGGCCGAATCGATCAGCCCGTCGAGATCGTCCACCAGGTGATAACGTCGCCGTCCGGTCGGAGAATCATACTCCACCTCGAGCGTGCGGGGCGTTTCTCCCCACCCGATCGTTCGCCGTGGCTGATCTTTTCCTGCAGGAGGGCTGTCGTCCACGAACCGCGGCTCACTCTCCGAGGTAATCGTCCGCCTGTTTTTCACGCCGGTGCGGCTGAAGACAATGATCTCAAACTTGCTCCAGGGCGTCGCCCTCGTGACGTCACGAATCGCATACCAATAGGGCGTGCCATTGAGAGCGGCCATCTCGCCCCAACGGTTCACCGACTCCACCTCGAGCGCCAACCAGGGGAGTTCCACCAAGTCAGACCAACGCGTCGCCTCCCCCTTGTTCTTGCCGATGAAGTACCGATACCTGCCTTTGCCGCGCGGACTGTCTTTGGGTCCCTCGGGCGTCAGAAGAATGCGAAGATACCTTTGGGAGCGCCGCCCTTGAATGGCGACGTGCGTCCCGTCGTCGAGTTTGGGTCCCTGCCATTCGGAGTGGTCAGTCGTCTTCCAGACCGGGAAGCAGCCCGCAAAGAGGGAGAGCGCAGCCAAAGCGAAAACAGCAAAAACGTTCTTCATGGGGATTGGGGCGCGAACAAGGGCAGTTCTTAAGAAAACAACCACTGAACCGCGCTCGGTGGAGGACAAGCGGGTTCTCCGAAGCGGGATGTCACTTAATAAGTGACATTGTGCGCGGGGCGCGAGCCGTCGCGGTTGCGTCGGCGCGGAGGCGCGGAATTCATCTTCATTTCACGCTGGCTTCATCTTCCGTTCATGCGGATGCCGGAAACTGGGGCATGCAAAAGAACATTCCGCCCATGGCCATGAGGACGGGGCTCGTCCTGCTCATTCCCGTCTTTCTGACCCTGCTCGCCCTCTGGCGTTGGAAGCCGGGCGCTCCGATTCTGGCCGTGGTGCTCCTGGCCGGCAGCGCCGGACTGATCTATAAACTCGTGGCGAAAAAAATCGGCAACCGGACCTACCGCATCGGCGTCGGTGTGGCGGTCGCGACCGTGTTCCTGCTCGTCTGGATGAGTGCTGCCGTGGGCGGCATCCTCGGCGACGACCCCGCCAACATGATGTATTTCGGCGTGCTTCTGGTCGGACTCGCCGGCGCCATCATCGGACGGCTGGAACCGCAGGGAATGTCACGCGCGCTGTTCGCCACGGCTTTCGCCATGGCGCTGGTGCCCGCGATTGCGTTGCTCATCGGGACACCCGCCGTGGCCAACCGGGCGGGGGCCGTGTTCGGTCTCCATGCCGTCTTTGCCCTGCTGTTTGCCGGATCGGCCTTGTTGTTTCGGCGCGCAGGCGCCCTTCGCGCATGAAAGTCAAAACCCTCCTCGCCGTTTCACTGACCCTCGCGCTGGCCACCGCCGGACCGGCCCAGACGCTGGACCAACCCAAGCTCGACCAGTTCTTCGACCGGCTCGCCGAAAAGAACAAGGCGATGGGCAGCCTGACCATCGCGAAAGACGGCGACGTGCTCTACGCCCGCGCCATTGGCTACGGCCGGATCAGCGAAACCGACAAGAAACCCCTGGACGCCGCGTCGCGATTCCGGATCGGCTCGATCACGAAAATGTTCACCGCGGTGATGATCCTCCAGCTGGTGGACGAGGAGAAACTGAAGCTCGCCGACACGCTCGATCAATTTTTCCCGCAGATCCCGAACGCCTCGAAAATAACCCTCGCGCAAATCCTCGCGCATCGCAGCGGCATTCCGAACGTAAGGCGCGAGCGCGATCCCCTGCGAAACGTGAACACGGTTCCAATCACGAAGGACGAAATCCTCGCGCTGATCGCCAAAGCCGCGCCCGATTTCGAACCGGACACGCGGCATCTCTACAGCAACTCGGGCTTTTTTATTTTGGGTCTCATCGTCGAGAAGCTGACCGGCAAATCCTACGCGGAGGCGCTCGAGGAAAGAATCACCGCGAAGATCGGGCTCAAGGACACCTATACCGCGACCGGGAGCATCGACGCGGGCAAAGGCGAAGCGCTCACCTACCTCAGCGACGGCAGCGGTTGGAAACAGGGAATCGAAACCCATCCCAGCATCCTCTTCGGCGCGGGGCAGATCGTTTCGACGCCGAACGACCTGGCCGGATTCATCCACGCGCTCTTCGAACTGAAACTGATTTCCCCGGAGAGCCTCGCCCGGATGAAAACGATCCGCGACGGCGACGGGCTGGGCATGGAGCCTTTCACGCTCGCCGGAAAAACCTTCTACGGACACACGGGCGGCGGCGACAACTACGGCGCGTGGCTGGCTTACCTGCCCGAGGAAAAACTCGCGGTTGCCTACACGACGAACGCCAAGGTTCACCCGGTGGCCGACATCGTGCGCGGCGTCGTCGACCTCTACTACCGCCGCCCATTTCAAATTCCCTCCTTCGAAACGCTGGTCGTGAGCCCGGAGATTCTGGACACCTACGTCGGGGTTTATTCGAGCCAGCAAGTCCCCGTGAAGTTCACGATCACCCGCGAGGGCCCGACCCTTTTCATCCGGCCGGGCAGTCAAGCCGCGGCCGCGCTCGAAGCGACGGCGGAGGATAAATTTCAACTCCTGGGGGGCCGAGTGGGGTTTGAATTCGACGCCGCGAAAAAACAGATGATTCAAAAACGGGGCGGTCCGCCGTTGGTCTTCACGAAGGAAGAACCGCCGCCGCCTCAAGCTCCGTAGATCCCTCGAGGACGGGAACCGGGGTCATGTCGCGACTTTTGACAGCGGGTAACCGCCGCGCTTCGCTGCGGACCGTTGCCAACCGTCGAGACATGACCCCACCTGCTGTTTCTCCCAGAACCACCGTTCTGATCCTTGCGGCGGTGCTCGCGCTGCCGCTGGCCGGCGCGCTCCTCGCAGGCCGCAGGCTTGCGGAGTTCACGCCGTTTCCGCCGTTGCTCGAAATCCCGACCGACCACGTGCGTTTTTCGAAACCGGCGGTGGGCGCGGTCGCGGCGCTGCTCGTGGCAGTCGCGCTCTCCTGGCTGGTCGGACGGAGGAAGCTCGCAGTCACGCGGAATGATGCGGTCGCTCCGCCGAGCGCATACCCGCGAAAGTTTCCCGTGTGGGGCTGGGCGGCACTCGCGTGGACATTTGCGTGGTGGACGCTGGCTTGGACGCGATGGGGCGGGTTCGAGCCATTCCAGCAGTATACGTTCTTCCCGCTCTGGCTCGGTTTCATCGTGAGCGCGAACGCTGCAATCGAACGACGGACCGGCTCGTGCCTGATGCGGCGCGCGCCCCGGCGATGGCTGGCGCTTTTTGCCGCGAGCGCCGCGTGCTGGTGGGCCTTCGAATGGCTCAACCGCTTCGTCCGAAACTGGCACTACCTGAATGTCGAACGCGTCGGGGCCCTCGAGTATTTCCTCCATGCGACGGCCTGTTTCTCGACCGTGCTGCCCGCCGTGGCGGCGGTCGCGGAGTGGTTGAGTTCTCACGAGCGGTGGAACCATGCCGTGCGCAACGGTCCGGCGTGGACATGGCTCGCGCGCCGCGACACCGCGGTTGCGCTCGCCCTCTTCGGTTGCGTTTCGCTTTTCGCGACCGGCGGCCGGCCGCAGTGGTTTTATCCGGCACTTTGGGTGAGCCCACTGGCGTTGTTGCTCGCCGCACCGGTGCTGCGGAGTCGTCCTGGCCTCGTGCACGAGATGGCGCGCGGCGACTGGCTTCGCGCTGCAACCTGGATGATCGCGGCGCTGGTCTGCGGCTTTTTCTGGGAGCTGTGGAACTGGCACAGCCTGGCGAAATGGATCTACACCGTGCCCGGCGTGGACCGCTGGCACCTGTTCGAAATGCCCGGGCTCGGTTACGCGGGTTACCTGCCCTTCGGGGTGGAATGCCTGCTCGTCGCCGAGTGGGCGGTCGGCGACCGGTGGCGATCACGGGCGTCCAGTTGACGCCTCCCACCGACGGCGGGCGAGGGGACATCCGGACGAAGGTGCGGCCGCGTTCGAAACCGAGCAGGAAAAATGACCCGCACGATGCGTCCGGAAAATCGGGGACTCCCCGTGTCGTCGGGAGGGCAGGCCGTCAGGCGCTCATTCACCTCAACCGGCCGCGAAAATCGCCGATGGGAGGGGCAATGAAATCGTTTCGGGGTCCCGGGGCCTGTCTCCTCCTTTTCCTCCTCACTCCCTTTTTCAATCTGCAGGCGGCGCAGGGGGCCGAGGTGCTGCGCGTCCGGGCCGATTCATGGATGCCTTTCAACGGCGATCCCTCCGCGGGGAAACCGGGCTACGCGGTTGATCTGCTCCGGGAAATTTTCGAACCGGCGGGAATCAAGGTGGAGTACCAGATCATGCCGTGGACCGACGCGCTGAAGTCGGTGGAGGCCGGCGAAGTCGACGCCGTGATTGGCGCGAACAAAAAGGAAGCGGCGAAGCTCGTCACGGGAACCGAGCCGATCGGCGATCCGAAGTTCGCCTTGTTCGTCCGCTCGAAATCGGAATGGCGCTATGCTTCGTTGCGCTCGCTCGCCGAGGTGAAACTCGGCGCGATCGAGGGCTACAGCTACTGGGACAGCCTCGACGGCTACCTGCAAAAAACGCACCCGCCGGCGGTGAAATTTTATCGCGGCGAGACCCCACTCGTCGAAGCCCTCACCGACCTGTCCTCCGGCAAGATCGACGTGCTGGTGGAAAGCGTGGTCGTGTTTTACTGGACGGCGAAAAGCCTCGGTCGAAAAGGAGCGGATTTTCGCATCGCGTACCTGCAGGAGGCCGAGCCGATCTACGTGGCCTTCGCGCCGAATCCGAAAGGCCGCGATCAAGCCGGGTTTTTCGACCGGGGAATTCGCGAGCTGAAAAAAACGGGCCGCTTCGACGCCATCCTCGGCCAGTACGGTCTCGGCAAATAACCCCGCCGCTCGCTCAGGCGTAGTGGAGTCGATTCGCCGGATCGCGGTGAAAAACCTGGGGGGTGGCTTCGAGGGCCGACTTGTAGGCCCGCAACGCGGAGTCGGCATGGACCAGTTGGTGCAGGCGTCGCGCCGCGTCGGCGGTCGTCGGCAGTTTGGCCGCGTGTTCAACGAGCCAGGCCAACGCAGAGGCCGGTTGCTTCGGACCACTCATGAGGCGGCTGACCGCTTCGCGGACACTCTCGCGGTTGAAACCCCAGGCAGCGGCCGCGAGAAACTCACGAGCGGCGCGGTCGCATTCGAATTCAAGATGAAGAAGTTTGTCGTACATGTCTCAAGGGATGGCCTCGGGATCAAAACGTGATGGCGCTCTCTTTTCTTACACCCCGGCGCGATTTTTCCGTGAATGCTGCCGCCCAAGGATTGGTCGACGGCAACGGTCCGTTTCAATGCGCCCTTCCGCACCGCGGCCGGTCAAGCATCGTGACATGGCCCCTTCAGCCGTCTCTCCGGCCGGCTGACGCGGGAGTCGGCCGCGGCGATTGCGCTGCGCTCCGCGCGTTTCGAGTTCGCGATTCGAATCGCTTCATCTGCTTTCACCGGGTCGTACAGCCACTGGGACAGCTTTTTCCCGGAGGGCGGACGCTCGGCGACGGGTTCATAGAGCAGGATGTAGGCACAGACATTGCAGGTCATATCGAGCGCCGCGCTTTTCTCGAAAAACCCCAGCCCGTCGAGCTGCAGCCCAAAGCCGCAGGTGAATCCCACCATGCCGTCCAGGTCGATGAACGGATCCACGGAGTCCAGGGCGATGACGAATTCGAAATCCGTGGTGGTGCTGAGAACACGCAGCATGCCGGTTGCGGAAATAAAGGTGTTGGCGAGATACCAGTCATGCTTCGCCTGGAGGTAACCATCGATCTGGAACTTCGATTTAAACTCCACCGTGAATTGCGTCAGGTCGTCGCTGCTGGTCGCGATGTCCGCTCCCGAGGCGCGGCACTGGATAAACGCCAGCGTGTTCGCCGGCTGGGGACCGGCCACCGGCGTCCTGATGATATCGGTGGCGATAGGAAAGGGATCCTTGAGGGAGGTCATGGTCAGCGAATGTTGAGTTGGCCCGCGAGGAAATCCACGCCGTCGACTTCAGGCACGGTGTTCGTCAGCACAACCGGCCGCGGTCCGGCGACCTGGCCGATCACGGCGGAACGGGCGGCGAGAGCGGATCCGACCGCGGGGTCAGCCAGCACTCTCAGCGGCACATTGAAGGGACAGCCATCGATGGTGTAATCGAGGAAGCAATCAGCGTCCGTCGTCCGCAGCTTCCCGGCGTGTCCGGGTGCAACCGGGGTGACTTTTTCGAAGCTGAAACTTCCGGGCGCGCCCGGCATCAGGGCGACCGTGTTCGCGTTGATTACGAATTGCGCGGGGACATCTGCCGGGGGCAGTTTCGAAAGATCAAACAGGCTTCTGGGCACGCGAATGGTGCCGGCGATGCGGGCCGATACTTTTCGAACGTGAGCCACGATCTGGTAGCCGAAGCGGTGCAGATAGGTCTTCTCGCCGCGCAGGCCGGTTTGGACGCGCAGAAGCAATTCACCCGTTCCCGGCTCGACCTCGACCGTTCCTTTGTTGACCGCGAAGGTGAACGCGGTCTCGTCGTTCGAAATCGAGGCGAGCCCGATGTGTGACACCGCCTTCACGAGGAGACTGACGTTCACGCCAAGCCTCACGACCACTTCGTCCGGATAAATCTTGTCGTCGTCGTTCACCCGCAGTTCCGGAATCGCAATGCCGGAAAAAATCATCAGGCGAACGGCGGGATCGCTGAGCAACACTTCAAGGGAGGTCGCCGAGGCGACCTCGTTCGGATTGCTGGCATGGAGCGTGGGCATGATGGAATTCCTGGCAGAGTGCGCCCCGGCCGCGGTGTGGAGGAGACGGCGGTGAGTCCGGGGAGACTCCCGTCCTGTGGGTTGCTCTGAAAACCGATGCGGACATCCGACGCGCATCTGATGCGTCGCCGTGCGCTCCTTAAGTTCTGACAACCTGTCAAACGCGGCACCCGGGAGGAAACTTTCACCCGCCGTGAAAATACCGGAAAAAAGTTCACCGGCGCGTTCCGGAGATCCGGCAACCGAAGGATTTCATCAGCGGCGGTCGATGACCCCGAGCCATGAAAGAAATAAATTAGATGGTTTGGCCGGGCATTCCGTTACAGGGAAAAAAAACAAAGTTCAGGCGCAGGAACCGGGCAGCTCGTCGGGGAACTGTCGCGGTGTCTCACGCCAGCGCGGCGCAGACCGACCCCTTACCTCAACCCCGCCTGATCACCCATGAATGCAGCACGGAAATCCGCGCGAGTCCCGCGAGGCCTCGCCCTTGCCCTCGCCCTGCTGGCCATCGTCGCCGGCTGTTTGAACCAGCCCAAAACGGTTGAAACCAATCCGGCGGTTGATGCCTACAAGACATCGCTGGGGTCGTTCAAAGATGAGGTGAAGGACCATGCCGACACGCTCTTCGCCGACGGTCAGAAAATTTTCCGGTACGACACCTTTGGCAGCGAGGCGTTTTGGGGAGATCAATTGCGGCTGCATCACGCGATCACGGGTGAAAAATTCGGCGGCGTGGGACCGGGCCTGCCCGCAAAGCAGGCCCTCGAACTGGGGATCAAGGCCGACATCGCGAAGCTGCCGCGCATTCTCCTCGAGGCGATCAAGGGCGGCAGCGTCAGCCTGGAAAAACCGGAGACCACGATCGAGCTGTTGAAGGCCGACGCCATCGTGGGCGTGAAAGCGATCGTGAACGACGGCAGGATCACCTCCGTCGGCATCACCTGCGCGCTTTGCCACTCCACGGTCGACGATTCGTTTGCCAAGGGCATTGGCCGGCGGCTCGACGGGTGGCCCAACCGCGATCTCGATGTCGGGGCGGTTGTCGCCCTCGCGCCGAACTTGAAACCGTACATGGATCTGCTCGGGCAAAGTGAAAGCGAAGTCCGCCGCGTGCTTCGGAGCTGGGGCCCCGGCAAATATGATGCCGAGCTCGACAAAGACGGAAAAGCGTTCCGGCCCGACGGCCAGTCCGCGGCCACAATGATCCCGGCGGCCTTCGGCCTCGCGGGTCAGAACCTCCACACTTACGGCGGATGGGGCGGCGTCCCCTACTGGAACGCGTACGTCGGCATCACGCAGATGCATGGCTCGGGCACGTTCTTCGATCCACGTTTGAACGATGCCCGCAAGTTCCCCATCGCGGCGCGGTTGAAAACTTGGAATATCCGCCCCGCGCAGGATCTCGTCACGGCAAAGCTGCCGGCACTGCACTACTACCAGCTCTCGATTCCCGCGCCCAAACCCAAGCCGGATTCCTTCGATGCCGCGGCCGCGCGGCGTGGGAAAGATCTCTTCGCGGGCAAAGCCAAGTGCGCGACCTGCCATGTCCCACCGCTCTATTCGGAACCGGGCTATCCGATCCACCAGGCGGCGGAAATCGGGATCGACGATTTTCAGGCGCAACGCTCGCCGACCGGCGGCTATCGAACGACGCCGTTGAATGGCCTCTTCGTGCGGGAAAAAGGCGGGTTCTATCACGACGGCCGTTTCAAGGACTACGCCGCCGTGCTCGACCACTATCAATCCGTGCTGAATTTCCAGCTGAACACCCAGGAGCGCCAGGATCTGATCGAGTTCTTGAAATCGCTCTGAGTCGACGGACCCAGCGCGTGACGCGTGAGAGCTCGGCTCCGTCGAGTTGGCGGCCTCCCGTACTTGGTCAGCGGGGGTAACATTCTCAAATCCGGTGGCGGCCTCGACAACGTGTTTCTCGTGCCTAGTTTGCCGCGCGTGGAAAACCGGGGACAGCCAAAGCTCCTTTTTGTGGCGATCGCGCTGTTCAGCATCGCTGCCACCGTGTCCGCAACCGCTGAAGGACTGCCGGGCTTTTTTTCCACCCGCGAACCGGATGTGCTGACCGTGACCGATGTCACGCCCGAGGGCCGGTCGTGGCCGGAGCCTGATCCCGCCCGGCCGGTCTACTATGAAGCCATGAGCTTCGGCGCGAAAAATTTTCGCGGCCTTCCCGGCGACAATGAACCCCAAAGCAAGGCGATGCTC
>DATAKE010000064.1:0-24762 GCA_036261745.1 Opitutaceae bacterium
AGCAGCTGCGGTTGCTGATGAAAGCCGGAACGCGAAACCCCGCGGTCTATGCCATGGCGGCGGAGCAACTCTTCCGGTCGCGCGTCACGAAAATTTCACCGCGGGAGTCGGTGGGCGACGCGGTGGCGGAGTTGCGCGACCTCTGCCGGCAAGCGCTGGCGATCGAACCGCTTCATCCGGAGGCCAGCAACCTTCTCGCCTGGACGGAGGCGCTCGCGCCGCAGGTCGGGCCCGAAAGCGTGGCGGTCATCGAAGTGATGTCGCGCACCATGACCGGGATCGCGCCGCTGCAGGAGATCGTCGGCGCCCTGGCGGTGGTCAACTGGCGGACCGGCAACCTCAAGCAGGCCCGTGCGCTGGCCGAAAGCCTCCGCGATTCGCCCTTCGCCAATAAAAAAGGAAAGGAGCTGGCGGCGGCATTGCTGAAGGAACTGCGCCCGCCTCCCTAGTTCAAAGGGCGGGCCTGCGAAGGCACTCGGATCGTCTTTAAACCTCCGGCCTTGCAAAACCTTTTCCTTGCTAGCCGGGCCCCGGGAGATTTCCTTCGTGAGCATTTTTCTCCTATGAAAGTCCTCGTTGCCGACAAGATCTCACCCAAAGGAGTAGCCTATCTGCGCCAGCAGCCAGGCTTTGAAGTTATCGAGGCCTACGGGTCTTCGCCGGAGAAAATTCTGGAGCTGGTGAAGGACGTGCACGCGATCGCCGTCCGCTCGGAAACCAAAATCACCGCCGCGGTTTTTGCCGCCGCGCCGCTCTTGAAGGTCGTTGGCCGGGCCGGCGTGGGCGTCGACAACGTCGACGTCGAGGCCGCCACCGAGCGCGGCGTGATCGTGATGAACACACCGTCGGGCAACACGATCGCCACGGCCGAGCTCACGTTCACCCACATCCTGTGCGGCGCGCGTCCCGTACCCCAGGCCGCGGCTTCGATGAAGGCCGGGCAGTGGGACCGGAAAACATTTTCGGGCATCGAGCTCTTCAAGAAAACCCTCGGCATCGTCGGCCTCGGCCGCATCGGCGGCGAAGTCGCGAAACGCGCCCAGGCCTTCGGCATGCGCGTGCTCGCCTACGATCCGTACCTCGCACCGAGCCGCGCGAAGGCCATGCAGGTGGAAGGCGTGACCCTCGACGAACTCCTCAAGCAGTCGGATTACATCACCGTCCACATGCCGATGACGGACGACACGCACTACATGATCGACGAGGCCGCCTTCGAGAAGTGCAAGAAGGGCCTGCGGATCTTCAATTGCGCCCGCGGCGGCATCATCAAGGAAAGTGCGCTCATCGCCGCGTTGAAGAGCGGCAAGGTCGCGGCGGCCGGACTCGACGTGTTCGAGGACGAGCCGCTCGCGAAGGAGAGCGAACTTCGCAGCCTGCCCAACGTCGTGCTGACGCCCCACCTCGGCGCCTCGACGGCCGAAGCGCAGGAATCGGTCGGCATCGAAGTCGCGGAGCAGATCGCGGACGTCCTCGCGGGCGGCGTGATTCGCAATGCGGTCAACATGCCTTCGATCGACGCCGCGGCGCTCAAGATCGTGGGGCCGTATCTCGATCTCGGTGCGAAGCTCGGCACGCTCGTGCAGCAGATCGCCCCGGCGCAGGTCACCACGATGCGCATCACGTATTGGGGCAAGATCGTCGACCTCGATGTGAACTCGGTCACGCGCGCGATCGAGCGCGGCTACCTCCGCCGCATCAGCGGCGAGAACGTCAATTTCGTGAACGCTCCGTTCATGCTGCAGCGCCTCGGCATCCAGGCCGACGTCGTGAAGTCGAACAGCGATTCCGGTTACTCGGAGTTGATCCAGGTCGAGGTGATCGCGCCGGACGGCGTCGTCTATTCGGCCGCGGGCACGCTCATCGGCAAAGGCAACCAGCCCCGCATCGTCAGCATCAACGGCCGCGAGGTCGAGGTTGCCGCCGAGGGCAAGCTGCTCGTCCTCGAAAACGTGGACCAGCCGGGCATGGTCGGCGAAGTCGGGTCGATCCTCGGCAAGGACAAGGTCAACATCGCCGACATGTCGCTCAGCCGGCTCACGCCGGGCGGCACCGCTTACATGGTGGTGCGCGTGGACACCGAGCCGAGCGTCGAGGCCCGCAAGGTCATCAAGGACCACGCCGCGATCAAGCAGGCGAAGTTCGTGCAGCTATAGGTTCAAGTCGCGCGCATGCTCCTCCTCCCGCTTCTGATCGCGCTCGTTGTCGGATACCTGTTCGGCTCCCTGCCGTTCGGGTATCTGGTCGCGCGCGCGAAGGGCGTGAACATCTTCGAGGTCGGCAGCAAGAATCCCGGCGCGACGAATGTGCGGCGGGTGCTGGGCAGCGGTCCGGGCAATCTCGTGCTGCTGCTCGATGCCGCAAAAGGCGCCGCGGCGGCGGGCTGGCCGTTGATTTTCCGCTGGCTGGCGTTGGAAAAGATCCGGGCGGCGGGGAACATCGTCACGTCGCCGGATCAGATGTTCATCGTCGACTTCGTGTATCCCACCGCCGCCATAGCCGGATTGGTCGGTGCGATGCTCGGACACAGCTTTTCCTGCTTCACCGGCTTTCGGGGCGGCAAAGGCGTGGCGACCGGTGCGGGGGGCTTCGCCGTTTTGTTTCCGCTGGGCGCGCTGATTGCCATTGCGGTGTTTGGTTTGACGCTCGGCGTGACGCGTTACGCCTCGCTGGGGTCGATGCTGGGAGCGTTGTCGCTGCCGATCTCCGCGGTCCTGTTGCAGCGCCCTCCGATGTTGGCCGGCCTGTGCGTCGCGGTGGCGATCTTTGTGGTCGTGCGGCACCGGGCGAACATTTCCCGGCTGCTGGCCGGGACGGAAAACAAGTCCGGGCGCGCCGCGCAAAAACCCAATCTCACATGAGCGCACCCATGACCATCAACATCGGCATCTGCGGTTTTGGCACGGTGGGGCAGGGGGTGTGGAAGCACCTTTCGGCCAATCGCGCCGACCTCGAGTCGCGCGTCGGCGTGAAGCTGAACCTCGCGCGCGCCGCGGTGCGCGACCTGCGCAAGGTGCGCGGCGTGAAGATTCCCGCGGCGAAACTCACCGATGACCCGCTTTCGATCGCGAACGACCCGGCGATCCACATCGTCTGCGAACTGATGGGCGGCACGACGCTTGCCCGGCAGGTCACGCTTGCGGCGTTGCGACAGGGCAAGATCGTCGTCTCGGCAAACAAGGCGCTGATCTGCGCGCACGGCGCGGAGATTTTCGCGACGGCCCAGAAGCACGGCGGCCATTTCTTCTTCGAGGCGTCGGTCGCCGGCGGCATTCCGATCATCAAGGTCCTGCGCGAGGGGCTGGTCGCGAACCGTTTCCCGCGCATCTACGGAATCCTGAACGGCACGTGTAACTATATCCTCACCCAGATGGAGGAGCAGGACGCTCCCTACGCGGGCGTGCTCGCGGAAGCGAAGCGGCTGGGCTACGCCGAGGCCGATGAGTCGCTGGACGTCGACGGCTGGGACACGGCGCACAAGGCGTCCGTGCTCGCGTGGCTCGCCCACGGCGTCTGGGTGAAAACCGACGAGATGATCGTCGAGGGCATCTCGCGCATCACGCCGTCGGATTTTAAAAACGCCACGACCCTCGGCTTCAACATCAAGCTCCTCGCGGTCATCACCCGCGATTTCAAGCGGAACGAAATTTCCGTGCGCGTGCACCCGACGCTGCTGACCGAGGGCAACGTCATCGCGAACGTCAGCGGCGTGTTCAACGCGGTTTCAGTGACGGGCGACGTGGTCGGCACCACCCTCTACAGCGGACGCGGCGCGGGTCAGGATGCGACGGCGAGCGCGGTCATCAGCGATATCGCGGATGCGGCCGCGCTGCTGCAGCACGGCAAAGGCGCACACCTCATCGGCGAGGAGCGTCCGAGCGAGCCCAACCGCTGCCGTCTCGCTCCGCCGGAAAGCATTCGTTCGCGCTACTACGTTCGTCTGACGGTGAAGGACCAGCCCGGCGTGCTGGCCCGGGTGGCCTCGGTGATGGCGAAGCATCGCGTGAGCATCGCGAGTGTCATCCAGGGCCCCGCTGAAACCGCCGGCGCCGCCTCCCTCGTGCTCACCACGCACGAGAGCAACGAGCGGGCGATCGGCGCCACGCTGAAGCAGCTCGGCCAACTTTCCAGCATGCTCGACGCTCCGCTCCTGCTGCGCATCGGGGATTTCGATGCCTAGGCGGGGCGGGAATTGCCCGGGTTAGTTGGTTTTCAGAAACGGAGTCCGGCTGGGCACGCGGGCGAATGCGTGGCTGATCGCAAACGCCGTCAGCTTCGGGGTGCCTTTGATGTTTGGTTTTTGGAGAATATTGCGGCGGTGCGTCTGCGAGGTCGTCGCCGAAATGCCGATGCGCAGAGCGATCTCATCGTCGCTCAACCCTTCCCCCACGAGGGGGAGAATTTCCTGTTTGCAGGCGGAAAGAACTTTGTCGAAGGAGTTGGAGTTCGCCCGCAGTCCCTGCTGCGCGGCGATAAACGCGGGCGAGAAATAATTTTTCCCCTCCGCGAGCGCGGCGAGCGCCGTGCGGAGCTGGTCCACCGCGCTCGAGCTCTTGTCCATGAAACCATGGAGGCGGTATTTCGTGACCCGGTGGGATACTGGAACGACTGGTCGACGGTCCAGTTCCAGAATAACTGCTACAACTACGCCAACAACAAGCGGACCGACCACTATGCCCAGCCAGGCTACGCGAGCGGGCAGATGGCCTCGGAAATGACGGTGGCGGATGTCGCCCCCGCTGCCATCCGGGATGGGTTGGAGCCGACAACCGCCGGGGCGGTTTCACCGGAGGGAAAGACCAAGATCGCCTTGGTGATTGATCTTTATTCCGGCTGCCACTGGTACCGAAAGGACAGCGATGGCGTGTGGTCGCACAAGCGCGGCCAGACCCAGGCCAAGAATGTCGATGAGTCCGGCAACCCCATCTCCAATCCCGAGACCGCCGATCGCGGCGGCTACACGGAATTCGGCGGCTACGTCTTCACTCCTTCGGACGCAGTTCAAGGTCAGGGGCACGCCAATATCGACGGTCCGCTCTTCCGCTAAACAAACCACTCCCACGAAAGAAATAATCGCACTGCTGCTCGGCTCACTTCTTCTCGGTTCAACCTTCGCCATGGCAGCCAACGAGAAAAGTTCCAGCTGGCAGTTCGGCTGATGATCTTTTCCGGTCGTCCGAATCCTGCATTCGTGATCGACGATCCCAAGGTGGTCGCGCAACTGAAGCACCTGCTCCGGCAACTCCCCAAGGGCTCCGCCGCGGCGCAGGGCAGGGCGGTCTCGCCCGATAAACTCGGCGACACGGGTTTTGTGGTCCGGGACGTCGCCAACGCCGCCTCGGATCCCGTCTCGTTTGTCGTTTATGGCTCCGGAGTCGACCTGGCTTTGCCGGTTGTCGCCGGCGCACCCAAAGGTGTCAGTCGCGGCAGGGCCGTTCACCAGGATGCGGGACGTGCGCTGGAGCAGCTCCTCATCGACGCGGGAAAAGCCAAAGGCCAGGTCGGCGAGACGATGGAAAAACGCATCAAGGCAGCAAGATAACCTCGTGCCGGGCGAACCAGGGGGACGCTCCGTCCTCCTTTTTCCCCCCCCATTTCCAGAGGCCGCTTCAAGCGGCCTCTTTTTTGCCTTGGGGCCGGGAGGCGATTTGGCGGTTCGGCCGCCAGGCTTGCGTGTGACAACGACCTTGCAACCCGCCGGGTGAAAGGATGTATGTTCCACCCCTTTCATCCATGGCACGCATCGTTCAAAAGTACGGCGGCACCTCGGTCGGTGACGTCGAACGCATCAAGAAGGTCGCCGAGCGCATCAAGGCGTTTCGCGACGAGGGCAACGAACTCGTTGTGGTGGTTTCCGCCCGCGCGGGCGTGACGAACGAGTTGATCGCCCGCGCCAAAGCGGTCTGTGCCGAACCGCCCGAACGCGAACTCGACCAGCTCCTCTCGATCGGCGAACAGGAGACAATCGCGCTCACCGCCATGGCGCTGCACGGCATCGGGGTCGACGCGGTCAGTTATACCGGCGCGCAGGCCGGCATTTTCACGGACAAGGTCCACACGAAGGCGAAGATCAAAACGATCAACGCCGCACCGCTCGAAAAAGATCTGAAGGCGGGGAAGGTCATCATCGTCGCCGGGTTTCAAGGCACCGACGAAGAAGGCCAGACCACTACGCTCGGCCGCGGCGGCTCGGACCTCACCGCCATTGCGCTCGCGGCGGCGATCAAGGCGGACAAGTGCGAGATCTACACGGACGTCGACGGTGTCTATACCGCCGATCCCCGCGTCGTGAAAAACGCCCGCAAGCTCACGGAGATTTCCTACGACGAGATGCTCGAGCTCGCATCGTCCGGCAGCAAGGTGATGCAGTCGCGCTCGGTCGAGTTCGCGGCGAAGTACAATGTCGTTTTTGAAGTCCGCTCCTCTTTCAACCACAATCCAGGAACCATCGTGAAACAAGAAGTCGCCTACATGGAAAAGGTCGTCGTCCGCGGCGTCGCCGCCGACAAGGACCAGTCCAAAGTCACCGTCAGCAACATCGTCGACCAGCCGGGCTCGGCCGCGAAGGTGTTCCGCGCGCTGGCCGATGCACATGTGCTCGTCGACATGATCGTGCAGAACGTCGGGCACGGCGGCGTGGCGACCCTCACGTTCACGGTGCCCCAGACCGATACCGCGAAAGCGGTGAAGGCCCTCGAACCCGCACTGAAGGAACTCGGCGGCGGCAAGGTCGAGGTCGACGATCGCATCGCGAAACTCTCCGTGGTCGGCGTCGGCATGAAGACGCACAGCGGCGTTGCCGCGACGCTCTTCCAGTCCCTCGCCGCGGCCGGGATCAACATCGAGCTGATCAGCACCTCGGAGATCAAGATCTCCGTCGTGATCGCCCAGGACCGCATCGAGGAAGCGGCGCGGGTCGCGCACGCGGCGTTCGACCTGGACAAGATCTGAGGGCGGGACGTCCCATGATCAGACACCTCCTCGCGCTGACGGCCGCCCTGGGTGGCACCGTTTTTGCCGCCGAGGTGGTCGTGCAGGGGATGATCGTGCCGCAATTCGACCAGGCCGGTCGCATGGTCCGGCGCTTGAACGCGGAATCGGCCGTCGGCGGGCTGACGGAAAAACCCAGGTTGAAAAACGCCTTCGTCGAATTCTTTTCGGCCGCTGATGCCTCCCCTGAACGCATTGCGACCCTCGATTTTCAAGACGGGGTTTACGATCGCGCGCGGCAAACCGTGACGGGCGCGGGGCACGTGGTCTTGCGCTCGCGCAAAGGCGATGTCGCGGGCGATGGGTTCGAATACGATCTCGTGCGCAACCGGCTGGTGTTGAAATCGTCGGTTGGCATCGATGTGGAGGGCGTGCACGCCGCCGGCAATGAGGCCGAGGTGTTTCTCTCCCAGACGTCGAACCAGGAGGCGCTCATCACCAAAGCCGTGGTCAGGAGTGGAGTCGTCGTGACGGGAAGCGGAAATCCCAAGATCGATTTCGACCGGGCCGCCACCGAATCGGCGACCTATACCGCCGCAAATGAAACGGTCGTGCTCGCTTCCCCGGTGGACGTCTGGAAGGACGGAAAAAGAATCAGCACGGCGGGCAGCGAAATCAAAATCTACGTGGGCAGGGCGCGGACCGCCGCGCCTGCGTCAGAATACAAAACGTCGTCCTCAGTCGAAAAAGCGCACTGATCGTTCCACCCTTCCTCATTCGTCCACACCGTCCTTGAGCATGCGCTTCCTCTCCACCCGCGGTCAGACACCCGCCCTCGGCTTTTCCGACGCGGTCGCCACCGGCCTCGCCCCGGATGGCGGGCTCTTCCTTCCCGAGAAACTACCGGACTTCAGCGGCGATTTGAAACGGTTCGAGCCGCTGGGTTACGCGGACCTGTGCTTTGAATTTCTGCGGGTGTTTGCGACGGACATCCCGGCGGAGACGTTGCGCGGGATCGTGGCGCAGTCGTACACGAAGTTCGCGCATCCCGACATTGCGCCGCTGAAACCGCTGGCGAAAAACCTCTACGTGCTCGAGCTCTTCCACGGGCCGACCCTCGCCTTCAAGGATTTCGCCCTGCAGCTCCTCGGTAACCTCTACGCCCATCAGTGCCGGGAGCGGCGCGAGACGATCAATGTCCTCGGCGCCACATCCGGCGATACCGGCGCCGCGGCGATCCACGGACTGCTCGGCAAGCCGGGCGCCGCGATTTTCATTCTCTATCCCGACGGACGGGTGTCGCCGCTCCAGGAACGCCAGATGACCTGCACGGGGGCGGAGAACGTGTTCGCGCTCGCGGTCGACGGCACGTTCGACGACGCGCAAAACGCGTTGAAGGAAATTTTCGGCGACCAGGAGTTTCGCACGCGGCACCGGTTGTCGGCGGTGAACTCCATCAACCTCGCCCGGGTGCTCGCGCAGTGCGTTTACTATCTCTCCGCGTGGCTGCGGCTGCCGGCCGCGGAGCGCGGCAACGTCGAGTTCGTGGTGCCGACCGGAAACTTCGGAAACGTGCTCGCGGGCTGGATGCTCCAGAAAATGGGCGTGCCGATCCTCGGTTTCCGCGTCGCGACGAACCAGAACGACATTCTCTACCGGATGTTCACGACCGGCGAATACCGCGTCGGCGCGGTCCACCCAAGCCTGGCTCCCTCGATGGACATCCAGGTGGCTTCGAATTTCGAGCGCTTCATTTATTTCGCCGTCGGCCGCGATCCGGCGCGCGTGCGCGAGGTGATGCAGACGTTCAAGACGACCGGCGCCTATCGCTTCGAGAATTTCAACCGGGACACCTTCACGGCCTCGCGCACGAGCGATGCGGAGATCGCGAGCATCATCCAGCGCGTCCACCGCGAACACGGCTACATTTGCGATCCGCACACGGCGTGTGCTTTCAAAGCGCTGAATCCGGATCGCGTGAGCGTCGTGCTCTCGACGGCGAGTCCGGCGAAGTTTCCGGAGACGATCCGGACCGCGATCGGAATCGAGCCGACGCATCCCAGTCTCGAGGCGCTCAAATCGAAGCCCGTCGTGAAACACCGGCTGCGGGCGGACGCTGCGGCGATCCGTGCGTTTATCGATTCGCGGGCGGTTTGAGGACGCGTTCGCGCGGGAGTGGTTTGAGGGAGCGGCGGTCCATGACCGCCGGCAAGGTCGCTCCGGGGTTTCTCGGCCGTCGCAGGGCGTCGTCGCGACTTGTCCTAACTGAGTCTTAAAAAACGTAAGACACGGTAACGGATGGTTGGAGATTTTGGCCGGACGTAGGGGTCACGCGTCCCGTCACTTCAACCCGTTTTGTTTCCCTCCATGTCTCCCCAATGGTTACCGGCTGCTGCCGCCGGCGTTCTCCTCGTGATTCTCCCCGTCAGTGCTCCAGCGCAAACGATCTCCGGCAGCGTGAGCGGTCGCGTCTTCAATTCCGCCACGCAGGAGTATGTGCGCAATGTCGAGGTGAGCGTCGAAGGCACCGCACGCAACGCCATCTCAGAAGAAGCGGGTTACTACCAATTGCTCAACGTTTCCGCCGGGCCGGTGACGCTGGTGACATCCTATCCGGGGCACGCCTCGGCGCGCATGAAGGTTTTTATCGAACCCGGCACGGCTGCCACGTGCGACCTTACGATCGCACCGGTCGATGCGCCGCGGATGAGCGATGCGGCGGTGCGGCTGGAAGTGCTGGTGGTTTCGGCGGAACGCGACGGACAGGCGAAGGCACTCGCTGATCAGCGCAACGCGATGAACGTGAAAACCGTGATGGCGTCCGACAATTTCGGCGAGATTGCAGAGGGAAACATCGGCGAGTTTTTGAAGTTCATGCCCGGTGTTGTGCTCGACTATCTCGAGACGATCCCGCGGACCGCCCGCATCGGCGGCATGGAGGCGCGTTATGGCTACGTGACGATCGACGGCAACACGCTCGCCAACGGATCCAGCTCGAGCTTCGGCACCGACACGCGCCAGTTCGAGTTCGAGGCCATCTCGATCAGCAACATCGAGTCGGTGGAAGTGAACCGCACCCTGAGCGCCGACATGTCGGGCGACGCGCCGGCGGGTACGATCAACCTGCGGACAAAAAGTGCCTTCGACCGCGAACGCCGTCACTTCAGCTACACCGTCGGCCTCATCGGGAACCAGTATGAACACGCTTTGAAACGCACGCCGCGCCACGACGACGGTTTGCACGCGAAGGCGCGGCCGACGGCGGCGTTCGATTTCTCGGACACCTATTTCGGGCGAAAGCTCGGTCTCTCTCTCAACGCGGTCTCGACGAATGTTTTCAAGGAACAGTTTCGTCACAGCCTCGCGTACAGCTACACGACGGCGGCCGCGATGGCGGCGGGTCAGCCGTTGATCACCGCGATCAATTTCAAGGACGGGCCAACGCTGACGGAGAAAACCGCGGCCGGGCTGAAGCTCGAATACCGGCCGTTTCCCGAGCTCCTCCTCGCGCTGACCTCAAGCTACGCCTACTACGACGACACGTTTATCAATCGGAACCTCGGCTTTGTCGTTGGCTCCTCGAACATCGCTCCCGGATCGTCGATGACGAAGATCGTCGCGCTGCCGAGCGGAGCGAATACAGCCACGCGACTGGACTTGTCCGGGGTGAGCGATGACCGTCGGAAAGACACGACGCACGTGTCGTTGGGGTTCAAGTTTCGGCGGAACCGGCTGCGCCTCGACGGGCTCGCGAGCTATTCACGATCGCGCGAGCATCGCGGCGGCCTGCAGGATAACATGGCGGGCGAGGCCGATCTCCGGCTCACGCGCATCGGATGGACGGCGGAGCGTGGGAACGTCGATTCACCGGCGTGGAATTTCACGCAGACCTCCGGACCGGGGTGGGCGGACCTCGCGAACTACGGACGAAGCGATCTTCAGGCGAACAACATCACCGGCTCGCTGATGATCGGAAAAACGGAGGAGTACACCGCGAAGCTCGATGCGCGCTACGCGATGAATTGGAAACTGCCGACCGACGTCAAACTGGGGATGAGTGGGCGTGTCACGACTCGGGCCCGCAAACAGATCATCGCCCATACCTCGACCTACGTGGGTCCGACCAAGACCGCGGCGCTGCCGAATGGCAATCAGCTCAACGCGCCCATGCCGGTTTCGTCCGCGAGTTTCCTCATCGCGACACCTTGGGGCGGGAACGCCGATGGTTTCCCTGTCCCGAACAAGGAAGCGCTTGGCGTGCTCACCGAGCGTCGGCCGGAATATTTCGTGCAGACCGAGGCGAATCTTGCGGGCGATCTCGATGACATTCTGGGCAGTCCACAGAGCAATCAGGAGGAGGTGAGGGCGCTCTATTTTCTGGAGAACACCCGGCTTGGAAAATGGCAGGTGCAGGCCGGCCTGCGACTCGAAGCCACGCGGACGATCAGCACCGTGATGGAGGAAGTGCCCGC
The DNA here is from genome assembly GCA_036261745.1 of Opitutaceae bacterium. Lineage (GTDB taxonomy): Bacteria > Verrucomicrobiota > Verrucomicrobiia > Opitutales > Opitutaceae > DATAKE01. The sequence goes on from DATAKE010000064.1 coordinate 11,400, forward strand.
GAACCTGAACCCGTTTGCCATCGTCGGTACCACCGTGGCGGGAGGAGTGACGCGCAAGACGTACACGGCGGCCGCGACGCGCGATTACGTTCGCTACAAAAACTCCCCCGGTGCGACCACGGGCTATGGTTCATACCACGGCTGGCTGCCGAGTGCCTCGGCGAAATATGCGATCACGCAAAATCTCAACCTCAAGCTCGGCTACAATCGGGCGGTCAAGCGTCCCAACCTGAATAACATCGCCGGCCCCTGGCGAATCTCGCTGAACAACGCGACGGGCGATGTGGAAGTGACGGTTCCGAATCCGGAATTGAAGCCCGAGCATTCCGACAAGCTCTCTGCCGTGGTGGAATATTATTTCGAGCCCGCCGGCACATTCAGCGTGCATGCTTTTCAGACTCAGCTCGCCAACGCATCGGACGAGACGGCGCCGGTGCCCGCGGCGGATTTCGGCTATGGCAGCGATCCGGTCTACGGGAGCGGACCATACTATTTTGTCACGTTCGCGAATCTCGACGGAGGACGCCGGATCAGGGGAATCGAGTTCAGCTACTCGCAGCAGTTCGCGTTTTTCAGTTCGGAGCTGCTCCGGGGCATCGGCGTCTTCGGCAGTTATTCGCGCTACACCGCGAGTCCGCGGCCGCGCGACGGACGTTGGTCGCCGCAGAACGCGACCGCAGGCTTCAGCTGGCGCTACCGGAAATTCAACGCGAACATCAACGGCACCTGGCTCGACGAAATCCCGACCGGCAGCAACACGGTGGCGGCGAACTCCCGCTATTTCCCGGGGGACCAGGAATTCCTGCAGGAGCGTTTCATGTTCGATGTGGGCTTCGGCTACAAACTCGCCAAACACACCAGCTTCTTTATCTCGGGGCGGAACGCCTTCAACTCCGGCAAGACCTGGTACTACAAATCCGACGGACGCATCCGTCAGATGGAACGTTACGGCGGCCAGTGGACCGTGGGAGTGACGGGCAAATACTAGCGTGCCTCACTGTAGGAGCGGCTCCGCGCCGCGATCCTCTGCACTTAACGGGGGCCCCAGGTCGCGGCGTAAAGCCGCTCCTACAGTTTGGTTTCCGGTGGCCCATTCGTGGGATTAGCGCGCTCGAAATCGGGATGGACACCCATGCCCCAAGCGTTTTTGCTTCCGCCTCTTCAAATGACCGCCAACCCCATCGCGATTCGCGCCATTATTATTGGCTGCGCGCCCGGGCGCGGAGAAATGGCGTGAGTTTCACTCAATCGCCGATTCTCTAAACCCCGGGCATTACCGCCCGGGGTTTTCCTTTTTCCACCCATGAACAGCTCCCACGTCAAAATCTACGACACCACTCTCCGCGATGGCACGCAGGGGGAGGGCATCAGCTTCTCCGTCACCGACAAGCTCCTCATCGCCGAGAAGCTCGACCAATTCGGTGTGGACTACATTGAAGGCGGTTTCCCCGGGTCGAATCCCCGCGACATCACTTTTTTCCAGGAAGCGAAGAAACTGAACCTGAAGCATGCGCGCCTCGCGGCATTCGGTTCCACGCGACGTGCCGGCACCAAGGCTTCCGAAGACGCGCAACTTCGCACGCTCTTGGACAGTGGCATGCCGGTGATGACGATCGTCGGGAAAACGTGGACGCTTCACGTGACGGAGATCATCCGCACCACGCTCGAGGAGAATCTCGCGATGATCGAGGACTCTGCGCGATACCTCGTATCGCAAGGTCGCGAGGTGATCTACGATGCCGAGCATTTCTTCGACGGCTACAAGGCCGATCCGGACTACGCCCTGAAAACACTCGCGGCCGCCCAGCGCGGCGGTGCGGGCAACCTGACGCTCTGCGATACCAACGGCGGAACGATGGTGGATGAGTTCAAGGAGATCGTCGTGCGCGCGGTGAAGGAATTCGGCGCCGACAAGATCGGCGTGCACTGCCACAACGACAGCGGGCTCGGCGTCGCTTTGACCCTCGCGGGCGTCGGAGCCGGAGCGACGCTCGTGCAGGGCACGATCAACGGCTACGGCGAGCGCGTCGGAAACGCCAACATGACCACGGTGCTCCCCAATTTGTTTTTGAAAATGGGCCGCACCGCCCATTGCGCCGGCAATCTCGCGCAGCTGCGCGACCTCTCGCTGTTTTTCGACGAGCTCGCCAACCTGCGTTCCGATCCAAAAGCGCCGTTCGTCGGCCTTTCGGCGTTCGCCCACAAGGGTGGCCTGCACGCGAACGCCGCGCAGAAAGTCGCGCGGAGTTACGAGCACATCGATCCCGCGCTGGTGGGGAATCGCACGCGGGTGCTCGTTTCCGACATGGCGGGGCGCAGCAGCCTCGCCCTGAAGGCAAAGGAACTCGGGATCGAGCTCGATGAGAAGCGTCCGGAAATGAAAGCGCTGATCGACGAACTGAAGGAGCGCGAATTTCGCGGTTACGAGTATGAGGCGGCGGATGCTTCCTTCCGGTTGCTCGTCGCCAAACATGTCGGCGCGGCGCGCTCGTTTTTCGCAGTGGAAAACTACCGCGTCATCATCGAGCGCCACGGCGCCGACCTCTGGGCGGAGGCGACCGTGAAACTCACGGTCGACGGTAAAACGGTTCACACCGTTGCGGAGGAGGCGGGTCCGGTTGGCGCGCTCGACAAGGCGCTCCGGCTCGCGCTGGCAAAAACCTATCCGCAGATCAGCGCGATGAGTCTGCGCGACTACAAGGTGCGCATCCTTGAAGGCAATCAGAGCACGAGTTCGCGGACGCGCGTCTTGATCGAGAGCAGCGATGGCCAGCGGATCTGGGGGACGGTCGGCGTCAGCGACAACATCATCGATGCTTCCTGGGAAGCGTTGAAGGACGCGGTGACCTATCACCTCATGCAATCGGCCCCGGCCGCGCTGCATCCGGCCGATTAATTTCGGCCGCTCCCCGGTCACACTGGTGCACCGTGCCTTTGCACGAGTGCACGGGTCGCTCCGGTGGTGCGTGACGGTAATTTTGGCGTCGGTGCCGCGGAAAATGCGGCGCCATTTCCACCAAAAAACCTTAATTTCCGCTCGCGCAGGCCGAAGGGTTCCGTACCTTCACGCCGTGCCATTTCGTCTACCTGCCGCCCGCATTAACTGGCTTAACAGCTCGTTCCTGATCGGAACCGCTTTCATTACCTGCACCGGGGTGCCGCTTTATCTCTGGCACTACGGCGTCGACGCATTCCAGTTTGGGATGTTCTTGTTCTTCACGATCGCGACCGGCCTGAGCATCACGCTGGGCTATCACCGCTTGTTCGCACACATGTCGTTCCAAGCCCTCTGGCCGGTCCGCATGTTAACGCTGATCTTCGGCGCCGCGGCCTTTGAAAATTCCGCGTTGAACTGGGTGTCTGATCACCGCCGCCATCACAAGCATGTCGACCACGAGGAAGACCCTTACGATATCACCCAGGGATTTTGGTACGCTCACATCGGCTGGATTCTCTTCAAACTCGATCCGGAGCCGCCGCTCGACAACGTCAACGACCTGCGCAAGGACCGCTTGGTTGTCCTCCAGCAGCGCTTCTATTTGCCGCTGGCGATCACGGCGGGATTCTTGATTCCGGCGCTGCTTGGCTACTGGCACAACGGTGCGCTGGGCGCCCTCGGTGGCTTTCTCCTGGCGGGTGTCGCACGCATGACCGTGGTACAGCACATGACTTTTTTCATCAACTCCCTCTGCCATACCGTGGGCAACCGGCCTTACTCCACGAAATGCAGCGCCCGCGACAGCTGGCTCATGGCGATTTTCACGTTCGGCGAAGGCTACCATAATTATCACCACGAGTTTCAGCACGACTACCGCAATGGCGTGAAGTGGTGGCAGTGGGATCCCACGAAGTGGAGCATCTGGACTTTGGAAAAGCTCCGGTTGGTGCGCGGCTTGCGTCGCGTGCCCGAGGAAAAAATCCTCCTTTCGCAACTGGCCGAGACCCGGCGCCGCGTTGAGGATCGTCTGGCCTGCCAGAAGACCCCGCTTTCCGACCGCTATCGCGCCCTCCTGCAGGCGTCGCGGGCCAAGTTGCACCATCTCTCCGAGCAATGGACGGCGATCAAAGCCGAGTATGCGGAGAAGACGGATGTCCAGCTCGCCCATGCGCGGAAATCTCTCGCCGAGATCCGGCGCGAAGTGAGGATGGCAATGGACCTGCTCGAACTCGCTGGCGCTCCCGCCACGGTTTGAGCGGCTCTTGATCGTCGGATTTTCCGCTTGCGCGACACCCGCAAGGTGTCGCGCGTTTCAGAGCAGGGGAGCAAGCAACCGGCTGAGATCCTCAGCCATGCTGCCGAAATAAGGGAATTTTTGCGGCCGCTCCGCTTTGGGCTCGTGGCAGTGCACGGTCAGGCTCCTGGCCCATGCCTTCATGGCGACGACGTCCGGCTTGGAATGGACCAGGACGCCGATCTCGAAATTCACGAAAAGACTGCGCAGGTCGAAATTCGCGGAGCCGAGCAGGCCGAGCCGGTCGTCGATGATAAACGCTTTGCTGTGAAGCATGCTGCCGCTGTGCAGCAAGACCCTCGCTCCCGCGCGGCGAAGTTGCCGGAGAAAATGGCGGCGCGCCAGGTCGGTGACAGGGTGGTTCGATTTGGCCGGCACAACGACAGTCACATCCTTCCCGGCGCGCGCCTTCACGATCAAGGAACGCAGCAGCACGTCGTCGGGGATAAAGTAGGGCGTGACGATCCAGATGCTTTCGTCCGCCTCCTGGATCATTGAGACGATGCTTTCGTAGAGGGGATCGCCGGGGACGTCCGGTCCGCTGGCCACCACCTGGAGTTCGCTGTTGCCGCGCGGCTGGGCCGCGATGGCGGGTATTTCGGCGTGCAGCTGATCGACGCTCTGTTTGGTCGTGAAACACCAGTCGGCAATGAAAACCTCGTTGAGCAGCGCCGCGGCGGGACCTTCGACGAGCGCTCCAAAATCCTTCCAGCGTTTTTTATAGCGGGTCGGGCCCATGTATTCGCGGGCGAGGTTGTGGCCGCCAACCATGGCAACCGTGTGGTCGAAGACGGCAATTTTGCGGTGGTTGCGGAGATTCGCGAATCCGCGCGAGGTGAAGGGGATGACCGGCATGAACCGGCCCACTTCGCCACCGGCGTCGCGCAGGGGCTGAACGAAACCGCGGCTGGAGAACACGCATCCGACCGCGTCGAGAAGAAGTCGGACCTTTACGCCGGCCCGGGCGCGCTCGCTCAAAAGGCGGACCAGGCGGCGCCCGGTGTCGTCGCGCCCGAGAATAAAGGCGGTGATGTGGATGCTGTGTTGCGCCGCCGCGATCTGTTGGACCAGCGTTTCAAACGCATCCTCCCCGGTGGTGAGGAAACGGATGGAGTTACCGGCCACCGGTGGACCCGCCCCGGCCGACATGGCGGTCTGGGCGACAGCGGCCCCCACAAACTCGGAAGGCTGCACCGGCGCCACCGGCAGCATGGGCAGCAATCGGGATTTCCTCTCCATGAGGCGCCGCAGCTTGCGACCGCTGAAAAGAAGGTAGAGCGGGACGCCGACATACGGCACCAGCACGATGATGAGCATCCACGCAAACGTGTTGGCCGGCGCGCGCTTTTCGCTCACCAGGCGCGCGATCATGAACAGCGCGAGAATAAATCCCCCGATCGAGAAAAGGTGGGTCAGCAGACCGTTGGCGACGAATCGCTCCCAGAGTTCGCGCAGTTCGGCAGCCATGATTGCACGCTGAGAGAAGTCTCTGCCTGACACGAGGCAAGGCTCGTTGAAAAAAACCTTGCCGTTACCCGTGCGAGTCGAGATTTTCCGCGTTCCACTTTTGGTAGGATACTCAAGTGGCCAACGAGGGGAGACTGTAAATCTCCTGGCTAACGCCTTCCCTGGTTCGAATCCAGGTCCTACCACCACTTCCCGATGGCGTTTCAGAGCAGCCCTGCGCTGCGGAAGCTGTAATAGCCGCGACCCAGCGGATCAGCCGTGGCGCGACCGAGGATGATGTGGTCGAGCAGATTGATGTCCACCGCCCGGGCCGCTTCGCGGAGCTGACGTGTCACCTGCATGTCCGCCGAACTCGGAGCCGGATCGCCGCTCGGGTGATTGTGAACACAGACCACCGCCGAGGCCGCTTCGCGAATCGCCTCGCGGAAAACCTCGCGTGGATGCGCCAGCGCGGCGGTGGCGGTGCCCGAGGTGATCTCAACGCGTTTCAAAAGGCGGTTTTTTCGGTTCAGGCAAAGCACCCAGAATTTTTCCACCTCGAGCCCGGCGACCATCGATTGAAAGTAAATCGCCACCCGGTCGGGGCGGTTCAGCTGGTCCGTCTCCTCGGAGCGATGGCCGATCACCCGGCGGGCGATTTCCATGACCGCCACGAGTTGGAGCGCCTTCACCGGCCCGATTCCTTTCAGCTTTCGGAAATCCAGTTCGCGCCAGGTGATCAGGCCGGCGAGGGAACCGGCTTCCGCCACCAACCGCGTGGCGAGGGTCAGAACGTCCTGCCCGCGCGTCCCGCTCCGCAACAACATCGCGAGCAGTTCCGTGTCGCTCAGCGCGCCCGCGCCGTGCTTCTCCAGGCGTTCCTGGGGCCGCTCGCCGACGGCGGTTTCGCGCAGGCGATTCGCGACCGGATATTCCGCGGGGACGGGCATGGATTTGTTTTGGACAGCCCTCCCTGCGGCGGCCAATGGTGTCTGCGTCTTATCCGTAATTCATGAATTCCCCCCGTGTCGTCGTCTGGAGCGAAAATGTCCACGAAGCGAAAAATCCCGCGGTGGCCCGCATCTATCCCAAGGGAATGCATGAGGCCATCGCGGACGGAATTCGCCAGCTGCTGCCAAATGCGTCGGTAACGACCGGCACGTTGCAGCAACCGGAGCACGGTCTCACGGAAGCGGTGCTGGCAAACACCGATGTCCTGACCTGGTGGGGGCACCTCGCCCACGGGGAAGTTGCCGACCGTGTCGTCGAACGCGTGCACCGCCGCGTGCTTGAGGGCATGGGGCTGGTCGTCCTGCACTCGGGACACCACTCGAAAATTTTCAAACGACTGCTGGGCACGAGCTGTTCCCTCACCTGGCGTGAAGCGGGCGAACGCGAGCGCTTGTGGGTGTGCAATCCCGGTCATCCGATCGCGGCCGGCCTCAACGCCCACTTCGAGCTGCCCCACGAGGAAATGTATGGTGAACCGTTCGGGATTCCTCCGCCGGACGAACAGGTTTTCATCTCCTGGTTCGAGGGTGGGGAGGTGTTTCGGAGCGGCTGCTGCTGGACGCGCGGCAATGGGAGAATTTTCTACTTCCGCCCCGGCCACGAGACTTACCCGACCTATTTCGACGCGAATGTACGGCGGGTGATCGCGAATGCCGTCGAGTGGGCCCGCCCGCAAGGCCGGTGGATCGACAGCTGCCCGAACACCAAAACCCCGCTCGAACCGCTCGGGCGTCCTCTCTGAGCTGTAGGAGCGGGTTTATCCCGCGACCGATCGTTGCGATCGTTGAATCCGCGGAAGGTCGCGGCATAAAGCCGCTCCTACCGTCGGAGGCCCGGCTCAGTAGTATTTGATGTAGCCGTTGCGGCGCAGGCGCTCCAACCAGCGCTCCTGGCTCGAACGGGTCATCTGGCTGATGAGGATGCGCTCGATCTGGTCGCGCACTTCATCGATGGGCTGGATGCCGGCGAACTTGCGATCCTCGGCGAAGAGCAGGAAACAGCCTTCGGGCAGAATGATGGGGTCGGAAACCTCGCCCTTTTTCAGGGCGAACGCGGCGTCGCTGAATTCCTTTCGGAAATCCGAACGGCGCTGCCAGCCCCAGTCGCCACCCTTCGAGCGGCGGGCGTCTTTGCTGAACTCCTTGGCGAGGTCTTCAAATTTTTCGCCGCCACGGATGCGGGCGAGAATATTGTCGGCCTGCACTTTCAGCTCGGCATCGGTCTCGCTGTTGTTGCGGGAAATCTGGATCAGGCGGAGGTGAACTTTGTCCTCCTCGTAGAAGCGGTCCTTGTTCTCCTTGTAGAACGTCTCGATGCGCACGGGGCTCACGATGCTCTGCGACTTCCGCTGCTGGCCCTGCATGTAGTGGTAAATGATATCCTCTTCCTGTTCGCGGCGGTACTCGCGCAGGGTGGTGCCGCGGCTGCGGAGATAGGCGAGGAACTTGGAACGGTCGTTGTCGAACTGCTCCGCCTGGATGTCGGCAATGCGGTTGTCGACGTAGCTGATCGGAATGTGACGAACTTCTTTTCCGTCCTTCTCCTTGTAGAATTCCTTGATGATTAAAACGCGGTCGATCAGCTCCTGAATCACGCTGTCCTGCAGCGCCGCGAGCTGGTCGTCGAAATCCTTCTGGCTCTTCGCGGTTTTTTCGAGATTGGGGATGTACTGGCCGATTTCGCGGCGGACATCATCGACGGTGATCACCTTGTCTTCCGCGATGGCGGCAATGCCGTTGGCAAAGCGGAGATTTAGGTTGTCCCCGACAGGCGGCGGCGCGGGTTGGGCGAAAACGGAGGCCGCGACACCAGCGAAGGCGGAGAGGGTCAGGGCAACACTGCGGCGGTGCATCATGGATTCGGCAAGTTGTTCAGGAACGAGACAATTTCACGCAAACGTAGAAGGGGTTTAGGAGCGGTCAACCTCGGAAACCGGGTGCCCACTTGCACCCAGTCATCGCGTCGGCCGCTGTTCCTCAGGCATTTCAAGCGACTCGACTCGGTTTCGACGGAAAGGATGCCTTTTTGTTCCGCCCGGATGCGAATTTCGGTGACCAGCAGGAGCGCCCGCACTTCGTCGCCAAACTTCCCGAAACGATCGCGCAGATCCGCCTCGATTTCCTTCAGCTTCGCCGTGGATTCCGCGAGCGCCATTTTCCGGTAGAAATCGATGCGGAGCCGGGTTTCCGCGAGATAGGTCGACGGGATACGCGCTTGAATGCGCGGGACTTCCACCGCGCCGCTCGCATCGTCCTCGGCGTCGCGGATCGCGGTGTAACTGTCAACGTGCCGCCCCCGTTCGGGAGCATCGCGCGAAGCCGGGCCCGAGCCTTCGCCGACAAACACGAAGTCCAGTTTCACGCTCGCGCGAACCAGCGCGGCAGTCTTCTCGCCTTTGAGCCGGGCGACCGACTGCCGGAGCAACTGGCAGTAAAGTTCGAAACCCACGCCGACGATGTGCCCGCTCTGCTCGGCGCCGAGCAGATTGCCCGCGCCCCGCAGTTCGAGATCCCGCATCGCAATCCGGAAACCGGCGCCGAGCTGGTTGTGCGTGCGCATCGCGGAAAGCCGCTGCCGAGCAATCTCCAGCAACCGCGTGTGACGGTGCAGGAGAAGGTAGGCGTACGCCTGGTGCTTGAATCGGCCCACGCGACCGCGGAGCTGATAAAGCTGGGAGAGCCCAAACCGGTCCGCGCCTTCGATCAGGATCGTGTTGCAGTTCGGAATATCGAGACCGCTCTCGATGATCGTCGTGCAGACGAGGACTTGATAACGACCGGCAACGAACTCCGTCATGACGCGTTCCAGCTCGTCCGCCTCCATTTGCCCATGCCCGACGCCAACCGTCAGATTGGGCATCAGTTCGCGCAGGCGCGCCGCGACAAGATCGATCGTCTGCACACGATTGTGCAGGTAGAAAACCTGCCCGCCGCGGCGGATCTCGTAGTGGATCGCATCGATCACCACCTTCTCCTCGTAGGTTTTCACGATCGTCTGGATCGGATGCCGGTTGGTCGGCGCCGTCTCGATCACGCTGAGATCGCGCGCGCCGGTGAGGGCGAGGTAGAGCGTTCGCGGAATCGGCGTGGCGCTCATGGAGAGCACGTCGACGGTTTCGCGCATTTTCTTGAAGACCTCCTTGTGCTTCACCCCGAAACGCTGCTCTTCGTCGATCACCACGAGCCCGAGGTCCTTGAAATGCACGTCGCGCTGCAGGAGGCGATGCGTGCCGATGAGGATGTCAGCCTGGCCGGCCGCGGTCGCCTCGAGGATTTTCTTCTGCTCCGCCCGTGTGCGGAAACGGCTCACCATTTCCACCGCGACCGGATAACCCGCCATGCGCTCGCGAAACGTGTTGAGATGCTGCTGGGCAAGCACGGTTGTCGGCACAAGGACCGCGACCTGCCGTCCGCCTTGCACGGCCTTGAACGCGGCGCGGATGGCCACCTCGGTTTTGCCGAAGCCCACATCGCCGCAGATCAGGCGGTCCATCGGGCGCGTGCGTTCCATGTCCGTTTTCGTTTCCTGGATGGCGCGCAACTGGTCGCGCGTCTCCGTGTAGGGAAACGAGGCTTCGAATTCCTTCTGCCACGTGGTGTCGGGCGGAAACGCGTGACCCGGCTGCGCCTCGCGCGACGCATGGATGCGGAGCAGTTCCGCCGCGAGGTCGAGCGTCGAACGCTCGGCCGCCTGCCGCGCTTTTTCCCAGCGCCCCGATCCGATCCGGCCGAGCTGGGGCTTCGCCTTGCTCAGGCCGACGTAGCGGCTGATCAAGTGCGACTCCTGCAACGGCACGTGCAGCGTCACGTGGTCGTCGAACTCCAGCGAGATCACCTCGCGAATGCCCTGCGCGGTATCGAGCTTTGTGAGCCCGCGGTAGAGCGCGATGCCATGCTGGAGGTGAACGACGAAGTCCCCCTCCACCAATTCCGAGAAATCGAGGAGCTGGTCGATTTGCGCGCGCTGGGCCGTGGCCCGGACGTTCAGCGCGGGCCGGCGCTGGCGCTGCCGGCCGAAAATTTCCGTTTCTGTCACCACGACGAGGCCGCGGCTTTTTCCCTCGGACCAGTTCACCCGCGCGTTGTCGCGATACGTGACCCGAAAACCTTCGTTTAATGTGCCGCGCAAAAAACGCGGTTTGATGCCCTTGAGCTTGGGATCGTCGGCGAGAATTTCCTGCGCGCGCTGCTCTTCTCCCTCCTTGGAAACGACGACGACAACCTCGAAGCCGTCCTTTTTCCACGCCGCGACCTGCACGAGAAATTCCCGGCGGGCTTCCTCCTCTACTTGCAACCGTTCCTGCGCGACCAGCGCGTCGTCAGGATAGCGCCGGTGGTGGGCGAGGCTTTCGGTGTCCCAGGTCAGCTCGGTCGAGCCTTCGTCGAAGAGTGCGCTGGCTTCGTCGAGATCGCTGACCCCAAAAGCGGACGCGCATTTGTGCAGGAGGGGCGTGAGGTTGTCGGTGCCTTCGCGCGCGAACGCGCTGAATTCCTCCTCCAGCGTCGCCGGCTCGATGAAAACCAGATGCGCGCTGGCGGAAAGATAGTCGGCGAGCCCGGTCTTCGAGGGATCGAGCTGCACGCGTGGCGTCGCGGACAGCGTGATGCTTTCCACCCCGTCGCCGGAGCGCTGGGTGACGGGGTCGAACGCGCGAATTTCCTCGAGCTCGTCGCCGAAAAAATCGAGCCGGTAAGGCTGGTTGGCAGTGACGGGATAAACATCGATGATGCCGCCGCGAATCGCGTAGTGGCCGGGCGCCTCGCACACGGCCTCGGAGTCGTAGTCGAGTTTTTGAAGCTGCTCGAGCAGGCCGTGGAAAGATTGTTTCTGTCCCCGGGTGAGCGTGATCTCGCGATTCGAAAATTCCTCCAGCGCAGGCACGGGTTGCAACAGTGCGGCGGGGGTGCTGACGATCACGAGGGTGTCGGGCGTGGAGGCGAGGGCGCGGGTCGCGCGCAGTTTGGAGAGAACCGTGAGCCGGTCGCTCGAGGCGGCGAAGGCTTCCCGCATGTCGCGGCTCTCGGTCATCGACTCGGGAAACACGAGGGTCGTGAGCGGGCGTTTGTTTCCGGACGCGCCATGGAAAAACGCCACGTCCTCCGCGATGTGCTCCGCCGCTTTCAAGTCCGCCGCGACCACGAGCCAGACGGGCGCCGGGTGGGCGCGCGCGAGCTCCGCGACGATGGCACCGCGTGAAGGCGGACACACCCCGCTCAGCTTGTGGCGGCGCAAGACGGAGACAGACATGGAGTTTAATTCAGAAGCCAGAAAATCGGGAACGGCAAATTCCGTTTCGGATGTTCCCGGCGGCTGACCGCAGCCGCACTCGGCAGGCAATGGCTATGCCTGTTTATCCCCGGCAAGCGTAACCAGGGCGGTGCGCGCGGCGGCTTCCTCCGCGAGTTTCTTGGAGGAGCCGCGTCCGGTCCCGAGCTGGCGGTCATTCAGAAACACCGCCACGAGGTACGACTTCGCGTGATCTTCACCCTCGGTGGCCGTGACTTCGTAGTGCAACGCGTGGTTTCCATAGCTCGGCTGGACGATTTCCTGCAGGCGGCCTTTCGGGTTGTCGGCGTCCTGGACGACTGCGAGGCGGTCCGGGAGCGGGCCGTAGAGTCCGAGCACGATGCGCCGGGCCGTCGCCAAATCGCTGTCGAGATAGAGCGCGCCGACGACCGCCTCAAAGGCATCCTCCAACGACGAGGCGCGGATGCGTCCTCCCGTTGACTCCTCGCTGCTGCCCAGGAGCAGGCTGGTTTCGAGACCGAGTTCGCGGGCGAGTTCGACGAGAAACGTTCCGTTTGCGAGCGAGGCGCGGCGCTTGCTGAGCGCGCCTTCGCGCTCCCCGGGGAAAAGTTGAAACAGCTCTTCCGTCAGCACGAGCTGCAGCACCGCGTCGCCGAGAAACTCCAGGCGCTGGTTGCTTTCACCGACGTCCGGGTGCTCGGGGAGGTACGAAGGATGGGTGACCGCCCGCTGCAGCAGCGTCTCATCCTTGAAGCGGTAGCCGAGCTGGCTTTGGAGACGGGCGAGGGGAGTGCTCATGAACTCGCGCTGGAATAGCGTTTCAGGCCGCGGTTGAAAATGAATACCGCCAGGGCGAACCACGCGATGGCGAAGAGGAAGGGGCCGAACGTCCATTTCCAGTCCGTGCCGAAACGCCCGATCAGGATCCGCGCGGGCGCATTGCTGACCACGACCACGGGCAGGGCCCAGACAAAAAGCACCTGGGAGACGAAGCCCGTGAAGGCTTGGCGGGGAATCCGGGAGAATTCCGTGAGCGTGAAATAAATTCCCTCGATGCCCTGTGCGCTCGTGAGCCAGAACGCGAGCGACATCGAGATCACGAGGACGCTGTAGTGGATGATGAGTCCGGAAAAAACCATCAGGACGTAGAGCGCGATATCGACCGGGCCGGGGTGAAGTCCCAGCTGGTTCACGGCGTAAAGGATCACCGCGACGGCGATCACCGAGTTGATCAATCCGTCCGGATCGAGCTTTCGCGTCGTCGCCATGAACATGATGTTGCCCGGCTGCGCCACGAAGAAGTCGAAGTTCCCGGAACGGATGTTGCGGCCCATTTCGAAAATGCTGCTCCAGAAAAATCCCATGAGCAGCCGCTGGATCAGCATCGAGGTGCCGACCAGGAGGATCATTTCATTTTTGCTCCAGTC
>DATAKE010000071.1:0-74720 GCA_036261745.1 Opitutaceae bacterium
GGGCGAATGCTTCGTTCCCTAGTGATGCCTGCGCCTCATGAGACCCGATGGGGCGCACCTAAACTTGGCCTATTCGCTCCCAAATCAACCTCCCGATATTCCCGTTCGTCTTCATCAAATTTTGCGGAGACGGCCGCCTGCTCACGCGCACGCCCTGTGGTTGGGTGTGTTGATTTTTGCGGGAGTCCTTGGCGCGGCAGAAGGAGCCGAGGCGCGCGACCTGCCTTCCATCACGACCGTGGGGGAATTCTGGAGCGTCCCGGAAGGGGACAAACAAAAGCCGCGTCCGCTGCGGCTGGAGGTGACTGTCTATTTTTACGACGGCCTGTGGAAGGTTCTCTGGGGCGAGAGCGGGGGCGTACCCTGTTTTCTTCCGGTTGCGGGAACGCAGCTCGTGCTGAAAGCAGGCCAGCGCGTTTTGCTCGAGGGTACGGTAACTCCCGCGCTCGGAATCAGCGGTGACGATCTCCGCGTTACTGTGCTGGCGGAGAATGCGCTCCCCGAACCACGGCTGGCCCGGGGCATGTTGGAGAAAGAGGGTTACCTCAATGCACATTGGGTCACCATCGAAGGCTGGGTTTGCCGTCAGACGGAAATAGACGCGACCCATCTCCAGTTCGACGTGCTGACCGAAGGGCGGCTGATCACGGCTTGGATGTTGCTCGGCGCCACCGAGCCCGTTCCGCAGCTGACCAATCTGCGAGTGCGCATGAATGGCGCGTATATCAGCGCGCGGGATCCCGCGGGCCGGTTGGACAAAATCCAGTTTTGGATGCCCCGCCGCAGTGATCTGGTCGCAATCGATGCGGGGGAAAATGATGCGAGCTTCCAGCTGCCCCGTACCCCCATCGAGCAACTCGCGACGCACTCCGTTAAAAAGGGAGTGAGGGTCGCAGGCCTCGTTCATTCCCGGGAAGCGGATAGCTCCCTGACCCTTCGGGATGAATCGGGGCAGGTCATCATTGCGACCCAGCAGCCAAATGCATTTGAGCCGGGCGATGCGATTGAAGTGGTGGGGTATCCGTCCGGAGAAAGTCTGAGTGTCACGTTGCGGGATCCTTTTGTTCGTGCGACGCGCGAGGCGGCCACCCGGGAACCGCCGCAACCGGCAGCGCTGCTAAAGTTGCGGATGGTGGGACAGGTGTTGGAACTCCCGCTGGAAGACGCCGAGCGGGGGACCTCGGTGTTTCTGCGCGGGGTGGTGACTTGGTCCGATCCGGCCGCGGATTTTTTCTATCTCCAGGACCCGAGTGGCGGTATTCGCGTGCGGAGCGCGCGGGGCGTGCGGATTCCCCCGATCGGCACCTCGATCACCGTCACCGGTGTTTCCTCGAAAGGCGATTTCGCCCCGGAAGTGGACGCGCGTGAGATAGGGGAAGTGGGGATCGCGTCACTGCCTTCTCGCCGGACCGTCAGTATCGACCAAGCCCTCACGGGAAGGATGGAAGGGCAATTTGTGGAAATGCGCGGTTATCTTCGTGCCACTGAAACCGAGGGACCGTGGTTGCGGCTGGATTTGACGGCGGCGGGCGGCGAGTTCACCGCCTACGCGACGCCCGACCCGCGGTTTTCGAACGCGATCGGCGCCGTGGTGCGCGTCGCCGGGATTTGTGCCGCGACGGCCAACACGCAGCGGCAGCTGACCGGCGTGCGATTGTGGCTGCCCGGATTCGACGCTTTGCAAATCGAAGCACCCCGGCCGGCGAATCCGTTTGCGACGCCGTTGCGGACGGTGGACAGCCTCAAACAGTTCGTGGGTTTTCACGCGATCGATCACCGGGTGCGGATTGCCGGAGTCGTGCTGCATCATGTCCCGGGCCGGTACTTTTATTTGCAGGAGGAAAATGCGGGACTGCTCGTGCTTTGCCGGGAACCCGCGCGTCTGGCGCCCGGCGAGTGGATTGAAGTCGTGGGCTTTCCCGGCCGCGAAGCCGGCCGCCTGGTGCTCCGTGAGGGCGCCTGGCAAAAAATTTCCACCGGCGTGGCCCGGGCACCGCTGACATTCGAAGGCGCACCGCGCCTTGCGGCGGAGGCGGATGGCCGGCTCGTGCGGGTGCGGGGACGGCTTCAACAAGCGATGGTCGAGGGTGGCGGAGGGCGGCTGTTGTTTCCGCTGGAGGGGGGGATTTTCGAAGCCCGCCTCGATCACGTGCTCCCGCAGGGTCTCCCGCGCGTCGGCAGTCTGTTGGAACTAACCGGTGTGTACGTTTTGGAATACGACGAATACCGCAAACCGCGCACCTTCCGGCTCCAGTTGCGATCCATCGACGACATCCGGTTGATTGCCGCCCCGAGCTGGTGGACCGCTCAGCGTGCGCTGGCGATCGCCGGAGGCATGGCGCTCTGCACGTTGATGGGGAGCGGGTGGGTGGTTGTCCTCCGCCGGCGGGTGCGAAAGCAGACCGCGGAAATCCGCCAGCAACTCGCGAAGGAAACCCGCCTCCACGCGGAACTCGAGCGCGCGGTGCGTCTGGAGTCGCTCGGCGTGCTCGCGGGCGGCATTGCGCATGATTTCAACAACCTTCTCACGGTCGTGATCGGAAACATCGGGCTGGCGAGACGCGATCTGCGGGTGCGCGAAATCGCGGGAGAGTCGCTGGCCGAAGCCGAAAACGGCGCGAAGCGCGCGGCCGAGCTGACGAGCCAGCTGCTGACTTTTTCCAAGGGGGGCGATCCGGTGCGCTCGGCGGTGTCGTTGCAGGAGGTGGTGGGGGAGGCGGCGAAGTTCGCGCGTTACGGTTCGAACGTCCGGTGCGACCTGGAAATCGCCGAGAACCTTCCGGCCGCGAACGTGGACCGCGGACAGATCGGTCGGGTCGTGCATAATCTCGTGCTCAATGCCGCGCAAGCGATGCCCCAGGGGGGGGTAATCCGCATCGGCCTGGAGGCGGTGACGGTCCTTGCCGACGAGGTTCTCACCCTCGCCGATGGCAACTACCTCAAACTCACCGTCGCCGACAACGGCACCGGCATCGCGCCGGAAAATCTCCAGCGGATTTTCGATCCCTACTTTTCGACGAAGGAAAAAAACAGCGGCCTGGGTCTCGCGACCGTGCGCTCGATCGTGAAAAAACACCAGGGACACATCACGGTGGATTCAGCGCCCGGTTGCGGCACGACGTTTTCCATCTGGCTTCCCGCGGCGTCCGGGCCCGCCGTGGTGGCGGCGAGCGTTCCCGCCCGGATGACTCCGCCGCGGAGAGCGCGCGTGCTTTTCATGGACGACGAGGAACCCATCCGCCGGGTGGGCGCAGGCCTGCTCCGGCAGCTGGGACACGAGGTGACGCTTGTGAGCGACGGCGCGGACGCGGTGCGCACGTACGATGCGGCCCGCGCGATGGACAGGCCCTTCGATGTCGTGGTGCTGGATCTCACCGTGCCGGGAGGCATGGGAGGGAAGGCCGCCATGGAGGCCTTGCGCCGCCTCGATCCGCAGGTGCGGGGAATCGTGTCGAGCGGCTACTCCAGCGATCCCGTGCTCGCGAACTACCGGGCTTACGGATTCTCGGCAGCCGTTCCCAAGCCGTATGAGGTCGAGGTTTTCGCCGCGGCAATTCACAGCGTGATGAACGGGGAGCCGCCGCAAATCGAAGCGCGCGTCTAACCCGGCGGAGGAAACGGCCGGGGGCGGTTTCGACCGCCCCCTCCGGCTGGACTGCGCAATCAGCGCTGGGTGAAACCCGGGAGCGAAACGATCTTCCCGCCGGCGAGGGCGGATTCGTGGGCGCAGAGTCCCACGCAGGTCCAGTTCGCCGATTTCACCGCGTTGGGATACGGGTCGCGATCCTCGAGCAGCGCGGAAAGAAACTCGTGGGCGAGGTGAGGGTGCGATCCGCCGTGGCCGGCGCCCTGGGTGAAGCTGAGGTGCGTCTTCTTCCCGAGATCGTAGACGCCCTTCGTCGTGAATTTCCGGATGCCCGCGGGCAGGCGTTTCGCGTAATCGGGTACCGTGATTTTCTTCGGGATCTTGTGCTCCGGCAGTTTGGCGGTGTGCAGGACGTGCGGCTCGTGCTCAACCAGCGTCCATTCGAACGATTTCTTCGAGCCATAGACGTCGATGCTTTCGCGATACTGGCGCGCCGTGTCGAAGAGGGAGCGGATGATGCGCGCCGAGAGATCGCTGTCCTTGAACTTGATGTGCGCCGTCTCGACTGCGAAGGGCGAACCGTAGTTTTTGACCAGCTCCTTGCGGATCGTGCCGGAGCCGAAGCAGGAAACGTATTCCGCCGTCGCGTCGGTGAGCGCCAGCATCGGGCCGACGCAGTGGGTCGCGTACCACATCGGCGGCAGGCCCGGCCAGTAGTTCGGCCATCCATCCATGTCCTGTTGATGGCTGGCCTGGAGGAACTGAATTTTCCCAAGCTCACCGCGGTCGTAGAGTTCCTTGATGAAAAGGTATTCCCGCGCGTAGACGACCGTCTCCATCATCATGTATTTCAGCCCGGTCTTTTTGCAGAGCTCGACGATCTTGCGGCAGTCCGCGATCGAGGTCGCCATCGGCACGGTGCAGGCAACGTGTTTTCCCGCCTGCAGCGCCTTGATGGTCTGCGCCGCGTGATCGGGAATGGGCGTGTTGATGTGAACCGCATCGATCTCCGGGTCGCGCAGCATCTCATCGTAATCGGTGTAGCCTTTCGCGATGTCGAACGCGCGGGTGATCGACCCGAGCTTCTTCGGATCGCGCTGGCAGACGGCGATGAGATTGGCGTTGGGATGCGCCTGGTAGATCGGAATGAATTCGGCGCCGAAGCCGAGGCCGGCGATGGCGATGTTGATTTTTTTTGGCATGGAGAGGAGGGGAGGAAGGGGAGGGTTCGCGGTCAGTTCGCCGCGGTGACCACGAGGGTCATCTGCATTATGCGCCAGTGGCCGGGAAATGTGCACACGATCGGATAGCGCCCGGGCTCGGTGGGCGCGGTGAACGCGAGGTCGAACGACTCGCCCGGATTCACCAGCGGGGTCGCGGCCAGCACATCGGGAGAGGAAGGGACGTAACTTTTCGAAAGCGCCTGAGGATCGGTGAGCATGGCATCGGCAAGCTTGCCGACGGCGTCGATGCTCCCAATGCGGATCAGCACGACGTTGTGCTGCATGTGATCCTTGTTCTTGAACGCGAGCCGCGCCTTTTGCCCCGCTTTGACGGTGAGCTCGGTCCGGTCGTATTTCATCACGTCGGGAATAACGCCGAGATCGAGCACGACCGCATTCGGGTCGACCGTGGGAACGGGCGCTGCGGCCGCCGCCTCGCCGTGACGCGAAAGAACGTGGGAGAGGACCACGCGCAGGGGATTGACGACCGTTTCATCCGTCAGGCCGAGATTCGTGAGCACCACGTCGTCGAACCACGCGACGCCTGTCGCGCCGGCATCGCCCATCCGGCAGACGATCGAAACGTTCTCCAGCTTGCCGGTGTCGAACACCACGCGCACCTGGGTCCAGTCCGACGTCAGTCGAATCGTGTTCGACAGCGCGCGGGTGGGACGGATTTCCGGCACACTGATGAACGCACCGGGCGCGGGTTGAATCGCGACGATGTCCTGCGTCTTGATCCAGGCGCTGAGTTCGTAGCGGCTGTTCGGCTGCACTTTGATTTTTCGCGTGGCGCTGAGATCGCTTCCGTCGTTGGCCGCGGCGAGCCGCAGGCTGCGTCCGTCGCCCCGCCCCGCGTCGGCGGCGATTTCGGCTCCGGCTCCGGATTTGATCACGTCCCATGAGGCGAGCGGATCGGCACCTTCGAACGAATCGATCGTCGTTGAAGCGTTGAGTTCGCGCAGCGTCGGATCCAGCGCGGCCGAGCGTTCGGCGGGAGTTGCGCCGTTGAGGAAACCGCGCGATTGCGCGGCGGCCGCAATTTTGGCGGCGTCAACCGTCCAGCGATCCAGCCGCAGGTCCGGCGTCGCCAGCAGGGAGTGGATCGCTTCGCCGGCAACGGCAGTCTCGGGGCAATCCGCAAGGGCCAGCAGGCTGGCGAGCCTGACCTGGCCGTCGCTGTCATTGAGCAATCCCGCTTCGATCACCGCGTTTGCCGTTGCACTCGTGTGCGGAAGCACGGCGACCGCGTTGCGTCGCACGCCGGCCGAGGGATGGCGCAGTGCGGCGACAGCGGTGGCGCGTGCCTCGGCGATTCCGTCGATCGCGTTGAGGCCGTGGAGCGTCCAGAGCGCGTGAATCGCGCCGACGTTCAGGCCGATTTCGTCGACGGACTGATCCTTGGCCAGCGCGATGAGGGCGGGGACGACATCCTTGCGCGCGCGTTCGACCAGCAGGCGCTGGGCGTGGCTGCGCCAGAGGAGGTTGTTGTTGGCGAGCGCAGCGACCAGTTGCGCCGGTGTCGCGCCGGCCAGGCTGAAGGGGGGCGGCAGCGTGGCTTTGGCGGCGTCACCTTTCCACGCGATGCGGTAGATGCGGCCGAAGCGTTTGTCGCGAAGTTCGTTTTCGTAGGCATTGCCCGGTCCGCGTTCGAAGCCGCGCGGTGTCGGGTTGTGCTGTACGATGTAGTTGTACCAGTCGATCACCCAGACGGCGCCGTCGGGACCGACTTCCGCCATGATCGGCGCGAACCATTCGTCGTCGCTCGCAATCAAGTTCGTTGGATTCTTCGAGCGGTAGTTTCCGCCGCTCCCCTCAAGGTTGAATTGTCCCACGAGGTGGCCGGTCGGCTCGGTGACGAACGCGACGCGATTCCAATATTCCTTCGGATAGGCGCGCGCGGTGTAGAGCGCGTGGCCGGCCGCGGACGTGTAGCCCCAGTGCACGTCAACCTGGCGGACGCGATCCGTGATCGGCAGGTAACGCGAGGTATCGGCGATGCCTCCGAGCGTTTTCGGAGCCAGGCCCGCCGGCTGATAGTAGCGATCTGGAATCGGCAAATAGACGCTGGGATTGTTGTTCGCGGTCGAACCGAACACGACGCCCGCTTCGCTCAGACCGAGTCCCCAGGTGTTGTTGTTGGTCGCGCGCAGAAATTCCAAAGCCGAACCGTCCGGGCGAAAGCGATAGAAGCCTTGTTTGAACGAGTATTCCCTGCCGCCGACGGTGCCTTGGAATCCCGAGTAGCCCACCATTCCCCAGATCCAGTTATCGAGACCGTAGCGCAGATTGCTCGGACCGGCGTGCGTGTCGCTGCGGCCCCAGCCCGTGATGAGGACCTCGCGGACGTCGGCCTTGTCGTCGCCGTCGGTGTCTTTGAGAAAAAGGGTGTTGGGCATCTGGTGAACAATCACCCCGCCGTTTGAGAACGTGAAACTGGTGGGGATGTTGAGCCCGTCGGCGAACACCGTGAACTTGTCCGCTTTGCCGTCGTTGTTTGTGTCGTCGCAAATCACGAGACGGTCGCGACCGGGCTCGCCGGGCCCGAGCAGGCGATTGGGATAGTCGAGCGTTTCGGCGATCCAGAGGCGGCCGCGTTCATCCCAGCCGAGCGCCACGGGTTTCTTGATGTCGGGATCGCCGGCGACGAGTTGCACTTCAAAACCGGCCGGAACGACGAGGTGCTGCATGGAATCCGCGGCGGAGAGAGGCTTCGGCATTTTCGGCCAGGGCGCATCGCCGCGGCTGCGTTGTCCCGGCGGATAGTAGGGCACGCCGGGCTGGTCGATCAGTTCGAAGCCGGGAATTTTTTGACGGCTCGCCAGCGCATCCGGCAGTTTCTGGCCGGCCGCGAAACGAATGCCGCGCTCCACCAGATCCTGGAAACCGGGATTGCTCCACGTGCGTTCGTCGTGGCCCCAGGCCGTGTAGAAAACCCGGCCCTTGCCCTCGGAGCGCACCCACGTCCACGGCTCGTTCTCGCGCATCTCGAGCACGGTGCGGCCCTGCTCGTTGTGGCGGATATGGACGTAGGTTTCATCCCAGCTTTCGAACGGGGTGAACCCCTGCATGACTGGGTGATCGGGCGCGACGATGCGCGTCCGGAAAGTCCCCGTGCCGTGGCTCTTGAATTGCGCGCCGACCATCGCGACGTAGCGCTCCGAATTACGGAAGCACCAGGTGGCGGAATGCAACGGGACGAGTCCGCCGCCTTGGGTGACGTAGTCGACGATGGCCTGATCCTGCGCCGGAGCGATCGCGTCGATGTTGGCGTAGATCAGCAGGGCGTCGTAGCGCTTGAGATTCGAGAGCGTCAGGGTCGCCATGTCCTCCGTGTAGACGAGTTCGATGCCGCGGCTGAGCATCACGGGGGCAAACTGGCGGAGCCGTTCGGCGGGCTTGTGATGGCCGCTGTCGCCGATCCAAAGCACCTTCAGCGGCGCCGCCTGGGCCGCGAGCGCGCTGAAACCGAAGACCAGGAGAACGACCGCGCGACGCAACCAGGCGCCGCCAAACGAGAGACGAGATGCAAAAGCCATAAGGGTGTGGGGTGGGTTGGCGACATCGTAGCAGCTTTGAAGCATCATGCCATGAGAGTTGACGCAAAAAGTCTGAGTTTTTTCACCGGCCCTCTCGTGGAGCAGCGGTGGCGAATGGAGTCGCGGATTGAAACTTTGCGAATCCACCGAAACATCCGTCCCATGCCTTCGCCGCGTTCCCGACCCGCCGCCTCCCGCCGCAAGGTCGCGATTCTGATCGAGACTTCGAACGCCTATGCGCGCGGGTTGTTGCAGGGCGTGGTGCATTACATCCGCGAGCACCAGCCATGGTCGTTTCATGTGATGGAACAGGGCCGGGGCGACGATCCGCCTCCGTGGCTGGCGGGGTGGGAGGGCGACGGGATTATCGCGCGCATCGAGACACCCCGGATTGCCCGCGCGGTGGTGCGGGCCGGACTGCCGACCGTCGACGTGAGCGCCGCCCGCCTGGTGCCCGCGGTGCCGTGGGTCGAGACCGACGACGACAAGATCGCCCGGCTCGCGGCGGATCATTTGCTCGAGCGGGGATTCAAGCATTTCGCTTTCTGCGGCGATGCGCGTTTCAACTGGTCGCGCTGGCGGGAGGAACGGTTTGTGGCCCACCTGAAAGCAGCCGGGCATGCGTGCCATTGTTTCCCGCCGCCGGCGGCGTCAGCCGATCTCGCGGCGCAGGTCACAGCGATTGCGCGCTGGCTGACCGAACTCCCCAAACCCGTCGGAGTCATGGCGTGTTACGACAACCGCGGCCAGCAGGTGTTGGATGCCTGCCGGAACGAGCGGCTGGCCGTGCCGGGCGATGTCGCCGTGATCGGGGTGGATAACGACGAACTGCTCTGCGAACTGGCATCGCCGCCGCTCTCAAGTGTGATACCGAACACGCACCGCACGGGCTACGAGGCGGCGGCGTTGCTCGGGCGGATGATGGCCGGAAAAAAAGTCGCGCCGATCGCGCGCCTCATTGCACCACTGGGGGTCGCCGCGCGGCATTCGACGGATGTGCTGGCCATCGACGACCGCCAGATTGCGCAGGCGGTGCAATTCATCCGCGAGCACGCGTGCACGGGCATCAACGTCGGCGATCTCCTGCCAGCGAGCTCGCTGTCGCGCCGCGTCCTCGAGCAGCGTTTCCAACGGCTGCTTGGCCGCACGCCGCGCGAGGAAATTCTGCAGGTGCGCCTCGCCCGCGTGAAACAGCTCCTCACCGAGACAAAGCTTGCCCTCTATCAGATCGCCGAGCGCACGGGCTTCGAGCACGTGGAGTATCTGAGCGTCGTCTTCAAGCGCGAGACCGGGACGACCCCCAGCAAGTTTCGCGCGGATGCGCGAGGCTGAGAAACCAAACGCCGTTTCAGGACAGCACAGCGCTTTCCCGCGAATCTGATTCCGACAATGTCACTTAATAGGTGACATTGTTTTTGCCTCTCCTCTGAAAAATCAAAAAGGGGAAATCAACATGTCACTTAATAAGTGACATGTTAGCCGGGGGGCAGGCCGGATTCCGATGCCAGCTCGAGAGCGCGAAGCTCCGGGGGTTCAAGGCGGACGCGGAGAGCGGCGACACTGTCTTCGAGTTGGGCGCGCGTCCGGCAACCGATGATCGGTGTCACGGGAAACGGCCGCGACCAGAGGTACGCGAGGACGATCGCGCTCGGAGTCACCTTTTTGGCGGCGGCGAGCTCGATGACGACTTTGCCGGCGGCAAGATTGGCGGGCGTGTTAAATTCGTGCGCCGAGAAATCGGCGGGACGCTGCGCCTCCGGCAGCGCGAGCTTCGAGAAAAAACCGTTGGCCTGGGAAGTGTAGGGAACGACGGCGAGTCCGGTTTCAACGTGGAAGCGGTGAGTCTCCGCATCGAACTTCACCAAGCCCATGATCGGCGATGGCCGCGCTTGCTGGCAGCCGAGACACCAGAACGGCTGGTTGGCGGCGAAGCCCTGCTGGCCGGTGGCGCGGGCATAGTCGTTCGCGGCGCGCAAGCGGGCCGCCGTCCAGTTCGAGACGCCGAAAGCGCGGATCTTTCCCTCGCGCAGAAACCCGTTCAGCACGTCGATGAAATGTCCGACGTTTCGCGACGGGTCGTCGCGATGCAGCCAGTAGAGATCGATCACGTCGATGCGCAGGGTGCTCAGACTGCCTTCCACGTCGTCCCGCAGTTCGACGGCTGACGACCGGGGCACCTCGAGCGATTCGATGAAGGGATGGGCGCCCTTCGTCCCGATCACGAGGCGGTCGCGATGGCCGCGCGCCTTCAGCCAGTCCCCCAGCACCCGCTCGCTGCGGCGCTTTTCCCCGGGCACCCAGTCGGAGTAGATGCGGGCCGTATCGATGGCGTTGCCGCCCAGTTCAACAAACCGGTCGAGCAGGGCAAAGGTGGCCGCTTCGTCGAGCGTGTGGCCAAAGGGCACGCCACCAAGCCATAGCGGAGAGACGGAAAGCGGGGTGTGGGGAAGGGGAATCCGACGCATGATGAAAAAACCGGGACGTAAAAGAGGAGAAAAGGAATGCGTGGTGGTGTCACGCAGACTTTACGGGAGCGCGGTTCCGTGCATTGTTGCGCGCAGGATGTCACGGGAATTTACCCCACGTATTTGCCTGTTGCTCGTGCTGGCGGCCTCGGCGGGTTGTTCGTCGTCGCAATTCCGGCGCATCGATGCTGATCGCGAACTGTATGAATCGTGGCCGATCGAAATGCGCCAGGCTGTCCTCGATGGGAAAGTCGAAGCGGGAATGACGCCGGAGATGGTGAAGATGGCGCTGGGGAAACCGTCAGAAATCGTTTCGCGCTCCACCGTGCCCGGCGAGGATGAGATCTGGATTTACCGCACCGGTGGATTTGAAGACACGAGTGGAATGATGGGCTACCCGGGCGGGCCTTCGTATCCGGGCGGAAGTTATCCGGGTGCGGGTTATCCCGGCTCGACGTACCCCGGCGGTGGAATGGGGTATCCGGGCGGCGGCGTGGTCACCTCCACTCCCGGAATCGGCATCTCGACCGGACGCGGCGGTACGGTCATTGGTCCCACCGGGCCCATTGGAATCGGGACCAGCGTCGGTCCCGTCGGCATCGGGATTGGATCGGGTGGTGGCGGTGGCATGGGAATGCCGATGCCGGCGCCGTTGCCTTCGACTCCGCCAACCGAGAGGGAAGTCGTGTTTCGCAATGGAGTCGTCCATCGTGCCGATCCCGCCCCATGAAATCTGCCCGCTGTTTTCTCGCCTGGGTTGTTTTTGGAGCCTGCGTCGTCGCCCAAGCGGAACCCGTCGTCGTGCCGATGCTGGGGCCCCGTTACAAACAGACCCGCGAGCGGATCGAGGTTTTGTTTCGCTATCGCAACGGCGACCTGCCGCCGCTGGACACCTCGGTGAATTTGTTTCGCATCGCGCCCCACAGCTCGGCTCCGCCCGAATTGCCGCAGACAAAGGTCGAGGAGCCCGCGCCGCCCGACGAAATGATTTTGAAACTCGCCGTTGCGACGCTGAAAGCGGGCACCGTGACCGCCCGCGGCCGTTCCTATCTCGTCATTAACAAAAAGCAGTACGAAGAAGGTGACTTCATTCCCACCTTGGTGCGGGGCAAGACGGTGCGGCTTCTGCTCAAGCGCGTTTCCCAGAACACGGCCACACTCTCCTACAATGGCGTGGAGATGGTGGCGTCGTTCTGAAAGCACGAAGCGGCGCGCGTCGCCGCCGCGGTCACTGACCTAGCTTCCGGTAGTCGAGCAGCGTGTGGCTGATGTAGCCCGCGGAGATCGCGGCCCGGTCGGTCAGCGGTTCAGCGGGGGAAATATCCTCGCCCCGGTTGAACACGAAACGGTGCGTGCCGTCATCCTGCGCCGGACTGAACAGGCCGGGAATGATCACGCGAGCCGGCACGGTGCGCCGGACTTCGGTGTTCGGCTGGCACGCCGCGGGAAAGTTCAGGTTGTGCACCGTAAAACTGCGCGGAGGAGTTAGTGCGGCGAGTTCGGCGGCGAGACGCGCCGCGTGCCGCGCGGAAACTTTCAGGATGGCGAGCAGAGTGGCGTCGGCTTTTCCGCCGGTTTCGCGGAGATGTTCGAATGCCTCGGGATTCACGTCCTGCGAGACCGCGATGCCGGGCAGCCCGTGCACCGCGCCCTCCCAGGCGCCGCCGATGGTTCCGCTCGCGAGAATGAAGGCGAGGGAGGCATTGAAACCGATGTTGATCCCGCTCACGACGGCGTCGCGGGGCGCGAGCTTCGCTCCCGGGAGCAGGTGGGCGATCGCGATGTTCACGCAGTCGCTCGGCGTGCCGTCGACGATCCACGTTGGGCAGCCGAGTCCATGCAGGGCGTCGGCGCGTTCGGAAGTGACGGGACGGTGGCGCGATTTCGCGGCGCCGATCCAGCTTTGCTCCTTTTTTGGCGCGGCAACCGCGACCTCGTGTCCGTAAGCCAAGAGGGCGCGCACGAGTTCGTGCAGGAAAACGCTCGCGATGCCGTCGTCATTGGTGACGAGAAATTTCATGGCAAGATGGCCGCAAAGACTTCTTCAGGGAGCAAAGAAAAACTCCTCTTTGTCATTCTGAGCAAAGCGAAGAATCCCGCAGGAGACACCAAGTCTGCACAGGGTGGCGAATATCCCGCTGGATTCTTCGCTTCGCCCAGAATGACAAACATCAAATCAGTGGGCCCAGCGGTCCCGCTCTACCGCCAACAAAAAGCCGGAGCCGCGTGAGCGGCTCCGGCTTGAATTGAAGGGACGGGAGCGGGATTAGCTCTGCGCCGCGGGGGCTGCGGCAGCTTCGCCACCGCCGGCCTGCTTCTGCGCTTCGAGATCGCGCATCGCGGCCTTGCGGCTGAGGCGGACCTTGCCGGAGCGCTCGTCGATGCCGATGCACTTTACCCAGATGGATTCGCCCATCTTGACGACGTCCTCGGTGCGGCGAACGCGCATTTCGGCGAGCTCGCTGATGTGGACGAGGCCTTCCTTGCCGGGCGTGCATTCGACGAAGCAGCCGAATTCCTTGATGCCCGTGACGCGGCCGTTGTAGATCTTGCCTTCCTCGATCGGGGCGCCGCCGCCACCGCCGCCGTCGCGGCCACCGCCGGAACCGCCGCCGCAAAGGCTGTCGATTTCCTTGATGGCGCGGGCCATCGCGTCGCCGTTGTTCGAGTAGATGTAGATCTTGCCGGAGTCGTCCTCGGCGATGTCGATCTGCGCACCGGTCGTTTCCGTGATGCGGCGGATCGTCTTGCCACCGGGCCCGATGAGCAGGCCGATCTTTTCGGGATCGATCTGGATCGTCTGGATGCGGGGGGCGAACTTGCTGAGGTCGGCGCGGGGCGCGGGCAGCGCGGCGAGCATCGTGCGGAGAATCTCGATGCGCGCATCGCGGGCCTGGAAGATCGCGGTCTTCGCGATCTCGAAGGGCAGGCCGTTGATCTTCAGGTCGAGCTGGAAGCCCGTGATGCCCTTGGTCGTGCCGGCGACCTTGAAGTCCATGTCACCGAAGTGATCTTCCTCACCGAGGATGTCGGTGATGGTGGTCCACTTGGTGATCGAGCCGTCGGCCGCCATCTCGGTCATTAAGCCGCAGGAGATGCCCGCGACAGGAGCGATGATCGGCACGCCGGCGTCCATGAGGGCGAGACAGCCGCCGCAGATGGAGGCCATCGAGGTCGAGCCGTTCGAGGCCATGATCTCGGAGACAACACGGATCGAGTACGGGAACGCGTCCTCCGGCGGGAGCACCGGAACGAGCGAGCGTTCGGCGAGTGCGCCGTGGCCGATTTCGCGGCGGCCGGGGCCGATGAAACGGCCGGCTTCACCGACGGAGAACGGCGGGAAGTTGTAGTGGAGAATGAAGCTCTTGGTCTTCGGACCGCCGGTGAGGCCGTCCATGTCCTGCGCTTCCTTCGTCGGCCCGAGGGTGACGATGGCGATGTTTTGGGTGTCGCCGCGCTGGAACATCGCGGAGCCGTGAACGCGGGGAAGAACGCCGACCTGCGAAGTGATCGGGCGGAGCGATTTCGCATCGCGTTTGTCGGAACGAACGCCCTGCGCGAGGACCGTGGCGCGGTAGGCTTTGTATTGGAGATCTTCGAAGACGACGTTGAGGTCGACATCGGTGAACTTGTCGGCGCCGAGCTCAGCGGTCAGGGCGGCCTTGGCTTCGTCCTTGAGGGCTTTGACGTTGGCGGAGCGGACGGCTTTCTCGAAGCCGAAGATCGCGGCGGAAACGCGCTCGGCGGGGACAACGCGCTCGATGATGGCGCGGGCCTCGGGCGTGGCGCCCACGAGCTTGAACGTGGCCTTCGGTTTGCCGGCGAGAGCGACGAGCTCCTTGATCGCGACGATGATTGGCTGGATCGCCTCGTGGCCGAAGGCGAGGGCCTCGATGAATTTCTCCTCGGAGATCTGGTCCGCGGAGCCTTCGATCATCAGCATGTCTTTCGAATTGCCGACGTAGATGAGGTCGAGCGACGACGAATACATCTGCTCGATCGTGGGGTTCGCGACGAACTTGTCCTCGATCAGCGCAACGCGGACGCAGCCGATCGGCCCGTTCCACGGAATGTCGGAGATGGCGAGCGCGGCGCTGGCGCCGTTGACCATCGCGATGTCGGAATCGTGAATGAGGTCGGCCGACATGAGCTGGCCGATGATCTGCACTTCATTGAGGAAACCCTCGGGGAAGAGCGGGCGGCAGGGACGATCGCAAAGACGGGAGATGAGGATCTCGCGCTCGGAAGGACGGCCCTCGCGTTTGAAGTAACCACCGGGGAAACGGCCGGCGGCGGCGTATTTGTCGCGATAGTCGACGGTGAGCGGGAAGAAGTCCTGGCCGGGGCGCATGGTCTGCGCCACGCAGGCGGTGACGAAGACGTTGGTTTCGCCGACATTGACGTTGACGGCGCCGCCGGCGAGCTGGGCGATCGAGCCGGTGGAGAACGTGAGCCCGAGGCCGGGCACGGTGACATTGTGTTTCTGATTCATATGCTAACTGATTTTTCGGATTCGGATAAATGTGCCTGCGAATGAGACGAGACGGCCAGCGGCACACGGCTGGCGACGACTCGTGGCTTCCTGAAACGGAAGCAGCGCGGCCGGAAGGCCGACGCGGTGGGAGGGGGTTTTACGGACCCGCTTTGTCTCCTCGCTCAGAGGCGAGAGATTTCCGTTTGCCGCCTCCTGTTCGGAGGCAAACGGAAATGTCCCGTTCTGGAATCGAGTGTCGGTAACGACAACAGGCGACCCGCGGATCGGATCGCCTGTGTGATAAAGCGTTATTTGCGAAGGTTCAGCTTCTGCAGCAGCTCGTTATATTTCGGCAGGTTATGCCGCTTAAGATAATCGAGGAGTTTGCGACGGCGGGATGCCATCTGCAGAAGGCCGCGGCGCGAGTGGAAGTCTTTGCGGTGAGTGCGCAAGTGCTCGGTCAAGTGATTGATCCGGGCCGTGAGCAACGCGACTTGGACTTCGGACGAACCGGTATCCTTCTCGTGGGTTTTGTATTCTGCGATGATTTCGGGTTTAACGACTGTGGTGGACATGGTTTTGTGGCTGAGTTTCACGACTGTAGGGAGCCCTTGCAGGCCCCGTGCCGCCCGCCTCATCGCGACCGAAATCGCGGCTTAGCCGGCGTCACCGTTCCAATCCGGCGGAGTGCCGAACCAGTGTGGTAGGCCCCCGCAACCGGCGGAAACCCACTGACGCAAGGGGGGAGCATCGA
This sequence comes from Opitutaceae bacterium, assembly GCA_036261745.1. GTDB lineage: Bacteria > Verrucomicrobiota > Verrucomicrobiia > Opitutales > Opitutaceae > DATAKE01. The sequence continues at coordinate 16,042 of DATAKE010000071.1, forward strand.
AATCCCCCGGGAGTGGGGCAAGAGCAAATTTCGGTCAAATCCAAGACCCGGCACACCCTCAACCCGCCCGGATATTCAGGGACCGGAGCCCTTCGCAACCCGGCAGCTTGCGGATGCGTTGCACGATTTCCTCGCGATGCAGGAATATCTCGTTCCGGACCACGCTATGGGCGGCGAGCACGAGCAGCCGGCCGCGTTCGATGCGGACGGGGTGGGAATAGCTGGCGTTGGCCGTCCCCACCAGCGTCGGCCACTGGTCGCGAATTCCCTGCTCGGCGGACGGGCGGCCGATCTGGTGGTGCACCATCAGTTCCTCGACGATCTTCGCGAGGTCCTTGGTCGGGCGCTTTAGCGAACGGCGCGGCTCCTCAAACTCCACGCCCCGCAGATCGCCGACGAGCTCCTCGGCAAGCTTGCTGAACTGGTGGGGTTGGTCGGGCATTTGAATGAAAGCTGAAAGCTGAGAGCTAAGAGCTGAGAGTCCAGAGCCAGGCGCAACGTTTGAAGCTCGGCATCTTCCTGCTCTGGACTCTCAGTTCTTAGCTCTCAGCTTTTCCTTTGTTTTCTTCCTCGTAGAGCCGGCTGTAGCGGACGAAGGCGCCGAAGGCGGTCGCCCAGGCGATGTAGAAACCCGGGAAGCCGTCGAGAAACCCGAGCTTGATCACGTAGGCGCGGACAAATCGCCAGAGCGGGCGGAAGACAGCGGCGAACACCGAGAACTTTTTCCGCTTCGCCTTTTGCTGCTGCACGAAGAGGTCGGCGAAGGGGTTGATCTTCGCGACATGACTCGAGAGCGAGGGAAACGAATAGTGATTGAGATCGCCGGCCAGCGTTGCGACCGGTCCGTCGCATTCGATTTTTTCGTGTACGAAGGCGTCGCCGCCCCAGCGCGCGCGATCCCGGTGCAAAAGCCGCAGGCTCAAATCCGGGTACCAGTCACCGTGCATGATCCACCGGTCGATGAACCAGACCCGCCGCGGAAAACGCGCGCCGGCAAACTTCTCCGGTCCGTTCCGGAAAAAACCTTCAATCGACGCGCGCAGCTGCGGCGACACTTCCTCGTCGGCGTCGAGCGAGAGCACCCAGGAATTTTTCGCGAGCGTGAGCGCGGCGTTTTTCGTGTCACGGTAGCCCCGCCACGGGAGGTGGTGCACCGCCGCGCCGAATTTCTTCGCCGCCGCTTCGCTGTCGTCCGTCGTGTTGTTCAGCGCGACGACAATCTCGGCGACCCAGCCATGCACGCCCGCGAGGCAGCGAGGCAGGTTGTGCGCCTCGTTTTTCGCGACGATGACAACGGAAAGGGGAAGCGGAAGAACAGGTGAACTCACGGAAGGTTTGCTGCAGGAGCGGAGCGGCTTTGCGCCGCGACGTTTGTGGTCGAGATCGGTCGCGGCGTAAAGCCGCTCCTACAGCTTCCCGATCAGCGAGCGCGGGATTTGGTAGAGATAGCCGCAGGAACGCCAGGCGCGGACGAGGGCTTTTTTCGCATCGCCGGTGCGGAGGACGAGCGCGGCGAGCAGTGCGAAGAGCGCGAGGCAGGGAGCCTTGAAAAAATTTCCGAGAAAGCGGGAAACGAAATATCCGGCGGCATGGCCCTGATTCGCCCGTTCGATCACCCGGGAGCGCGCCGAATCGAAGGCGTGGCGCGTGGCGTAGGCGAAGGTCGTGCGGCTCGCCGGCATCTGGTGTTTCGCCACCGCCTGCGGGGCGAACCACACCTCGAAGCCGGCGGCGCGCGCGCGCCGGATCATTTCGCTCTCCTCGCCGGCAAAAAGATTTTTTCCCGCCCGTCCAAGACCAGTGGCGAAATTTCCCAGTTGGGCGAAGACCTCGCGGCGAAACGCCAGGTTCGCCCCCATGGGGGATTGTCGCGGAGTGAGCGGGCCCGCGTCGTGTCGGAACGCGAGGGGGGAATGCCATTCTTCCACCCAAGGCGGCAGGCCGTTGGGGAAAACCGGGATGACTTCCCCGCCCACCACGCCGACCCGGCGCGTCGAATCCGCGGCAAAGGGTGCGATCAACTGGCCCAGCCAGTTTGGCTCGAGCAGCACATCGTCGTCGGCGAACACGATGATTTCGCCGCGGGCCTCGGCGATGGCGCGATTGCGGGCGTGAGGCAGGCCTTGCTGCGTTTCGAAGAGGTGGCGCGGCGCCGGCTGGACGGATGCGAAGCCCGCCACCACGTCGCGGGTGTTGTCGCGGGAATTGTTGTCGACCACGAGCACCTCGTAGCGGTCGCGCGGAAATTCCTGTCGCGCGATGTCGCGAAGCGTCTGTCCGAGCAATTCCGCGCGATTGTAGGTGCAGATGGCGACCGTGATGAGGGGAGCGGTGCTCATCGCGAGAAAACCTTGATGACCTGCCACACCCAGCCGCTGGGCAGCGAGCTGGCTGGAATCTTTTTGAAATGGAGCGTGCGCATCAGTGACAGGGGCTTTTCGGAAAAGCGCCGCGCATAGGAAAGCGCGTTACGGTAGGTGAAGAAACGCGCCAGCCATCGGCCCCGGCGCCGGGAGTCCGGCATCTGCTCCCGCGCGATGCGCAAGCGCAAGAGGTGAGTCTGCCGCAGCATCACCGGCCAGGCCCGCGCCGTCCATTGCGCATCGGTCACGCGGTAGAACGCGCCGACCGCGCGCACGACCTCGATGCGACCCGCGCACGCGAGGCGGTACCAGAAATCGTAGTCGGCCAGAGGGCCGGCGCGCTCGTCGAAGCCGCCGAGCCGCAACGCCACATCGCGGGCCATGAGCACACCGGGGAAAGGAGTCATCGAGCTCTTGATAAAATAAAGGGGTGGATAGGCGATGGCCGCGGACGCGTTGAGGTTCGGGGGAGCGGAAAGGGCCGGCGGCGTGGCGCCGGAAACCACTTTCGTGCACACCGCGGCGAGGTCTTCGCGGAGTCGGGGCAGCACGAGGGCGAGATACCAGGGATAAAGCGTGTCGTCCTCGTGCAGCACCATCACCCAGCGTCCGCGCGCGCGGCGGAGGCATTCGTTCCAGTTTCCGACCGGGCCGCGCGTCGGCGTGTTGCGGTGATAAAAAAAACGGTCCTTCGGAAAACGGGCGACGGTCGCCGCGGTCTCCGGCAGCGAACCGTCGTCGCACACGATGACTTCATAGTCCGCGGCGGCGGTCTGCGCGGCGATGCTGGCGAGCGTTTCGGCGAGGAGCTGCGGGCGGTTGTAGGCGGGAATGCCGAAGGTGATCAGCGGCCGGAGCGGCTCGAATCCGGTCGGTGCGGAAGGTTCGGGGGAAAACATTACGAAAATCGCGCGATCCGGGAACGAAGTGCGGGCGTGGGCAACGAAGGCATATGATCAGCAGGAGCGCAGCGCTGCGCCGCGATAGCGCAGACGGATCGGGGAGCTGTGACCAGCCGATTCACTCGTCATGACTTCCGCCGTGGTTGCCGACGACACGCTGAAGGAGGCGTACCTGGAGCTCCTGAAGAAGAGTCTGACGTGTTCGCTCTACCGCGGGATGGGCGGCGCCAACTGGGAGGCGAAAGGCCTGCGCGGACAGATTTTGAAACTCGTTTTGCCGCGCGAGGTGCAGGTGCAGCGGATCGCGCAGCCCTCGCAGCGCGCCAATGGATCCGACTGGCCGGCGATCGCCCAGACCATGATCGGGTCCAGGCGCCTCGACAATCTGCAGGAGTGCGTCGAGACCGTGCTCCGCGATGGCGTGCCGGGCGATTTTATCGAAACCGGTGTCTGGCGCGGCGGCGCCTGCATCCTGATCAAGGCGGTCCTGCGCGCCCATCAAGTGTCGGATCGAGTCGTCTGGCTCGCCGATTCGTTCGCGGGGCTGCCGAAGCCCAATGCGGAAAAATATCCGGCTGATGCGGGCGATCGTCACCACCGGTTGTCGCATCTGGCGATTCCACTGGAGGAGGTGCGGGAAAACTTCCGGCGCTACGATCTCCTCGATGAACAGGTCAAATTTCTGAAGGGATGGTTCAAAGACACCCTGCCCAAGGCGCCGATTGAGAAACTCGCGGTGGCCCGGCTCGATGGCGATTTGTACGAATCCACGACCGACGCCCTCGAAAACCTCTACGACAAACTTTCCGTGGGTGGTTTTCTCATCGTGGATGACTATGGCGCCGTTCCCGCCTGCAAACGAGCCACGGAGGATTTTCGGGCGCGGGAAAACATCCGCGAGGAGATCAAACAAATCGACGGGACCGGAGTCTACTGGCGGCGCGAGCGGTGAGTCCGCTCGATCGCTCCAGTGGTACAGGTTGGTTTGAAAACTGTAGCGGCGGTCCATGACCGCCGTCTCGGAAGCGTACGAGGACGATGGGGTGTGCACCGGCGGTCATCGACCGCCGCTACAGCAAACTCCACCCGCAGGAGGAAGTGCTTGGCAGCGCCGGGGCGGTTCCCGTTAATCGCCGGATGTCCGATGAAACTGCCACCCTGACGTGCCGCGCCTGCGGTTTCGCCGGCGCGTTCCGGGTCTTCGAAGCGCGCGAGATGTTGCACGGCACGCGGCAGCGTTTCGCGTACGGCGAATGTCCGCAGTGCGCGAGTCTCCAAATCCGCGAAATTCCCGCCGACCTGTCGCCGTATTATCCTTCGGATTATTATTCGCTGCAGCCGCCGCCGGTGCGTTCGAAAAAAGTCAGCGGAGCGAAAGTCGTGTTTGGCCGCTGGCTCTTGAATCCGCGAAGCGGTCTCGCCGGCCTCGCGGCCTCGCGCTTGCAGCGGAAGTCGCCGTTTTTCGGATGGTGCCGCCTCGCGAGCGTCGGTTTGGACGCGGCGATTCTCGATTTGGGCTGCGGCACGGGAGGCCTCTTGCGGAGAATGCAGCGCTACGGTTTCTCCAATCTCACCGGATTCGACCCCTACACGCCGCTCGAGGCGGACGAGCCGGGTTTCCGGGTGAAACGCGCCGAGCTGTCGGCCGTCACGGGCAGCTATGACCTCATCATGATGCACCACGTGCTGGAGCATCTCGCCGATCCGGTGAGGGCGCTGGTGGATGCGAAGGCCCGGCTCAATCCCGGCGGGAAAATCCTCGTGCGCATCCCGGTGGCGGCGAGTCACACATGGCGGCTGTATCGCGAGCACTGGTTCAACCTCGATCCCCCGCGGCACCTGCTGGTCCCGAGCGTGCGCGGGATGCATGCGCTGGCGACGCGAAGCGGCTTGAAGACGGAGCACACCGGTTTCGATGGCACGGAGTTCACGCCGCGGATGAGCGAACATTATCGGAACGACGTCCCGTATTCGGACCACCCGAGCGACAGTCCCTCCCGCCTGCGCGAATTTCGAAAGATGGCCGACGCCGCCAACGGCCGCGGCGAAGGCGACCAAGGCGTTTTCCTCCTCTCGCCCCTTTAAATTTCCCCGGGTGCCGGCGCCGCTCTGATTTTCACCACGCCATCCGGGCGTCGGGTAAAGTGTCATCTATTAGATGACACTTTCCTGTTTTCTCCTCGAGGCAGCGAAAACGGGTTTGTCATCTAATAGATGACAAACCTTCCGGCGGTTTCGCGCGGGGGCGGGGTTGGCGTGCGGGTGCGGTTGGCGTGCGGGGGTGGTTAGCGCGCGGGGGTGGCAGAGGTGAGTTGGGCGCGGACTGCGGTCCAGACGGTTTCCACGGTCAGGCGCCGGACGCAGTAGTTTCGGTAGGAGTCGCCGGGGACGCAGACAGCGGGCGCGACACAGTCCGCGCAGGGCAGCGGCGCCTGCAGGACCACGTGGTTTTCTCCCGCCGGTCGCCAGACCGTGGTGTTCTGCGAGCCGAAGAGCGCCACGACACGGGTGCCGACTCCTGCGGCCACGTGCATGGGGCCGCTATCGTGGCAAAGCATGAGATCGCAGCCCGCTGCCAGCGCGGCGAATTCCCCGACACTCAGCGGCGTGGTGAGCGAATCCGGCTTGGTGCGCGCCGCGGCCGCGATGGCCGCGAGGAGCGGTTGGTCGGCGGGTCCGCCGATGAGGAGAACTTTCGCGCCGAGTTCGTTTTGCGCCCGGTCGCAGATCGCGGCGAAACTTTCCGCGGGCCAGACGCGGAACGCGCTGCGGCTGCCGGGATGCACCAGCAGGCGGGGGAAAGAATCGCCGAGGTGTTTTGCGACGGACGCGCGGTCGGCTTCGCGCGGGACGAGCCGCACCGCCTTGGTCGCGACGGGCACGGCGGCGCCGGCCAGGGCTTGAAGATAGTATTCGGAGATCGAGCGGCGTTCGTGATCCACGGGCGGGTCGAGGACGATGCGCGTGTAGCAGAAGGGCAGCCGCGGCGGGGCTTCATGCAGGAGGGCGATGCGTTCGCGGGCTCCGGTGATCCGCGTCAGCGCCGCGGTTTTCTCGCGATTATCGAGGTCGAAGACGTGCGTGAATCGTCCGGCGCGCAACGCCCGGACGAGCGTGAGCCAGCCGCCGAGTTCACGCGCCCGTCGCGGGAGGATCAAGGTGCGGTCGATTTCCGGGATGAGCGTCGCGACCGCGGCGTAGCTGGCTTCGGCGAGCAGGGTGAGTTCGGCCGCGGGCCAGTGTTGGCGCAGACTCTGAAAAAACGGGCTCAACAGGACGATGTCGCCCAGGTAGCGGCGGCGAATGACAAGAATGCGCGGAGCGTCGGCGGACATCCTTAGAAAGCTGTGACCACAGCGACCGCAGATGAGCACAGAGGCAGAACCGACTTATCTGTGTCCATCTGTGTTCTCTGTGGTTGAGGAATGGTTCGGATTCTACGCGCCCATCTGCTGGCGGTCGTAGAGCGATTTGTAGAGCGGATTGGCCGCGTGGAGTTCCGCGTGCGAGCCGCTCGCGACGATTTCCCCGCGATCGAAGACGAGGATGAGCGATGCATCGCGAATGGTCGAAAACCGGTGGGCGATGATCAGCACGGTTTTTCCGACGACGAGCTTCTTCAACGCCTCCTGGATTGCCGCCTCGCTCTCGGAATCGAGCGCGCTCGTGGCTTCATCGAGGATGAGGATCGGCGCGTTCCGGAGAAAGGCGCGCGCGAGTGCGATGCGCTGTTTTTGTCCGCCGGAGAGACGGGCGCCGCGTTCGCCGACGATCGTGTTGTAGCCCTCGGGGAAGGCGGCGATGAAATCGTGGGCAAAGGCGTCGCGGGCCGCGGCCTCGACCGCCTCACGCGTGGCGTCGGGGCGGGCGAGGAGGAGATTTTGAAAGATCGTGTCGTTGAACAGCACCGGATCCTGCGAAACGACCGCGATGTTCTGCCGGAGATCGGCGAGCCGCACGGCGCGGAGATCGTGGCCGTCGAGCGTGACCCGTCCGGAGACCGGATCGAAAAAACGGGGGACGAGATTAGCGAAGGTGGATTTGCCTGCGCCGCTGGGACCGACGAGCGCGCACACGGTGCCCGCGGGGATCCGGCGCGTGACGTTGACGAGCACCGGCTCGCCCTCCTCGTAGGCGAAACTGACGTTCTCGAAAGCGATTTCGCCGCGGGCGCGGGGCAGCGGGTGGGCGCCGGGGGCGTCGACGATCGTGACCGGGGCCTGCAAGACCGCCTCGAGCCGGTTGAGGGCGCCGAGCCCGCGCTTCATTTCGTTGTTCAGGCTCCCGAGTTTCTTGATCGGCTCGTAGCTCGCGTAGAGCGCGGTGATGAGGACGATGAACGTCTTCTGGTCGAGGTGAACCTTGTAGGCGTAGAGCAGCGTGAACGCGATGCCGATGGCCGACACGATCTCGATCAGCGGCGTCAGCGCCTTCTCGTACTTCATGAACTTCATCAGTGCCCGGATCAGCGTTTGGGAGGCGCGGGTGAAACGTCCGACCTCGCGGTTCTCGAGATTGAAGGCGCGGACTTCCTTCGTGGCGCTGAGGTTCTCGCGGAAAATATCCGTCATGCTCCCGAGTTCCGCCTGAATCTGCCCGGTGCGCTTGATCAATTTTTTCCCGACGTAGCGGATCGGCAGCACGCAGAGCGGAACCACCGCGAGGGAGACGAGCACGAGCGTGACGCCGTGAACGTGATAGGCTTTCCACGCAATCGCACCGATTGCGCCGATGAGGGTGGCGGGGCTGCGCACGATCTCGTTGGCAACGGTGACGAGGGTGACCTGGAGCTGGTTCGCGTCGGCCAGCCCGCGCGAGAGCAGGTCGCCCGAGGAATTCCTTTGGAAGAATGAAAGCGGCAGGATCTGAAGCTTGCGGAAAAAATCGAGGCGCAGCGCCTCAAGCACCCGCGTACCGACGAGCTGGATCAGGTAGACGTTCAGATAGCCGGCGACCCCCCGGATCGTGAAAACCAGCGGAATCCAGAGCGCGACCGCGACGAGCTGCCACGTGGTGAGCGGGAGGGCGTTCTCAGCGAAAATAACCGGGAAAACCCGGTCGATCATCAGCGGCAGACCTGCGCCCGAGGCAAGTCCCGCAATGACGCCGCACAGGATGGCGAGGCTCAGCAATCCGCGATGCGGGCGGAGGTAGCTGAAATAAGGACGAAAGCGGCGCATGGAACCCGGAGGAAGTGGAGAAGGGGATTAATCGCGAAAGCGCGAAAGGACGGAAGCGCGGAATTAGGAATCGGGATCGAGCAAAAGGCTTTTTCCGGCTTTCGCGATTCCGCTCTTTCGTGTTTCCGCGATGAATCAGTCCTTGGCCGATCGCACGTCGAGGGCGTCGCGCAGGCCGTCGCCGAGGAAGTTCAGCGAGAAAAGCGTCAGCGAGAAAAAGCCGCCGGGAAACACGAGCAGCCACCAGAACTCCTCCATCTTTTCCGCGCCGTCCTTGATGAGCACACCCCACGAGCTCATCGGCGGCTGCACCCCGAGCCCGAGGAAACTGAGAAACGCCTCCAGCAGCATCACGGCGGGAATCGTGAGCGTCGTGTAGACGATGATCGGACCGAGGACGTTGGGGATCATGTGGCGGAAAATGATCCGCCGCTTGCCGAGGCCGAGCGACCGGGCGGCCTCGATGTATTCCATTTTCTTGATCGACATGATCTGGCCCCGGACGATGCGCGCCATCGTCAGCCACTCGACCGCGCCGATGGCGAAGAAAAGCAGGTAGATGTTCCGCCCGAAAAACACCATCAGCAGGATCACGAAAATCGTGAAGGGCATCGCGTAGAGGATGTCGACGATCCGCATCATCGCCGAGTCGGTCTTGCCGCCGAAAAATCCCGCGACCGCGCCGTAGGTGACGCCGATGACGAGCGCGACAATCGTCGCCACCAGCCCGACCATCAGGGAGACGCGTCCGCCGTAGAGAATGCGGGCGAAGAGATCCCGGCCGAGCGTATCGGTGCCGAGCAAGTGGGCCGCGCTCGGTGCGGCGGCGCCGAGATCGAGGTTCTGCTCGTGAAACGACTGGGAGAAGAACGGTCCAAACACGCACAGCAGCGTCAGCAGGCCGAGCATCCCGCCGCCGAAAACCGCCAGTTTGTTTTTGCGGAGCCGCGACCAGGCGTCGTGCCAGAGGGAGGAACCCCGCTCGAGCTGATCGGGCGTGAGCTCGCCGGAGGGGAGGGAGGCGGGTGAAAGTGAAAGCATGAAAAACTATTCGAATTTCAGCTTCGGGTTCAGCCACACCTGCACGACATCGACGACGAGATTGAGGAAGACGATGAGCGACGCGTAGAGAATCACGGTGCCGAGCACCAGGGTGTAGTCGCGGTTGAAGGCACTGTTCACGAATTCGCGGCCGAGTCCCGGGATTTGGAAAATCGTTTCGATCACGAACGACCCCGTCAGGATCCCGGCCACCGCGGGACCGAGAAACGAAACCACCGGCAGTAATCCGCCGCGGAGCGCGTGGCGGAAAATCACGCGTGCCTCGCTCGCTCCCTTCGCCCGCGCGGTGCGGATGTAGTCCTGGTTGAGCACCTCAAGCATGCCGCCGCGCGTGAGCCGCGCGATGTAGGCGGCGTAGACGCTGCCCAGCGTGAGGCTCGGCAGGACGCGGTCGATGGGACCGTACCAACCCGACGCATTCATCCAGCCGAAGTGGATCGCGAAGATCAGCACGAGCAGCGGCCCCAGCACGAAGGTCGGAACGCAGACGCCGGTCATCGCGACCGATGAGCAGAGGTAGTCGATCCAGGTGTTGCGTTTCACGGCCGCGAGAACGCCCAGCGTCAGGCCAGCCGTGAGTGCAACGGCCAGCGAAAGCATCCCGAGTTCGAGGGAAGTGGGCAGCTTGTCGGCGATGATCTCGTTGACGGTGCGGTTGGGATATTTGAACGACGGCCCGAGGTCGCCGCGCGCGAGCATTTTCAGGTAGTCGAGGTATTGCGCGCCGAGGCTTTTATCCAGGCCGTAGGCTTTATCCAGGTTGCGCTTCACCTCCGGAGTGACGGCGCGCTCCGCGGTGAATGGCCCGCCCGGCACGAAACGGATCATGAAGAACGTCGCCGTGATGATGATCAGGAAGACCGGAATGGTCTCGAGCACGCGGCGGGTGATGAAGCGAAGCATGGGTCAGAGGAAAGGTGGACTCAGGCACGTAGCAGCCGAGGTGACGAGGCTGGGACAAAAATCACCCTCAATCCAGCCTCGTTACCTCGGCTCCTACGAGACGCGTGCCCTTCAGCTCACTCCTCAATCCAGAGATATTTGTACGGGTGATTGTCGAGGAGAGTAGGATGGTAGCCCTTCACCTTCGGGCTCACGGCGTGAACGCGGGTGTAGTGATAGATCGGAATCACCGGGACTTCGTCGGCGAGGATGGCGTCCATCTTCTGATAGATTTCGTAGCGCTCGGTGTCGTTCTTCGCGGCGAGCGCCTGGTGGAGGAGTTTGTCGTATTCCGGGCTGCCCCAGAGCGTGTCGTTGTTGCCGCCGCCGGTTTCCCAGATCTCCAGAAACACGTGCGGGTCGACGTAGTCGGCGATCCAGCCGGCGCGCTGCAGGGTGAAATCGTGCGTGTCGTGCTGCATATCGAGGTAAACTTTCCACTCCTCGTTCCGCAGCGTGATCTCCACGCCGAGATTTTTGCGCCACATCGCCTGGATCGCCTCGGCGATGATGCGGTGGTTGTTCTGCGTGTTGTAGAGAAGCTCGATCGGCGGACATCCCTTGCCGTCCGGATAACCCGCCTCAGCCATGAGGCGTTTGGCCTCGGCGAGATCGCCGGTGATTTTGGAGCGTGGCTGATAACCGGCCGTGCCGGGAACGCTCACCGTGTAGGCGGGACGTTCGTCGCCGCGCGTCACGTTCTTCACCAGACTCTCGCGGTCGATGGCGAGGGCGAGGGCCTTGCGGACGCGTTTGTCGTTGAGCGGAACGCGGGTGACATTGCAGCGGTAGAAATAAACCCCGAGCCAGGGGTCGATGCGGAGGGATTCCGGGTAGTCCTTCCGATAGGCATCGATCTTGGCGAGCGGCAGCTCGTAGGTCATGTGGAGCTGGCCGGTGCGAAACATGCGCTCCTCCGTCGGAATATCGTCGATGGGGTAGAAATGAATCTCGTCCAGCTTCACGGTTTTCGCGTCCCAGTAGAGCGGGTTGCGCGCGACGATGATTTTTTTGTTCGGCTGCCAGGATTTCAGGATGAACGGGCCGCTCGTCACGATGTTCGCCACTTTGGTCCAGCCGGTGCGGCGCTGGTCGACCGCGCCGTACTTCGCGACCACCTTTACCGGGACGGGTGTCCACGCGTAGTGACTCGCGATGATTTTCAACAGGTAGGGCGTCGGATTTTTCAGCGTCACGACCAGCGTGCGCGCATCGGGGGCCTTGAAGCCGACCTGGGAAAAATCCTTCAGCTCGCCCTTGTGAAATTCCTGCGCGCCTTTCACGAAGTTGTAGATCAGGTAGGCGTATTCCGAAGCGAACGTGGGCGTGAGGATGCGCTTATAGGACTGAAGGAAATCGTCGGCCGTGATCGTGTCGCCGTTCGACCACCTGGCGTTGGCCCGAAGATGAAACGTGTAAACCAGCCCGTCCGGCGAAATGTCCCATGACTCCGCGATAGCCGGTACGGGATGGAGATCCGTCGGATCCTCGCTGGCGAGGCCCTCGAAGAGCGCCATCATCAATTTATGCTCCGGCACGCCGGTGATCGCCTGGGGATCGAGGTCCTGCGGCTCGGTGCCGTTGGACGCGTGGAAGATCTGGTTTTTCGCCGGTGCGGCGGTGGCGGTGAATGAAGCGGAAAGAAGGAACAGCGGGGCGAGGAGAACGAGAACTCGTTTAAGCATCCGCCAATAAGAGCAAGGCCTGCGCCGGGCGCAAGTGGAGCAGCCTGAGAAAGTGGGGCGGGTTTGTGACCCGCCCTGGCTTGGCTGGCAACCGAAGGAAAGAGCGGGTCACAGACCCGCCCTACTTCGGACTCGGTTTCATCATCGCGTCGCGCCGGGCTTTGAACTCGTTGCCGGGTTTCCATTCCGGCCAGGTGTCACCGTCGGCGACCCGGAGCCCGACTTGCAGGAGGAATTCCGTGTCCTGCGCCGCGCCTTCGAACGTCCAGTCGGGCCGGACTTCATCGCTCACCTTGTGGTAGTGGTTCGCGATGTAGTCCTCGACGAGCTTTTCGCCGAAGTCGGCGAGTTTGCCGACAAAGCGTTTGCCGGATTTCGGGTAGTAAGCCGGCACGCCGACCTTCGCGAATTCGAAGTGATCGCTGCGGTAGTAGCTGCCGCGTTCCGGGTGCTCCTCGGCATGCATGTCGCGTCCCTGGCTCTTCGCCACGGCGCTGCCGATGTCGTCGAGCGTCGACGCGCCGAAACCGATCGTCGCCATGTCGCTGGTGCGGCCGAACTGATTCGCGCCGTCCATGTTGATCGCCGCCAGCGTGCGGCTGAGCGGATGAAGCGGGTTCTGCGCGTAATAGCGGGAACCGAGCAAGCCCTTCTCCTCGGCGGTCACTGAGAGGAAAAGCACGCTCCGCTTCGGCTGCTGGCTCGCAGGAAGCGCCTTGAACGCCTGCGCGAGCTCGAGCAACACGGCGACGCCGGCGGCATTGTCGGCGGCGCCGTTGTAGATCTGGTCGCCCGACAGCTTCGGGTCGCGCCCGAGGTGATCCCAGTGCGCGGTGTAGATCACGTGTTCGTCGCGTCGTTTCGGGTCGGTCCCCGGAAGTTTGACCACGACGTTTTTCGAATCCACGTTGCGAAGTTCGCTGTCGATCGTGAACGACGCCCTGGCTCCCAGGGCCACCGGCTGGAAGTCCCGTCGCAACGCGTCGCGCTTGAGGGCGTCAAAATCCTTTCCGCTTGCGGCGAACAGGCGCTTCGTCGCGTCGAGCGTGAGCCAGCCTTCCATCGCGACGTGGCCGGCATTCCCGTCGGGGGAGCGAATCTCGAAATTTTCCCGGCTGCGGCTGTTGATCACCACGGCAAAGGGGTAGGCGGCCGGTCCGGTTTCGTGGACGATGAGGCAGGCCGCGGCGCCCCGCTCGGCGGCGATTTCGTATTTGTAGGTCCAGCGGCCGTAGTAGGTCATCGCGGCGCCGCCGAAAATTTTCGGGTCGAGCTTTCCGGTGGCGGAATCGACGACGGGCGGATCGTTGACGAGCACGACGATGGTTTTGCCGCGCACATCGACGCCCTTGAAATCGTCCCAGCCGAATTCCGGCGCGACGATGCCGTAGCCGACGAACACCACGTCGCTGTCTTTCACTTCGAGGTGCGGCGTGACGCGACTCGTCGGGCCAACGTAGTCGTTGATCGGCGTCATGGGCACCAACGTGCCGCCTGCGTTAAACGAAAGAGTCGGACGCGACGTGATGCCGACCAGCGGCACCTCTTGGAAATAAGTGCCGTTGGGATTTCCCGGTTCAAGGCCGAGCCGCTTGAACTCCTCAATGAGGTACCCGACGGTTTTTTCTTCCGCCGGCGAGCCGGGACCGCGGCCTTCGAAAGCGTCGGACGAGAGGATTTTCGTGCGGGCAAGGATGCTCGCGGCCGAGATGGTTTCGGCTGAAACCGCCGGCATCGCCGAGTGCGCCACCAGCAAAAGAACGATCAGGTTATTTTTCACCGAGGGAGACATTTCGATAGTTGCGGGTCCAAAGCGCGTCTTCCTCCCAGCCCTGCACGCGCGGCGACATCAGCCAGTTCTTCGCGTTGAAATAGAGCGGCGTGGCGGGACAGGCCGCGATCAGCCGGCGTTCGAGCGCCGTGAGAAGAATCGCGCGACGCGAAGGATCGGTGGCCGCCACGAATTCGTTGAGTTGGGAGTCGAATGCCGGGTCGCTCCAGTGCGGATAATTTCCGGGGGCGGCGGTGGTGAAATCCCCGAGCACGGCGGCGGGATCGGCCACGTCGGGGATTTGGGTGATGAAGCCGATGGCGTAGCCGCCGGTGCGCAGACTGTCCACGTGTACCTTGGCTTCGCGCATGACGATACCGACCTCAATGCCGAGTTCCTGTTTCCACATCGCCTGAACCGCCTCGAGCACGGCCGGACGCGCCCAACTCGTCAGTTCCAATCGCGGGAATTTTTGGCCACCGGCGAATCCCGCCTCCGCGAGCAGACGCCGCGCTTCGGCCGGATCGAAACGCAGGGCCAGTCCTGGCGACAGATCTTTTTCCCGGGGATTCTGGCGAAGCGAAGGTGGGACGAGCCATCCGGCCGGCTGCTGGCCGCCACGCAACACCCGCTCGACAATCCTCGCGCGATCGATCGAGAGGGCGAGGGCCCGGCGAACGCGCACATCGTTCAACGGAGCCCGCTGCGTGTTGAAGGTGAGATAGTGCGTCTCGGCGAGCGGGGCGCGGTGCAATTCGTCGGGGCGTTCCCGGGCGTAGGTGTCCAGTTTGCTGACTGGCACCGACATGGTGACATCGATCTGACCGGCGCGATAGGCGCGCTCCTCGGCGTCGCCGTTGTCCAGGGCGACAAAGCGGATCTCACCGACCTTCGCGCCGGCGCCGGCGGGAAAGGCGGGATTTTTTTTGACGGCGATGTGCTGGTGCGGCCGCCAGTCCACGAGACTGAAGGCGCCGTTGCCGACATGGTTTTCGGGCCGGGTCCACGTGCGGCCGAATTTTTCCACCACGCGCGGATTGACGGGGATCCACGGACCGCTGGCGGCATAGAGGAGGAAATTCGGCGTGGGGCGCTCCAGCGTGACGACGAGCGTGCGCGCGTCCTCCGCGCGGAATCCGACCGCGGAAAAATCCGTGATCTGCCCGGCGGTGTAGGCGCGCGCGTTTTTCACGGCGAAAAACAAATCGGCCTTCGGTGCGGCGGTGGCGGGGTTGAGCACGCGGCGGTAGGAGGCGACGAAGTCGTCCGCGGTGACCGGTTCGCCATTGGACCAGCGCGCTCCGTCGCGGAGGCGAAAGGCGTACGTCAGCCGGTCCGGGGAAATCTCCCACGTCTCCGCCGCGGCTGGTTGCGGCGCACCGCCATCGGTCGCCGGGACGACGAGGCCCTCGGCCAGCGCGCGAATGATAAAAAACTCGTCGGGCAGCGTGGCGGTCGCGGGATCGAGATCGGCGGGTTCATTTCGCTGGCTGAGGCGGAGAATTCCCGAATCCGCCGCGGCCGTGCGTTCCGGCAAACCGCCGAAGGCAAGGGCGAGGCCGGCGCAGACCAACGCACCGGAAAATTTACGGCTCCAACCGGACATGCTTGTAAGGATGGTGGTCAAGCAAGGTGGAGTGCCAGCCTTTCACCGAGGGCTGGATGAGGAAGACGTGCGTGAAATGATAGATGGGAATGATGGGAGCCGCCTCGAGCAGCAACCCCTCCGCTTTCTGAAACAGCTCGAACCGCGCGTGGCGATCCGCCGTGCGCGCCGCGGCGAAGAGCAGCGCATCGTAGTCGGGGTTTTTCCAGTTCGTGTAGTTGTTGCCGCTGTCGCTGCGAAAAACGTCGAGGAACGTCGCGGGATCCGCGAAGTCGCCCACCCAGTTCGAGCGCACCAGCTGGAAATTCCCGGTGCGGCGCGACTCGAGCACGCTGGTGTTTTCCTGGTTGGAGAGGCGCGCCTCGACGCCGAGCTCGCGGCGCCACATCTCCTGCACGGCCTCGGCGACGAGTTTGTGCGCTTCCGAATTGTTGAAGAGCAGTTCGAACTCGGGCAGTCCCTTGCCGCCGGGATAGCCCGCCTCCGCGAGCAGCCGCCGCGCCCTCGGAAAATCCGGCTGGAGCGGCGTCGCGGTCGTGTAGCCCGCGGTGCCGGGCGGAACGAGCGCGTGGGCCGGAAGCTGTCCCGCCTGGAGGATTTTTTCGACAATCGCCACGCGATCCACCGCGAGGGTGAGGGCGTGCCGCACGCGCGGGTCGCTCAAAAACGGGCGCGTGACGTTGACCCGGTAGAAATAGGTCGCGAGCAGCGGATCGATGCGGAGCAGTTGCGGCGAATCGCGGCGGTAGCTCGCGACTTTGCCGGGCGGGAGGGCGTCGGTGAGGTGCAGCTGGCCGGCGCGGAAGGCGCGTTCCTCGGCGTCGAGGCTGTCGATCGTGTGAAAATGGATCGCCTTCAGCGCGACCTTTTCCGCGTCCCAGTAGGCGGGGGATTTTTCGACGACGATCTGCTGGCCGCGCTGCCAGCGTTTGAGGGTGAACGGGCCGTTGCCGACAAACCGGCCCGGCTGCGCCCACGCGTTTCCGCGCTGGTTGGCATCGCCGAAAGTGGCGATCGTGCCGAGGTGGACCGGGAACCACGCGGGGTGGGTGAGCAGCGACAGGAAATAGGCGGTGGGATGCTCGAGCGTGACGCGCACGGTGCGGTCGTCCGGCGCCTTGACGCCGACCTGGGCGAAATCCGTGAGCTGGCCCTTGTGAAACGCCTCCGCCCCCTGGATCACGTAGAGGAGCGGCGCGTTTTCCGCGGCGAGCGACGCCCGGAGAATCCGGCGCCACGAGGCGACGAAGTCCTGCGCCGTGACGCTTTCGCCGTTCGACCACTTGGCGTTGCCGCGAAGATGGAACGTATAGGTGAGCTGGTCGGGCGAAATTTCCCAATCTTCGGCCACGCCCGGAACCGGATGCAGATCGACCGGATCCTCGGCGACGAGGCCCTCGAACAGCGCGGAGAGGACGTGGTAGTCGCTCGCCTGCGTCGCCAGGTGGGGATCGAGGTCGGCGAGATCGTGGCCGATTCCGCGATGGAGGATTTGTTCGCGGTTGCCCTGCTGCACCGCGCTTTCCCGCGGGCCGCAGCCGGCGAGGAACCCCGTGGCGATCAGCAGCAGGATAACGCGCCTCATGCTTCAGATTTTTTCGATCAGGGCGACGGCGTGGGCGGCGATGGCGAGACCGCGGCCGATCTCGTCGACTCCCTCGTTGGTGGTCGCCTTGATTCCGATGCTGGCCGTGGGAAGTTGCGTGGTTTTTGACAGCGCGGTCTTGATGTCGCCGAGCCGCGGATAGATTTTCGGTTTCTCGGCGATCAGGGTCGCGTCGATGTTGACCGGCCGCCAGCCGAGTTTCCCGAGCTCCGTGCAGACGCGTTCGAGGAGGAGCTGGGAATTGATGTTCGCGAAAGCGGCATCGGTGTTGGGAAAAAAGATCCCGATGTCCGGCAAACCCGCGGCGCCGAGCAACGCGTCGCAGATCGCGTGGGTGAGGCAGTCGGCGTCGGAATGGCCCTCGAGACCGAAGTCGGTTTCAAACTTCACCCCGCCCAACACGAGGGGGCGTCCCATGACGACGCGATGGATGTCGTAGCCGTGGCCGATGCGAAAATTAGCCATAAGGTTGAAGGGTTAGTGGGAAGGGCTGAGCAGGAATTCCACGTAGGCGAGATCGGCCGGGGTGGTGAGCTTCGGGTTCGGATGCGAATTCTCGAGGAGGGCGATGGGATGGCCCAGCTGCTCGACGGCCTGCGCGTCGTCGGTGATGCGCAAGCCGCGCGCGGCCACCCGCGCATAGGCGCGCGAGACCAGGTCGCGGGCGAAAACCTGCGGCGTTTCCATCGCCCAGAGTCGCGAACGGTCGAGCGTGCTCAGGCGGCCTTCGCCGCGGTGTTCCTTGATGGTGTCCGTCACCCGGTGCGCGAGCACGACGGCGTTTTCCCGGCGGACGATTTTGTGGAGCGCGACGAGTTGCTCCGGTCGCACGAGGGGCCGGGCACAGTCATGGATGAAAACATGCGCGATGTCGCCGGGCAGCGCGGTGAGCGCGTTCATCACCGAGTCCTGCCGCTCGCGGCCGCCGCGCACGAGCACCGAAGGCGTCGGGGCGTAGGCGGCGAGAGCGGTCATTTGCCGCTGGTCGCGGTAGACCACGACATAGAGGTCGGCGACTGCACTCTGCATGAACGCCGAGGCGGAGTGGGCGAAGACCGGCCGGCCGGCCAGGGGCGCCAGGATTTTGTCCGCCACGGCCGAGCCCATGCGGGAACCGCTGCCAGCGGCGAGGAGAATGACGGCGGTGCGGCTCACGGATGCGGATGCGTTGAAGGATGAAGGTGAACGTTGAAAGCCTCAGGCGCTGGCGAGCTCCGCGAGGATCGCGCGCGCGGCGGCGACGGGATCCGGCGCCTTGAAGATCGGACGGCCGACCACGATGAAACTGGCGCCGGCGCGCGCCGCCTCGCCGGGGGTCATCACGCGGGTCTGGTCATCGGCCTTCGCATCGCGCGGGCGGATGCCCGGGGTGACGAGAGCAACCCCGTTGCCCAGCCGGGCGCGAAGCGGAGCAATCTCGAGTGGCGAGCACACCAGGCCGCGCAGGCCGGACTCCACGGCGAGCTGGCCGAGCCGCACGACTTGTTTTTCCGGCGAATCGGCGACGCCCGTTTCGGCGAGACCGGCCGCGCTCATCGAGGTGAGGACGGTGACGCCGAGCAGCAGGAGATTCGGGGCGGATTGTTGCTGGGCCTTGACGGCCCACTGCATCATCTCGCGTCCGCCGCAGGTGTGCAGCGTCAGCATGTGAATGGGCAGCTTGGAGACGGACTCGACGGCCTTCGCGACGGTGTTGGGGATGTCGTGGAGCTTGAGATCGAGAAAGACGTTGAAACCCAGCCCGGCGATCTCGCGCACGGCGTCGGGCCCGACGGCGGTGAACATCTCGAGCCCGACCTTCACGGTGCGCACGGTTCCCTGGAGCTGCCGGAGAACAGGGGTCACCTCGCGCGGTGATTGGGCATCCAGAACCAGAATGAGATCGCAAGGCATGTTGGAGAAACCACTAATGGACACTAATGGACGCTAATCAAAAGCCAAAATCCCGGGTGGCGCGATTAGCGGGAAGTTGAGTGATCCGGGCTTTTTCCGCCGTGCCTTCGCTCACCTTTCCCGCTCCGGCCAAGCTCAACCTGTTTCTCGCGATCACCGGGCGGCGCAGCGATGGCTTTCACGATCTGGTGTCGGTCGTGGCGCCGGTCGGGTGGGGCGACACGCTGCGGGTCGAGGCGGCGGCGGCCGGATTTGCGCTGGCGTGCGACGACCCCGCGGTTCCGCTCGATGAAAGCAATCTTGTGCTCAAGGCGGCGCGGGCGTTTCAACGCGCGACCGGCTGGAAGGGCGGGGCGAAGTTTTTTCTGGAGAAGCGCATTCCCATGGGAGCGGGCCTCGGCGGCGGCAGCAGCGACGGCGCTGCGGCGCTTCGCGCCCTGAACGAACTCGCGGGAAAACCCCTCGATCCCCCCGCGCTCGAAAAACTCGCCGGTGAAATAGGCTCGGATTGCGCGCTGTTCCTGCGGGGCGGGCCCGTGGTGATGCGGGGGCGCGGTGAAATAATCGAGAGCCTCCCGGCCGCGGTGGCGGCGCGGTTGCGCGGCCGCCGCGTGTTGATTTTCAAACCGGCCTTCGGGATTGCGACGCCCTGGGCGTACGCGCGACTCGCGGCGGCGGCGCCGCAGAGTTATCTGCCCGCCGCGGAGGCGGAGGCGCGCCTCGGGGCGTGGATCGCGGATGCGCCGGCCCCGGTGGAGCGGCTGCTCTTCAATAACATGGAAGCGCCCGCATTCGCGAAGCATGTCGCGCTGCCGGTGCTGCTCACGCAGCTCCGCGACCGCTTCGGACTCGCTCCGCGCATGAGCGGAAGCGGCAGCGCGTGTTTCGCGTTTTTGCCGGAGAACGCGCCCGTGGCCGAGATCAGCGCGACCATTGGAAACGCATGGGGAAAGTCAGCGTTCGTGATAGAGGAGCGTTTGCTGTAAATCCTCATTGACCCGCTGAGCAGCGGGCGCGTTATCGTCCGACGCTCCCAGTGAACCCCGCGCTGGCCGCGCTCTGCATTTCCAATGGCCAAGTCCGATAAAAACGAAATCGTCGTACAGGGCATCGCTGCCTCGCACGGCATCGCGTATGGCCAGGTCTTCCTCTATATTCAAAGCGATGTGGAGGTTCCGAGCTACCAGGTGGAGCCGGAAAAACGGATCGATGAAGTCGCGCGGTTCGACAAGGCGCTCCTCGTCACCCGGCAGCAGATCGCGAAAATTCAGGATGAGGTGGAAAAAAATCTCGGCGCGGAGGAAGCGCTGATTTTCGACGCGCATCTGCTGGTGCTCGAGGACCAGGCGCTGATCGGCGAAACGATCCGCGAATTCGAATCCACGGGCCAGAACATCGAAACCTGCTTCAACAAGGTTTCGTCGCGCTACATCCAGGCCTTTTCCGAGATCGACGACGAATACCTGCGCGAGCGCGCCGGCGATATTCGCGACGTCGCGCAGCGCGTCCTGCAAAACCTCCTCGGTCAGGCGGAAAATTCCCTGAGCCGGCTCGCCGACCGCCGCATCGTCGTCGCGAACGATATTTCCCCCTCCGACTCCGCGAGCATCGATCGCAGCGCAGCGCTGGCAATGGTCACGGATTCCGGCAGCAAGACGAGTCACGCGGTGATCGTCGCGCGCTCGATGAAGGTCCCGGCCGTCGTCGGCGTGAGAAATCTCACCAAGACGGTGCGCAACGGGGACTGGGCGATCGTCGACGGCTACGACGGCGTGGTGATTCTCAACCCGAGCGAGAGCACGCTTTTCCGCTACGGAAAGATCCAGGAGCAGAAACGTTCGTTCGAGTCGCGCCTCGTCGAGGCGAACCGCCAGCCGGCGGTCACGCTCGACGGCGTGGCGGTCACCCTGATGGCGAACATCGAGAAGGTGGACGAGGTGAAGCTGGTGAAGGAATACCGCGCGGATGGCGTGGGGCTCTATCGCACCGAGTATCTTTTCTTCAGCTCGGCGCGCATTCCGTCCGAGCAGGAACAGTTCGTCGCCTACAAAACCGTCGCCGAGGGGATGGCGCCGCAACCGGTGATCATCCGCACGCTCGATCTCGGCGGCGACAAGCCGCTCGCGGGCAACCCCGATCTTTTTCCGAAGGAGAACAACCCGTTCATGGGTTTCCGCGCAATCCGGTTCTGCCTGGAAAACCCCGGGATTTTCAAGGACCAGCTCCGCGCCATCCTGATGGCCAGCGCGCACGGCCGGGTCCGGCTGATGTACCCCATGATCAGCGGCGCCGAGGAACTCGCCCGCGCCAACGCGCTGCTCGCCGAGTGCATGTCCGAGCTCAAGGAGCGCAAGCTGCCGTTCGACGAAAACCTCGCGATCGGCGCGATGATCGAGATTCCCAGCGCCGCGATGACGAGCGACATCCTCGCGAAGGAGTGTGCGTTTTTCAGCATCGGGACCAACGACCTCATCCAGTACCTGCTGGCGATCGACCGCGTGAACGACCGCATCGCCCATCTCTACGAGCCGACGCACCCGGCGGTGATCCGCACGCTCAAGCACATCGTCGACGAGGCGAGGAAGCAGAACATTCCCGTCAGCGTCTGCGGCGAAATGGCGGGAGACCCCGTGTTTGCGCCGCTGTTGCTGGGCCTCGGCGTCGACTGCCTGAGCATGACGCCGACCTGGATCCCTTCCGTGAAATACATCATCCGCGCCATGACGATGGCGGATGCGCGGGCCCTCGCGGCCGACGCGCTGACGATGAGTTCCCCCCGCGAAATTTTCGCGATGTGCGAGGAATTCTACCGGTCGCGCGTGAAGATCGAGTAAGCGGAAGAAGCCGCGGGCGCAGACGGAAAGCGCGTACCGGTGTGACTTGTCATTGCGCGAAGGCCGGGCTGTGCCGCGCCGACGAAGCATCCAGCTGAATCACCGCCTCGGCGGAGCTGCCAAATCGTCTGTCATTCTGAGCGGAGCGAAGAATCCAGCAGGAGATTCGAAGCGCTCCAGCGGGGCGGAAGTCACCGTGGATGCTTCGCTCCGCTCAGAATGACAGACTCGGGGACGCGCTGCCGTCCGAACCTTACAAAACTGTAAGCATCCGGAAAGGTCCCGGACAGGTCATGCGTGTATGTTACCGCGCAGTTAAACCTCTCCTGAACTTTCCAAACATGCATAAACCAAATCAACCTTCTCTAAGACGGCGCCTGCTTGCCCTGACGGCATGCGCTTTTCTCGCCGGCGGCACAACTTGGGTGGTCGCCGAATCGAAAAACGAAACCAAGGCGCCGGTGACCGTGAAAGTCGACTCCGCGCCGTTACAGCGCACCAACGACTCCTCCTACAGCCCCATCGTCAAGCGGGTCGCTCCCGCCGTGGTAAAGGTCGTCACGCGTGAAAAGGCCAAGGAAATCGAGATGACCCGTGGCGGCGGCGGTTCGCCCTTCGATGACCCGCGCTTCCGGGAATTCTTCGGTCTGCCTCCGGCGGAACCCGGTTCCCCCAACCGGCGAATGCAGCGTCCCCCGCAACAGCAGGGCCTGGGCTCGGGCGTGATTGTCAGCTCCGACGGCTACATTTTAACCAACAACCACGTCGTCGCCGGCGCCGACAATGTGAAGATCACGTTGTCCGACGGTCGCGAGCTCACGGCGAAGGTCGTGGGCACCGATGAGAAGACCGACGTCGCTGTCCTCAAGATCGAGGCGAAGAATCTTTCCCCTGTCACGTTTGCCGACAGCAACGATGTCCAGGTGGGCGATCGCGTTCTCGCGGTCGGCAATCCGTTTGGCCTCGGCCAGACCGTGACTACGGGCATCGTGAGCGCGACGGGCCGCGCCGTGTCGCTCGGTGTCGACTACGCGGACTTCATTCAGACCGACGCCGCGATCAATCCCGGCAACTCGGGTGGCGCGCTGATCGACATGCAGGGACGGCTCATCGGCATCAACACCGCCATCCTCAGCCGCACCGGCGGTTTTCAAGGCATCGGCTTCGCAATCCCCGCCGACCTCGCCCGCTACGTCATGGATAGCATCGTGCAGGACGGCAAAGTCACCCGCGGTTTCCTCGGCGTGTCGATTCAGGATCTCACGCCGGCGCTCGCCGAAAGTTTCAATCGGAAAAACACCCAGGGTGCCCTGGTACGGGATGTGACCGAAGACAGCCCCGCCGCCAAAGCCGGCATCCAGTCCGGTGACATCCTGCTCGAAGTTAACGGCAAGCCCGTCGCTGACAGCCAGCGCCTGCGCTTCGCCGTGGCGGAAGTCCGCCCGGGGGCCGAGGCGAATCTCAAGCTGGTCCGTGAGGGCAAGGAGCAGACCGTCAAAGTCACGGTCGGCGATCAGCCCGGTGAGCAGCGTCTCTCGGGCACGGGCGGCCCGGCCGCGAAGGACGAAGGTTCGCTCAATGGTGTGGGGGTAACAGATCTCACGCCCGCGGCCCGCGGCGAGTTCGACATTCCGGCCAGTGTCCGCGGTGCGCTTGTGACGCAGGTCGATCCGGATTCCCCCTCGGCCGCCGCCGGCCTCAACCCCGGCGACGTGATCCAGGAGATCAATGGCAAAGCCGTTCGGACGAGCGAGGAAGCCATCAAGCTCACCGAAAAAACCGAGACGGGGAAAACCCGCCTCAAGCTCTGGAGCCGCGGCGGTACGCACTACCTGATCGTGGACGAAACCGAGGCGGCAGCCGCGAAGCGCTGATCGACGTAGGGCGGGTCTGCGACCCGCCCTTTCCGAAAACAAAACCCGAAATGGAAAACACGAAACCGGCGACATAAACCAAGCCAGGGCGGGTCAGAGACCCGCCCGACTTCGGAAACCTTTGGTGTAGGACTGGGAGTAGACTGGATAACCCCGCGCATCGATTCTGGTGCGCGGGTTTTCTTTTCCCGGCTCGCATTTAACTTCTCGCCGCCGGAAAACTTCGGATAACTGAGCACCATGCGCATTCTCGTCGTCGAAGATGATGCCAAGATCGGCTCCTTCGTGGCCAGCGGCTTGAAACAACACGGTTTCGCCGCGGATGTCGCGCGCGATGGCGACGAGGCCCTCTCCCTCGCGCTCTCGACCGGTTACGACGCCGCGATCGTCGATGTGATGCTGCCGCACCTCGACGGCCTCAGCCTGGTGCGCCGGATTCGCGCGAAAAACAATTTACTCCCGGTGCTCTTTCTGAGCGCGCGCGGTTCGGTCGACGACCGCATCAGCGGCCTCGAGGCCGGCGGCGACGATTATCTGACGAAGCCGTTCGCGTTTTCCGAACTGCTCGCCCGCGTGCAGGCGCTGATCCGGCGCTCCACGCGAACCCCGGAGGCGACGAAATTGACCGCCCGCGATGTGGAGCTCGATCTCGTGACGCGCGAGGTGCGTGTGGCGGGCAAGCCGGTTGAGTTGCAGCCGAAGGAATTCACCCTCCTCGCTTTTCTGCTGCGCCATGTTGGCCGCCCGGTGACGAAGACGATGATTCTCGAGCACGTCTGGGATTACAGCTTCGACCCGGAGACCAATGTCGTCGACGTGCTCGTGCACCGGTTGCGCGGCAAGATCGATCCGGATCATACGCGCATCGAGACAATGCGAGGCGTCGGCTATGTCCTCAAACCCTGATCGCGTACCGCTGCGGCGTTCCCTCGCGGTCCGGCTCGGGCTGTGGCAGGCGGCGCTTTTCGGCGCGGCGACGGCCGTGATGTTCGTTTCCGTTTATGTGTTCCTCGCCCGCACGCTCGAGGCGCGCGAACGCGAGGCGCTGGAACTGCGCGCGGCGGAATACGCCGCGGCCTTCGAAAACGCCGGCGTCGCGGGCGTGCGCTCGCTGCTCGACAGCGAACGCGCGATCACGCACGTCCGGTCGCTTCTGATCCGGGTCGTCGGCCAGGGCGGCGAGGTGACGTTTGCGAAGGTGCCGGACAACTGGATCGAGGCCGACACGAGTGTGCTCGAGCCCGACGATTGGGGCGCCTGGCGGACGCGCCGCACGCAGACCATCCGCGTCCCGCGCGACGAGCAGCGCGATGTGGCCGTGGCCACGCGCCGGCTCGCGAGCGGTGCGCTGCTCCAGGTGGCGCGCAGCACGGACAACCGCGCCGCATTGCTCGCCCCGCTGCGCAACATCATGTGGGGCGTTGGCACGCTTGCGGTGGCGCTCTCCGCGGGCGCCGGGGCATGGCTTTCATGGCGGGCGATGAGGCCCGTGCGCGAAGTGGCGGCGACGGCGCGGCGGATTGTGCGGACGGGGGATCTTTCGGCGCGGGTGGATGGCAAGACGCGCGAGGACGAAATCGGCGATCTCGTGCGGCAGTTCAACACGCTGCTCGAGCGCAACGGGAATCTCTTGCAGGCAATGCGTGAAGCGCTCGACAACGTCGCGCACGATTTGCGCACACCGCTCACCCGCCTGCGGGCGGGAGCTGAGGCGGCCCTGCCGCAAACACCGGACCCGAACGCCCGCCAGGCGCTGGCCGAATGCATCGAGGAGACCGACCGGATCAAGCGCCTGCTCGACGCGTTGCTCGATGTTTCCGCTGCGGAGAACGGCGTGCTGCGGCTCGACCGCGAGGTCGTGGATCTCGGGGCGATGTTCAAGAACGTCGGCGATCTCTTCGGCATGATTGCCGAGGAAAAAAACACGAAGCTCGAACTCAGCGCGGCGGCGGGCGCGACGGCCTGGGCGGACCCGGCGCGACTCCGGCAGGTGATTGCGAACCTCGTCGACAATGCGCTGAAGTACACGCCGGCTGGCGGGGCGGTGCGGGTCGGGGCGGAAACGCGCGGAGCGCGGACCTTCATCGTTGTGTCGGACAACGGCCCGGGCATCGCGCCGGGTGACGAAACGAAAATCTGGCGGCGGCTTTATCGCGGCGACCACAGTCGTTCGCAGCGCGGGCTGGGACTCGGCTTGAGCGTGGTGAAGGCGATGGTCGAGGCGCATGGAGGGACGGTCTCGGTGGCGAACCGCCCCGAAGGCGGCGCGGTTTTTACGATCGAGCTGCCGGCGGTCCAGGGGTAGGCGCCCGGCCATCTCCGTTGTGGCGGCGGCGCGGCTTCGACGCTTCGCGCCAACCCGAACATGTCACTTATTAAGTGACATGTTCGGGTTGGCGCGACAACGAGACGAATCCCGGTCGCCTTCTGTGATTCCAGACGGCGGTTATGGACCGGCCGCCGCTACAGAAAACCCATGCGCGGCCAGCGAAGCGCATGCTTGCGGCGGGGCGACGGGAGCGGCATTACCGGCGGACGTTTTGCAAGCGACACCCCTCAAAGAAATCGCGCTTCGCTGGCTCTTGGCGACGGGCTGTTTTGTGCTGCTGATTTTCTTTTTCAGCCCGCCGTGGGCGGCGTTTGACCTTTGGTCACGGGTGCCGGAGCTCGGCGCGATGCTGGAAGTGCGGCGCGCGTCCGCGGTGCTTTTTCAAGTCAACCACCTCGGCGCGGAAATTCCGGACCAGCTGCACGGAGCGATCCAGTGGCGGCTGTTGTTTCCCGCGATCGGCCGGGCATTGAGTTTGCCGGTGCCGGTGTTGTTCGGGCTCGCGCATGCCGGATGCGTGGTGGCGCTGGGATTCATCATCACGGTGCTGCGGCGAAACGGGCTGGGTTTTTTTGCGAGTGGCGTGGCGGCGGTGATCCTGGGTGCGACCTCGTGGTTTTTCACCTCGGTGAGCTGGCTGGGCTATTTCGATTCGTGGCTCGTGCTGGGTTTGCTGATCGTGGCGTTTGCCGAGTCGCGGTGGTCGCTGTGGGCGGCCTGTCTGTGGGCGCCGTGGGTGGATGAACGTTTCGCGCTGGCGGCGCCGCTGGCGCTGATCTGCCGGTTTTTTTATCTCGGGCCGCGCGTCGCCGCGACGGCGTGGAAGCGCGATTTCGCGGTGGCGGCGGGACTCGTGGTGGCGTTTGCGGGCGTGCGGCTGGGAATTCTCGGTCCCCGCTCGGGAAACCACGCCACGGTCCACGGGTATCTCTCTCAGTTTGCGACGCTCGAGGGCTCCTTCTCGCGGAACGTGTTTGGGATGTGGTCGGGGATGCGGATGGCCTGGATCTATCTCCTGCTGGCCGTGCTGGTGCTCAGGCGCCGGCGAACGCTGGCAGCGACCGTACTCGGCGCGGGCATGACGCTCCTCGTGGGCGTTGGACTCGCCACAGCGCAGGATTTGAGTCGCGCGATGATGCTGGTGATGCCGGTGGCGGTGCTCGGCGCGATCTGGACGAATGAGTTCAAGTCGGGTTGGAACGCCGTGGCGATCGGGTCGGCCTGCGCCGCCCTGTTGTTGCCGGCGCATCACGTGATGATCGATCGCGTCAATCCGATCTATTACCTGTACCACGAACTCGCGGTGTTCGACAGCCCGCCGCCTGCGGCGATGTCGGAGCTGCATGAACTGCGGGGCATCCAGGCGATGCAGCGCGGCGATCTGGTGGCGGCGGCGGAGGCGTTGTCGCTCGCGATCAAGCTGGCGCAAAATCCGGCGGGACCGGCGAAGCAGCGGGGCGTTTTGTTCGCGAGCCAGCAGCAGTGGGCCGAGGCGCGAAAAGATTTTTCGACGATGGTGGAGCACGCGCCGAAGGATCCGGATGGCTGGTTTCTGCGGGCGCAGGCGGCGCTGGCGGTGGGCGATCTTGCCGCGGCCCAGGCCGACGCGAACCAGGCGCTCTCGGTGGCGCCCGCGGGATGGGCGGAGCGGGCGGATGTCGCGCGCTTCATGGCGCGGTTGCGCCAGTCGCGCTGAACGAAGTGACCTGTAGCGGCGGTCTATGACCGTCGTCGGGGAGCATTTTTAAACGACGGGTATTCGTCGGCGGTCATAGACCGCCGCTACAGTCGATCAACCCATGCAAAAAAAATGCCGCCATCCTGGGGATGACGGCATGAGTGGCGCGGAACGCGGCGCTATAAGTCGAACGATGCGCTAAGAATAAACTGTCGCGGGTCGACGATGCGGTAGGTGTGCGGCGTTCCATCCGGGAAGGCGCCGATCGGCTGGAGATGCCCGCCTTCGGTGAGGTTGCGGACGTTGAGCTGGAACTCCGCGTTGATTTTATTCGCCCACAGCTTGGTGCGGTAGGTGACGAACGCGTCGTAGTAATAGTTGGCGTCGTCGTAGATCGGGCGGCTCGCGTCGAGCTCGGTGATCGTGGCGGGCAGGGTTTGTTTTCCGTAGTAGCCGATCGCCGCCTTGTCTTCCCAGCGAACCGCGCCGCCGACGCTGAAGGGGCGGAGGTGTCGGTTCTCGGTGAGACCGGCGAGACTGTAACGCGAGCTGACGCGCGCGTTGTAGCGGCGAATCTGGGGATTCGATTTCCCTTCCAGCTGCTTGGTGACGGAGAACGGCGTCTCCACGAAACTCGTGTAGTTCTGGGCCGCGGTTTGCGAGCCGCCGTAACCGACGTGCGTCCACCAGAGGCGCTGGGCGGGATTCGGGTCTGCGGCGAACCGGGTGTCCACGATCGACGTCCAGACCGGCATGCGCTCGGCGATCCATTTGTTGATGTCCTTCGATACATTCGTGTTCACGGACTTCGTGTCCGTGACCGAGGCCGAGACGGTCCAGAATTTCGTCGGGTTGAAGTTCAATTCGATTTCCGTGCCCTTGGCGGTGATGTCGTTGGTCGAGGCGATCGTGCCCGCGTTGAAGGCGTTGATGTACTCGGTCTGGACGTCCCACGGGATGCCCATGCGGCGGCCGGCTTCCTGGTTGATCGCATCCTGGGTGGCGCCGGCGAAGGCGGGTTCCGCGGCGATCCAGAGGGGAGCCTGGGTGTGCAGGAGGAAGGCGGCGGTGGAGGCGATGTCGATGCGGAGCACGCGCTGCGCGATGGTCGAGGCGTCGCCGCCGCGGTTGTTGAGCTGCTTCGTTTCCCAGCGGTTTACGCGGAGCACGAGTTTGCCGTCGAACATGTTCACGCCAAAACCGTAGTCCTTGCCCACGCCGGTCGAATTCGGCAGCGCTTCGAAGTAGAGGTTCGAGCGCGGGTTTTGCGGGATGAAGCTGTCGGATTTGTTCAACGTGAGGAAGAGACCGCGCAGCGCGCCGCCGAGGACGCGGGGAGCGCCGGAGTTTTCGTTCGCCATGTTTTTGACGAAGGTGAGATCGCGGAAGGGGCGGGCGACGGCACCGGCGGTTTTCGTTTTGCCGCTGTTGAAGGTGTAGTCACCGAGCCGCCACGAATTCAGGGAGGCGTAGTCGAAGCTCATGCCGTCCGCGTTCAACCGTTGCGGGGTCGAGCCGCTCTTCACGTATTGTTCGTCCTGGCGCAGGCCGAAGGTGGTCACGAGCGAGTCGTTGAGGAAATGACTCTGGATGACGCCGCCCATGGTTTTGAGGATCGTCTTCACGTTGTTGCCGGCGCCGGTCGCATCGGTCACGGCCACCTGGCCGAGCGCGGTGCCTTCGCTGATCGGGTTGGCGCTGGTGCCCCAGTGATAATTGTAGCTGCCGTAGGCGAGCTCGGTCGGCGCGTAGTCGATGTTGGAGCCGCCCGTATCTCCGACGTAGTAGCGGAAGTAGGAGCGGGTGAGGAGCGGGGCGGCGGCGGGGCCGCCGGTGACGGCGCCCTGATTGCCGCGGGAAACCCCGGCGGGGATCCAGGCCTTGCTGTCCACCATCGCGTCGCGGAAGGAGTAGCGGCGGTTGAGGCGGTATTTGTATTCGCCGTAGCCGCTGATCTGGTGCGACCCGAGCCACTTCAGTGCGTTCTTTTCCTGGGTGAGGTCGAGTTTGTAGGCGAGCTGGGCGCGGTAGGTGTCCCACTTCGCGGGTTGCAGCTCGGAGCGGGGCTGATCGGTGCCGATGAACGGACGGAGAAAATACTGGTTCACGGTGCCGTCGAGATTCCGCTCGTTGATGTCCACGAAGAGCTGGCCCGACTGGCCGTTGTCGTTTGCGGTGCCGATCAGGTTGCGGAGGTAACGCTCCGAATCCTCACGCATGACCGTGACCTGACCCACGAGCTGCTGGCGCTCGGTGTTGAAGAAGAACTGGTCGATCTGGAAGTTCGTTGTCTCGGTCTTGTCCATCACGCGGTTGATGGCGGCGATGTTCACGTCGCTCCAGTCGTAGAGGCTTTTGTCGTTGACCGTGGGCGTCGTGGTGAAGAGCGGCTGGGAGGTGAAGCGGCCGAGGGCGACACCGGCGGCGGAGGTGGTCGACATCAGGCGGGTCGTGCCCGAGGTGGCGGTGCCGAGGGTGGCGTTGAGCGGGGAGGTGCTCAGCGTTCCGACCGGCGCGGTCCAGTAGCCCAAACCGTTTTGATCGACGTACGCGAAGCTGCGCGTGCTGCCGGTGAAGGTGTTGGTGAAGTAATCCGGAACGCCGGTTGCCGTCGTGAGCGGGGTGGTCGTCCCAACGCCGCCGGCGCCGATCGTGTTGTTGTTAACGTGGATGATCTGGGCGACGGGATCCCAGGTCGGCCGGCCGCTGGCGATCCAGTAGCTGATGCTGTCGCGCGGCGGGATGAAGTTCGGGCGGTTGCCGTGCATGCGGTAGTACGAGTACGTCGCGCTGATCGTCGTCGATTTGAACGGCGAGTATTTGACCATGCCGTTGTAGCGGACGGTATCGACGCCGGAGGGCTTGCGAATGAACTCGTCGCGCTGGAATCCCCCGCTCGCGCGGATCGCGAGTTTGCCGGGCAGAAGGACGCGGTTCATGTCGAGCGTGGTGCGGAAGCCCTCGTAGCTGTCGACGCGGAAGGTGGCGCTGGACCGGTTGCGGCGCAGGTTCGCGGTGGCGAGCACCTGGTTGACCGTGCCGGAGGGATTGCCGAGACCGAAGACGTTCGCGTTTGGGCCGCGGCTGACCTCGACGCCGTCGATGTTCAGCGGGTCAATGGGAACGCGGCCCATCGTTTCGATGTTGCCGAGGGAAACGTTGGCGGAGGCGATGCCGCGAACGCGATTCGCCTGGGTGGGGTTGAGCTGCACGTCGTCGCTCACGCTGCCGTTGCGGTCGACGTTGAGCGCCGTGTAAGTGCCGGAGCCCTCGGTGCCCGCGGTGTAGAGGAACAGGTCGTTGATATCGAGCATCGCGAAGTCCTGCATCTGCTCCTTCGTGACGACGGTGATGGACGACGCCAGGTCCTCGAGCTTCGAGTTGAAGCGGGTGCCGGACATGGTGTTCGCGGCGTAGTAGCCCTTGTTGTCGCTGACCACTTCGAACGGGGTGAGCATCACCGCGTCGGAGTTGGTTTCGGTGCCGTTGCCGTTTGTGGTGGCCGGGGTGACCGTGGATTTTTGCGCGGCGTCCATCGCGGCCACTTCGCTCGCGTCGAGACGACCGTTTTTATTCGTGTCGTATTTGGCGAGCGTCGCGGCATCGGGGGCCGTGGCCTGGGACCAGGCGAGGGGTGCGGACAACAGGAGCAGGGAAGCTTGCGCGATGACTAACCGGCGCAGCGGGGGAACTGGCTTATTGCTTGGATTCATTCGGGTGAGCCGACGCGGGGGCATCGGGTTTCTGGATTGTCCAGCGCGGCCGGGCGTCGGGTGCCCGGTCGGCTGATTTTTTTGGGTGGGTAAACCTGACTTCGCGGGGGGGGCGCGAGAACACGTGTCCTATTCCCGCGGTAGGACGGTTCAAAGCAAAAAACGTAACAGGAATGGTGCGCCCATGCTCCCGCGACGCGACGGGTGAAGAGCGGCCGAGTGTCGCGGCTGCCGATTAGCGACCGAGGCGGGGATCCAGGCGGGTGGCTTCCTGGTAGTGTTCGGTCGCCTCGGTGAGACGTCCCAGGGAGTTAAGGGCCAGCGCCAGCCGGTAATGAGCTGCGGCCGAGTCGGGATCGAGTTCCAGCGCGGCCTTGAGATGGGGAACGGCCTCGCCGGGTTTGGAGAGCGTCATCAGGGCGGTGGCGAGTTGAATCCGCGCCTCGAGGTCGTAGGGAAGCAGCTCCACCGCGCGTTGGAAGTGCGGGAGGGCTTCGGAGACTTTTCCCGCCGAGGCGAACGCGAGCCCGAGGTTGCGGTGCGCCATGCCGTAGTTCGGGTTTAATTCGGCGGCGGTTTGAAACCGGGCGAGACCTTCCGCCGAGCGTCCCAAAGCCATGAGGGCGACGCCGAGGTTGTTGTGGGCCTCGGCGAATTTTGGCTGGAGCTTGATCGCGCCCTCCAGGGGGGCGATGGCCTCGCTGGCGCGGCCGAGACGCGTGAGGCAGTCTCCCCGCTGGCTGAGCGCTTCCGGATAATCCGGCCGGAGCGCCAGGGTGCGCTCCGTGTGGAGCAACGCACGGGCGGGATCTCCGCGTTCGATCAGGATGATGGCGAGATTGTGGTGGGCCAGCCAGGCGTCGGGATTGTGCTGCAGGGTGGTTTCGTAGAGCACCGTGTTGTCGCGATACATGCCGGCTTGGTTCCAGGTGAGGACGGCGAACAGTGCGGCGAGTGCGGTGGCGCCGAGCAGGCCCGTCCGAGATGGCAGCAGGCTGAGGCCGGCGCCGGCCAGGGCGAAAATGGCGAGGCTGGCGAGATACTGGAAGTGGTCGGCGACGTAGGAGAAGACGAACGGGTAAACGTTGACGAATCCCAGCACGGGGAAGAGGGAGCCGCCAAACAAGAGGGCGACAGCGAGCGGCCCGCGGGTGCGCCGGCTCCACCAAGCCAGCCCGCCCAGGAGCCCGAGCCCGGCGGCGGGGAAAAGCCATTGCCACCAGACGGAGGCGTCGATGGCCCAGCGCGGATAAACGAAAATGAGCTCCGCCGGCCAGAGAAGTTTTCCGAGATAGAACCAGAACACCCGGCCGGCGAGCGCCAGGCGGTCCATCGCGCCAAGACTGAAATCGGCGCCCTGCGCGCCAATGAGCACGCGTTCGAAATGGGCCGTGAACAGACCGCCTCCCGCACCCAAGGCGAACCACGGAAGCAGCGGCACGATATCACGGCGCCAGTCGAGGCGTACGCGCTGCCACCAGAAGACGACCAGCAAAGCGGCGGGCAGCGAGGCCGTGACGGTTTTTGTGAGGAGCGCGCCGACGAAAAGGAAGAGGGCGAGCGCATACCGGCCCGGTGAGCGCCCCACATCGAAACGCAGGTAGGCCAGCGCGGCGCAGAGGTAGAGCACGAGCGAGAGCGTGTTCTTCTGTTCGCAGATCCACGCCACCGATTCGACGCAGACCGGATGCAGCAAAAACAACCAGGCCGCGAACCATGCTCCCGGTACGTTCAACCGCCGGAGCAGCACGCCGAACAAAGTCGCGGCGAGGGTGTGCTGCAGAAGGTTGATGAGGTGGTAGCCGGTCGTGGATTCGCCCCATATCTGATGTTCCAACCAAAACGCCGAATGCAGGAGCGGGTAATATTGCTGGGTCGTGCCAGGCTCGAACCAGATCCGCGCGAGCCCGGTCCACGATTGGAGCGCGGGATTCGTGACATGCCCCGCGTCGTCCCAAAGAAAGTCACCCGTGAGTGCCGGGAAGTAGGCGACGAGGGCGGTGACGAAAAACACGGCGAACATCACCGCCGCGGAAGATCGCCTTGCGTTTGGCGCCGGGGCAGGAGCGTCGGATAGGGGAGCGCGGGCGGAACGCTTCATCAGTGCACTCTAGGTGTCGCCCGGGTGGCGCGCGGGCAATTCGTTTTATCCCCGCGCTGCCTTAAAAAAAACGCCGCCACTCGCGAGAGTGGCGGCGTTGAAAGGAGCCGGTTGGTTGACGGCGCGAGTTACAAGTCGAACGAGGCCGTGAGGATGAACTGTCGCGGGTCGACGATGCGGTACGTGGAGGTGCGGCCGTCGAAGAAAGCAGCTGTTTTCTGCAAGCGGACACCGCTTTCCTGCACGTTCTTCACGTTGAGCTGGAAGGTCGCCCCGACCTTGTCGCGGTAGAGCTTCGTCCGATAGCTGAGCAACAGATCGACATACACTTCGGAGCCCGAGTAGATCGGCCGGTTCGTATCGAGCTGCGTGATCCGGTTCGCTGGCAGCGTGAGGTCCATGCCCTGAGTATACCCGAGGCCGTAGAATCCGATGGACCCCTTGCTCGAGTAGCGCACCGAGCCGCCCACGCTCGTGTTTTTGAGGAACTTGTTATCGGAGATGCCGGCGAGGTTATACCGCGTGTTGAACTTGGCGGAGTATTTGCGCTGCTGGGGCAGCGGGCGGCCGATCAGGGCGCGGAACACGGACATTGGCGCATCGACATTCCCGGTGAAGTTCAGCGCGGCAGACTGAGTGGCGTTGTAACCCGCGGCCGAGTTGAATTGCGCACCGAGGATATTCCACCAGAGCAAGTGGCCGGTGGCGCCGGTGGGAATGGTGGTTGGAGTATAGGCCGTGGTCACACCGTTGATGGTTTGCGTGGTCTGGGTGAAGCGCGGGTCTTCGAGCGTCGTCCAGATCGGCATGCGGGCCGCGATGTAGTCGTCCACCGCCGCGCCTGCCCCGATGTTCATCGCCTGCGTCTTGGTGACCGACGCACTGACCGTCCAATAGCGGTTGGGGTTGAAGTTAATTTCCAGCTCGTGGCCCTTGGACTGCGCATCGTTCACCGCGGCATAGGTGGAATTGGCGGCAATTTTCTGCAGCCCGTTATACTGCTCGATGGGCATCTTGATTGCCGCGGCAATCTCCTCGTTGGTGGCAGTTCCGTTGGTGCCGACGCCGCGCAGCCATGAGCTAGCCTGGCTGCGCAGGTTGTACGAATCGCTCGCGACAAATCCTTCATACCGCAGGATGCGCTGGGCCATCGTGCTGATGTCGCCATTGCGGAGATCAAGCTGCTTGGTATCGAAATGATTGTAGCGGACGGAGAGTTTTCCATCGAGCAGCGTCAACCAGAAGCCGTATTCCTTGCTCGTGCCGGTCTGGTTGGGCAGTGGTTTGAGGAACAGGTCGAACGCCGGGCCTTGGGCGACGAAGTTGTCCGCTTTGTTGTAAGTGAGGGAGAGGCCGCTGACGGCTTGGGACAGGAACCGGCGGACGCCGGTTTTGTCTTCGGACCGGAAGTACCTGAGGTCCTGGAACGGACGGGCCACGACCGAGGTGAACTTCGTCTTGCCTTTCGCCACACGCCAGGGCCCGACCCAAGTGTCGGACGGCCCGAAGTCATATGCGCGCGCGTCCGCAGTAAGCGTCGCGAGCGGGGAATTGCGGTCGTTCACGGTGTCTTGGCGCATCCCGAACGTGCCCACCAGTTTGTTGTTGAGGAAGGTGCTCTGGAGCACGCCACCCTTGGTTTTTACGATTGAATTGAGGTTCTGGAGACCGCCACCTGGCGCCGGGGTGAAGCCGACGGGAGAAGCATCCTTGAACATCGAGCCAGAGTTGGGACCCCAGACATAAGCAACACTGGCGTTTTCTGGGAAAAGGCTCGGGGCGTATTGAACAGGGCCGCCGGGGGTGCTGCCGACATAGTATTGTTCGGCGAGTCGGGCATAGTTGTTGGAGGCAGTAGGTGCTCCGCCAGCAGTGAGGCTAGGGATGAGATACTTGGGATCGACGTTTGTCACCGTTTGGGTGGCCAACACCCTGCCGGCATATTTTTGCATCCAAGCCTTGTCCATGCCCAGCGCGGTGTGCCGATAGTTGTAATTGAAGTTCTTCTGATCCTTGTACTCGTAATAGCCAAGGAGCTGCTGGCTGCCGAGCCACTTGGTCAACCCCTTGTCCTGGGTGAAATCGATCCGATAGGCGGCCTGAGCCCGGGAGGTTTCCCACAGCAAGGGCTTGTTCCGCAGGAAGGGCTCACTGCTCTTCAGGTAGGGCCGGCCGAAGTAGGGGTTGGGGGTTCCGTCCAAATAAACCTGGTTCACGTCGACCTGAAGCTGGCCGACATTGCTGTTCACGCTCGCGGGGCCGAAAGGCTGGTTTTCCAGTCGCTTGGAGTCCTCACGCATGTAGGTGAGTTGGGCAGCCAAGGTCTGCTTGCGGGTGTTGATGATGATCTGGTCGAGCTGGGCCATGTAGGTATCGACGTCGTCCCAAGCCTTGCCGTTGCCCGCCAGGTTGATTTTGGAATAGTCGTAGATCGCCTTGTTATTAATGGGGCGTGCCACGGTATTGTAGAGCGGCTGTTGCGTGGCGGTGTAGGTTTCCGACGGGCCCATGGCCTGAAGTCCGATGCCTGCGGACGCGGACGCAAAGGGGTCTTCCACTGAAAAATTATTCCCGGCAGGGGTGGCAGGATTGGAAGTATATCGCGCCATGGTCCAATAAGGGGCTTCGCCCGGGGCGCCGATCTGGAAGGGCGAACGACTGTCAGCGCCGGCGTAGAAGCTCGGGGTGGCGGTATACGGCGTGGTGGAGCCGACGACATTGCCAAGGCCCATGACCCGTCCGTCGGCGAGGGTGACCAGGCGGGTGACGGGATTCCAACCCGGTTGCCCGAGCCGGAACCAATCCGTGTAATAGTCGCGCGGGGTCGTGAAGTTCGGCCGGACGGACGCGTTTTTGTAGTTATACCAGGAGAGCGCCAGCGTCGTGTTTTGGAACGGCCGGTACTTGAGCTGCGCACTGAGCCGGCGGGAATCTTCGCCCGAGGGCTTGCGGACGAAGCCGGTGTGCTGATTCGCGTAGCTCGCGCGCACCGCCAGCTTGTTCTTGATCAGCACCCGATTCGCGTCGAACGAGACGCGCCAGCCGTCGTAG
Organism: Opitutaceae bacterium; assembly: GCA_036261745.1. Lineage (GTDB taxonomy): Bacteria > Verrucomicrobiota > Verrucomicrobiia > Opitutales > Opitutaceae > DATAKE01. Next base: position 52,632 of record DATAKE010000071.1, read on the forward strand.
CTGTCGCCACGAATTTCCACCCGGGAGAAGTCACGGCCGGTGTTGGCGGTGGCAGGCACCTGGTTCACCGTGCCGGAGGCAAGGCCCAGACCGAAGATGTTGGCGTTCGGTCCGCGGCTCAGTTCGAGCGAATCCATCCAGAGCGGGTCAACGGGCACGCGACCCGAGGTCTGGATGTTGTTGAAGGCGATGTTGGCGTTGCCAATGCTGCGAACGCGGTTGGCGTTGTTCGGATTGAGGCTCACTTGGTCGACCACGGCGCCCGTGCGGTCCGTGTCGAACTGCGAGTAGGAGCCGATGCCCTCGGTGCTCGCCATGTAATCGAACACGTCATTGATATCGAGCATCGCGAAGTCCCGCATCTGCTCCTTCGTCATCACCGTGATCGACTGGCCGATGTCTTCGATTTTCGAGTTCAGGCGCGTGCCGGAGATGCTGTTCGCCTGATAGTAGCCGTTGGCGTCGGAGACCACTTCAAACGGCGAAAGCATGACGGCTTCTCCCGATGCGGAGGAGGCTCCATTGGTTGCCGCAGCGCCGGCAGCAGCCGTGGCGGCGCTTTTTTGCGCGGCATCCATCGCGGCGGTTTCGTCGGCATCGAGACGGCCGTTCTTATTCGTATCGTATTTCGCCAGGGTGGCCGCATCTGGCGCGGTCAGCTGGGCTTGAAGCAACGCGCTGCTCAGCAGAAACAGGCCAGCGGAGGCGAGTAACGGGAGGCGCGATCGGGCGGGTTGGTTTTGGTGTGGTTTCATGGGAGACAATCCAGTCTGTGTTGCTCTGCAGGCTTTATGGTAGGGAAAGGGTGGGGTGCAGCCGGAGCGACGCGGTCCGGCCGGCGTGCGTCTCAGAGGTGGACGCGTTCAATGGGGATGGGGAAAAGGGGAACGATTGAGCTGACGACACGACCGCAATTTTTGACGACTTGACAGGCACGGTGAATTTCGAACCAACGGACGAAAACGGGCAAAACGTGGCGCGGGGAAAGGGTGCCGGATAAGTCTGGAAAACCTTCGGAGAGGACCCCTCGACGCAGCAATCCCAACAATGCGCTCATTGTTGCGCACACGGACCGGAAGCCGGGAGGTCATTCCCCCGCGTGGCTGGTCCCGAAGGAAGGCTTCAAGCCGTCGTACGATCCGGCAGCGTTTGATCATCCCGCCAGACGCCGGTCATCAAGATCTCGTGCTGATCGTCCGGCACCCCGGTTTCATTGCGGTGCATCAGACCGACGAGCATCTCCACCGCGAGCGCACCGATTTTCGCGGCATCATAGTGAACATGCGCGCAGCCCGAATCGGTGCGATGATCGAGGTTTACCAGGCCCACGTCTCCGGGGACGTTCTTCCCCAGCTTGTCCAGCCAGGCGAGGACCGGCTTCGCATGGGTGGCGATGATTGCATCCGGACGCGTTTCCTCAAGCCACGTGGCAAAACCGGTTTCGTCGGCCGGAATCCGCGGACAAAACGCGATCCGGTCCGCGGGAGGGAAGCGCATTTGCTGGTGCAGGTAGGCGGCGAGCCAGCGGTCGCCGACGCGCGGGCTGTCGTCCGCCTCGGAAAAAACCAGTCCCACCCGCCGGTAGCCGCGAAGCCGGCATTGCTGCATCGCCTGGCAGATCGTGTCGAAATGGTTTTCCGTCACGTGGTGCAGCCGGGGTTTTTGCAGGGTCATCCCGAGCGCCACGCAGGAAAACCGCTCCCACGCCAGGTCGAGCGTGGTTTGGGACGGCGGCAACCGGCCGACGATCAGACCGTGAATCTCGCCCTCGCTGAGCATGTCGCAAAACCGGCGGGGCGTCATGCCCGGTTCCCCGAGCCAGAAATGCTCCAGCCGGTAACCGAAATCGCGCGCGCGATCCGAAGCACCCGGGAAGTAATCGGGCCGGTCGTGATGCTCCGGTTTCCAGCCGAAACGCGTGGGATAATTCGTCACGAAGGCCAGCGCGAGATTCTTGACGGGGCGGCGGCTGCGCCGCGATTTCATCAGCGCCGAGATCAGCGGATTGATCCGGTAGCCAAGGCGCCGCGCCGCCGCCTGCACCTTGCGCCGGACTTCCAGCGAAATCCGGGGATGATCCCGGAGCGCGAGCGAGACCGTCGAGCGGTGCACGCCGATGCGGTCAGCGATATCCTGGAGCGTGGCTTTGGCGGACATGGTGGGCGCGACCGAAGGTTCAATCGCCTGCGAACCGATCGACCTGCCGTCATCCTCCGGCGTTGCCGCCGGTGCGCCGCCGAAACGGGACCGGGGCGGCGGCCGATGCTTAGGTCTTTTTCTTTTCCGGCAGCGCGCGGGTCGCGATCTCGGTCTTTAGTTTTTCAAGGTATTGCGCGAAGGGTTGCACGCCTTCGTCGCCGCGCGCACGGGTGCGCACGGACACGCTCTGGGCTTCCGCCTCCTTGGCCCCGAGCACGAGGACGTGGGGGACCTTGTCGATTTCGGCCCGGCGGATTTTCGCGCCGAGCTTGTCGCTGTGTTCATCGAGGGTCGCGCGGACGCCCGCGGCCCGGAGCTGGGCGAGCAGGCCGGTGCCATACTCGTTTACTTTGTCGCTGATCGGAACCAAGCGGACCTGCTCGGGCGCGAGCCAGACCGGGAAATCCCCGCCGAAGTGCTCGATGAGCACGCCGCAGAAACGCTCCATCGAACCGAACGGTGCGCGATGAATCATCACGGGGCGGTGCGGCTGGTTGTCGGCGCCGATGTAACTCAGGTCGAAGCGCACGGGGAGGTTGTAGTCCACCTGCACGGTGCCGAGCTGCCACTCGCGGCCGATCACATCCTTGATGACGAAATCGATCTTCGGTCCGTAGAACGCGGCCTCGCCGGGCTCCTCGGTGAAGGGAACGCCGAGGGTTTTGGCCGCTTCGCGACACGCCGCCTCGGCCTTGTCCCAGTTCGCGGCCTCGCCCGTATACTTATTAGAGTCGGGATCGCGGAGCCCGACGCGCACGCGGTAGTCGGCCATGCCGAGCGTCGTGAGCACGATCTTCACGAGCGCGAGACAGCCGAGGACTTCCTTCGCCACCTGTTCCTCGGTGCAGAAGAGATGGGCGTCGTCCTGGGTGAAGCCGCGGACGCGCGTCATGCCGTTGAGCTCGCCGGACTGTTCCCAGCGGTAAACGGTCCCGAACTCCGCGAGCCGCACCGGCAGGTCGCGATAGGAGTGCGGCTGCGAGGCGAAGATCTTGATGTGATGCGGGCAGTTCATCGGCTTCAGCATGAAGCCGTCGAGGAGCTTGTCGTCGGGCATCACGCGGTCGGGCGTGATCGTCTCCTTGCCGGTGCGCTGGTTGACCTGCGAGGCGAGCCGGGCCGACACGGCTTCGAGGCGGGCGAACACATCGCCACACGCGCAGCCCTCGCCGAGGACCTTCGCGAGCGACTCGTTTTCGATCACCGGCGTGAACTGCGACTCTTTATAATAAGGGAAGTGGCCGGAGGTCTTGTAGAGCTCGAGCTTGCCGATGTGCGGCGTGAAGACCTGCGAGTAGCCCTGCTTGCGCAGCTCGCCGCCGATGAAGTCCTGCAATTCCTGCCGGATGATCGAGCCGTTCGGCGTCCAGAGGATGAGACCCTGGCCGACGTCTTCGTCGATCACGAAAAGCTTCAGGTCCTTGCCGAGTTTGCGGTGATCGCGCGCTTTTGCCTGTTCGAGGCGTTCGAGATGCAGCGCGAGTTCCTCCTTCGAGGGGAACGCGGTGCCGTAGATGCGCTGGAGCTGCTTGTTCTTCTCGTCGCCGCGATGATAGGCGCCGGCGATCGAGAGCAGCTTGAACGCCTTCAGTTTCGACGAATAGCGCACGTGCGTGCCGGCGCAGAGATCCATGAACTCGCCATTCTGGTAGAACGAAATCTTTTCGCCCTCGGGAATGTCCGCGAGCCGGCCGAGTTTGTAGCGCTCCTGGCCGCGCGACTTGATGATCTCGACGGCTTCTTCGCGGGAAACTTCCTTGCGGAGAAACGGCTGGTTCTCGTCCGCCACCTTTTTCATCTCCGCTTCGATCTTCGTGAGGTCGTCGGCAGTGAGTTTATGGTCGAGGTCGATGTCGTAGTAGAAACCCGTGTCCGTCGGCGGCCCGATATCGAGCTTCGCATCGGGAAAGATGCGCAGGATGGCGGTCGCGAGAATATGCGACGCCGAATGACGGAGTTCTTCGAGGGGAGACATGGACATGGCGGAAAGGGAGAGAAGGAAAGACTAGGCGTGGGTCACAGAGGACACAGAGCGCGGACACAGAGGCCACAGAGATCGGAATTCATGATTGGTTGGTTTGTGCTCTGTGAACTCTGTGTCGGAGCTCTGTGTTTTCTGTGGCGAATGGATCGAGGTATTATTTTTTGAGTGGTTCGAGCGAGTAGCCGTCCTTGCGGTCGAGCATCGACCAGCCGGCGGCGGCGATTTCCCTGCGCATCGCATCGGCGCTGGCGAAGTCCTTGGCTTGTTTGGCCGCCCAGCGTTTTTCGGCGAGGGCGGTGATGTTGGATGGGATCTCGGCTTTCGGCGCGATCACGGCCTCGAGCTTGATTCCGAGCGCGAACATCACGCGGTCGAACGAGGCGGCATCCGGCTCGCCGTCGCGGCGGTTCACGATCGTGAACAGCGCACCGAGCGCCGCGGGAAAATTGAGATCGTCCTGCAGCGCGGCGAGGACCGGCCCGAACGTGTTTGCCGTCACGCCGCCTTCGTGGAGCGTCGCGCGATACGCGTGCAGGGTCGCGAGCGCGCTTTCGGCGGCGCGCAGCGAGTCCAGCATGAAATTCAGCTGTTTCCGTGGATGCCCGCTCAAGAGCGCGTAACGCACCGCCATCGGCGAGTAACCTTTTTCGACAAGGTCGGACAACGTGTAGTAGTTGCCCTTGCTCTTGCTCATCGTCGTGCCTTCGACGAGCAGGTGTTCGCTGTGATACCAATGCCGCGCAAAGGTCGTGCCGTTGCAGCACTGGCTTTGCGCGATCTCGTTTTCGTGGTGAGGAAAGAGCAGGTCCACGCCGCCGGTGTGAAGGTCGATCGTTTCGCCCAGATGTTTTTTGATCATCGCGCTGCACTCGATGTGCCAGCCGGGACGTCCCTCGCTCGCGCCGCTCGGGCCGGGCCACTTCACGTCGCCGTCCTCCTCCGGCTTGTAGGCTTTCCAGAGCGCAAAGTCCGAAACGGAATCCTTGTGATCGGCGTCGGCGACCGCGTTGGTGATTTTCAGTTCCCGCTCCTTGATGCGCGAGAGCGCGCCGTAGCCGGGAAACGACTCGATCTTGAAATACACGGAGCCATCCGCCGCGCGGTAGGCGTTTCCCTTCTTCATCAGGCACTCGATCATGTCGACCTGCTCGCGGATGTGGCCGGTCGCGGTCGGCTCGACGTGGGGACGCAGGCAGTTCAACGCGTCGCAGTCGGCGTGAAACTTATCCGTCCACTTCTTCGTGATTTCGCCGAGCGGCCGTTTTTCCTTCTGCGTCTGCCCGATGGTGCGGTCGTCGACATCGGTGAGGTTGCGGACGTGCTTCACCTTGTCCTTGCCAAACTCCAGCTCGAGCAGCCGGCGGAGGACATCGTTGACGACGAACGTGCGGAAATTGCCGATGTGGGCGGGCGCATAGACCGTCGGCCCGCAGTTGTAGAAACGGAGGACACCGTCGGCGTGCGAGGGCTTCAGTTCGCGAATTTCGCGGGCGAGGGAGTCGTGGAGGCGGATGGGCATGAACCGGGTTTTGGAACGCTCATGCACCGGCGGCGCACAAGGCTTCGCTTATTGGCGCTAATTCGCCGGGGTCTTTCCATATCTTTTTTGAAGATTAGCGTGAATTAGCGGGGATTAGCGGTTAACTCCGTGCCTTCTTTCCGCGCCCCATGCCCGATCCCTTCAAGCTCGATCTGCCCCAGCGCCCCCGCCGTCTCCGCCGCACCGCCAGCCTTCGGACGCTCGTGCAGGAAACGGTGCTGCGCCCCGCGGATTTCATCGCCCCGCTGTTCGTGGTCGAGGGGAAGGGAAAACCCGAATCCATCGCGTCGATGCCGGGCGTGCAGCGCTTTAACGTGGCCGACTTGGTGAGGGAGTGCCGTGTGCTCGCGAAACTGGGGGTCATGGCGGTGGCGTTGTTTCCCAAACTCGACGCCAGACTGAAGAACGACGAGGGCACGGACGCCCTGAACGAGGATACGCTGGTCTTGCGCGCCGTGCGGGCGATCAAGCGGGCGGTGCCGGCGTTGACTGTGATGACCGACATCGCGCTCGATCCTTACACCTCGCATGGACACGACGGCGTGCTCAACGCGGCGCGCGACGACGTCGAGAACGACCGCACCGTGGAGATCCTCGCGAAGATGGCTGTGCTGCATGCGCGCGCCGGCGTCGATCTCGTGGCGCCGAGCGACATGATGGACGGCCGCGTTGGCGCAATCCGGCGGGCACTCGACGAAGCGGGCTTTACCGGGACGGGAATCATGGCCTATTCCGCGAAATTTGCCTCGGCTTACTACGGTCCGTTTCGCGATGCGGTCGGCAGCGCGCAGGCGGCGGGCACGAATTTGCTCAGCAAGGCGACCTATCAATTGAATCCGGCGAACCGGCGCGAAGCGCTGGTCGAGGCGACCCTCGATGCCGCGGAAGGCGCCGACATTGTCATGGTCAAACCGGCGGGCCCGTATCTCGACATCATCCGCGAGGTGCGCAACGCGACCAAGAAACCCGTCGCCGCCTACCAGGTTTCGGGGGAATACGCGCAAATCCACGCGGCGGCGCAGCTCGGCTGGCTCGATCTCGCGAAATGCCGGCACGAATCCCTGCTGGCGATCAAGCGTGCGGGGGCCGACATGATCCTGACGTATTTTGCGAAGGACATGGCCGCGGAGTTGGGTCGATCGTAGTTGTAGGAGCGGCTTTATGCCGCGACCGCTTTGCGGGTGTCCTGAGGTCGCGGCGTAAAGCCGCTCCTACAGTCGAACCGCCGGGCACAAAAAAAGCGGCGCTCATGAGAGCGCCGCTTTGGCTGAAAGGGATTATCGTTTGCCCTTGGCTTTCTTCTTGGGCTTTTCGTCCTCGTCGTCGTCTTTGGCCTTGGGCTCGTCGTCGTCGTCGGAGTCTTCGTCCTCGTCGTCGTCGTCCTTCTTTTTCTTTTCGTCGTCGTCGTCGCCCTTGTCGTCGTCTTCGTCCCACTTCAACGAATCGTCGTTCTTGAGTTTTTCCTCCTCGGCGGCGTCGAGTTCCGGCAGGTCATCGTCTTCCTCGTCCTCGATGCCCTTGGCGGGGGCCTCTTCATCGCCGTCGTAGCCGGCCGGCATGTAGTCGAGGATCGCGGTGAGCTCTTCGAAGGTATGCACCGCCTTGCCCTCGATGAAATGGGTGTTCTGGTCCTCGCGGATCTCGTCCTCGACCTCGTCGACCGAAAGCTTGGCCTCGAAGTTGAAGAGATCGTTCAACATCTTCACGCGGCAGCGGGTGAGATGGTCGAGGAGGTCGGCGTAGGGGCCGTTCTCCTCGTCGAGCACGTCGGCCAGCGCGAAAAGTTTTTCCTCGGAGTCGAAAAGCGATTCCTTGACGCGTTTGAGGCGGACCTTGGCGTTGCCGAGATCCTTGTCGATGCGGAAGAGAATGAACGCGGCCTCGAAGATGTCCTGGTCGAAACCGTAGTCGCGGAGTGCTTCCACGAGTTCGACGAGGTGGGTCATCTGGCGCGGATCGACAATGCTGAGACCATCGACGTCCCAGCGAACGGGATCGCTCGTTTCAGCGACCCACCAGTTGTGATCCTCACCGAGGCGCACGATGCACCAGTCGAGAGTAGAAGTAGCTTTTGCCATGAGGGTGAGTGAGATTTTTTCGCAGCGTGCGAGCGAAGGTTTAAAAAACAAGCACAAAACCGCGACGCTGCAGACCGGCGAATCTTCAGTCGGTTTCGCCGCGAAAAAACTTGCATGAAAACGGGTTTCGACAAGGGCGCACTTGCCTTTGCGCCAGCCGATTTCACGCTGCCGCGCCATGGGTTTTTTCTATGACAGGCTGGTTCGGCCCAGACTTTTCCGCATGGACTCGGAGCGCGCGCACGAAGTGGGGGTCGATGCGCTGGCATTTCTCGCGGCGTTTCCGCTGCTCTGCCGGATGCTGGAGGCACAGACGCGTCTGCCGTCGCGGCTCACGCGGCCGATCGAGGCATTCGGCTTGAAATTCTCCAACGCGGTGGGGCTTGCCGCCGGATTCGACAAAAACGCGCGGGCCTGGCCGGCCGCCGCGGCGCTCGGGTTCGGGCACGTGGAGATCGGGACGGTCACGGCACATGCGCAGGACGGAAACCCGCAGCCGCGGATGTTTCGTTATCCGGCCCAGGAGGCGGTGATCAATCGCATGGGTTTCAACAACGACGGCGCCGAGGCGGTGGCGGAGCGGCTCTCGCGCCAGCCGCCCTCGGACAAGCGGCGGATCCCTCTCGGTATCAACTTGGGAAAATCGAAGGTCACGGAGCTGAAGTTCGCGACCGCCGACTACCTCGCCAGCTTTCGAGTCCTGGCGGATCACGCGGACTACTTGGTCCTGAACGTCTCGAGTCCCAACACCCCGAACCTGCGCGAGCTGCAGGATGAGGACCGGCTGCGCGAACTCCTCGGCGCGGTAACCGCGGCGAATCGCGAACGCGCCGCCCAGCCGGGAAAATCCCGCGTGCCCCTGCTGCTGAAGATCGCGCCCGACCTCACGTTTTCCCAGATCGACGCGGTGCTGGGTGTGATCGCGGAGTTCTCCCTCGACGGAATCATCGCCACCAACACCACGCTGGCCCGGCCGGGTTTTTTTGCCGACGTCAACCAGGCGGGTGGATTGAGCGGCGCGCCCGTCCGCCGTCGCTCGACCGAGATCATCAACTACATCGCGCGGCTGACCGGTGGCCGGCTGCCCATCATCGGGGTGGGCGGGATCACGGATGCGGAGAGCGCCGGCGAGAAACTCGATGCCGGCGCGACGCTCGTGCAGATTTATACCGGAATGATTTACCGCGGACCGTTTTTTGCCGCCGAGGTGGCGCGGGCGCTGGCAGAGCGGCAGCGGATCTGATCTCCCCAATGTCCACCTCCGCCTTGTCATTCTGAGTGCAGCGAAGAATCCAGCAGGAGCTGCAAGCCCTTTTGTGGCGCGATCATCCCATTGGATTCTTCGCTACGCTCAGAATGACAAAAAAAGGCTGGTTAATCTAACCGACGGTTTCCGCCGATCGACCATCCCTAAATCATCCAATCGCCCGCCTCCGCGACCATGGCTTCTTTTTTCTGCCGCGCGCGGATGACGAGGTCGTCGCCTTTGTAATAGGCGATGCTGTTTTGGGGGACGGACTCGAGGAGCCAGACATTGCCGCCGATCACCGAGTGCGCGCCGATGTACGTGTCGCCACCGAGGATGGTGGCGTGCGCGTAGATGGTGACGTGGTCGCCGATGTTGGGATGGCGTTTCACGCCCTTCACCGGATTGCCGGCCTGGTCGAGCTCGAAGGATTTCGCGCCGAGGGTCACCCCCTGGTAAAGTTTCACGTGATCGCCGATCACCGCGGTCTCGCCGATCACGACGCCGGTGCAGTGATCGATGAAGAAGTGCGTGCCGATGCGCGCACCCGGATGGATGTCCGTGCCCGTGCGTTCGTGGGCGTATTCCGTGATCATGCGCGGCAGCAGCGGCACCTCGAGGTGGTAGAGCACATGGGCCACGCGTTGCAGCGAGATCACGAGGACGCACGGGTAGGCGAGGATGATCTCTTCCACGCTGCGCGTCGACGGATCGCCGGCATAGGCGGCGGCGACGTCGGTCTGCAAAACTTTCCGGATGGCGGGAAACTGCTCGAGGAGCTTCGACGTGACGGCCGTTGCCCGCTCCGTCGGCGAAGGATGCTTCGCAAAGCGCAGGCTTTTCTCCACCTCGGCCACGAGTCTTTGCTCGATGCTCACGAGCAATCGCGAAACGAGGGCTGGCACGTCTTTCTTGGCGATCCGCGTTTCCTCGAAGTAGCCGGGAAACAGCAAATGCATGAAGTCGCTCGCCAGCGCGTTCACCGACCCCTGCGACGGCAGGTTGACCCCGTCCAAATGATTGATGCCGCCATCGGTTTCGTAGGAGGCGAGGAGGGCGGCGCTGATCTCGTCGTGTTTCATGGCCGGGGCAAGTGGCGGAGGTTTTGCGACGCGGCGAGGAGCGTCAAAGCCCAATTTTTTCCCGGCCATTTCAGGGCTGGACAACCCGAAATGGATTCATCTTAGTGCGCGTTCCTCGCTTCCCAACTGCCCGGGTGGTGGAATTGGTAGACACACACGTTTGAGGGGCGTGTGCCGTAAGGCGTGCAGGTTCGAGTCCTGTCCCGGGCACCAAATCAGGTCGGCTTTCCTCCCCGAATGCAGGTTTCGCCGCTCCCGCGTGCGAAACCGCTCAGTTCCGCGCGTTGCCGAGGATTTCGCGCAACGCCAGGTGACCGTCGATCAGGGTGAGCAGCTTCTCCATGTCCGGATGACGGGCGATTTCAGCGCGAAACACCCGGATGCTGGCGAGGTTCATCTGCTCCATGCCGAGGGTGACGAATTGGAAGACGGCGTTCTCCGCCTCACTGACTTCGATCGCATGGATCTTCCGCTTCAGGTCTGCGACCAGTTCCTCTTTTGAGCCCATGCCGTAGTTTCGGAACGGAAATGCCGCAGACAAGCGGCGGACCGAAATTAACGGGCCGAGAGCTAGATTTCATGATTTGTTTACCGCCTTGCGAAAATTTTTTCGGAGGGCGAACGAAAGAAATTTCTCCTCCCACGGAAGCACTCCGCCGGGAAAAAACGGTCTGTGGAGACCACCACCTCTGAACCGACGATTAGGCCTAGGAGAAACCCTGAAATTAGCCGCGAGCCGAATGAACCTGTTCGCCAAAGTATTTTCGCCACTTAGCTCTAACCATTTTCTTCCCAGCGGTTCCCCGGCTGTAGGAGGTACACCCCGCATTTCCTTTGAAACCCTCCACATGAGTAAGAAAGAGCTGAACGAAATCCTGGACCAGATCGATGGGGCTTTGTTGGTCTTTCGCACGCATGAAGGCGCGCTCACCGCCATGGAAATCAGCTTGAAGAGCATGCTCACCGTGGTCCGCGCCCAAGTGGTGGATCAGATCGCGGGTGCGCTGGCTGGCGGGGTCTCCGAGTAGAATTTCAGAGGCGAAAAGCGCGCCCGGCCCTTGCGGCGGGCAAATTTCACGGAGGTTGCACCGCGCCGGGGCGGCGTTCACGTTGGTTCTTTTATGGCTTTGCTCAACCTGCTCGACGTCAGCCTCAGCTTCGGTGGTCCCGCGATCCTCGAGAAGATCAATTTCCAGATCGATCCCGGCGAACGCGTCTGCCTCGTCGGCCGAAATGGCGCGGGGAAATCCACGCTGATGCGCGTCATCGCCGGCGAAATGCAGCCGGATAAGGGAGATATCTCACGTCCGGCCGGCGCAGTTTACACCCGGCTGACCCAGGAGGTCCCCGCCGATATCCGCGGCACCGTGCACGATCTCGTTTTCAGCGGGCTGCGCCCGCCGCACGATCACGAGGAGGAATGGGAACGCGACGTCCGCGTCGAAAACCTCATCGAGCGGCTGCAGCTTCCGTCGCACACCGAGTTCACCGCGCTGTCCGGCGGATTGAAACGCCGCGCGCTGCTCGCCCGCGCCCTGGCCGGGCAGCCCGATCTGCTGCTGCTCGACGAGCCGACCAACCACCTCGACATCGATTCGATCCTGTGGCTCGAGGAATTCCTGCTCACCGAAAAGCTTTCGCTCTTCTTCGTTACGCACGACCGGGCTTTTCTGAAACGGCTCGCCACCCGCATCGTCGAACTCGATCGCGGCCGGTTCGTGAGCTGGGCCTGTGACTACGACACCTATCTCGTCCGCAAACAGGAGGTGCTCGAGGCCGAGGAGCGCAACCGCGCGCTCTTCGACAAAAAACTCGCGCAGGAGGAGGAGTGGATCCGCCGCGGCGTGAGGGCCCAGCGCTCCCGTGCGACCGCGCGCATCAACCAGCTCATGGAGATGCGCAGCGAGCGTCGCGCCCGCCGCGAACGCGTCGGCAACGTCACCCTGAAACTCGCCGAGGCCGAGCGCTCCGGCGTGAAGGTGATCGAGACCGAAAACATGGCCTTCGCCTATCCGGACGGCCGCCTGCTCGTGAAGGATTTCACCACGACGATCATTCGCGGCGACAAGATCGGCCTCATCGGCCCCAACGGCGCGGGCAAGACCACGCTCATCAAGATTCTCCTCGGCCAGCTCGCTCCCACGAGCGGGATGATCAAGCACGGCACGAATCTCGAGGTGGTTTACTTCGACCAGATGCGCGACCAGATCGACGACAACAAGACCGTCGCCGACAACATCAACGGCGGTAACTCCAGTGTCAGCGTCGACGGCCGTTCGCGCCATGTGATCAGTTATCTTCAGGATTTTCTCTTCACTCCCGACCGCGCCCGCACACCCGCGCGCGTGCTTTCCGGCGGGGAGCGCAACCGGTTGCTGCTCGCGCGCCTCTTCACGAAGCCGGCGAATGTCCTCGTCATGGACGAACCGACGAACGATCTCGATGCCGAGACGCTCGACCTGCTCGAAGACCTGCTCGTGGAATACCAGGGGACCCTGCTGATCGTGAGCCACGACCGCGAATTTTTGGACAACGTCGTCACCAGCACCCTGGTTTTCGAAGGCGAAGGCCGCATCGGAGACTATGTGGGCGGTTACGCCGACTGGCTGCGCGAGAAGGAAAAGAAAGCCGCCGCTGCCGCCGCGAAGATTGAAGCGGCGAAAAATACGCCAGTCGCCGCGAAGTCGTCCGAGTCACCGAGTCGCCGCAAGCTCACGAACAAGGAGCAGCGCGAACTGGAAACCCTGCCCAAGCAGATCGAAACGCTCGAGAAGGAGCAGGCTGAGCTTACGTCCAAGCTGGGAGATCCTGCATTCTACAAAAGCGAACCCGCCTCGTTCACGAAGGTGAAGGCGCGGCTCGATGCGATCGAACGCGAGCACGCCACCGCCTTCGCGCGCTGGGAGGAACTCGAAGCGGCCAGGGGGTAGGGCGGGACCGCAGCAACGGGGAGAGCAGCTTTGAGGCGGTTTCTCCGTTTGTCATTCTGACCGCAGCGAAGAATCCACGGGATATCCGCTGCCGGAATTTCGTTTCGTAGCTCCTGCTGGATTCTTCGCTACGCTCAGAATGACGGAATAATAAAAGAGAGACCGCTTACTGCGTCTTCAGCCACGCCGCGATGTCGGCGATGTCCTGGGCTTTCAATCCCAGCTGCTCGGCGCTGAGCATGAGCGAGCGGCGGAGCGGCCGGTTTGTCGCGACCTTCGACGCCGGAATCAACTGGGTGAAGCCACCCGTCGACTGCACGACCACCGGATCGCCCGAGGAAAGCGCCAGGCCGTGAATGACCGTGCCATCTTTCAAGGTGATCTCGTTGCCCTCGTAACCATGCGCGATGTCGGCGGACGGATTCACGAGGGCGTTGATGACAACCTCCGCCGTCTGCCGGCTCGCAAAGCCCGTCAGTGCCGGAGCGTAGTCGATGCCCTTGTCGCCGATGCGATGGCAGAGAAGACAGGCCTGTGCCAGCGAAGCGCCACGAGTGGCGTCGCCGCGCAGGGCGACGATTTCCGCGACGGGGGGAAGTTTCGAAGGTTCCGGCACCGGCACGACGCTCGCTGCAACGGTGACGGCGTCGGGATCGTAGAGTCCGCGTTCCTTGAGCGTCGCATTCAGGTTGAGCTCCTTCCAGCGGGAATCCTTGTAGTTCAAGATCCACCAGAACGCGTGGCTCTTCACCTGGCCGCTGCCTTTCTGCGCGAGGTCGAGCAACGCGTTGGCCGCGTCGCGCGTCGGGATGAATCCGAGGGCCGTCGTCGCCGCAAGCCGCTCGGTTTCCGTGAGCTGGGTTGAACCGGCGCGCGCCGCAAAGGCGGCAACCGCATCCGCCGGCGTGAGCCGCCAGACCAGATTCGCGTAGGCGGGCGTCCATTTCGCCGCGTCCTTTTCGTTCTGGGTCGCGGCGAGCGCGGCGTAGGTCTCGGCTTCCTTGCCCGTGCAACCGGTGCCCCAGGCTTCGAGGTAGAAGCGGTCGCGCCCGTCGTAGCCTCGGGCGAGCGTGAGAAGCAGTTCACGCGCGTCGGCGAACGGCACGTCGCGCAGCGCGAGCGCCACCTCGCGGCGGACCGCGGCGGAAGCATCGTTCGCGAGCGCCTTCGCGTGGACGAGCACGCGGTGGTTCACCCGGCGCAGCGCGCGAAACGCCGCGATGCGCATCAACGGATCGGTGGTGGCGAGCTGGGATTCCACTTTTGCCAGGCCTTCCGCTCCGAGTTCCGCGAGCAGCCAGACGGCGCGCGCGCGGACATAGGGATTCGCATCGGCGAAAAGGGCGGCGACCGGCGCGACCGCCGCGGCACCTTGGGCGCGGAGGCGATTGTAGCCGAGAGAGCGGGTGTTGACCGCGGTGCTTTTCAGCGCGGCGATCTGACCGGCCGTGGTCGTGAGGTCCAACTTCGGGACGACCGATTTGAATCCTTTCGGTGCGATGCGGTAGATCGCGCCGGTGGTGCCGTTGTCCAGGTCGGCGTGGCCGCCGACGCGAGGGTCGAACCAGTCCGCCACATAGATCGCGCCGTCCGGCCCGACGACGACATCGGCGGGACGGAAGTAAGTCTTCAATTCCTTGTTCACGCGGCCGCCCTTGAAATCGGTGCCGGCGAATTCCTGTTCCTGGTTTGTCGTGAGGAAATTGAAACGCTCGAGCGCGTAGCCCGCGCCGTCGGCCTTCGGCAGGTAGCCGAAGATCGTGTTGCGCGCGGCTTCGCAGCTCAGCAGCAGGCCGCGATAGTTTTCGCCGAACGCGTCACCCTCGTAGAACGCGATGCCGGTCGGGGCGCCGCCACCATAGACGTCGCCGGAGGGCATTGTGCCCGGATCTTCCTGGCGCCACTCGGCGGTGGGCGTGCTCTGGCCGGGGCGCTTGTCAGCGCTCCAGCCGCGCGAGCCATCGCGCGAAAAATATCCGGCGTTGCCGTATTCCATCAGAAACGCGGTGCGGCAGGCGGGCGGGTCGTCGTTGTCGTTTTGAAACACGTCGCCGAACGACGTGATCGTCTGCTCGTAACTGTTGCGGAAATTGAAGCCGATGATCTCGGCGTTGGTGCCGTCGGGTTTCATGCGGACGGCGAACCCGCCGGTGTAGACGTGGCCGTCGTCGCTCTTCGCACCGGCGAGCTCGGGCGATTTCCATCCGAAGATGGGAGTGCCGCCGTCGCGGAGGGGATTGTAGATGGAACCGGAGCGGAAGGTGCGGCCGGACCGGTCGGTGAACAACGCGCCCGCGTTGCCATGGTTGAAATACCAGCGGCCATCGGGACCGACGGTCACCGAATGCAGCGAGTGGTCGTGGTTGCGGCCATTGAAACCGGTGAGAAGCACTTCGCGTTTGTCGACCCGGCCGTCGAATTTTGCATCCCGGTCCACGTCGGTGAAGACGATGAGGTCGGGCGCGTTCGAGACGACGATCTGGTTGTCGATCACCGCCACGCCGAGCGGCGAGACCATGCCGGGCTCCTGGATGAAGACCGTGCTTTTGTCGGCGCTGCCGTTGCCGTCGGAGTCTTCGAGAACGACGACCCGGTCGCCCGCGGCCTCGCGGGTCATGTGCCGGCGGTAGTTCACGCCTTCCGTGATCCAGATGCGGCCCTGCGCATCGATGTCCATATTCGTCGGGTTGCGGAGCATCGGCGATTTCGCCCACACCGTGACTTCCAGACCCTCGGGGACGGTGAAAAGATCAGCCGGCACGATGTCCGGACCCGGATCAGCCGGTTCAGTCGCGGCGATCGCGGGGGCGGGGGCGGGGGAGGCGGGGGGCGGTGTCGCCGGCGTTTGGGCCTGGGCGATGACGGGAAGAAGAGCGAGGAGCGCGGCCATGCTACGCGCCAGGGAGGTCGGACGGGGGGAAAGCATGCGGAAAGCAAAGGACAACCCCGTGCGCGTTGGCAATCGCGAGTTCGCGGACGGTCAAAGCGGGAGCGGAAAAATTACCGCGCTATTCAGGACGTTTGCGCTCAGCTTCGACGGCCAATGAAGAAAGCGCTTATTTTGCACGGCGGCTGGGAAGGTCACGAACCCGAGGCGTGTGCGAAACTATTCGCGGCGGAACTCAGCCGGCGCGATTTCACGGTCGAGCTGAGCGACACGCTCGATTGCCTGAACAGCGCGGCCCGCCTGGCGAAGTTCGATCTCATCGTCCCGCTGTGGACGATGGGAACGCTGGCGAAGGCGCAGGAAAAAAACCTGGTGACGGCCGTGCGCGAAGGAACCGGTCTCGCAGGTTTTCACGGCGGGATGGGCGACGCGTTTCGCGGTGCGATCGAATATCAGTGGATGGTGGGCGGCCAGTTCGTGGCGCACCCGGACGACATCAAGGAATACATCGTGCGGATCGTGAAGCGCGACGATCAGATCCTCCGCGGTCTGGGCGATTTCAAGGTGAAGGCGGAACAGTACTACCTGCTCGTCGACCCGCTGAACCAGATCCTGGCCACGACGACTTTTCAGAGCGCGAGCGCGCCGTGGGTGAACGGCGTGGTCATGCCGGTCGTCTGGAAAAAAATGCACGGGGCCGGACGCGTTTTTTATTCGAGCCTCGGACACGTCGCGAAGGATTTCACGGAAGTGCCGGAGCAGCTCGAGCTGACTTTGCGCGGGATGACCTGGGCCGCGAGGTAGCGCCGTTCGCGCACCTCCCCGATCTGTCATTCTTCGCTTCGCTCAGAATCACCAGCGGGTGGGTTTACTTCGCGCGCCGCTGCTGCGCTTCCGGGCTGCGCGAGAGAACGTCGCGGAACTGACGCTCATCCCAGCCTTTTTCCCGGAAGATGCGCTCGTAGTGCAGGAGACCGTCGGGATCCGGGTCGCGGCCCAGCACATCACGGTAGGCTCGCGTGATCATCTCGCGGATTTTGGTGACGATGCGTTCCTCGCTGCGGAGCAGGTCGGCGCGGAGCTGCGTGGTCGTCCAGCCGCGGTTCAGCAGCTCCCGGTAGTGGTTGAGACCTTCGGCATCGGGGTCGCGTTTCAAGACTTCGCGGTACGCCTTCTTGATGACGTCGTCGGGATTGATGGCGTGAAATTCCTGGCTGCGCCGGATGTGCGCGCGCACGTCGTCCTCCGACCAATTGCCGCTGACGAGTTTGTCGCGGTAGGAGCGCTGTCCATCCGCGTCGGGCTCGCGGCCGAGGATGTCGCGGTAGGCGCGTTGCACGATGTTGTCCGCCGTGCGGCGGTCGTAGCCCGAGTCAAAGTCGGAGCGATAGGTGCGCGGCGGCACCACCCGCAGCGAAGAAATAACGTGATCCCACGTGGCATCGGAATGGCCGGCGCGGCGCTCGGCGACGAGATCGGCGACGCTGCTCGAACTTTCGAGCCTCGGGCCGCGGAGGTTGGCGTCGACGTGGGCGACGACCGTGGCGATCCCTTCAATGCGGAAGGAGGAAATCCCGTCGTTCCACGAGCCGCGGTTGCGCGGGAGCCGGGAGAGGTTTTCCACCACGGCGCCGCTTTCGACGACGAAGAAGTCGCCGCGAAAATTCGGTTCGCTGAAGAACACCACGCGATCCACCGGAGGCGGTGGCGGCGTGGGCTGAACTTCGACCGCTTCATACCGGGGAGCCGGGGTTTCCGGGGTGGCGACGGAAATCGTGGTCACGCGGGCTGGCGGTGGACGCGCCGGCGCCGGGCGGCTGCGCGGCGGGGAGGATTGTTCGATCACGCAACCGGTGAGGAGCGGCAGTGAAGTCAGGAGCAAAACCCGGAGCAGCGGAAGGGGAAGGACGATGCGGGGCATGGGGAATGTGACGCCGCTCGGCTGCCGCTTATTCAGTTATTTGGGAGTGCCTTCAAAAGGATTGTCATCGCGAGGTGCGCGAAGCGGGCCGTCGCCAGCCAGCTGGATTGCCTCGTCGTCCCGGGGAGCGGGACTCCTCGCAATCACGGAAATTTTTAGCGGGCGAAGAACGGGTTGTTCTTTTTCTCCTGGCCGAGCGTCGTGAGCGGGCCGTGACCCGGGGCGATCACGGTGTCGTTGGGCAGGGAAAAAATCTTTTCGCGGTTGTTGCGCAGCTGCTCGGGGTAGTGGGTCGCGGTTCCGCCCATCGAACTCGCGAACACCGCGTCGCCGACGATCGCGAGGGGCCAGCTGAGGCCGGTGATATAAAATGTGGTGAGACCCGGCGAGTGTCCGGAAGTCAGGAGCGTCTTTATCGCGAGGGGCCCGATGTGGAAGTGGGCGTTTTCCTTGAAGGTCTTCGCACCGGCAATCGGCGCCGGCTCCAGCTCGCTCGACCAGACTTCGGCTTTGGTTTCCGCGGCGAGTCTCGGGAGATCCGCGACGTGATCCTCGTGGGTGTGGGTGAGGAAAATGTAGCGGAGCTTGAGGTCGTCGGAGCGGAGAATGTCGAGCATCGCCTGGCAGTTGCCGCCGGTGTCGAACGCGGCGGCGATTTTCGCGCGCGCATCCCACACGAGGTAGCTGTTGACGGTCATGTCGCCGTGCGGGGTGTTGAACGCCGCGAAGCCCGCCGGGAAGATCGCCTGCTGCGGGTACCACTTTTTGTAGGCGAGGGCCTCGAGGCCGTCGGGCGAGAGCCGGAGATGGCGTGCGACGCGGCGGATCACGGCATCGATGATTTTTCCCGATTTGACCGCGGCGAGATCGGCGGCGGTCACCTCGGCCCGCGTTGCGAGGTCTTCATCGGAGATCTTCAGGCCGCGCTGGGCCTTGTTGATCACGTCGTCAAAATTATCCTCGAGCGGAATGCGTGGCATGACCTGCGAATAAGCTCCCGGCGAGCCGCGCTCGCAAGCTGAATGGCGCCGGCGACCCACCGGACGCGCACTACTTCGAGCCGCCGCCCGCCGCGCCTGGCGCCTTCGGGCCCTCGTAGGCGAACTCGACAAACAGCTCCTCGAGATTTTTTTTGAACAACGGCTGCTCGGCGGTGGCCGCCAGCGCGGAGTTGTAGCGATTGAGCAGCGGGTCGAGCCCCTCGAGCGCGACTCCCGCGGGCGAATCCCCGAGGTTGTCGTCGAGATGCTTGAATTCCCAGAGGCTGATCCGGTTCAGGGGGCGCGCCGGCTGGTAGAGCAGTTCCCGATCCGCGGCGGTGGGCGGCGGCGGGATGGGCGTGATGAGCTTCATGTCGACGAGTCGGTTCAGGCACTCGTTCAGGATCTGGGTGGGGACCTTGATCATCGTGCCGAGCTCGGAGGCCGAGACTGGCGGCTGGCAGGCTTGGAAACGGCGGCAGATCGTGAGCAGCGCGAGCAGCGAGAGGCGTTCGCGCATCGCCTCGGTCAGATTGCTCCACGCCGCCTGGCTGTTGCGGAAGTGCACGTTTTGCACCGCGTAGCTGATTTGTCCGCCGATCAGCACGTACAGCCAGAAAATGTAGAGGCCGAACATCACCACGAGCGGAAAGCCGAGCGAGCCGTAGAGGCTTTCCGTCATGATCACCCGGCGCACGTAGAGGATCGCCAGGAAATTATTCAACATCAGCAGCGAGGCCACGACGACGGCGCCGGACACCGCCGCGCGCCAGAACACCCGCGTGTTCGGAATCACCCGGTAGAAGACCGTCAGCAACACCACGAGCAGCGCGAACGAGAAGGCCGGCAGCGACCACTGCAGCGCCAGCCCGACCTGCTTCGAGAAGGGGAGGTGCGAGATCGTGTCGTTGAACACGCTGATCACGGCGGTGGCGCTCATGAGGGTCACCGAGGCGAAAAACAAAACCGCGCCGAGCGTCAGCACCGTCCAGTAATAAACGATGCGCATCACGATCGAGCGGCCGCTGCGCACGCCCCAGATTTCGTTGAACGTGTCTTCGACCGTCTTGAAGAGAAGCAGCACGATCAAAATCAGTCCGAAGAGTCCCACGGTGCCGGCCGAGCCGGAGCGGCCTTGCGCGATGAAGTTGTTCATCAGGCTGACGAGCTTCGGATTCACCTTTAAATCTTTCGCCGCGAGGATGTCGGCGGCGGAAAACGACGACTCGGAAGCAGCCGCAGGGGCAGGGGCGGGAGCAGCAGAGGCAGCGGGTGCGGGAGCGGGAGAACCTTTTTTCGTCTCACTGCGCGCGGGGCTCTCTTTTTTCGGGGCCGGCGAAGCGGGTTCGGCGGTGGTGCCGGCGGCCGCCCGTTTTTCCTCGATCGAACCGAGCTGGCCGACCTGCGGCGCGATGAAGTTGATGAGCCGGCTGAGGGTGTTAGCGGCGAGATTGGGGTCCTTGCTGTCGAGGGCGAAGCCGGCGACGAGCACGGTGATCGCCACCAGTGGGCCGAGGCCGAGGAGGGAGCTGAAGCTCAACGCCGCGGCGCGGCTCGCCGCTTTGGTTTCGACGAAGACCGTGGACGAAATCGAAATCACGCGCAGGCACGCGTAGAGCACGCCGCGGGGCGAGGACTCCTTCAGGTGCGACGACAGCCAGATTTCCTTGTGCCAGAAGTGCGAGAACCTCGGGCCAGCGGACGCCAGCCGCGCATACCAGGAAAGGGCGGGCTTGCCGGAATGTGCCACAGGTCAGATCGACAGCAGATAATAGGTGAGTCCCGCCATCCCGAGCACCGCCGCGAGCGCGGCGAGGAGGACCGTCATCAAGTTCGTCAGAATCGTGCAGGCATACAGTCCGGCCGATCCGATCGCGACCGCCAGCAGCGGGGTCTCATGGCCCTGGGTGTAGAAAATAAATCCCATGAAACCGAATCCCAGCGCGGCGCGAAAACGGACGAACGGGTAGGCGCTCACCACTCCCATCCCGAGGACCACCGCGAGCATGAGGTCGATGACTCCCAGCACGGCGAGCGGCTGTTGGGCGAGCTTCTCGATATCGAGCGATTCGATGGCGACCGCGGCCGGCAGGAGTTCACCCGCGGCGGCGACCACGAGTGCGAGCACGCAGCTCCACATGCCAATTTTCGCGGCGCGGGCCATCGCGATCAACGGATCGGATTTGTCCTTCGTGTCGGCGGTGCGCCCTTCCGCGGCGGCGAGCATGTCATCCACCGTGATCGGGGCCGCGTTTTCGGTCGCTTTGTTCAGCGTGGCGACCTGCACGTTTTTCTTCATCGCGAGCTTGTTGCGCTCGGGGAACACGGCCGTTTTCAGTTCCGCGTTCGTGGAGAGGGGAGTCCAGGCCTCGGTCACGGCGTCGTAGCACAGGGTCTCCAGCGTGACCTGGCCGGCGGCGGCGAGGGAGACGAGCTGTTCGATGTTAAAAGGGCCGCGGGCTTCTGTCTCGGCTTCGTTGCGGATGTAATACTCCTGCGTGGCCATAGGCGGGAAAGGTGGTTGTGGCTTCGGGGAGCGGCAAGAGTTTTGTCGGCGCGGCGCGGTGGGCGGGCCTCCGCGTTTGACCCGTGGGATGGAAAATTGAACTGATAAAGTCCTGCGAAAATCGACCGCGAGTCGCTAAAGCAAATCGCGATAGCTCGGATCGGCGCTGGCGGCGGCGGTGGTCAGCTCGAGGACTTTTTTGCGGATCTGTTCGCCGGGATAATCCTTGCCGAGCGTTTTCGAGGTTCCCGGATCCATGAATTTTGCCCAGTCGGTCTCGGCGCCATATGCCTTGGCTTTCACCAACAGGGTGCGCGCGTCGGGATGTTGCAGCACGCGGGACGCATCCAGCGACGCGAACATGGAGACGATCGACTGCGCGCAGATTTCGCTGTTCGGCCGGGAACGTTCGTCGATCACCTGGAGGATCAGCGGAATTTTGTCCTGCTCGTCGCCGCGCGTGCGGAGCATGGCGTTGGCGATGTTGCTCAGCACGCCCTGCGCTTTATGGGCGAGCTTGGGCGCTTTCAGACGGCCCTCTTTCACGGCCTTGAAAACCTCGCCCATGATCCGCGCTCCCCGCGCGGGGTTGTAGCGCAGGGGCCCGTTGAACTGATCGTAGAGCAGGAGGTTTTCCATTTCGGTCCAGGCGGAGCGGTCCTGCTGGAGGAAGTCCGACAACAGTTCCTCGCAGTCGGGCAGGTTCTCGAGGATATGTTCGCGGTGGGCGCCGCGG
>DATAKE010000076.1:0-23636 GCA_036261745.1 Opitutaceae bacterium
CTCGTGGACGACGTCGAGGACGCGGATGCCGCGGCCGTCGGCCAGCGGCTGCATCGCGACGAAACCCTCGTCATCCACCGAGATGTGCCCGGAGCCCCAGCGCTTGAAACCGTAGTGTTCTTCGGATTTGGCGGCGGACCAGGCGGAGGAGGATTTGCTTTTCAATGCGAGGGGGAGGAGGAGGTGAACAAAGTCTGGAGTCCAGAGCTTAGAGCTGAGAGTCAGAAAAACGCGGCGAACGGCGTAGGATTTTCTGGCTCTCAGCTCTAAGCTCTCAGCTCTGGACTTTGCCCGGCACTTTTCTGGTTATGGCTTGCTTTTGCAGACGGCAAAACCGTTAGATGCGTGTTTTCTTTTTTCAAATCACTCAACACGCAATGTCTAAAATGTCCCTCTTGGTCGACGCCGCTTCCTTTCTTGCCCAAACCGCCGCCCCCGCGACCGGTGCCGGCGCGCCGCCGCAGGGTCCGATGCAGGTGCTGGTCAGCATGGCGCCGATTATTCTGATGCTGGGCGGTTTTTGGTTTCTGTTCATCGCCCCGCAGCGCAAGAAGC
This sequence comes from Opitutaceae bacterium, assembly GCA_036261745.1. Classification (GTDB taxonomy): domain Bacteria; phylum Verrucomicrobiota; class Verrucomicrobiia; order Opitutales; family Opitutaceae; genus DATAKE01. The sequence continues at coordinate 556 of DATAKE010000076.1, forward strand.
AGAAGGAGCACGAGAAACTGATCGCCGCGTTACAGACGGGTGACGAGATCGTCACGAATGGCGGGATTTATGGCGTGATCACCAATGTGAAGGACGACCGCTTTGTCGTGCGTATCGCCGACAACACCAAGATCGAGCTCGGCAAGGGCTTCATCACGACGGTCATCAAGCGAGCCGGCGCGGAGAAATAAGCGAAGCAGCCTGCCGGTGGAGGTCGCGAAGCGACGTCGGCAACCCCTTTTAAACCCAAACGACCCATGCTCAAACGCAACCTCTGGAAGATCGTGCTCTCCCTCGCCATTTTGGCGTGGGCGGTCGCTTCGCTTCTTCCGCTGAAAGATCAACCCTTCGCCGCATACGCGAGGTCCCACGCCACGGCCAAGCCCGCGGAATTTGCCCAGCTGGTCGATGAGGCCGCCGGGCGCTTCAAGGCGGCGCAGGCGCGCAGCGACTTCGTTGCCCTCAAGCAAATCGCGAAGGAACGCAAAATCGACCTCTCCCAGTATTTCCCAAAAATCCGGCTCGAGGCTTCGCTGAAGAACGTCGAGAAGCGGAATGACATTCTCATGGGCGAGCTGCTCCGCCGCTCCAAGGGCCGGTTGCAACCGGGCCTCGACCTCGCGGGCGGTGTCGCGTTCACGCTCGAGGTCGCGAGTGACCCGACCCTGACGAACAACGAGGCGCGCCGCGAAAAGATCACCAAGGCCATCGAGATCATCAGCGACCGCATCAACGGCTTTGGCGTCGCGGAACCCATCATCCGTCCGATCGGCGACACCCGCATCGAAATCCAGCTTCCCGGTGTGAACACCAAGGACGACCCGGAGGTGGTCAATAAAGTCAAAGCCCCCGCGAAACTGGATTTCCGGACCGTGCATCCGACGCTCACGCCCGGACCCGGCGTGGAAACGCCCCCGGGCTACGACATTCTGACGGAAGACCGCGAAGGGCCCAACGGCGAGACGTACGTCGACGAGGTTTTCGTGAAGCGCATCCCGGAAATGACCGGTGAAGCGATGGAGTCGGCGTTCGTGATTCCCAACCAGTGGGGACAGCCGGAGGTCAGCCTCGAGTTCACCAAGGAAGGCCAGAAACGTTTCGCCGAAGTCACCGCCGCGCTCGTGGCCAGCGGACAGCGCGCTGGCCGTCCGGGCCGCCTCGCGGTGGTGCTCGATGGCAGGCTTTATTCCTCTCCCACGGTTCAGAAGGTCATTGATGGCAACGCCGTCATCCAGGGCCGGTTCTCGGTCCGCGAGGCCCTCGATCTGGCCAACGTCCTCAACAACCCGCTGGACGTCGAACTGCGCGTCGCGGAGCAATACGAGGTGGGGCCGACGCTCGCCAAGGAATCCGTCGTCAGCGCGAAGAACGCTTTCATCATCAGCTCGGTTCTCACGGTCGGCTTCATGCTGGTGTTCTACACCATGGGCGGTGTCGTCGCCGCGATCGGCATGGGCGTCAACGTCCTCGTCACCCTCGGCGTTCTCGTGGCGTTTGGCGCGAGCCTGACGATGCCTGGCATCGCCGGTATCGTCCTGACCCTCGCGATGTCGGTGGACTCGAACATCCTGATTTTCGAGCGCATGCGGGAAGAGCTTAAGGCCGGGAAGTCGCTTCCCGCAGCCCTCGAGGCCGGCTTCGACAAGGCGTGGACCGCGATTCTCGACTCGAACATCACCACCCTGCTCGTGGCCGCCGTCATGATCTGGCTTGGCACGGGTCCCGTGAAGGGCTTCGGCGTCACGCTCGCGATCGGTATTTTCACGACGATGTTTGCCGCGGTCGTGGTCAGCAAACTCCTCCTCGAGGCGCTGATCCATCCGGGCGTGATCAAGTCGATGAAGATGTTCTCGGTGCTGCAGAATACGAAAATCGATTTTCTGCGCTACGCGAAACCCGCGTTCATCGCCTCCTGGATCGTCGTCGCGGTGGGCCTTGCGATGGTGGTCTACAAGGGGGAGAAAATTTACGGCATCGATTTCCTCGGTGGCGATCAGGTGACGATGAGTTTTGCCCAGAAGGTGGACGTCGCGCGCCTCAACCAGGTTGCCGCGCAGGCCGGCATCAAGGAGGCGACCTTTGCCTACCAAAAGCAGATTGGGAGCGGCGGCGAATTGCTGAAGGTCACGACGCCCTTCGACCAGGGCAAACCGCTCCTGGCCAAACTGCAGGAATCCCTGCCGGAGGCGAAACTTCAGCCGACCGGCGATTTGAACCGGATCGGGCCGAGTGTGGGCAAGGAAATCCGCTGGAATGCCGCGTGGTCGATCTTCTGGTCGCTCGTGCTGATCTTCCTCTACGTCGCCTTCCGTTTCGAAATCGGCTACGGCATGGGCGCGGTCATTTCGACCGTCCACGACTTGCTGATCACCGTCGGTTTCTTCGTCCTCTTCGGCCGGCAGTTTAACGGGCCGATGGTGGCGGCGATCCTGCTGATCATCGGTTACTCCATCAACGACACGGTCGTCGTCTTCGACCGCATCCGCGAGGAGTTGAAACTGAATCCGACGGGCACGCTCTTCAGCCTCATCAACCGGGCGCTGAACCTCACGCTTTCCCGCACGATCATCACCGGCGGCACGACGCTGCTGACGGCGATCACTCTGATCGCGGTGACCACGGGCGACGTCAACGACATCGCCTTCACGCTGCTCATCGGTGTTCTCACCGGCACGTTTTCGTCCCTTTTCATCGCCAGCCCGGTTTTCTACTGGTGGCACAAGGGCGACCGCAAACATGTCGAGGCGCATCACGATGTCGCCCCGAAATACGAGTGGCAGGGCACCAGCAAGGCGGCGGAGTAATTCTTCCCCCATGTCACCGCGAGGAGCGTGAGCGACGAGGCAATCCAGTTCGCTGGATTTGCCGCGGCCGGTTTCGCCTCCCTCGCGACGGCAGGGTGAGAAGTTTAAACCACCATGCGCTGGACCCACACGCCTGTCCCGGCCGCGGAGGTCGAGGCGTTGAGCAAGAGCGCCGGTTTCAGCCCGGTGCTCGCCGAGCTGCTGCTGCGCGCCGGTTATAACAACGCCGAGAGCGCCACGCAGTTTCTCCAGCCCGTCCTCGCCTCGCTCAACGATCCGTTTCTCCTGCGCAATCTCGACGCGGGTGCGGCCCGGCTCGCCGTCGCGATCGCCCGGCGCGAGGAGCTCGTCGTGCTCGGCGACTACGATGTGGATGGCGTGAGCAGCACCGCGCTGCTCGTCAGCATTCTCCGGCGTTTCGATCTGCAACCGCGGTTCGTCGTGCCGCGCCGTTCCGAGGATGGCTATGGCCTTTCCCGCAGCGCGATCGATCGCGCGCTCGAAAAGGGCAAACCCGCGCTCTTCGTCGCGCTCGACTGCGGAACGAACTCCCACGCGGAAATCAGTTACCTGCGCGAGCAGGGGATCGATGTCATTGTCATCGACCACCATCGCTCGAAAGAGAACGCGGTGTGCCAGGGCATCCTGATCAACCCGCACGTCCAGGCCGACGACACCGGGGCCGACGCGCCGTGGCGCAATCTCTGCACGGTCGGCCTGGTGTTCAAACTCGTGCACGGACTGCTCAAGCAGCTCCGTTCGGAAAATCATCCGGTCGCGCACCGGATCAAGCTCCGCGATTACCTCGATCTCGTGGCGATGGGCACGATCGCCGACCTCGTTCCGCTGCTGGGCGAAAACCGGATCATGGCGCGCCACGGCCTGCGCATTCTGCAGGGCACGACGCGGCCGGGGCTGCGGGCGCTGATGGACGTCGCGGGGCTGCGTCCCGGGCAGGACATCATGCCCGTGGACATTTCTTTCCGGCTCGGGCCGCGCATCAACGCCTCCGGCCGGCTCGCCGACGCCGCGCTTTCCGTCGAGTTGTTGTTGAGCGAAGACCCGCATTTCTGCGGGGAAACCGCCCGGCAGCTCGAAGCGTTCAACCGCGAGCGGCAGGACATCGAGCGCGGCATCACGACCGAGGCGGAGCGGATGATCGAGACCCAGTTTTCCGCGCTGCCGGGCATCGTGCTGTTTAGCGAGAACTGGCATCCGGGCGTGGTCGGGATCGTCGCGGGGCGCGTGACGCGCAAATACAACCGCCCGTGTGTCGTGCTCGGCAACGAAGGCGACCTGGCCAAGGGCTCCGGCCGCAGCATCGACGGAATCAACCTCGTCGAGGTGCTCGGGACCTGTTGCGAACATCTCTCGAGTTGGGGCGGGCATCCGATGGCCGTGGGTGTGTCGCTGCCGAAAGTGCATTTGGAAACCTTCCGGCTCGGTTTTTCGGAAGCGGTGCGGAAAAGCGCGGGGAGCGATGTCGCGGAATGCCGGCTGGACCTCGCCGTCTGGCTGACGCCCGAGCAGATTCGCGAAAGCCTCATGGAGGAGATCGAGGCGCTCCATCCGTTTGGACAGGGCAACCCGGAACCGATCTTTGGCGTGCGCGGGGTAGTGCTACGGTCGCCGCCGGACGTCTTCAAGGAGCTGCACTTCCGCTTCGCTTTCGAGGATACCCGGGGCCGGCGGCTGCACGGGGTGGCTTGGAAAATGTCGCACCGGCTTCCGCCCGTGGGCGTGCCTCTGGACTTCGCGGTCGAGTTGAAATGGAACCACTTCAACGACCGGAAACTGCTCCAGCTCGGCCTGATCGACTGGCGTCTGGCAGCGCCACAAGGTGGCTGAGGTGAAAGTTGAGAGGTGAAAGTTGAAAGACGGCCAATTCGGTGGCGGGCCCGGCCGGCTGGGATGCGACCGTCTTTCAACTTTCACCCTTCAACTTTCGACTGCGCCGCGCGTCGCGCGCGGCGCCCGAAATTCTCGCTTGCGCTTCCCCCGGTCTGCCTGCTTTTTCGCACCCTCACGCACCCGTAGCTCAATTGGATAGAGCGTCTGACTACGGATCAGAAGGTTTGGGGTTCGACTCCCTACGGGTGCACCATCTCTTTCCGGTGCCGGCTGAATTGGGCGCTGTCAGATGTAGCGAGTGCAACCCAACGCTACCCGCACGACTCGTTGCACAACCGAACAGCAACCAGTTGACAACCGACATAGCAACTAAGCGACAACCAGCTGATCGAGGGATTCGCTGTTTTGAGAATCTAGAAAAGAGGTCTCCCTATGCGGTTCAGTGGCGGATCGATGGCCGAAGAAAGACAGAGTTTTTTGGGACCGCAGCAGACCGTGACCGTCGAGCGGTCGCGAAGCTAGAGGCTGCGTGAGCATCCAAGATCCGAGGACATGGGGGCGGTCATAGGAACTGCGTCATAAATGGACTATGCGCACGCGGCCATCGCTGGTTCAGTTGCAGTCAACTCCCGGGACGGAAAATCCTTTTCCCCGTTCTACATGGTCCCCAATCGTTCGACGGTGGCCCTCACCGTTTTCAATGCCGAGGGCCGCGTTGGCTAGCAGGTGAACTATGTTTTCACCGGCGCCTCCGGCGGCGCGGCCACCTTCGAGTTTCTGGACTACGAACAAAAAGGCTACGTGAATGGACTGCTCTCCACGACGCGAGGAACCAACGGCTTTATTGAACAAAAAGTCTTGGGACGAAGTGAAGCTTTCCGGCATTCCTGCCAATGACGGCACGTACGTGGAATTCACGCGTGACGCGCTGAACCGCGACGACCTCGTTCGCAAATGGTACATCGATGCTCCTCGCAGCTATCCGGCGTTGCATTACCAGCCACGCAGTCGGGGACGGGCGTGGGATTAAAAACGTTCGTTGACAAGGGCTTTGCCGTGATCACGGCTTGGATGATGAACTAGTTCCGGCGGACTGCGGTGCGGATGCGGGCTCACCGCTATCCGTCTGGATCAATCCGCGCATGGCATCGTCTCGGCTTTTCTGTTCGGATTGGATTTGACGGAGCGTCTCGACTTGGACCGGCGTCAAGATCGACTGCGCTCGTGCAATCGTTTCATCGGAAATCGGCCCGCGCGCTGCAGCGGCAAGCAGCGGATCGCTCTCACTCATGGCCGCGGTGACCCCCTGTAGCGGCCCTTGGGCGAACGCGGCTGGCGTTGAGGAAGCCGTATCGACGAGGAGGCGGAGGAGCGGCTCGGACTGCGATTTCCGAAGGGGCGCACGGGTGTCGCTCAATCGCTGCTCGATCTGGTCGAGGAGAATATAGGAGGACGCGTTCTCGGTGTAATCTTGGTAAACGCGATAGCGCTCGTCTCCGAGGATGATCCGGATGTTCTCGTCGACATCGGCCCGGCTCTTGTCGTTCAACACCTTCCATTGAGCGGAGTTGGTCTCGAGGTCGATTCCGCGCGCTTGCGCCGCCATCATCGTATCGGAAGTGATCAATTGGCGCTCGATCAATAGATCCCGGAGTTTTTCGAGTTCGGTCGGCGGGAGCCCCAGTCGCGGAAATAGCCCGCCGTAGCGCTGTTCAATACCCGAGCGCGCCGCCGTCGCTTGGAGCTTCTGCGACGTCAACATCACGTTCTGCTCTGCCGCGTTGAGTCCGGTGGAAGATGCATTGGCTGCGGGGGGATTGGGATTTGCTTCCGGTGCAGTCGGTGCGCGTGAAGCCTCGTCGGTGTCTGCAGCTCGCTCGCTCGACGTGGCCGGCGTAGTGTCCTGGCGCGGGGTCTGCGGCACTACCGTCGACGCGATGCTGGTTGGCTCTGCGCGGTGTCGCCATTCACTACTGAGGTAACCACCGACGGCTAACGTGAGGACCGCGGCGGTCGCCGCAACTTTCAGTTTTGTTGTGCTCATAAATTGCAGCCAGGCGACTGTTCCGGCCAATCCGGAAGTGGCCGTGGTGGCGCCGGCAAGAGCGAGCGTCGCCGCGGCATTTGCGAGTCCCGCTGGTGCGGTCGCGGCGCCATGAGCGGTCAACGCGGCGCCGAGCGCGGCGGCGGTCGACATAATGCCGCGATGTGCGAGTCGCGACCGCAGCTTCTCCGTTGCCCGCTTCACGCGCATCTGTGCCGCATTTTCGCCGAGCCCGCAAACCTCGCCAATTTCACCAAACGATCGGCCTTCGAAATGTCGGAGCAGCAACGCCTCGCGATCACGTGGCCCGAGCTCATGCATGGCATCGTCAAGCACGTCGCGCACTGCGCTCCAGTCGGGCTCGGCTGGGCCTTCTTCGAGGATTTGGTTCATGGAGGACGCGGTTTCTTCGCGGGTGCGCGCGCGTTGCCGGGTGCGCACTAGTTTCGCGCAAACATACCGGGTCGTGGTATAAAGCCAGCCGGTGAGCGCGGTGTGGTGGACGAGGCGCCGCGCATTCTGCGCGAGCGCGAGAAACACGCCTTGGGATGCATCCGAGGCAAGATGGGCATCGCCGCCGAGCTGACGTAGCGCAGCTGAATAAACGAGATTAACGTGCCGCTGCACTAGCGCCGTGAAGGCCGCCTCGGAGTGGTCCCCGACATACTGCTTCAATAGGAGAGAATCGTCGCCCATGGGATTTACGCCCTACGATACCCGCAGCGGGCCAAAATCACACATCAGATTTTCGCATCAGGCGGACTTGCCCGGTTGAGGGCGCCTCGCCAGGTGGGAGTGCTCGAGCCTAAATCGAGGGATTGCGAAAACATCGGAGCATGCGGCGGCGGTTGCACCCGGCGCGTCAGTCGAGAGGGGAGCGCTCCAAACGAATGGGGGTTGGTATTCTCGAAACGAGAAGACTCCGCGCTCTTGCGGGTCCGCTTTCCCTTTCCGACGAAGACGTGATCAGCTGTTCGATTTCGTGAATTCACGGCATCACAAAAAACGCGCGTGTGATCGCGGGTGCTGCCCGATGGAGCGCCAGCTCGCGGCGGGTCAAAGTCAAAACAGTGGAGGAGCGCCGAGGCAGCGGGACTGCCCGCAAGGAAGGGGAGGCGGCGTGATTCCACGTGTTGGAGATCGCGCAACGATACGATTGTGAGCGGGGGGACCATGGCGAACTGGCGGCTGGCAGTCGCAAAAAGAATTAGCGCAAAGCGAGCGTCGTTTGGATTTGGCCTAGAAGTGTCCGACGGTTTGGAAGCAAAGAACACAAAAAAGGCGGCCGGGTTACCGGCCGCCCGTTGAGGTGGGTTGTTCGCTCTCCTCGGATTTCAGTGCGGCGAGCCGTTGGAAGATAAACGTGTGCGCTTGGTCGGCCAGCTTGGAGACGAGCGGGAGGTCATAACGCTCATAGCTCTCGTGTCGTGGAAGTTCTTGGCTTCGTCCCTGTAGGTTCGGGCGAAGGTCACATCAAAGAACTTTTGGTCGGCTACGTTTGCCCACACGGCCCGCTTTGATCCGACCGAGACGGCGGGTTTCACCCACCGGGAGGCAAATGAAGCCGAAATCGGTATTCCTGCGGCGTCAGTCCTGCTTGAATCGCGGTAGACTCGTTACACCAATCTCGGTGGGAGCGCCCTGTTGAGTGAGCGGGTTGGCGAACGCGGCATCGAAGTCGTGAAAAACACTCCCCTTAATTCAGAATTCAAACCCGGAAACGCGTCAGTTCCCGGCTCCGGCACCGGTGCCCCGCTAGGCTTTCAAGTGATCGTGGATTGGAAATTAGTGATACTGAGATCGGCGTGCCTGTTCCATGTCGAAAAAACATCTATCATGACTGGTGAATTGCATTGATAGCGTGCGATATTTTGAAACGGCGTGAAGCCAGCGGTGGCTAAGACAACGCTCTGGTCCAGATAGGGGCAATATGTCAAGGTAGGGTATTGCATTAGCAGAGACTTATCATTTCGAATATATGTTTGCATATTACTTGTATAGGAACCGCGAATCCCTGACGTACGCCCTTATGATCTCCGACAAAATTAAAGAATTGAAGCGGCCAAAGTAAAACTCGCAGCAAGGGAAAAATCCATCGCTTCAGATTTGAAGCGTGAACTATCGGCCATGCCGGCGAGGTACGGATTTGGTTCCGCTACGGATTCATTGCAGCCGTTAAAAGCGCTTCACGTGGTAAAGGCGGCCGCAACAAGACCGTTAAAGGTGCAGGCGGAAAGCGCCGGACACGCGCGAAGATTACAAACGAAATCAAAACCGACGTGAAAAAACTCGTGGAAGCGGGTAAGACAGGCGCGGAGATTGCGGCAGTCGGGATCTCGCTTCCGAGTGTCCAAAATATTAAAAAGGAGTCGGGATTGGTGAAGAAAAAGAATAGCTGATCGACGCGGCGTCGGTGCGCCATGCGCGCCGGTAGTTTTTTCCCGATCGATGGGCAGGCATTCCAATGCTGGACACGTCGACTAGCGTTGTGAATCTTGCGCGGACGGCATACCGATGCTTTCAGATTCCAGACTGGGTGGTGGATAGCAACGACCCGCGCTACAACATCGCACCGACCCAAACGTTGCTCGTTCTCGCTGCTGATGAGACGGGCGCCGTGAAGCCCAAATCGATGAAATCGGTGGCGAACCTTAAAAGGCGTTGATGGGCTCTGGCATTTCCCGGCGAGTATCCCGAAAGTCCCGTTATGTTTTTCGCTGATGGCAATCAAATGAACCCGCGCGGCACCGCGCGCTCAAGCTGTATCAAACGGCTTGGCAAGAGAAACGATTGGACGTCTTCAAGCGAAGCTTCAGTGAGTCTGAGACCTTTGTTTATCGCCCGGCCGAACTCGCGCCTCGTGTATAAGTATTGAAGCTATCAAAGACTATTGGAGAGTGCGGGTTTTCGCCGAACAAGAAATCGGCAATCTTCGATGTGGTACAGGAGGTAGCGCTTACTAGCCAATTGTAGATCGAATGGCGTGCCGATGTCGTAATGCCTTAATTACGACCTAGATGATCGGTTTACAATGCGGGGGCGATGCTCTGTGAAGTAATTAGTAATAATTGATTTCAAAAGCTGACAGAATATTGTTTCTGGGACCCCACATGGTTACGATCGGCAATGCCGTCGCGCCCGGGGGTGGTCTCTGCGGGAATTGGCGCGATCTGCAAAGGCCGGACAAATGCAAAGCAAATTGTATTGGACAGTGGTTGAATGAAAGAGCACAATAATCTGCATTGAACATTCGAGTTCCCAAGAAATGTCGCTGGGGCGGCGGCGCGGCCGAAGCGGGATGAATCGTTCGGCTGATTTTTCGTGGTTTGCCTAACTCGTTCCAGACCCCTCCTTCCGTGATTTCTCATCCGATCCCCGGCGCCAGCTCCGTCCTGACGTCATTCCACGTTCGCGAGAAGCTGCTCGGACATCGTTGTGCGATCATCTGGATGACGGGACTGTCGGGAGCCGGAAAATCGACTTTGGCCGAAGGGCTTCAGCGCCGACTTCTGGATAGACGTGTATTGGCGACCATAATCGACGGCGATGCGCTGCGAAAGGGTCTCAGCAAGGGGCTTGGGTTTAGCGCACAAGATCGGCGCGAGAACATCCGGCGCGCCTCCGAGGTTGCCCTGCAACTGGCGCAAGCCGGCGCAGTCGTAATCGTCGCTCTGATTTCGCCATTTCGTGACGACCGAGCTCTCGCGGCCCAACGCGCTAAAGAGGAGGGTGTCGGATTCGCCGAGGTGTTCGTCAACGCTCCGCTGGCGGAGTGCGAGCGGCGGGATCCCAAGCACCTTTACCGGCGCGCCCGGTCGGGACGGCTGCCATCATTCACCGGAATCGACTCCCCCTACGAGCCGCCGCTGGCGCCCGCTCTTGAAGTTCGCACGGACCTCCAAAGCATCGAGGCGTCCTTGCGGGACTTAGTCAGGTTGAGCGAATGGCTCACGTCGTCAACGCCCGCCAAATCCCCCAATACCGGAGAAGCCGCGCGGGTCGAAAACCAAGCGTCCCGGACCACGTGATGGGAGGCATGTTGCGATGGATATCTGAGGGGGCGTCTGCAGGAGCGACTCGGGCCGCCGCGCCGGTTAGGGCAGGTGCTCTTGTCGCTCGAGCGGAAAACCAAACTTGTGAAGCCATGAATACAGATCGAAATAAGCTCAAAACGAATTTTTTCATCTGCTCGGATCGACGCACGGGAAGTCATATGCTCGCCAGCGCGCTCAACCAGCATTCCCAGCTGCGCATGGCTGGCGAAATATTTGTGCGGCCGTCCCGCTTTGGCCTGAGGCCATTATCTCAGGCGGAGGCGTCCGAAACTGGTGTCCTGGACGCGTACATTGACGAGGCCTACGCTTCCTTCAGTGGATTCATCGTACACCGAAACCTGCCACGATGCATCGAGGCTCTCGGCCGTCGGCAGGATGTGGCGGTCATCTTTCTAAGCCGACGACAGTGGCTGGCTGAATTCGCTTCCAATCGAATCGCGGAGCATACCCAGTCGTGGCACGTGCCCTCCGAAGCTGGAGAGTTTCTGAGCGACGATGGCGCGCGGATTGGGATAACCCAGCCCGAGATCGCCGTCTCGGTGGATGACGCGCTGGCTTATCTCGATGCGATCATCCGACGCGAAATCGGCGCGTTGCGCCAACTACGCAGTCTGCGGCAGTTGCCTGTCATGTATGAGGATTTGGTGGATAATTGGGACGATTGCATCCGGCGGATCTGCACCTTCCTGAACATTCCGGTCGAGCCGCTGAAACCCCAAACGGCGCGGCAGGAAAGTCGTCCAATCTCGAGCGTGATCAAAAACTGGGGAGAGATCGACAGGTTCTTTTCCGGCACGAGATGGAGCGTGCCGCGAAATTAGGACGCGTTCGAAGATCTCGCTCGCACCGCGGCGACGCGCGGCGGCGGGGCCGTGTCTGACACATATCGGTTGGGGTCCTGCTTGCGCGCTCCATCCCGCCGGCAGCGCGGGGGTGCGAGGGGCTTTACTCGGGAGGCGGCACATCGAGGATATCACATGAACAGCGTCGCGCGGCCAATCGATCGCATCGAGAAATTTGTCAGTGAGATGTTTCCTGGCAGTTGCAGCGTCGCGGTCGAAGGATTTGACCACACCGTGGAAAAACTCTCGGTCGAAGAGGCACGGGTCGTTGCGAATGCCAGCCCCGGTCGGCGCCGCGAGTTCGCAGCGGGTCGAGCGGCGGCGAAACGAGCGCTGGCGAGGTTGGGGATCTATTGTCCCGGGATACCGGCAGGCAGGGATCGCGCCCCGCAATGGCCGCCCAACGTCGTGGGCAGCATTTCGCACGCCCATGGCGTCGCCATCGCGGTCGTTTCCCGCAGTGCGGAGGTTCTCGGGCTTGGGATCGACGTCGAGAGGACCGGAGCCGTTTCGGGCGAAGTCGTTCCCCTCTTGTTGACCGGAAGTGAACAGCAGTGGCTGCGTGTGCAGGCGACGAAGGGCGCGGAAGCGTGGGCAACAATGCTGTTCTCGGCCAAGGAAGCCTTTTTCAAGTTTCAGTACCCAGCTACAAAGGCATGGATCGATTTTCGCGATGTCGAGGTTTCAATCCGTTCGGAGACGGAGTTCGACATCAGGATTCTGGGTGCGCTCCGCATCCATCAGCGGGCGACGTTCCGGGGGCGCTTCTTATTATCTTGTGACGGTCTCACGATCACCGCGATCCATGCCTGACGGTGGCGCGACCATGTTCCCCGCCGGCCAGCCCCCGCTTCTGGTCCGGATCACCGGCAACAAGCGCGAGGCAGACGACGGGCCGCCGGCCATTTATGAGTTGACGGGCTGCATGTGCAATTGACATGGCCTCCATATGTGCTCCATCGATTGGAGCACCGTTTCCCTTTCATCGCATCTCAAGCCCATGAACGCTGCCGGCCGAATGAACGCTTCCGCGAGCGTGGATATCTCAACCACAGTTATGTCGGTCACTTTACATTCCAGCCTTCAAGCGGAGTGGGTCCGGGAGCCGGGGAGCGAAGTAAGGGGACGGTGTGCTGCGAAACTCCTCAGAACCTTGACCCATCACGACACCCCGGCTCACTGCCGGCACGGGCGTCGGGTTGGCCTCCTCTCGTGATCGATCCTCCTTCGAACGCCGGCCGCAAGCGTCCCGATTGCGCCATCGACAAGCCCGACGCGATCATTCTTTCCCACCAGCGGAGTGGCACGCATTTTCTGCAAGCTTGCCTGGCAAGCCACCCGGACGTCGCCGCCCGCGACGAGTGTTTCATGCATTTCCGGAAGCTTTCGACGGGCGAACGGGGCGAGCGCGAAGCGCGGTTGATTTCGTACCGGCTGAGAAATGAGCCGGGGCGATGCAACCTCGCGATCGTGATGTACTCTCAGGTGCCGCTCCTCGAGGAATTCTGCTGTGCCCTGACCGACCTCAAGATCATTCACTTGGTGCGCGAGCCGCGGGCCGTGGCGATGAGTTTCGCCCAGATGCGTGCAGACAAGGCGGAGATGGGCGAACACTACCGACCTCACTATGCGGTGAACGAGACGCCGCACCGCGCATGCCCGGTAAAGGAAGCGGTCGATCGCCTGGAGCGGGAGATTAGCGCGCAGCAAGCGCATTTCCATCAGGTCCTCGCGGCTCATCTCGACGTCTTGACGGTGACCTACGAGGAACTCACTGGCAACCAGCAGACGCAGACCTTGTCGCCTACCCACGCGCGACGAATCCTATCGTTTCTCGGCCTGGCCGAGGCCCCCCTTGTCAACCAGCTGAGAAAAACAAGCCTGTCGCAGCCTACTGACAGCAACTGAAGCTCGCCTGAATACCGCCACATGAAAAAACAAACCCATATCCTGTATATCGTAGTAATCCTCGTCGTGGGCGCCGCCGCCTACGGCTATGCACGCAGTGAGAGGCGCGTGAAGGCCGAGTCGCTCCGGCTGGTGGAGGACAACATCCAGTTTCGGAGGCGCTATATGCTGCTTTTGAAGTCCATCATTGACGGCAACATGGAGCTCTTGAAAACCGATCTCGCGGCAGGCGGGGCGAGGAATACGTCGACGGGCCCCGCGCAATCGTTGGTTCGCGTCACGGACGAAACAATCTGGGCCATGGTGTCGCTGAAGTATGCCGACCTGTTTGATCACCTTCGCATCCCGCACGGGAAGTACGATCTGCACTATCTGCTAATGGGACGGGAAAAGAAACGCTTCGAAGTAGTCAACATGGCGCTTAGCCGTGGCTTTGATCCATCGGGTGACCTCACTCCACTTGGGAAGCTGATTGCCGAGGCGCAGGCGACCGTGGACGCCGATATCGAGAAGTTTCTCGGCGACAAAGCGGCGTACGAATTTTTCCTGGAATACGAACGTACCATCCCCCAACGCAATACAGTTTCCCTGCTGCGGGGGCGGCTGGCGGGGTCGGCGTCGCCCCTCACAGCGGAGCAAGAGGGGAAGCTGATCCAGATTCTGCAGGCGACGGAAAAGACGCCCGAGGCCGTCACGCTAGGTCGAATGATTTACGGCGGCGTTTTGTATCACGCCAAATTGACGCCGGAGACGTTAGAGGAGGCGGCGGCTGTGTTGCAGCCGGCACAACAAAAGGTACTGGAGGGCATGATAAAGCGCACGTAAGGGCGGCGGGTCGCCAGACCTGAGTTGCGTCCCGATGCCGGCCCGGAGACAGCGACTTCAGGGCGGCATCGGGATCGGTTTGGGCTCAGCGCTGGAGCCCGGCTGGGTTCGCCCCTCACATTGTTCGGCACCATGCCGCCGATTGTTACCCCGCTTCAACTTCTCGTCTCATCGACGCTCATGATACCCCGCAAAACAATTTCCATTATCCCGAAGTTCGTTCTCTTCGCGCTGCCTTTGATCGTTTCCGCGCGCGGCGCCATCCGGGAGTATGATGTTACCGCTGACGACGTGGATCGGGACGACGCTCCCCGGGGAAAAGACACGATCCGCGTCACACTCAGGAATCACTCGCGTTTCGCGGTGAGCCTTCACCTCCACGGCGTCAACGACAAGAGCGGCGAAGACTCCGACTATGTGGCCGGCTCGAACACCGGCAAAAGAGGAGGAAGCTTCTTCGCCCCCAGTCAGACTTCTACCGACATATGGGAGGCACGGGAGGACGATTCGCGGATCGGGGTGGACCGAGAGTTCGTGACGCTTTTCACGATCTTCAACGAAAGCCAAAGCCGCCTGACCAAGGAGAACGCGCACCTCCTCTCCAAGGATTCCGAGAGTAACGAATTCGACAACATCAATGGATTCTTTTTCGGCAAGCTGCCCGCGTTGCGCACGGCGGTCGGAGAAAAAGTTCGCAGGTATGTGGTGGGGTTCGGCGAGGAACTGGACCTGCACGTCGTGCATTGGCATGGCAATCTCGCGACCACCGACGGCCGCCGGTTCGACGTGGTCGAGTTGCTCCCCGCGAGCATGAAAGTGTCGGACATACCGGATACCCCCGGAAGCTGGTTCCATCACGTGGACGAGAACATGGCTTCCGGAACGGTGGCGTGTTACGAGGTGGCGGAGGCGGCGAAAGCGCTCTCTCAAGAGGCGAGCGCCGGAGTTAGGTCCAGCCGCGTTTAAGAATGAACCTGCAGCATTGCAGTCGGGGCCTGTATTTCGACCAGCGTCTCGGGAAAGGGGTAAAAGACCCCTACCACGTGCGGGCGAGCGATTTTTACGCGCCGCAGGTTTTTCCAACTTCGCGCATCGACGACTTTCTGCGCTGGTTTATCTCTGCATTCGATTCCTTCCGGATCGGATTGCAGCGGGACGGCGACGGGCAGCTGAAGGCTCGCCTGATGCAAGTTGCGCCGACGGTGGACGTGGTCCCATGTGACGAGCTCGAGTTAGCCCCCAAAAACAACCAGACCTTCTGTCTCGAGCACGCGCACCAGATCGACTTGCTGCAGGGCGAAACCGTGCGGGCAATCTACTATGTCAGCGCGAAACAGGGCCGAAGCGTGCTGCGTATCCTCTATTCGCACTTCGCTGTCGACACCCAATCGGCTGCCTTGATCCAGGATGCGCCCCGCTATTTCATGAGGGGGGCGGACAACCCGCCTCCCACTTTTGGAGGTTATCTCGACTGGATGAATACGTACTGGACCTACGCGGTGAGCGACAAAGGAGCCGAGGAGGAAGGTTTCTGGAGCGGTTTGCAGGATGCGTTTTCCGAGGCAACGACGCTCGGTCAGAAATGCGCCGGCGCGCACCGTCATCACCTGCAACTCGACGTGTCCCCCGACATCGTGTGGGGGTTGATGGATCGTGCCCGTCTGCATTGGAAATGTCCGCTGGTTGATGCCGTCATGGCCGCGACAAGCACCGCACTGGGGCGGGTATATGATCTGGGGCGAGTGCCGCTGTGGTGGACCGGTCACGGGCGCAGCCCGGTGGGGGGACGCCGGTTTTTGAACACCGTTGGCTGGTTGAGCGATTACCATCCGATGGTGGTCGATTGCACGGCCAGGACGAAGCAAGAGCGGACGCGGGATTTTCGTCTCGCGTTGGAACGGCTTCCGAACGCCGGAGCCTCTTTCCCCTGGGTGGCGGAATTCGGGCGGATTGGCCCGGCCGGCGAGTTGAGACGTCGGCTGGCAAGTCCGTTTCGGGTGAACTACCGACAGGCGAGGGAGCTTCCTTCGCGCCGCCCGGTTTCTCCGATGGCATCCGAGCCGCCGCCGATCCCCGTCGTCACCAAGCCAGATATCGCGCCGGGTAATCTGGACGTTTATCTGACCATCGACGTGGGGGTGCGGTCGAAGGTATCCCTCGTCCTCAGCGGAGACGTCCCGGCCACACACGGTGACACGATCTTGCGCGCGATGCATCAGGCGCTGCGCGAATTCGCGGTCGGCGAGGACAATATCTTATCCACCTCGGATATCGGTCTCGGCTAGCGCCGCCTTAGCCGCTCCTGCCGTATGTCCCTCTCCACATCGCGCCCCTCGCTCGTGGTGTACACTGCGATCACGCAGGGCTACGACAGCCTCAAGGCCCTCCCGCGGCGCTGGCAGGAGGAGGCGGACTGCATCGCCTACGTGGAGGGGCCGGCCAGCTCCGGCTGGCGCGCGCGGCCCGTTTGCCGCGAGTTCGCCGATGAGTGCCGCAACGCAAAGGTGCACAAGATCGTGCCCCACGATTTGTTCGAGGAGTACGAATACAGTATCTGGATCGACGGCTCGGTTATTCCCCGACCGGAGTTCTCGCCTCGGGACGTGATCGAGAAGGTACTGCGAGCGCACGATCTGGCGGTGTTCAAGCACCGGATCCGCGGTTGCATCTATGAGGAAGCGCAGGCTTGCATCCAGGCGGGGAAGGACAATCGCGAGACGATCGAGCGACAAATGGCGCGCTATCGCCAGGAAGGTTATCCCGCGCGGAATGGTCTCAACGAATGCACGATCCTGGTTCGCCGGCACTCACCGGACGTGCGGCGCGTTTGCGAAGCGTGGCATCGCGAAATCGAGGCTGGCTCCCGGCGGGATCAGCTGAGCTTCAACTACGTCGTGCACCGGGCGCGTTTTGAGGTGGGAACGTTGCCCGGCACGATCCTGAACAATCCGTATTTCACGTGGCACTACCACGACCCCCACGGCGGGCCGGTCGTGCCGGTGCAGTGAGTCGCCGCCCGCCCCGCGTTTCGATCCAGCCCTTTTTCGTCCCCCGTTTCCCATGAAGCCATCCGAGGTGTTATTCGTCGCCGGTAACGTTGACCGGCTCGCCAGCATCAAGATTCGCTGTCGCGAGATCGCCGCGCGCCTCGGCTGCGATTGCTATTACAACGCGAAGACCGTGGCGGAGGTGCCGGCAGGCTACAAGGGCTACGTGTGCGTGAAACCCGACTTTCCCCGGACCTCGTTGTCGGAGTTCGCGCGCAAGGGTCTCGTCGTCTGGGACATTCTCGACGACACGCCGCCGACCGAGGGCGTGGACGCCTACATCGCCAGCACGCTCTTCGTCCGAGCGCTCTTCGAGCGCCGGCTGCGGAAACGGATCGAGGTCATTCCTCATTATCACTGCAATTTCACTGGCCAGCTCAACGATGGAACTCGTCGCCTTGCGGCCTATGTCGGGAGCGATCATTGGTACCCGCTGCTGGACGGAGTGGAGCACCGGAAATATTTCGTGCACCGCTGGAGCCGGGAGGAGCTGGTGAAAGTATATTTGGAGATCGGGATCTCGATCAACCTCCGGAACCTGTCGATCGAGGGGCAAAAATGGGTGCAGACGCCCACCGATATCACGCCGGTCGCGGTGAAGCACATCATGCTTAACTCCGGCATCAAGCTGATCAACTGCCTCGGCTTCGGCATTCCGTCCGTATCGTCTGTCGAGCCGGCCTACATGGAGATCGCGCCCGAGTGCACGATCTTCACCGACCAGCTCGCCTGCGGCGAGCACCTGCGGGAACTGGCTGAGAACAACGAACTCTACACCCTGATGCGGGCTCGCTGCATTTCGGAAGCGCGGCGGTTTTCCGTCGAAACAGTGGTTGGCCGGTATCGGGACCTCATTCAATCGTTGTGACGATGAACGGGTCGAGAAGCGAAATCTGCGCCGTGGCGATCGCGCGCGACGAGGCTCAGTTCGTCGAG
This sequence comes from Opitutaceae bacterium, assembly GCA_036261745.1. Taxonomy (GTDB): domain Bacteria; phylum Verrucomicrobiota; class Verrucomicrobiia; order Opitutales; family Opitutaceae; genus DATAKE01. The sequence goes on from DATAKE010000076.1 coordinate 18,868, forward strand.
GAGTGGATCGCCTATCACCGTCTCATCGGCGTGGACCGGTTCTTCTTGTACGACGACGACCCGATGCTGCCGCTGCAAAACCTGCTGCATCGGCACGCCGCGTACGTTTCCGTGATTCCGTGGTGGGGCCACAACGAGGGTTTGCCGGGGCGCAACCGCCAGACCAAGGCCTATACGCATTTTCACGAGACATACGCGTCCCGGTTCGCCTGGGTGGCGTTCATCGACATCGACGAGTTCATCACCCTCCGGGAAGCCCCATCCCTGCGTGATTTCCTCGCGGAGTTCTCGGAGGCGTCGGCCGTCAGCCTGCACTGGCATGTTTTCGGGCACAGTGGGCTCTATGACGATCCCGTCGGCCTCGTCACGGAGACGCTCACACGGCGCATGCGCCTGCCCAGCCGGCAGTACAAAAGTCTTACCCGTCCGGAGGCGATCGCGCGAATCGGATCCGCCCACGCCTGCGCCCTCAAGCCCGGGGGAGTTCAGGTGGACGGCAACGGGCAGCGTTTGACCAGCGCGATCTACGACGGGATTACGCGCCGCGCACACATCAACCACTATCAGTGCCGCTCGTTCCGCCGCTGGATGGCGCGCGTGGAGCGGGGCGACGTGAATGTCGATCCCACCGACGCCACGCAGAAGCCGGATCGCTGGCGGGTAGACCGGGAAGCGTGCCTGCGTCATTTCGTGGAAACCGTCGCCTTCGACAAAAACGAACACGAGGATCTTTTCATGCGGCGATATTCGGATGCAATCCGGCGCGTCCTCGCATCGCTTCCCGTCCCGGTCTGAGCTGTTCGCGAGTCGCGCTGAATGACGCCACCTTGGGTGACCGTGCGGCAGTTATGGTCTCGCGGTGAGTGGAATCGCGTTGGGCTCGCCGCGACCGCCCATGACATTCCGCGCGCAATGTCGCAGTACGGTATTCTGACATACATCGGAATGCTGTTGAATGTTATTGCCCGCGGAGACGTAGTGTTGGCGGGCCAGCTATGCCGCCCATAGAGGTACACCAGCGTCTCGTTTTCTGCAGGATCCCTTCATCATGAGAATTTCCTCGTTGCGCCAGTCGATTGGAGAGGCATGGCGAACCAGGTTTTCCTATACGCCCAAGACGTTGCAGCTGGCTTGGCGAGCTTGGCCCCGGGGGAAATTCGTGCTCATGGGCCTGACCCTGGCTTCCGCGGCGCTGCCCTTGGGGATGACGTATGTGGGTAAGCTGATTGTCGACGCCGTGATGGCTGCCCAAGCCGCTACCGATATGGCAACGCGGGACGCCGCGCGTGGCGAGGCGGTGTATTGGCTGCTCGTGGAGTTCGTGTTGGTCGGAGGCCTTATGGTCGTGGAGCGGGGGCTATTACTCGCCCGGCAGCTGCTGGAGAAAGTCCTGGGGACCGAGATCAACGTCCTGATCATGGAAAAGGCCATGCAAATGGAGCTAGCAGACTTCGAAGATGCGGGGTTCTACGACAAACTGGTCAGGGCCCGCCGCGAGGCCTCGACCCGGCCCCTGTCCTTGGTTCATGGAACCTTTCAAGTGGTGCGCAGCGGATTGACCCTCGCCGGCTGTGCGACGCTGCTTATGCACTTCAATCCTTGGACCGTGCTGGGCCTCCTGGTAGCGGTCGTCCCGGCGTTTATCGCGGAGGTGAACTTTTCCGCGGCCACTTTCCGCCTCCGGCGCCGACGGGCACCGGAGGCGCGTCAAATCGCGTATCTCGAGTGGATCATTTCCAGCGACAACCACGCCAAAGAAATGAAGCTCTTTAGTCTCGGCCCGCTGCTGGTGGCGCGGTACAAGCAGAAGGCGAAAGCATTTTACGAGGAGGATCGCCGGCTTGCGTTGGTCCATTCCTTTTGGGGCTCCGCGCTGACGTTGCTGGGCTTGGCCGCGTTCTATGGCAGCTATCTGGCTGTCATTCTGGCCACCGCCTTGGGCCGGCTGACGCTGGGGGAAATGACCTTTTGCGTGGCAGCGTTTCGTCAGGGGCAGCAGTCTTTTCAATCCGTTTTGAACGCGGTCAATGGAATGTATCAGGACAATCTATACATGTCTAATTTGTTCGAGTTTCTTCTTATGCCGGTGCGATTTCGACGCTCCGGTGCTGTGCAGACCGCCCGGCGCGAGCATGGCATCCGCTTCGAGGGGGTCGGATTCCGTTATCCTGGCGTCGCCACCTGGGCCTTGCGCGATATTTCGCTTTTCGTCCCCGCAGGGGAAAGCATTGCGCTAGTCGGTCAAAATGGAGCGGGCAAGACGACGTTCATCAGGCTGTTGACTGGCCTGTACGATCCCGACGAAGGGGCCGTTCTCCTCGATGGCCGTGACGTGCGCGGGTGGGACCCGGCGGATTTGCGGCGGCGGATGGGGGTTATTTTCCAAGACTTCAACCAGTATCAGTTCCTGCTGCGCGAGAATATCGGCGTGGGTAGCATCGATCATCTCGGAGACGACTCTCGGATCGAGCGCGCCGTTTTGCGCAGTGGAGCCGATTCTTTCGTGGCGGGCCTGAACCGCGGACTCGATACGCAGCTCGGGCGAATGTTCGAGGGTGGAGTTAATCTGTCCGGCGGCCAATGGCAGAAGGTCGCACTCGCGCGGGCCTTCATGCGCGAAGAGGCGGATATCTTTGTGCTCGATGAACCAACCGCTGCGCTCGACGTCGAATCGGAGCACGCCATCTTCCAGCGATTCGCCGCGGTAGCGAAGGGAAAAACGACCATTCTCATTTCTCACCGCTTTCGGACGGTGCGGAAGGCGGGGCGCATTATCGTCATCGAAGGAGGACGTATTGTAGAGCAGGGTTCGCACCAGAAGCTGATGAATGATCGGGGCCGGTACGCGGCGATGTTCGCGTTGCAGGCCGATGGCTATCATTAAGGGATGCGAAGAATGACGGCGTGCACCTAAGGCGCTGGGGGCGCGGCCGACGTTCACGTTATCCCAAGCCCGGTCACGGTCCTGCCACCGCTGGCGCGTGCCTCGAACGGAAGCAGGGCACCTTCTAGAAGGCGGGCATCCGCCAAGCGATTGGCCTGCGCCTGTGAAAGTTCGCGAAGAAGGGCCTAGAAATTCGCTTTGCGCTCCCTTTCCCGCACCGTTAATGCGCCTCCGCGAGGTGGTGCTCGCTTGGCGCCGTCGGGAGATTCCGCCGAGCCTGCATTTCGACACGCATGATCCGAAAATGATTTTGCCCGGAGCGGCTTCTACGTGAACACGCTGCTCGTGCCGTGGGCACCAACGGCCACCCGCAACGCGCCGCGGTCAGTTCGTTTGGGATGGGCGGTACCAACATTCATCTGGTCCTGGAAGGGGCTCCCCCGGTGGCAGCGCCTGTCGATGCGCACCCGCATCAGTTGCTCGCGCTTCTCTGCGCGCAGTCCGGCAGCTCTAACTGCAGCGGCGACGAACCTGCGACGGCACCTGGAAGCCGGATCCAGCTGTTGTATTGGCCGATGTCGCATACACGCTTCAGGTCGGCCGGCGTGGATTCGGCTGGCGCCGGGCGGTCGTGTGCGCAGATCGCGCCGCAGCAATGCACGCGCTGATGGCCGCGGATGTGGAAGCGGTGCCGGCGAAGGACCGGCCGGTCCTTTTCATGTTTCCCGGGCAGGTACGCAGTTCGTGAACATGGCCGCTGCCTGTTCGAAACCGAAACGGTTTGTCGGGACACAGTGCTGCAGTGCTGCGCCCTGCCGGACAACGAGGGGCTGGCGTTGCGGCCGTTGCTTTATCCGGAGGATCCAAAGGCGCAGAGCGGTGCCGGACTCGCTTCCACCGCTGAGGCGCAGACGGCGCTCTTCGTGGTCGAATACGCCCTCGCGAAGTTGTGGCGCTCGTGGGGGCGTCGAACCGGCGGCCATGATCGGAAACGGTGTCGGCGAATATGTGGCCGCCGTTCTGGCGGGCGTCTTCTCGCTCGAAGGCGCAGTGCGGCCGATGGCATCTGTGAGCGGGTTCATAAAACCATTCTGCATGAGTTCTACCAGTAGCCTTTCGCAAGAAGGTCTACCGGGAACTGACAGGTTACAGTGCGACGATTGGATCGATCGCTACAACCGTGGACGAACCCACCCAAGCAAGATGTGCTGCGGACGTACCCCTTACCAAACCTTCATTGACCGCAAAGCCGTTTGGCACCAAAGGATATTGACTTTGCCCTAACTCAAACACCCCAAGGCACCAACTAATGCCTTACCTCCCCGCACGCCAAAACTGTCAGTCGAATATCAGCTACTACAAATGAAATTACTGCTTTTCGTATGACCAAACCCACCTATGTACTTGGTACCGGCCTTTCGCACGACGGCTCCGCCTGCCTTCTGAAGGACGGCGAAATCAGATTCGCGATAGAAAAGGAGCGCGTTACTCGGATAAAGCACGACGGAGGTGGAGACTCCGAAGCGATCCGCTATTGCCTCAACGCCGAAGGGATCAAGCTGAATGACCTTAGCCTGATCGTGCAAAACGCGAATTTCGGGGCGTTTGAATATGGGAATGCCTATTACAAGACGGCCAAACGGATCTTGGACGAGAAATGTCAGGTTCCCGTCGTCACCATTTCGCACCATCTTGCGCATGCCTATAGCGCCCTCGCCATGTCGCCCTTTGAAGAGATGGGGATCCTTGTCATTGACGGATGCGGAAGCGCCTTCGACGAGGTCATCGACAACAATTGCACTGTCGATGCCGCCAAACCTGCGTCCGACTGCAAACATCTGTGGTTTGAAAAGGACAGCTTCTACCTGTATCGCGGAGGCAGGCT
>DATAKE010000082.1:0-71061 GCA_036261745.1 Opitutaceae bacterium
CGTCGAACAGCGCGTCCGGCGAGACATCGATGCCGCACTCCGCCTTGATGACGGCGGCGAGGTCGACCTTGTTCGCCCGCTTGATCGCCATGAATTCCTTCTGGAAGGCGGCATCGCCCGCGAATTTCTCGAGACCGTGCAGCGCGTCGAGGTCGCGCGGCCAGTCGATGCCCTTGAGCGAGCGCGAGACGAGCGACGCGAGACGCGGATTGCTCTTCAGGAGCCAGCGGCGCGGGGTGATGCCGTTGGTCTTGTTCTGGAATTTGCCGGGATAAAGCGCGTCGAATTCCGGGAAGAGGTCCTTTTTCAACAGGGCGGTGTGCAGCGCGGCCACGCCGTTGACCGCGTGCGAACCGGCGACCGCGAGGTTCGCCATCCGCACCATCTTGTGACCGTTCTCCTCGATGACGGAGCACACGCGCTTCTTCTCGTTGTCGCCGGGCCACCGTGCCTCGACGGTCTGCATCAGCCGCGTGTTGATTTCGAAAATAATCTGGAGATGGCGCGGGAGCACGCGTTCGAACAGCGGCACGCCCCACTTCTCGAGCGCCTCGGGCAGGAGCGTGTGATTCGTATAGGCGAACGTCGGCGTCACGATCGCCCACGCCGCGTCCCAGTTCATGTTCTCCTCGTCCATCAGGATCCGCATCAGCTCGATGATCGCGATCGTCGGATGCGTGTCGTTGAGCTGCACCGTGACCTTCCCCGCGAGGTTGCCCCAGGAATTGGCGGGGTTGCGGAAATGCCGGCGCAGGATGTCGCGCAGCGAACACGCGACGAAGAAATACTGCTGCACGAGCCGGAGTTCCTTCCCGTTCTCGGTTTTATCGTTCGGGTAAAGGACCTTTGAGATCGTCTCGCCGACCGCCTTTTCCCGGACGGCCTCGATGTAGCCGCCGCTGTTGAACGCCGCGAGGTCGAAGTCGTCGGAGGATCTCGAGGCCCAGAGCCGCAGGAGATTCACCGTCTTCGTGCCATAGCCCGCGATCGGGATGTCGTGCGGGACGCCGAGCACGGTTTTCGTCCCGACCCACTTCGGGCGGTAGTTGCCGCGATCGTCGAAGATATTGTCGACGCGGCCGTAGAGCCGGACCTCCTGCGTGTATTCCGGGCGCACCACTTCCCACGGGTTACCAAAGAGCATCCAGTTGTCGGGATGTTCAACCTGGCTCCCGTTGACAAACTCCTGCTTGAACAAGCCGAACTCGTAATAAATTCCGTAGCCGAGCGCCGGGTAGTCGAGCGTCGCCAGCGAATCCATGAAGCACGCCGCGAGGCGGCCGAGGCCGCCGTTGCCGAGGCCCATGTCGCCTTCCGCGTCGCGAATCCGCTCGAAGTCCTGGCCCAGCGAAGCGAGCGCCGCGCGGGCGACCTCGAGCTGGCCCGTGGCGAGGAGGTTGTTTCCAAACAACCGGCCCATGAGGTATTCGAGCGAGAAATAATAAACGCGGCGGACGTTCTGCGCGTTGTGCACCGCCTGGGTCTCGATCATGCGCTCGTGAATCGTGTCGCGCATCGCGAGGACGGTGGCCACCCACCAGTCGCGGGGCGTGGCGGAGCCGGTGTGGCGCGCCAGCGTCGAGACGAGGTGCCGCTGGATCAGCGACCGCAGGATTTCCACGGGATCGCCCGAGTGGACCGGGTTGTGAATCGATCGCGCCACCTCGGAGGGGACGAAGGGCGCGGTGCTGGACGGAGCGGTTTTCGACGCGGTGGTTTTGGCGGAAGTCGTGGCAGGCGGCATGAGTATTTCGGGCCATTAGAAACATGATCCGTGCCAGCGCGAGTACGGGTTGCGTCTATTTGTTAAATCGCCGCGCCAGCTCGCCATGATTCAGCTCGATGTACGTGGGCCGGCCCGCGGGACTCGTCAGCGGCGTACGCGTGGCAAACAGTTGGGCGAGCAAGGCCTGCAATTCCCGCTCGTTCGCCGACGCCGGCAATCGCACGGCTTTTGCCACGGCGAGCCGCGCGAGCTCCTCGCGCGCGAGATCGACGGTTTTTTCCTGCCAGCGTCCTTCGCGCAATGCGCCGAGCAGATCGCGGAGAAAAGCCTCGGCATCGGCCGGCTCCATCCACGCGGGGAGGGCTTCGATGCGAAAGAAGTTGCGGCCAAATTCCGCGATCTCGAAACCGTGCGCGTTGAGAAACTTCAACCGGTCGAGGAGCAGTGCGGCGGCGATCGGGTCGAGTTCCACCGGCAGCGGCAGCAACAGTCGCTGGCTGGGCACCGAGCCCTCGCGGAACTGCGCCTGCAGGCGCTCGAACCAGACACGCTCATGCGCGGCCCGGCGGTCGAGCAGCACCAGGCCGGCCGTCGTTTCAAACAAGGCATAGCTGCCGTGCGCGAGGCCGACATAGCGCCAGACCGGCGCCACGGGTGGAGCCGGGACCGACACTGGACCAGGGGCGCCGGAGAGAGGGGCGGTCGGAGATTTTGCGGACGGGAGGTGCAAGGCCGGCAGGTCCGCGCGCCGGATCGGCTCGAAAATCCGGAGCGGAGCCGCCGGTCGCTGCGCCGGTCCCGTTTGGGTCGAGCCCGGCAGGGTCATCACAGTCGCCTGGTTTTCCACGATCCGGTTGCCGGTTTCCGGTTTTCCGCTTCCGGTTTCCGGCAGTCCAATTTCGCGGAGCCGCTGAAGCACGCTGCGAATCACGAAGCCGCGCACCGCCGGTTCACTCCGGAAACGCACTTCGCGTTTTGCCGGATGCACGTTCACGTCGACCGCCGCGGGATCGCATTCGAAGAAAACAAACGCGAGCGGGTAACGCCCTTTCGGGAGCGACTCGTGATAGCTCTCGAGCAATCCGTAGTTGAGCGTCCGGCTGTCCACCGGGCGCTGGTTCACGAACACGATCATTTCGTGCCGCGTGGCCCGCCCCACCCCGGGACGCCCGATCAATCCGCTCAGCCGCATGCCGGGCTCGGTCGCTTCGATCTGCAGCAGTGCCCCGGCGGTTTGCCGGCCGAAAATTTCCGCGACGCGCTCGGTGAGCGTGGCGCATTCCGGCGAGCGAAAAATGACCCGGCCATCCTCGATCAACGTGAACGCGGCCTGCGGGCAGGCCAGCGCGTAGAGTCGCACACACTGGATGATGTGGGCCGCCTCGGTCTGGTCGGTCTTCAGGAATTTCCGGCGGGCGGGAACGGAGTTGAAGAGATGCGTCACCTCGATGCGCGTGCCGACCGGCCGGCCGCAATCGCGCACGTGCACGAATTTCCCGCCGTTCACCAGGATCTCGGTGCCGACATCGTTACCCGCTTCGCGGGTCTGAAGCTCGAAGCGCGACACGCTCGCGATCGAAGGCAGCGCTTCGCCGCGAAACCCGTAGCTCGCCAGCCGGTCGAGATCGGCGGCCTCGGCGATCTTGCTGGTGGCGTGGCGCTCGAGGGCGAGCAGCGCATCGTCACGCGACATGCCGTGGCCGTTGTCCTCGATGCGCATGAGCGAGCGGCCGCCGTGCCGAAACTCCACCTCCACGCGGGTGGCGCCGGCATCGAGCGCGTTTTCCACCAGTTCCTTCACCACCGCCGCCGGCCGCTCGATCACCTCGCCCGCGGCGATCTGATTGGCGACCCGGTCGGGAAGAATGCGAACTTTGGCCATGGGTTGGGAAAAAGCCGAGAGCTGAGAGCTGAGAGTCTAGAGCCCGGAAAAAAAGATCAACGCTGCGCCTGTTGAGCTCTTAGCTCTAGACTCTGAGCTCTCAGCTTTTCACTTCAGCGCTTTTTTCCAGCGGGCGAACTGCCGGGCCACTTGCTTCGGGCCGGGCATGCCGGTGCCGGTGCGTTTGGCGAGGGCGCGTTTCAGGTCGAAAATTTCCACCCAGTCCGCGGCGAAGGCCGGCGAAATCTTCTTCACCTCCTCCAGCGAGAGCTGGTTGATCTCCACTTTGTTTTTCTCCGCCTGCCGCACCACCGCACCGACGGCATGGTGCGCGTCGCGGAACGGCATGCCGCGCAACACGAGGTAGTCCGCGAGATCGGTGGCGAGCAGCGCGGGGTCCGCGACCGCCGCCGCGCAACGCTCATGATAGAACGTCATGCCCGCGAGCGTGCCCGCGAGCACATCGGCACACAGCGCCGTCTGGTCGAAGCTGTCGAACACCGGCGGCTTGTCCTCCTGCAGGTCGCGGTTGTAGGTCAGCGGCAGGCCCTTCGTGAGCGTGAGCAGCGTGTGCAGGTTGCCCTGCAACCGCGCCGATTTTCCGCGGAGCAACTCGCACGAGTCCGGATTCTTTTTCTGCGGCATCAACGAGGACCCGGTGCAGAACGCATCCGGCAATTCCACGAACTTAAACTCCGTGCTGCTCCAGAGGATGAGGTCCTCCGCGATCCGCGACATGTGCACGCCGAACATCGCGCAGGCCGCGGCGAACTCGATGAAGAGGTCGCGGTCGGCCACGGTGTCCATCGAGTTTTGCGTGACCTGTGGGCGGCCTTTCGCGTCGACGAAGCCGAGGGCGCGCGCCGTGAATTCCCGGTCGATCGGCAGGGTCGTGCCCGCGATGGCTCCGGAACCGAGCGGGCACCAGTTGGCATGGGCGGCGACATCGGCAAAGCGCGCCCGGTCGCGGTCAAGCATCTCCAGCCACGCAAAAAGGTGATGCGCGAGGTACACGGGCTGCGCGCGCTGGAGATGCGTGTAGCCGGGAATCAGGATTTCCCGATTGGCTTCCGCAACCTCCAGCAGCGCGCGTTCGGCGCCGGCGATTTTTTCGCCGACCACTTCGCAGGCGAATTTGAACCACAACCGCATGTCCGTCGCGATTTGGTCGTTGCGGCTCCGGGCGGTGTGCAGCTTGGCGGCGGCGGGGACGCGTTTCGTCAGCGCCTGCTCGATGTTCATGTGCACGTCCTCGAGCTTCGTGTCCCAGGCGAACTTCCCTTCGACGATCTCGGCGAGAATCACATCGAGTCCTTGGTGAATGGCGTCGCGGTCGTCCTCCGTGATGAGACTGACGTGCGCGAGCATGGCGGAATGCGCCTTGCTGCCGGCGATGTCGAACGGCGCGAGCCGGCGGTCGAACGAAACGGATTCGCTGAACCGCAACATCAATTCGGCGGGCGCCGCAGTGAAGCGGCCGCCCCACGTCGCTTGGGAAGTCTTCGCCATAGGGGCAAGAGATGACGGGCCGCACGCGCCGCGCGCAACGCGAATTTCGGATGACGCCACCGTTTGCCTCGTCTTCGACCGCAGCTGTAGGAGCGGCTTTACGCCGCGACCGGTGGTTCCGTCGCCTCGTCGCGGCATAAAGCCGCTTCTCCAGTTCAGGCGGGCGGAACGCATTTCCGGTTTGCCGGCGGAATGACCCCGCGCACAGTCGCGCGATGCTCCGCCGCTGGTTGCTTGCCTGTCTTTGCGCGTTGTCGCTCGCCGCCGCCAGTCGCGGCGAGGAAGCGCCGCTCAGCCGGTATTCCGCGGTCGAAATCGACCAGACGAAGACGTCCATCTACATCGGGAGTGTCACGATGACGATGCCCCGCTTTACCCGGAAGGACGGGGCGTTTTCCTCCACGTATCACGCCAGGGTTTTCCCGTATTTTTTCTCGAGCGAGAAAGGCAGACTCTCGATCGAGATTTCCGACGAGACCCTGCGGAAGCTGGAGCGCGGCGAAACCATCCAGTTCAGCGGAAAGGGATTCAACACGGACGGCGAGGAGCGCCGGATCGAAGGGCGCGCAGTCCCGACGAACTCCACGTCCGGGAAGATCAAGGTGCGCGTCTTCGTCTCGAAGAAGATCGAGCTGATCTTCAACACGACCTACCGCTTTCCGGCGCCGTGACTCACGCTTCGCCCGGCCAGTGAAAGATCACGACCTTCTCGACCGAGGGGTCGAGACTGAGGTGCACCGGGCAGTTGTGGGCGGCATGCTCGAGCACTTTCGCCACGGCGTCGGTTTTGCGCATCGGCATCCAGAGATGGGTCGTCAGGCGGGCGATGCGGCGCGGTCCGTAGGTCGACATTTCCTTCGTCACCTCGAACTTGAGGCCGCGCAGGTCGACCTCCGGCGTCTTGCGGACGGCGATTGCCATGGTGGTCGCGATGCAGGTCGCGAGGGAGGTGGCGACGAGATCCGTGGGGGAAAACGCTGCGCCGCGGCCCTGGTTGTCCTTGGGCGCATCGGTGTTGAGTGTGTCGCCCGAATTTTCGTGGCGCGCCACGCAGTGCAACTCCCCCTGGTATTCGCCGGTGATTTTGATCATGGGCGGTCTGTAAAGTTGAAAGATGAAAGTTGAAAGGTGAAAGACCGGAGGCGCTCGGGCCCTTTCAACTTTCACCTTTCAACTCTCAACCGTGATCGATCAACCCTTCACCGCAAAAAGCGAGGATCCCGAGCGCGTCGGCGGAGCCGGGAAAAGGTGCTGGAGCAAATCGTAGAGTTCCTGCGAGCGGATCGGCTTGCTGAGGTAGGCGTCCATGCCCGCGGCGAAGCAGCGCTCCTGGTCCCCCTGCATGGCGTTCGCGGTGAGCGCGACAATCGTGATGTGCCTGTGGGTGCCGGCCTCGAGCTGACGGATGCGCCGCGTGGCGTCGAGGCCATCGATCTTCGGCATGTGCACATCCATCAGGATCAAATCGAATTTGCTTTTCTGAAACGCCGCGATCGTCGTTTCGCCGTCGGCGGCGACTTCCACGACGTGGCCGGCGTTCTCGAGCATCTTGCGGGCGACGACCTGGTTGACCGGCGTGTCCTCCGCCAGCAACACCCGCAAGGCCCGTCCGCGGTGAAGTCCCGGCCGCGATTTCGCCGCGGTCGCCGGCGCCGGCGCTTTTTTCATGACGGCCTGCAACCGTTCATACAGCCGCGCACGCATGATCGGTTTGCGCAGATAGAGATCGACGCCCAGCTCGCGGCAGTGGGCGGCGTCCGTGGCATGATCGCGCGAGGAAAGCACCACGAGGGGCACGGTCGCGTAATCGGCAAGCTGGCGGATCAACCCGAGGAGCGCGAACCCGTCGGTGCCGGGCATGTGAACATCCGTGACGACGAGATCGAAGGGCGGAAGCTCCCCGTCCTCCCGGTGTTTGAGAATGGCGAGGGCCTCGGCCGCGCTGGCCGCGAGCGTGGGCTCCATCTTCCATTCGCGCATCATCTCCTGGAGGATGGTGCGGTTGGTTTGATTGTCGTCGACCACGAGGGCCGAAAGCCCCCGCAACGCGAGCGTGGCCACGGGTACCGGCACCACGTCCGTGCTCGAATGCTTGAAGGGAACGGTGATGAAGAAACGGCTCCCCTTCCCCAATTCGCTCTCGAGCCAGATGCGCCCGCCCATCAGTTCGATGAGTTTCCGGCAGATGGTCAGGCCGAGTCCGCTGCCGCCGTAGCGGCGCGTCGTCGAGCTGTCGACCTGCACGAAGGATTCGAAAACCGATTCGACGCGGTCCGCCGGGATGCCGATGCCCGTGTCCGCGACCTCGAGGCGGATGATGCTGCTCTGGTCGTTCGTCTGCTCGGTGGTGGCGCGAACCACGACCTCGCCCGTCTCGGTGAACTTGAGGGCGTTGCCCAGGAGATTGAGCACCACCTGGCGCAACCGGGGGCCGTCGCCGATCACCGCCACCGGCACGAGGTGGTCGATGTGGCAGACGAGCTCCAGTTCCTTCTGCGCCGCCTTGACCGCGATCGTTTCGATCGCGCTCTCGATGCACTCGTGCAGGTTGAACGGCTCCGGATCGAGCAGCATCTTGCCGGATTCGATCTTGGAGAAATCGAGGACGTCGCTGATCACGGTGAGCAGCGCCTCGCCGGACGACACGACGGTCTTGAGATAAGTCTTCTGCTCGTCGTCCGTCGCCAGCTCGAGGGCGAGTTCGGACATGCCGATCACCCCGTTCATCGGCGTGCGGATTTCATGGCTCATGTTGGCGACGAAATCGCTCTTCGCCCTGTTGGCGGACTCGGCGATTTCCTTCGCGCTGCGCAGATCGCGCGTGCGTTCCTCGACGAGGTGGCGCAGCTCGGTTTCGCGCGCGCGCAGCTTGCGCGTGCGCCAGTGGAAAATTGCCCAGACCAGCGTCGCCAGCGCCGCGCCCGACAGCGTCCAGAAAACCGGTTGTTGATAAAAATGCGGGAGGATCGCGATCTCGCGAAACGCGCCCACCGTGTTCCACACGCCCTCGTTGTTGCAGGCGATGACTTCAAACCGGTAGGTGCCCGGGGGCAGTCCGCCATAATGCGCCTCGCGGCGCCGGCCCGCGTCAACCCAGTCGGAGTCGAATCCCACCAGCCGGTATTTGAAGCGTACGCGCGAGTGGTCCACGAGGCTCAGGGCGGTATAGTGGATCGCGAGCTCCCCGCGTCCGGGCGGAATTTCCGTGAGCCGCCCGGTCGGGACCTCCGTTTTGTCCACGTACAGATGCTCGATGAGCACGTTCGGGACGACGGTGTTCAACCGGATGCGCTCAGGATCGACGATTGCGATTCCGGTGCTCGTGCCGAACCAGACGGTGCCGTCGCGCGAGGCAAAGCAGCCCGGCGCGCCCGCGTTGTTCGGCGCACGGCTGCGCATGCCATCGGCTTCGTCGTAGAGCGTGAAATCCGGGGTTTTCTTTTTCCCCGCCGCGATCGCGTCGAATTCCGTGAGCGCCACGCGGGTGATTCCCGAGCGAAAATTGATCCAGAGTTCGCCCTGGCGTTCGAACCCCCAGTAGGTGAGCGGACCGACCGCGGAGGAAAACTTGAAGGCTTCGACCTCCCCGGCGCGAATTCGCATCACGGTCTGGCCGTCGAAACCCGCCCACATGTCGCCCCTCGAATCGGCAAAGAAGGACTGCATCTCGCCCGCCGGTATTTCCGGTTGCGGATAAACTTCCCACGTTCCCTCGCGAAGGCACCGGAAAGCGGGGTCCGTCCCCACGACCCACGGCCGGCCCGCCGAATCGACCTGCACGATGCGGGCATCCCTCAACCCGTCGATGCGCACCGTTTCAAACCGCCGGCCGTTGAAAAGCTTCAGCTTGCCGTTGCACGTGATCCATACCCCGCCCTCGCGATCGACCGCGATGGAACGCACGCGGCCCTCGACGCCCTCGTCGGGACCGTAGTGAGCCAGTTTTCCGTCTTTGAGATAACTGAGGCGCCGGGCGTTGTAACCGATCCACATGCCGGCCCGCGCATCCTCGGCGAGACAGAAAATCCCGTCCTCCAGCAAGCCGTTCTCGGTCGTCAACGACGTGATGCCTTGGGGCGTGATATGCGCCAGACCGCCGCCCCAGGTTCCGACCCACCGGTTGCCATCCTTCGCCTCGAGCAGGCAAAGCACCGAGTTGGAAACGAGGCCGTCGCGCTGGCTGATCGTGGTGACCTTCAGGTCGCGCAGCCGGCAAAGCCCGTTGTCGAGACCGACCCAGATGTTTCCCTCCCGATCCTCATCGAGCCACAGGACGTGGCTGAGGCGTTCGCCGCCGCGGGTGGCGATTTGAAACGTGCCGTTCGCATAACGGGCGAGGCCGTTGGTGGTGCCGATCCAGACATTGTCGTCGCGATCGATCAGCAGGCTCCGCACGGAATTCGCCGGCAATCCGTCGCGGGTGCTGAAGGTGCGCACCTTGCCGTCCTTCCAGTAGCGCAGCCCCAAACCCGTGCCGATCCACATGCCGCCGTCGCGGTCGAACGCGATCGCACGCGCTTCGTCGAAAGAAACGTCCTCCTGCTGCGGGGCGAAAAGCTGCAGCTTTCCCTGGACCACCTTGAACAGCCCCCAGCCCGTGACAAAGGCCTCCCCTGCCGGCGAGACGCCGATCGTCCAAATAAAATTTTGGGGCTGCCCGCGCGTCCTGACCTTGTAGGTGGCCTTGGAGGTGCACGTGCCGTCCTTGGCGCAAAAGAAAATCCCCGCATCGGTCGCCACCCACATTCCGCCCGAGCTGTCGGAAAGAAACGCCGAAACCATGTGCGAATCCACGTCGGGATGCAGCGCCGGCCACGACCACTCGCCGTCGCGATACAACAACACGCCTTTTTGCGTGCCCACCCAAAGCGTGCCGTCCTTTGCGGCGCACAAAGTCAGCACATCGTCGCTGGAAAGCAGCGGAAGATTCTCCTTCGTGTAGGTGGTGAAGTTAAGGCCGTCGAAACGTCCCAAGCCTGCACGTGTCGCGAGCCAGAGATAGCCATCGCCACTTTGATCGATCGCGCGGATCGCGGGATAAGGCAGCCCGTCCGTCGGCAGCCACTCGGTGAATTTGTAGTCCTTGACCGCCCGGACCGGGTCCAGCGCGTGGACCGAAACCGCGGAAAGCGCCATCGCAAGCAACGCACCCAGAAGCCGCGCCCGTGGGAGCGTGAAGTTGAAGGGACCTTCCACCCGCTCTCTATCGGCAAAATCGCCCGCTTCCTGAGCCGGGAAATGCACATTTTCCATCCCGGCGCCGAGGCCTTTTTCCGGGGTCAAATGGTGCGGTGGAGGTGACTCGAACACCCGACCGGCGGTTTAGAAAACCGCTGCTCTATCCAGCTGAGCTACCACCGCTAATTCGCACTGGGACGCGTACCTTCCGCATGCTTGAGGGACAAGGGGAAAACCACGCTTGACTCGCTTCCCGCCGATTCTACGTTCCGCCTCTTTCCCGATTCACGGGGTGGTAGCTCAGCTGGTTAGAGCGTCTGCCTGTCACGCAGAAGGTCGCGGGTTCGAGTCCCGTCCATCCCGCCATTTCAGTAAAAGCCCGCGTCCCATGGCGCGGGCTTTTTTCGTTCTGGAGAATCCACTTACGGGTTTCCAGCTGGCCCACACAGAGGGAAGCAGCCTTCCATTGCGCGCAAAGCACCCGGACCCGCCCCTGCTCTCGTTCGCGGCCCGTGGTCGGCATTAGGCGTCGCATCTTGAAAAACCGGTGGACGATTTTTCGAACCGACACGACTTGATCCATTCGGGCGCACACACGTGGCATCGAGGGGCTGGCCTGCCGTCGTCGACTACGTCAGCGGCCACGTCAGTTACACCGAACCGATGTTTGTCGTGATCGTCATGGCGCTCGCCGCCACCCGCCCCGTGCTTGGGCTGGCCGAAAAATGCTTGAGCGCAGTCGCATCGCTCGGTCGTGGAACACCGGCCGCATGGTGGCTGGCCATTCTGATCCTGGCTCCCCTGCTCGGTTCACTCATCACCGAGCCCGCCGCGATGACCATCGCAGCGCTCCTGCTCGCGCGCCAATTCTACGAGCTGAAACCAAGTCCACGGCTCGCTTACGGAACGATCGGACTGCTCTTCGTCAACATTTCGGTCGGGGGCACGCTCACCCATTTCGCCGCACCGCCAGTGATCATGGTCGCGCACACCTGGAACTGGGATTTGCTCCATATGCTGACGTTTTTCGGATGGCGCGCGGTGCTCGGCGTCGTGATTTCCACCCTGCTCTACTATGCCGTTTTCCGGCGGGAGCTGACTGCGCTCGCCACGCATGCCGCCGGCCGCCAAACACGGTCCTCCCGCCCCCCTGTACCTGCGTGGATCACGACCGTGCAGCTGGGCTTTCTGGCCTTCATCGTCTGGCAGGCGCATCACCCCGTGATGTTCATCGGGGCATTTCTGTTCTTCCTGGCATTCTCGCAGGCCACCGCACACCACCAAAGTCCGGTCGATTTGAAAGCCCCCATCCTCGTGGGATTCTTCCTCGCGGGACTCGTGATCCATGGCGGCCTGCAAGCGTGGTGGATTGAACCGATCCTGAGCCGGCTCAGCGAAGTGCCGCTGTTTCTCAGTGCGACTGTTCTCACCGCCTTCAACGACAACGCCGCGATCACGTTTCTTGCCTCACTCGTTCCTGGATTTTCGGACTCCCTGAAATATGCGGTCGTTGCCGGAGCGGTCACCGGCGGCGGTTTGACGGTGATTGCCAACGCCCCTAATCCGGCCGGCCAGGCGATCCTTTCGCGCTATTTTCCCGATGGGGTCGCCCCGCTCAAACTTCTCGCCGGCGCGGTCATTCCCACGGCGATCATGAGTCTGTGTTTCATGGCGCTCTGACTCGGCTTGCGGAACAAATCGCCGGGGCCTTCCAGCCATTTATATCGGCGCAGGGTTGTCGCTGTGGCCGCTGATGGGGATTAGGCAACGCGGCTCACGGGTCGCCCCATTTTTGTCGGTGCGCTCCAAAATTCCCAAGCGCGTCTGGGAAATCCTCCGATGGCACTTTCGGAACCGCGAGGCGCGCGACGGTACAATCCCCGTGCTGAAGCGGTGGGCGGCGCCATCGCGTGGTGTCACCGCGATTTTCAACCGAGAACACTTACCGGGAATTCCCCATGCCACGTCCTGACTCTAGCGATCTCACCCGCCGCGAGTTCCTGGTCATCGGCTCCACCGCAGTCGCCGCCACGATGGTCTCTCCTCTCGTCAAAGGCCAAAACCCTGCTGCTCCCGACGCGCCCTCCTTCCTGACGAAGGTTTCATTCAACGTGAATGGAAAGCCGTGCGCGCTGGAGCTCGACACGCGGACCACCCTCCTCGACGCCTTGCGCGAGCATTTGCATCTCACGGGTTCCAAGAAGGGCTGCGATCACGGGCAGTGCGGTGCGTGCACCGTGATTGTCGGCGGACGCCGGATCAATTCCTGCCTCACGCTCGCGGTGATGCAGCAGGGCAACCACATCACCACCATCGAAGGGCTCGGCACACCGGAGAAACTGCATCCGATGCAAGCCGCGTTCGTGAAATGCGATGGCTACCAGTGCGGTTACTGCACGCCCGGACAAATTTGTTCAGCGGTGGCGATGCTCGACGAAATCAAAGCCGGCATTCCGAGCCACGTGACCGCCGACCTCACCGCGCGACCGCAATTGACGAATCCTGAACTGCGCGAGCGCATGAGCGGAAACATCTGCCGGTGCGGCGCCTATTCCAACATCGCCGACGCGATCACCGAAACCGCCGGGAGGATCGTATGAGGGCGTTCACCTATGAGCGCGCCCGCTCGCCCGCCGAGGCCGCAGCCGCGGCGGCGCGCCACCCCGGCGCGAAGTTCATCGCCGGCGGAACCAATCTGCTCGACCTGATGAAGCTCGAGATCGAGACCCCGGCCCACCTCATCGACGTCAACGGTCTCGCCCTCGACAAAATCGAAGCCACCGCCGATGGCGGGCTGCGCATAGGGGCGCTGGTGCGCAACACCGATCTCGCCGCCGATGAACGCGTGCGCCGCGACTACGCCGTCCTCTCGCGCGCCCTCGTCGCCGGCGCCTCGGGTCAGTTGCGCAACATGGCCACCACCGCGGGCAATCTCCTGCAGCGGACGCGTTGCCCCTATTTCTACGACACGAATCAGCCGTGCAACAAACGCACGCCCGGCAGCGGCTGCGGCGCCATTGGCGGATTCAGCCGGCAACACGCGGTCGTCGGCGTGAGCGAAGCCTGCATCGCCACGCATCCGAGCGACATGGCCGTGGCCTTGCGCATCCTCGACGCGACGGTGGAAACGATTCGACCCGATGGCTCCACGCGAACCATCGCCATCGCCGAGTTCCACCGGTTGCCGGGCGACCAGCCGCACCTCGACACCGTGCTGATGCCGGGCGAGCTCATCACCGCCGTGACTTTGCCAAAGCCCCTCGGCGGCGCGCATTTTTATCACAAGGTGCGCGACCGTGCGTCCTACGCCTTCGCGTTGGTCTCGGTCGCCGCCATCGTGCAACGCGATGGGACCGGGCGCGTGGCGCTGGGCGGGGTGGCGCACAAACCGTGGCGCGTCGAGGCGGCCGAGGCGGAACTGCCGCGCGGCGCGAAGGCAGTTGCGGCGCGGTTGCTTGAGGGCGCGAAGCCGACGCACGAAAACGCCTTCAAGCTCAAGCTCGTCGAACGCACGCTCGGCGCGCTGCTGGCCGAAGCGAAGGGAGTCCAGCCATGAAGTTCGACACTCCCGCCACCACCAATCCGATCGACCAGCTCAAGGTGATCGGCAGGCCGACTGACCGCGTCGAAGGACCGCTGAAGACGACAGGCACGGCGCGCTACGCCTACGAGCACCACGACGTCGCTCCGAACGCGGCCTACGGTTACGTGGTGGGTTCGGCCATCGCGAAGGGCCGCATCACTTCGATCAACCTGAACGAAGCCAAGGCCGCGCCGGGCGTGCTCGCGATCGTCACCGCGGAAAACGCCGGCAAGCTCGACAAGGGAGATTTCAACACGGCCAAGCTGCTCGGCGGCCCGGGCATCGATCACTATCACCAGGCGATCGCCGTGGTGGTCGCGCAAACCTTCGAGCAGGCCCGGGCCGCCGCGCAATTGGTGCGCGTCCAATATCAGCGGGCCGGGGGAGCCTTCGATCTGAACGCGGCTAAAAACTCCGCCAAGCCGCCGAAGCCGGGATTTGGCGGCCCGCCCAATACTGCCGTGGGCGATTTCGCCGGCGCGTTTGCCGCCGCGCCCGTTCAGCTCGATGCGACCTACACCACGCCCGACCAGTCGCACGCGATGATGGAGCCGCATGCCTCGATCGCCGTGTGGGAGGGTGAAAAACTCACCGTGTGGACTTCGAACCAAATGATCGCCTGGGGCGTGGGCGACCTCGCGAAAACGCTGGGGATTCCGAAGGAAAATGTCCGCGTCGTCTCGCCGTACGTCGGCGGCGGCTTTGGTGGGAAACTTTTCCTGCGCGCCGATGTGTTGCTCGCCGCGCTGGGTGCCCGCGCCGCGAAGCGCCCGGTGAAAATCGCGCTGCAGCGGCCGCTGATGATGAACAACACCACGCACCGGCCCGCGACGATCCAGCGCATCCGCTTCGGAGCGACGAAGGAGGGCAAGATCACCGCCATCGCCCACGAAAGCTGGTCCGGGGACCTGCCCGACGGCAGTCCCGAGACCGCCGTCAGCCAAACCCGTCTGCTGTATGCGGGAGCAAACCGCATGACCGCGATGCACCTCGCCGTGCTCGATCTCCCCGAGGGCAACGCCATGCGCGCACCGGGCGAAGCGCCCGGGATGATGGCACTGGAAATTGCCGTGGACGAAATGGCCGGGAAGCTCGGCCTCGATCCGATCGAGTTCCGCATCCTCAACGACACGCAGGTCGATCCTGAAAAACCCGAGCGTCCCTTTTCGCAGCGCCGGTTAACGGAATGTTTCCGCACCGGCGCCGGGCGTTTTGGCTGGTCGCGGCGCAATCCGATGCCGGCCAAAACCCGCGAAGGCCGCTGGCTGATCGGCACGGGCGTCGCGGCGGCGTTCCGCAACAATCTCGTGATGAAATCGGCCGCACGCGTGCGGCTCGACAACCGCGGCGTCGTGACCGTCGAGACCGACATGACCGATATTGGAACCGGCACCTACACCATCATCGCGCAAACCGCGGCCGAGATGATGGGCGTGCCACTCGACAAAGTGATCGTGAAGCTCGGCGACTCGCGTTTTCCCGTCTCGTGCGGTTCCGGCGGCCAATGGGGCGGCAACAGCTCGAGCGCCGGCGTCTATGCGGCGTGCATGAAGTTGCGGGAGGCCGTGGCAAAAAAACTCAGCTATGATCCCGCGGCTGCGACATTCGCGGACGGACAGGTTATCGCCGGCGGTCGCAGCACCTCGCTCGCGCAAGCCGCGGGTGAAAGCGGTCTCGTCGCCGAAGACGCGATGGAATACGGCGACCTCGACAAGAAATTCCAGCAGTCGACCTTCGGCGCTCATTTCGTGGAAGTCGCGGTCGACGCTGCGACGGCCGAGGTTCGCATCCGCCGCATGCTCGCGGTGTGTGCGGCCGGCCGGATCCTCAACCCGAAGGCCGCGCGCAGCCAGGTGATCGGTGCGATGACCATGGGCGCCGGCGCCGCGCTGATGGAGGAACTCGCGATCGACCAGCGCCACGGGTTTTTTGTTAACCACGATCTCGCCGGCTACGAAGTGCCGGTCCATGCCGACATCCCGCACCAGGAGGTGATCTTCCTCGACGAAACCGATCCCATGTCCTCACCGCTCAAGGCAAAGGGCGTCGGCGAACTCGGCATCTGCGGCGTGGGCGCAGCGGTGGCGAACGCCATTTACCACGCCACCGGCGTGCGCGTGCGCGACTACCCCATCACGCTCGACAAGCTCCTCGACCAGCTGCCGGAAGTAAGTTGATCGCTTGCCCGCGTCGGCCGCACCGGGGATTGCACGCCGGACTCAGGACGACCAGCGTCGCGCGCATGATACCCCGCGTCGTAGCTTTCATCGTGTTTGCCGGGGTCGGGTTGTCCGCCCGCGCGGCGGAGATTCCCGATGTCGTGCGTCTCTGGCCCGGTGCGGCGCCGGGCTCGGAAAAAATCACGTTCACCGAAAAAATCACCGAGCGAAGCAAGGACCCGCAGAAGCCCGACCGCATCTACACGCAGATCGTCGAGCCCTCGATCACCGTGCACCGGCCGGCCAAGCCCAACGGAGCGGTGGCAATCATCGCGCCGGGCGGCGGCTATCTGCGCATCGTGATCGACAAGGAGGGTCCCGACACCTCGGCGTGGCTGCACCGGATCGGGGTCACGGCGTTCGTCCTCAAATACCGGCTGCCCGACGAAGGCCACGAAAACGGCCAGGACGTCGCGCTGCAGGATGCGCAACGCGCGGTGCGCGTGATCCGCGCGCACGCGAAGGAATGGGGCCTCGATCCGGCGCGCGTCGGCTTTGTCGGCTATTCGGCCGGCGGACACCTCGCGGCTGCACTCACGTTTTTTTCTGACAAACGCATCTACACGCCCGTCGATGCCGCCGACGAGCTGAGCGCGCGGCCGGATTTTTCCGTGCTCGGCTATGCGACCTCCGGCGGACGCGGGACGCCGCCCGAATCGCTCGAAGGCCTGAAGCCTTCGCAACGCATGCGCTGGGACTACAAAATCGAAGCCACGCCAGGGAAAACCTATCCCCCCACCTTCCTGCTGCACGCCGATGACGATCCGACGGCGCCGAGTGAGAACTCAGCGATCATCTACCTCGCGTTGAAGCAGGCGAAGACACCGGCGGAGATGCACATCTTCAAACGCGGCGGACACGGCTTCGGCATCCGCGACACCCAGGGCCCCAACGAAAAATGGCCCGACCTCTGCACCGACTGGCTCCGCGATCTCGGCATGCTGCGGGAACCGGCCGCGAATTAGCTCGCAAGCTGGGGCTCGTCTTCCGCTCCGGACTTGCTATCCGCGTTTAGTGACTAAACACCTTTTCGCTGATCATATTTACGAAGACATCCTCGCGAGTTGGGAATGGGCACGCCGAAGGCCTAACTGTGGCCATGGTCAACCGCCTCCCGCACTTTCCACCCTGGCAGCGCTGATTGATCCTGCTTTTCGCGCCAGCTTGCAAAAGGAGGAAGGACGCGAGCTACAGTTTTCTGTTGTGCGGATGGAGCCCACGCCGGCGCAGCCCGGGCGCATTATGGTCCTGCAAAAACCGCTCAGCTATTCCGACCGAAATCTACGGAAAATCTCCTCTGCGTTCGATTCCGCCTCATCAGCTTTGCTCGTCCATCAAGCGACCGGCGCACTGGAACCGCTTATTTGGGGCTTCGGCTATTTTGGCAGCAATTTCTTGCGCAACCTTCCGGTGAGAACCGGCTACGAATCAGGATGGCCCCAAGATTTGATGATCAGGATAACCGCACCCGGAATAGTTGCTGTCGCACATGGTACCGGAAGCCTTGGCGTAATCGAGTTTGGTGCCTTCACTCCACCGATTCCGTCTCCGCTCTATTCGAAAGCGATGGGTGATAGGCTCCTCGCTCTAATCCAAAACGATGCCGGCTACGTGAAGTACGGGGTTTATTTTTGGCAGGACTATAACCACGTACTTGAGCGATTACTGCGCACCGTTAATCGAATCGGCCACGGAGCCACGATTGTCCTTGTCCCTCCCGCGCATCGGACGGAGCTGGACGGAAAATATCGGAGCGGTTTTGTGCCCGAAGGCACGTTTCAGGTGCTGGAACTATTGCTCCGGCGACTGGAAGCCCGCCAAAACAAGAAAGTGGATTTGACTCTGTTGTCCGCCGGGCTTCGCGAGCGGCTGGGTGAACGCATCGCGAGCATAGCTCAACTCGCGTGCGTCGATGGCGCCCTGCTCCTTACGACTGAACTGGAGGTAATCGCATTCGGAGTAAAGCTAGCTACTGAACCGTGGACCAAACCAGTCATAGTCGGCCCCGACGGGTTCAAAAACAATGGACAGCCGTTCGAGCTCGACCGCCACGGCACCCGCCACGGATCGGCGGCGGCAATCGTCGGCGAGTGCAATCATGTCATTGCCTTTGTCTCGTCCACCGACGGGCCAATTCGTGGCTTTGCCAAAGACCAAGGGAGTGGTCAGCTGATTTGCTGGCCCGATTTTCGGGCGTCCATGTTCACGCACGACACGTTTTAAAAAACGGCTCCGAACTTCAACAATCCACGTCAGCGAGCCGGTCACGGAGAAACCGTGGGCGACGGATGAGCTGCTTCAGGCGTCCCGCGTGCGAGCGTCCGCTGCAGCCAGTCGATCCACCGGTGCGCGTGATCCGGGTCGGACTTTTCCCATTCGGTGAGGCGGTGCGGGGCGCCGGGCAGGACGATCAGGTCGCACGGCACACCGGCTCCCTTGAGGCGGCTTTGAAAAGCCAGCGATTGCGCGAGCGGCACGGATTTGTCGGCGTCGCCGTGCACGAGCAACACCGGCGGTATCCCGGCGTGCACGTGATTGATCGGGGACAATTCGCGCAGCGTCGCCCGCGATTCCGGATTCATTTCCTCGACGCGTCCAAAGAACGATTTCAACACGCCGCTCACGCCTCCGCGTCGCTCCAGGTCGGCTTCGAGATCGGTGACAGCCGCAAATCCCACCACGGCTTGTACGCGCACGTCCGGATTTTTTTCGGTCGCGGCCAGCGTCACGAGATGTCCGCCGGAGGAGTGTCCGAAAATCGCGATGCGCGCCGGGTCGCCCTTGAATTCCGCGCCGTGGGCCTTCACCCAGCGGATTGCCGTCTTCACATCCTCGAACTGCGCCGGCCAGCGGTGTTGCGGCGCGAGCCGGTAGTTGATCGAGAACCAGGTGAATTTCGCCGCCGTCAGCGGCGCAAACCACGGCGTGATATCGGCGCCGTCATTGGGTTTCGCGCCGCCGCTTTTGTCCCCGCCCGTCCAGCCGCCACCGTGCACCAATATCGCGATCGGAAACGGACCGGTTCCCTCGGGCACATTGACGTCAAGCAGCAGCCGCTCGCCGCCTTCGCTGCCGTATTCGATGTCGCGCCTGATTTCGGCCTGCAGGCCGGCGACCGGACCGCCGAGCAGAACGCCCGCGAGGCCGGCGAGTAAAACCAGTTTCGAGTTCACGGATAATTTTCGCGCGGAATCACGGCGCCAACGCCGGCGGTTTTTGCGCCAGGTGTGCCGCGTGCTCCAGGTAGTTGGAGAAAAGTTTCCGGGCAACGTCCGCCGGGCCCTCGGGTCCGCCGAGATTTCCCGCGATATCGAGGGTGGAGAAGATCACGTGGCCTTTGCCCAGCGGGATCACGCCCACGACTGTCCCGAGCTGCATCGGGTAACAATGGTAGCAACCGGCGGCGAACTCCTCGCCTTCGAGGCGCAGGCCGAGGCGGTCGTTGCCGTTGCGCACCACGCTTTGGTACGGCCAGTCCATCGCATCGTTCACCGGCAGATCCTTGAAGAGCGGGTGTTCGCGGACGAAATGATTGCCGCCGAGCCACGCCGTTCCGACCACGAACGATCCGTCGTACTTGAGCGCGGAATCCGGCTCCTTCGCGAGCAACGCCATCCATGCATCCGCGCGCTCGAGCACGACGAGAGTCGTCCCGTCGCGCCGCACGCGTTCCAGCAGCTGGCCCGGAATCGACGCATCCGTCTCCGGCAGGATCCAACTGAGATCGCAGTTCGCCGAGCCGTTGCCGCCTGCGAAAAATTCCAATCTCACCGACGCCGGCACGCCGGCGCGGAGTTCGATCGTTCCGCGGCTTCTCTGCTGCGGACGCGCCCCGCCGAATTCAAAGAGGACCGCGTCATTCACCACCAGACGCGCGCGGCCGTTGCTGTGGGTGCGAACGATAAACGTATGCCGTCCGTCCTGCTTCGGGATGATCGTGCCTTCCCAGCGCACGCCATAATTTCCCATCACGGACAGCGCGGCATCGGGCGACGCACCGTCCTCGACGGAGAATCGCACCGTCGGGTCGGCGCGCTGGTGCACGCGTTCGCGAAACTGCTGGTCGGTGAAAAAGGTCGTCTGCAGGCCGGACTCGCCGTTTGGCTGGCGCAACGCGGATGACGGCACCGGCACCGCCTCGCCCTCTTCGGGAGAGCGGGCGGCGACGATCCAGTCGAGCCGGCCGAGTTCCCTCGCGAATGTGGGTGTTTCGCGCGCCTTGTCCTTCTTCAAAAACTGACGCACCTGTTCGCCCGTTTCCCAGACCGCGCCGGCGCCCGCGACCGGTGCGCTCCTCCAGTCGACCACAAAGATGTCGTCGTGACCGCGGGCACGCTCGGATCCGCCGGCATCGAGCAGGCTCGCCTCGATGCGACAGGCGCCGGTGACTCCCGCGGGCACGGTCAGGCCCAGGTTTTCGGCGATCAACTCGCCGTAGACTTCGCCGCCGCGCAGTGACACGTCCTTTTCCCGGGTCGCGAGTTCGCGGCCGGCCGCATCGCGCAGGAAAATGCGCAGGCGATGCGGACCGCGGAGATCCTTTTCGTTGATCGCAAAAAAATCGGTCGCGACCTCCGCGCCCGGTTGCACGAGGGTGTTGCGAACCTTCACCGCGACGTAGAGCGGCTGGTTGTAGTGCGCGAGGATCGCCGGATTGCCCTTGGGATTGCGGAAGCAATCGACCACGCCGGAATGATTCTCGATCAACTCGGCCTCCCAGCCGTTGATCGCGTAGC
This sequence comes from Opitutaceae bacterium, assembly GCA_036261745.1. Lineage (GTDB taxonomy): Bacteria > Verrucomicrobiota > Verrucomicrobiia > Opitutales > Opitutaceae > DATAKE01. The sequence goes on from DATAKE010000082.1 coordinate 20,834, forward strand.
CGTCGCCGAGATTCGAGATGCGCATGTTTTCGATTTTGCGGCCCTGGTGATAAAGCGAGATGTCGCCCATCGAGGAAGTGAGCGCGTCCAGCGAGGGAAAGGCGGAGCGGAGTTTTTTGTCCGTGAGAAATTTCTCGAAGTCGCGATACCACGCCAGATACCCGCCGCCGTCCCAGCCGAGGTTTGGCGTCGCGCCGAGGCTTTGGTTGATCAACTCGAGCCGCGGTGGCGTGGAGATCGCGCCTTCCTCGCCCCAGAAAACGATCTCGGTGTTGTTCCGGGTGAACCCGTAGTAATCGGTCGGACTGCGATAGAGCGTCTCGGTCCAAACCGCCGGTCCGCCGGCGTGGTGAAAGTCGTACCACCCTTTGAGGAAGGGAGTGTTGTCGAACGGCCGGAAGTGCAGCTTCACCGCGTCCTCGATGTCCTGACCGCGCGACCAACCCGAGGTGATCGTGATTACTCGCGCTGGATCGATCTGGTGCGCGGCGAGCATGTCGCTGCGGTAGTTGGCCAGTTCCTCGGGGTCGGGGTTGCTGTTCCGCCCGCCCCACTCGTTCATCAGATTATAAATCACGAGCGACGGATGGCTGCGGTCGCGGCGGACCATGCGCAGCAATTTTTCCCGCGCGAGCGCCCGGCCGAAAGGATCGCGACCGGCGGATTTGTGGGCGCCGGGTTCCTCATAATAAAGCAGGCCAAGCTCGTTGGCTTTCTCGAAGACGATCGGATTTCCGATCGCGCGGTGGAAATTGAGCATGTTCAAACCAAAGGACTGCGCGGTGCGGATCTGTTTCTCGGCCAGCTCCTCGGTCGGATAGATTCCGTTCACCGGCCAGAAGCCCCAGCTGATGGCGGAGCGGAGCACGATGCGCTTCCCGTTGAGCCGGAAGACGGCGTCGGTCCCGATGTTTTCCGCGGCGAACCAGCGAAACCCAAACGTCCGGCGGTCGGAATCGCTGGCGACGCTGTCGGTGCGCAGCGTTGCCTCGCACACATGGAGATTCGGATGTTCGGGATCCCACGCGAGCGCTCCTGGCGCCGTGATCTTCACCGGCAGCTCGGTCGCGCCGGGTGACAGATCGACGTTTTTCAGCGTGGTCCGGAAAACCTCCTTGTTCGGCGCGCGCTTTTCGAAAACGCGCACCTCCACATCGCGCCGCTGGGTGGCGGAGGTGTGGTTGCGCACGGTCACGGTCGCATTGGCCGTGGTGATCTCCGGCGTGTTTTGTACCTGGATCTCGTCCACATACACCGCATCGCAGGCCACGAGCCGCACGCGGCCGGTGATGCCGCCAAAGCCGTGGCTCATCGGCAGCGAATACTTGCCCCAGCGCATGGCCGACGAATCGCGCCAGTCGAAGTTGCCGGCGGGATCCGTGATCCGGATCGTGAGTTCGCAGGCCGGGGCGCCGTTGACGGCGTGCGTGATGTCGACTTCGACCGGACTGTTGCCGACGACGTCGTAGCCCACGAGCTGGCGGTTCACAAAAATCTCCGCGCGCTGCCGCATCGATTCGAAGCGCAGCAACAGGCGGCGGGGCGTCGGGGACGCGGGCAAACTGATTTTCCGAAACCACCAGCTCACACCGACGATATCACCGTCCGGCCCCGGCGTGGTCTGGAGATATTCCTCCACGGTGCCAGGCACCGACACCGCAACGGCTTTCGCGGCGGCCAGCGCGTCCCAGCCGCCCGTCGGCGGATTCACCGGGAGGGCGTCCAACGCCGGCACGGGAAAAAACAACGCGTCGTCCTTCCACGTCGCCTCGCGGTCGAGCCAGAGGCTCCAGCCCGGACCGGAGAGGTCCAGTTCGTTCCGATCCGCGGCGAAAACGCCGGGGAGACCCGCGCCAAAAAGAATTGCGGCGAGACTTCCGAACCGCACGACGCGAGCAAGACCGGGACAGGGTACATTCATAGTTAAAATGCGGCGGGGTTGGGGCCACGGAACATCGTTGGCCATCCGGTCACACGTTCAACCGACCGTCCGGTCTCATCGTTGACCCAAGCCCTACCGTCAATGGCAGGCGACAATGCGCGCGAACGCACTCGACAATGCGCGCGTGCCGTCCCTTTCCCGCCGGCCGCCGTGCGGCCATCAATCGCCCCACCCCAACGCCGGCGCATCGCTGCAGCTTTCTGCTGCACGATTGCCGGCCGCGAAATTTCACCGGCACCTCGCCGGTGGATCCCCAACCCCAACCCCAGAAGAAAAATGAAGCTAAACTTCAAAAAGCTGCTGCACGCCTCCGTCGTTCCGATGCTGTGCCTGGTCGCCCCGCTCACCTCCCGCGCGGCGGATGGCTATGGTCGCAACGTCAACGGCGGCGCTGGCGGAACCAGCGTGACCGTCACCACCGCCGCCCAGCTCCGGCAGTACGCCGAGGCGACGGCCACCCACATCATCACCGTGTCCGGCACGATCGATCTCGGCGCCGGCGGCAAAGTGAAAGTGAAGTCGAACAAAACGATCCAGGGCGCGAATACCAGTGCGACGATCAAGGGCTGCCTCGATCTCGGGAGCGGCGGCGTGAACAACGTGCTGATCCAAAAGCTGAACATCACCAATCCCAGCGGCGACGGCGTCACGTGCTGGGGCGCGACCAACGTGTTTTGCACGAAGGTGAATTTCTACGACTGCGGCGACGGCTGTTTCGACATCAGCCAGGGCGCCAGCAAGGTGACGGTTTCATGGTGCAAGTTTTCCTACCCGTCCCAGTCCGACCACCGCTTCTGCATGATTCTCGGCAACGTCGACGTCAGCCAGAACTACGAGTCGACGATCCACCACAACTGGTTCAGCAGCCGGGCCGATCAACGCATGCCATCGGGCAGCTACAGCACCGCTCACGTCTACAACAATTACTTCAACTGCCCGGGCAACAGCTACTGCACCAACGCGCGCGCGGGCGCCAACTGGATCGCGGAAAACAACTATTACCAGAGCGTGAAGGATCCCCTCTACGAGGAAGGCGGCGGCCGGATCAAGTCGTCGGGCAACACCTTCGCGAGCTGCAGCGGCAAGATCAACATCGCCACCGGCGCGGGATTCACCCTGCCCTACAGCTACACGCTGACGGCGACCTCGAGCGTGCCCGGCACCGTGCAGGCGGGCGCCGGCAATCGCTGAGCAGGATTTTGGTTTAGGTTTCAAAACAGAGTGAAGGGCCGGCGTGTGCGAGCCGTCGCATGCGCCGGCTCATCTACCTTCCGCCGTCTGTCATGATCTTTCCCCGTTCCCTAAATTCGCACGGAAGTTTCGCGGGCGCCTGCGCCGCCGCGCTGGCCCTTTTTGCGCTTCTCCCGCTTCGCGGCGAGCCGGCTGAATCCCCGCTGTCCTATGCGCGATTCAAGGCGCTGCCCCTGGCCGAGCTGAAAGCCTCGCTCGAACGCGCCGGCTGGCCCGCCTCCCATGTCCAGGCATTGCTGAACGCGGAAATTCAGCAGCGGTTGAATCCGCCTTTCGAACCGCAACCCTCGGACCTGCGGCCGTTCGAGTTCTGGCGCACCGGACCCGATGCCGAGGCTTTTTTGCCGGCCGATGCGCGCCGTCACCAAGCCGACCAGGCCCGCCGCGAAGCCGAGGCCAGCGCGGCCTTCGATGCGCTTTTCGCTGCGTCCCCGCCGGCGGAAAGCCCGGCGCTGGCCGCTTGGAACATCAAACGCGAATGGGGTGAGCTCGCACCCGCGAAGCGCGCCGCCATCACCGCAACCCTCGGGCGCGCCGCCTCCGCCCGCGACGCCATCATGGAGCCGCGCGGCGGACTGCTGAGTCGCGCCGAATGGAACCGCGTGTGGCAGATCGCCGCCGAGGCGCGCGGCAAAATCGAAAATCTGCTCACTGCGGAGGAACTGCTCGACCACGATCTCCGCACGTCCGCGACCGCGAACCGCATGCGGAAGGAGCTGGATAATTTTCAGCCGACCCAGGCCGAGTTCCTCGCCATCTTCCGGCTGCGTCATGCCTTCGACCTCGCGTTCGAGCACAAACCGCGGGGCGTCGATGCAGTCGTCGACCAGCAACGCGCGGCGGCCGAGGCCGAGGTCGAAAAGAAACTCGCCGCGCAGCTCGGACTCGAACGCTACGACGACTACCGGCTCAGCCTCCAACCCGCGTGCCAGCTGCTGCAATTCGACGGACGCTTCGCACAGGTCGATGCCGCGAGCATTCGCGCACTCTATCGGGATCTCCTCAAAACCAAGGCGCGCCTGGCCGAGATTGATGCATCCACGCAGAGCGACGCCGGGAAACACGCCGCGCAGCAACAGGCGAAGACGGAGATTTATCAGCGCTTCACCGCGCGCCTCGATGAAGAAGGCGCCCGCCGCTACCTCCAGGAACAAGGCGTGTGGCCTTGAAACGCTGAAACCCTTTCAGGCGCCAAATAGCCTGATTCAAAACCCCAACCCCAACCTAGAAATGAAACTGCTCCGTCACCTCCTCATCCTCACCGTCGCGGCGAGTTCCGCCTTCGCGGCAACCCGCAGCGTTCCCTCGCAATACTCCACCATCCAGGCCGCGGTGAACGCCGCCGGCTCGGGCGACGTGATCAACATCGCCGCCGGCACCTACGTCGAACAGGTCAACATCCCCAGCAGCAAAACCAACCTCCGTCTCATCGGCGCCAACCAGAGCAACGTCAAACTCCGCGCCACCACCGCCGCGCAGACGGCGCTCACCGTCAACGGCACCGACATCACGATCAGCACGATGACGATTGAAAACACCGCCGGAGCCACCGCCGGTCCCGCCCTCGCGGTGCGCGTGAACAGCAAGCGCGTGGAATTCCACCGCTGTTACATCCTCGGCTGGCAGGACACGATGGCGATCTGGGACAACGCCCTTGTCTATTGCACGCTGAGCGAAATCCGCGGCAGCGTTGACTTCATCTACAGCGGCGGCACGGCGTTTTTCCAGACGTGCAACATCAAGCAGATCCGCGCCACCGGCGGAGTGATCGCCGCGCCCAGCACGCCGCAAAACGTCACGTACGGTTTCGTCTTCAGCGGCTGCACCATCAATCGGGCGAGCGGCGTCGCCAACAACAGCTCCACCCTGATGCGTCCGTGGCGCCCCTATGGACAGACCGCGTACATCAATTGCGCGATGGACAGCCACATCACCGCGGCCGGCTGGAGCCCGTGGGATGGACGCGAGGCCACCTGCCGCGCAGCCGAGTATGGCAGCAAGACGCTCGCCGGAGCGGCGATCAACCTCTCCTCCCGTTCTTCGTGGGTGGTGCGACTCAGTGCCTCGCAGGCGGCCACCTATTCCAAGAGCAACGTGCTCGGTGGTTGGAATCCTCCGCTGTAATCCCGTTTCCGTTTCAAGTCAGAACGTAGGGCGGGTCTCTGACCCGCCCTGCTGCCGACGCCGTCGGATCGGGCTGTAGGAGCGGCTTTACGCCGCGACCGGTTGGCGCCCGCCGCGCGAGGCAGATTCCCGGAATCGCGGTGTAAAGCCGCTCCTACAGCCCGGTCCTTCCGGACACAAAAAAGGGCGGGCCCCCCGGCCCGCCCTTTCACACTCACAGAACAAAAAACTGGCCGGAGCTTACCGGTTGCCCGCGCCGCCTTGGACGCGACTCGGTACATTCGCCGCAGCATCCAGCGTGTAACCATACGGCGGGGTGAACACCGTGTCGTTGCTGGTCGCCTGCGTGCCCGTGCAGTTGTTGAAGACGTTGCCGGAAGTTTTAAGTTTCGCGGCGCCTTCCTTCGCCAGCGGGTTTTTCACGCCATTGTAGTAATTATTCTGGGCCAGCATCTGGCTGACGTTGCGCGACGTGCTGCAGTAGTCGTTGCCGCTGCAGCTCCAATAATTGTTGTAGAGGTGAAACGGCCCGAACCGGTCCGCCGGCATGCGCTGCTTGCAGCCTTCCGCCCACCAGTTGTGGTGAAACGTGATGTGGTAGCCGCCGGTGTCGGTGTCCGACGAACCGATCAGGTTGGAGAAATTGTGGCCGTTGTTGCGGGTGTAGTAAAACTTGCACCAGGAAACGGTCACGTTGTCCGAGCCTTTGCAGATATCGATGTTGCCGTCCGTGCAGTCGTACACGGTGCACTTCGTGATGAACACGTTGGTCGAGCCGTTGACGCTGATGCCGTCGTTCTCCGCCGCCGCGCCGGTGTTGGCGGTGACGTTCAGGTTTTGGATGATCACGTTGTTCACGCTGCTGAGGTTGATCGTGCCCTTGATCGTGGCGCTGCTGTTGGCGCCCTTGAGGGTCTTGTTCGACTTCACGTTCACGCGACCGCTCGCGCCGAGATCGATCGTGCCGGACACGGTGATGGTGTAGGTGGTGGCCGACTCCGCGTACTGCCGGAGCAGGGCCGCCGTGTTGGCGGTGACATTGGCGCCGCCGGCGCCGCCGGTGGCGTTGCGGCCGTAGCCGTCGGCCGCGAAGACGGCCGGAGACATGGCGGCGAGGAGGACAAGACCGGCGACCGTGGTCGCGCGGCGGAAACACGAGGAAATCGTGTGCATATTTTTTTGGGGTTGGGGTTTCGAATCCTCCCGGGGTCGGAGACACCGGGATCACGCGCAGGGGTGTGTGCGTGAACCCGCGAGCAAACCCGGGCCAGGCGGCTTTCCAACGCACCCCGTGCGCGCATCGTCGACTGCGTGTAGGGCCGACAGACGCACCCTACTCAAAACAGGCTACTTCACGCTGACCGCCTCCGTCGCAACACCCGGGCCGGTCCAGACGGGCTTTTTCGCCGCCGAGAGATCGGACGACTCAATGCGAACCCCGCGCGAATTCTTCCCCTGCAACGCGAGAAACACCTCGGCTCCGGCCGGAGCTTTCGCTCCGGCGATCACGACATCGGCGGCGTCGGTCAAATCGAACACCGGTCCCTGCTTCGGCGTCACCGCCACGTTGCGAAACGAAAGATTCCTCACGTGGCTCGCGATCACGCCCTTCGTCGACGCAATCGTCAGGTCGTCGAAGGTCACGTTTTCGATCGGCGAATCCTCGAGGCCCTGCAACCGGAACGCCTCCGGCGCGCCGACGGCGGTGATGTTGCGAAAGTGAATGTCACGAAAGCGCGGCGCCCTCGCGTTGGCCGCCTGGTTCCGGTCCGCGGTGTAATCCATGGTCATGATCGCCACCTCGTATTTCGGGTTTTTCACCCGGAGGTTCTCCGCAAAGATTTTTTCCACCACACCGCCGCGGCCGCGCCGCGACTTGATCCGCACCGCGCGGTCCGTGCCTTCGAATTCGCAGTCGTGAATGTAGACGTTCCGCACGTCGCCGGACATCTCGCTGCCGATCACCAGCCCGCCGTGGCCGCGTTTGCTCGAGCACCAGCGCATGACGACGTTCTCGGTCGGGCGCGCCACGCGCCAGCCGTCCTCGTTGTAACCCGACTTGAGCACCACGCAGTCATCGCCCGTGTCGAACACGCAATGCTCGATCAGCACGTTGCGGCACGAGTCGGGATCGATGCCGTCATTGTTCGGCCCGTGCGTGACCACCTGCACCCGCCGGATGATCACGTTCTCGCAGTAGATCGGATGGATCGTCCAGTTGGCGCCGCCGCCGATCGTGAATCCCTCCATCAACACGTTCTCGCATTTCCAAAACACCACGAAGTTCGGCCGGATCGCCGCCTCCTCCGTGCCGAAAATGCGTTCTTCGACCGGGATGCCTTTTGGCGCGAGCTGGAAGATCTCCCTCGTCTCTTGCTTGCTCCACGCCCACCACGCCTGCGCGTTGCCGTTGAGCCGGCCCGGCCCCGTGATCGCGACGTTGCGGCATTCGCGCGCATAGATGAACGGGGAATAGTTGTAGAGCTCCACCCCACCCACCCGCACCGGCACCACCGGCAGGTAATCCGCGAAGCGATCGCTGAACACCACCTCGGAGCCTGATGCCAGATGCAGCTCGATGCCGCTGCGCAAATGAATCGGCCCCGTCAGCCACCTGCCCGCCGGCACGAGCACGCGGCCGCCGCCGGCATCAGCGCAGGCCTCGATCGCCTTCGCGAAGGCCCCGGTGTTTTTCGTTTCCCCGCCGGCGATTGCTCCGTGCTCGACGATGCTCACCACCCGCGACGCGAACACCGGCCTCGCCAGCGCCGGCATCGGAAACGGAGCCTGAATCGGCGCGATCGGATCGCCACCCCACTCCGCTTCGGCGGGATTCGCCACGACGACACGCGTCAGCAGCGCGAGGGCAAAAACAAATCCGGCACGGATCGGTTTCATACGGGAAGTGAAGTAACCCTAAACCAATCGATATCCACGTGACCGGACGACCCGCTCCCGTTTCCGTTTCCATCGCCGCGGCCCGACGCGAAGAGTCCCACCTTGGCGCCGACCCAGTAGCTCGAACGCGCCTGAAACGCATCGCCCAAGGCGGAGAACGCCGCTCCGTCCGTGCTGAAGGCAAACTGGCACCGCGCGCCCGCGCCCACGCTGACGCGCAGGTGGATCTTTCCCGACGTGTGCGCGATGGCGGCGATCTCCTTTTCCACTCCGCCGGCCTGCGCGTCGTCGCAACGATTCACGACCAGCCGCAACTCGCCGCGCTCCCGGCGCAACCCGATCCAGCCGCAGGCAAAGCCAAAGACCACCAGGCCCGCGACGTCGCCATCGGCCGCCGGTGAAAAATCGAAGAACGTCGTCACTTCGAACGCGGGCGCGGGAAATTTCTGCATCAACAGATGCGCCGCCGACCAAAGCGTGTCCGGCGATCCCTGGCCCACGCACCGGAGACGCAGCGATCCCGGCACGGCGCGCAATGAAGCCCAGTCCGGCTGCGGGTTGGCCTGCCACTGCCATTGCAGCCCGAGCGAGTCCCCGTCGAATTCATCGGACACGGCGGGTCCAGTCGGCGGCTCCGAAACCTTGGGCTGCGGATTCCGGTTCACGAGCACGGGCTCTCCCGTGCCGTCGCCATCGGGATCGTCGCCGATCACCGGCCAGTCGTTGATCCAGCGCAGCGGCTGAAGGTGAACCACCCGGCCGTACGCCGGCATTTCCTGGAAGTGCACAAACCAATGCTCGCCCGACGGCGTGTCGAGCCACGCGCCTTGATGCGGGCCGTTGATGGGCGTGGCGCCACGCGCGAGCACGATCCGGTTTTCGTAGGGGCCGCGCAGATAGCGGGCGCGAAACACGGCTTGATAGCCGTCGGTCACGCCGCCCGCGGGAGCGAAAATATAGTAATACTCCCCGCGCCGGTAGAGCTTGGGACCTTCGATCGTGTTCCAGCCCGGCATCCGGTCGCCATCGATGATGACTTCGCCGGCGTCGGCGACGCCGAAACTGTCGGCGGTCAGGCGGTGCAACGTCACCCGGTTCTTGATTCCGGAACGGCTCTTCGCCCAGCCGTGAACGAGGTAACCGGTTCCGTCCGGCTCCCAGTACGGACAGGGATCGATCAGTCCGGCGCCTTGCTTGACGAGCACGGGCTGCGACCACCCGGCGCGCGGATCGCTGGTGGTGATGACGTAGAGCCCGAAATCCGGGTCCGGATAATAAATCCAGAATTTCCCCTGATGATGGCGGATCGACGGCGCCCAGACGCCATGCCCGTGTCGCGGCCGTGAGAAATGTCCCGCCGGCACGAGCTGCGGCAGCGCGTGATTGACGAGCGTCCAGTTCACCAGATCGGGCGAATGGAGAATCGGCAGGCCGGGCACGTGGCAGAAACTGGACGAGGTCATCCAGTAATCCCCGCCCACCCGAATCGCGTCAGGGTCGGAATAATCCGCGAACAACACCGGGTTTTGATAGGTGCCATCGCCGCGATCCGCGACCCATGGCGTCGCCTTGACCGCGGGCGTGGATTTCCGGGCGGCGGCTGACGCGGGACGCTTCATGGCGTGGAGGCGGGATTCCAATCGTCCGCGCCGCGCAAGACCTCGCGTGTCGTCAGGGCTTTCGCTTCGTCTGCGGAAAGCGGGCGCATCCAGCCCACGCGCTCCTCGCGCGCCGCGCCGGGGCCGGTGTTGCCGAACTCGGAATAGCGCGCGGTTTTCTCGCGCTCGGGCCGGCTCCAGTTTTGCCAGCCCACCGGCCGCACCGCGTCCGACATTTCCGTTTCGACGAATGCGACCGCCGCATGATCGCGCCACGGCCGGCCGAGGTAGGTTTTCACCCCGGGCGTCGCCGCGGTGATGCGACAGCGTTTGAAAACGAATCCGTATGGCTGCTCCCGCGGGGTCGACGCGGCGGTGATGTAGCCGCTGCCCGCACAGTGAATCTCGCACGCTTCGAAAAACGCGGTCGCGCCGCCGAAAATGAAGTCCGTCGCGCCCGCGATGTGGCAGTTGACGAAGTACTGGCGCCCGCGATTGGCGAGAATGGTGTCCTGCCAGCCGAGAAACCGGCAGCCGCGAAACACCACGCGATCGCCATCGACGCGCAGCGCGAGCGCCTGGCCGACGGCGCCGGCCGCGTTTTCGATCGTGAGATTCTCCACGGTGAAATCGTCGGCATCGAGGTGCAGGGTCGCCGTGCGGAACGTGCCGAGCGGCTTGCCGTCGGCGCCCGGCATCTTCGCGGAGAGCGAGGCGGTGATGCGGGTGGTGACGGCGTTCTCCCCGACGAGACGCACGAAGCGCTTTTCGCGCTGGACGTAGATGACCTCGGCATACGTGCCGGCCTTCACAAAAATCACCCACGGCCGGTCGGCGCTGGCGGTTGGAGCGGCGACGATCGCATCGAGCACGGTTTTGAACTGCCCGCTGCCGTCAGCGGCGACCGTTGCGTCGGGCGGGCGGGGGGTTCCCGCCGCGCTCGCGGAAACGGAGATCAACATCAGGGCGGCGAAAAAAAATCCGGGTATCTTCATGCTGAGCGGGGGGTACATGCCGGAGATATACGCGAAGACGGGTGGATGGCTCCCCGTTTTTTGCAAAATCTCCCAAGGCTGCCGCGCGAGGTGGAAGGGGTGGAATTCACGGGTCGAACCAAACAGCCTCGGCGGACGGTTCCCGCGGCGAACGCACCGGCCGAGCGTCCGGAGGAGAAAAAACTCCCGGCGCGAAGCAGTGTAGGAGCGAGGCCAGAGCAATCCGCCAAACCGGGCGGAGCGGCAAACGCCCGTTTGCGCGCATTGTGGACTAAATGCGCCGTCCGCTGGACAAGCCCGCGCGGTTTTCATCCAATCGCCCGCATGCCCCGCCCCACCACGTTGCAAGACGTAGCTGATCGTGCGCGCGTCCATCGCTCGACGGTCGCGCTGGCATTGCGCGATCATCCGCGCATCCCTCCCGGGACCCGCGAAAAAATCAAGGCCATCGCGGAGAAGCTCGACTACCGGATCAATCCGTTTGTGGCGGCCCTCATGCAATCGCGCCGGAGGAGCCGCGCGGTGCGGCATGCGACACTCGCCTTCGTGACCAATTATCCGACGCGGTTTGGCTGGCGGCCGCAGCACCACGACCGGCCGGATTTTTTCCCGGGCGCGGTGGCGCGCGCGAAGGAGTTTGGTTTCAAGCTCGAGCATTTCTGGCTCGCCGAGCCCGGGATGACGCCGGCGCGGTTCAGCGACATCCTCGTCACGCGCGGCGTCCACGGCCTGATCATCGGCCGCATGCCTCCCGGCCAGCACACGCTCGACCTGTCGTGGGAAACGTTTTCGTCCGTCGCGCTGGGCATGACCTTGCGCACGCCGCGGCTGCATCACGTCACGGAAAACCACTTCGACACCTCCTGGCAGGCGATCCAGCAGTGCCGCGAGCGCGGCTATGAGCGCGTGGGATTTGTTTTTTCGGAAGCCGACGACAGCCCGCGCGTGGGCGACCGCTGGCTCGGCGCGTACATGCTGCAGCAATTGAAGTTCCCCGCGGCCAGCCGGCTCCCCGCCTGCCCGGGCGTTCCGACCGATGGCGCGACGTTCACCGAATGGTTTCGCCGCGAACGGCCCGACGCCCTCGTCGTCACCCACGCGGCGCCGGTGATCGAATGGCTCCGCGCCCTCGGCCGCGAGGTCCCGCGCGATGTCGGCCTGGTCGAGTTGCAGGACAAACCGGAGTCGGGCGCGAGTGGTGTCTACTACGATCCCGCGAAGATCGGCGCGCTCGCGGTCGAGATGCTCGTCGGCTTGCTGCACCGCAACGAAACCGGCGTGCCCGAGGACCAGCACGAAGTGATGCTCACCGGCGAGTGGCGCGAAGGCATGACGCTTCCGCGGCGGCTCAAGCGCGCGTAGCGACCGTTTCTTCCCGGCATTGTTGCGATCCGGTTACCCCTCCCCTGAAAACCAAATCCAACCACCCTTCGTTTTCCCGCCGACTCGGTTCGCTGCGGGTTGCCGGCACGGGCGTCGCGCTGGCCGCCGCTTTTGTGCTGGGTCGCTGGACCGCACCCGCCCCGGGGGTGTCGCCGGAGCAGAAAAATCTGGATCCGGCGGCGGTTGCTTCCACGCCGGTGTCGTCAGTCGGCGCGTCGGAGGCGCGGGAGAGCCAGGTGCGGGAAGATGCGGCCGCGTTGAAGCAACGCTGGCAGGCGCTGTCGGCGAAAGTCGAAGGCCCCGCCGGCGAGGCGGCCTGCGCCGCGTTGTTGCGCGACCTCGCCGTGCGCGATCCGGAGGAAGCGATCCGGCTGGCGTCGCTGGAAACCAACTGGCGGCGGCGCGGAATTTTTTTGCGCGCGGCCCTGCGTGGCTGGGCGACGGTTGCGCCCGACGCCGCGGCGAAGTGGACGCTGGCAAATCTGCGCGAGGGCGAACGGCGCACCGCGGTGGAGGAATTGATCGCGGGCGCGATGGTGCATCCCGCCGGGGCAATTCGCGCGATCGCGTGGCTGTGTGCCGAGGATCCGCGGATGGCGTCGGATCACGGCAACACGCTGATCCTTGAACTCACCCGTGCCGGCGAATTTGAAGCCGCCGCCCGCTTCGCGACGGCGGCGCCGGCCGAGTGCCGCAATTTCTGGCTCGGTAGCGCGTTCTTCCACTGGGCGCAGCACCAGCCGGACAAAGCGCTGGCGGCGTTGAACGAAATTCCCGACACCGGCGGACGGCTCGAGGCGTTGCAGAGTGCGGTCAGCGGCTGGGCGGCCAGCGATCCGGCGGCGCTCGTGAACTTTGCCGGCGGCATGACGGCGGGAGAAGCGCGCACCGCGGCGCTGCGCGAAGGACTGCAGCAATGGGTGACGGCCGATCCGGTCGCGGCGGTGAAATGGATGGAGAAGCTCGAACCCGGCGAGGCGTTCGACGGCGGAGCGGAGGCAGTCGCGACGGTCGCGGAGCTCGTCGCAAAAAAGCCCGAGGTCGCCGTTGCGTGGGCGCGGAGCATCGGCAATCCGGAACGTCGTTCCAGCACGCTCGCCGAGGTCGTGCGCCAGTGGGCCTCGCACGATCCGGTCGCGGCGCGCCGTTACGCGGCAGCTTCCGACGACCTCCAACCCGGGGACCGGGCCAATCTGTTGTCGGATTTCGAAAGCCCCAAGTCCGAGTGAGGTCTGCAACGGATTGTCATTCTGAGCGCAGCGAAGAATCCAGCATGAGCTTCGACGCGCTGCACCGGTGCGGAAGTCGGAATGGATTCTTCGCTGCGCTCAGAAGGCCAATCTAAGAAAACGTTTCCCAGTCGCTCGTCCCCCGCCCTATCCCTGTTTGCGGAGATACTTGCTGACGGCCTGGGTGCGCGAGTGGACCTGGAGCTTTTCGTAGATCCGCCGGATGTACGTGCTGATCGTCGGGATGCTCACGCCGAGTGAGTCCGAGATCTCCTTGTAGAGGTAACCCTTGCTGAGCAGATCGAGCACCGATTGTTCGCGCGGGGAAAGCGCGTCGATTTCGCTCTTCGGCGCCGGGGTTCGCGCGAACGACTGCACGACCTTGCGCGCGATGCCGCTGCTCATCGGCGAGCCGCCGAGCGCGATCTGCGCAATCGCCTCGAGGAGCTCGGTGCGGCGCGTGCTCTTCAGGAGATAGCCGGTCGCGCCGGCGGCGAGCGCGGCAAAGATGTGATCCGGGTCCTCGTAGACGGTGAGCATGAGAAACTGCGTCGCGGGGAGCTGGGGCTTGAGTTGCCGCACCGCCTCGACGCCGTTGATGTCCGGCAGGTTGATGTCGACGAGAACCACGCTGGGTTTCTCCAGCGGAATTTTTTCGATCGCGGGCGCGCAGTGCGGATAGGTGCTGACGAGCTCGAGCTGCGGCGCGCTCGCGATGATGTCGGTGAGAATCCGCCGCGTCTCCTCGTCGTCCTCGATGATGCAGATGCGCGTTTTCATCCGGGGTCAGGCAGCGGGAGCAGTCTGCAGGGGCACGGTAAAAGTCACCAGCGTGCCGCCGCCCGGCTCGGTCGCAACGGTACATGTTCCGCGGATCTCGAGCATGCGCTCCTGCATGTTGCGCAGACCGTTGCCCGATGTCGTGGGGTGCCGGTCGCGGGGGCCATCGCTGTCGCTGGCGGCAACCCCGCGGCCGTTGTCGGAGATCGCGATCGTGAGCGAGCCGCCTTCGATCGTGATGCGGATCGTCGCCTCGGTGGCGCGCGCGTGTTTGACGACGTTGTGCAGGGCTTCCTTGCAGCAGAGGAAGAGGTGATGGCGGATCTGGCTGGTGAGCGTCGCCTCGGGCAGCATTCCCGGCGACTCGAGCCGGCAGCGGATGCCCGCGGAACCGAGGAATGACTGCGCGAAATTTCCCACGTAGTAGACCAGGCTCTCGGTGTTGTCGTGGCGCGGGTTCACGGCCCAGACGATCTCATCCATGGAGCGCGTGATGGCATGCGTCGCCGCATAGATTTTCTCCAGCGTGGGCGAGGGCGCGGGACTTTCCTGCTGCGCGAACTGCGTGAGCAAGCTGATCCGGGTCAGACTCGCGCCGACGTCGTCGTGGATGTTGCGCGCGATCCGCGCGCGCTCGTGCTCGATGGCGTGCGCCTGTTCCGCGTGCTGCACCCGGAGGCGCAGGCGCCGGTGCGACCATTTGCGCACGGCCGCGACCACGATCGCGAGGAGCGCGAAAAAATACAGGAGCCGCGCCCAGTCGCGCTGCCACCACGGCGGGCTGACGACCAGCGTGAGCTGCGCCGGCTGGCTGCTCCAGGCGCCGCTGCCGTTGCTCGCCATCGTGCTGAAAACATAGCGGCCCGGGGGCAGCCGCGGATAAGTGACGACCCGGTCCGCCCCGAGAACGGTCCAGTCGGTGTCGAATCCCTCGAGCCGGAACCGCACCTGCACGCTTTCGGGCGCGGAGAGGTTCAGCGCGGAAAGGCGGATCTGGATTTTCCGCACGGTCGACTGGAGCGGCAGTTCCGCCTGCAACGGGAGTGCCACGCCGTCACCCTCGATCGAGGAGATCGAGATGGGCGGAGGCGATTCGCCGGCCGGGCCCATCATGGCCGGATCGGTTCGCAACACGCCGCGGCGCGTCGCGAACCAGAGCGTGCCGTTGCGGGCTTTCCACGCTGCGGGCTGGAAGAGGCCGAGGCACGAAAGATAGGGCAGGCCGTCGTCCTTCCCGAGCGGGATGGCGTGCACGTCGTCAACGCGGCCCAACCCGAAATCGCGCACATCGCGGCCCGGCACCCAGAAAATCCCCGTGCGCGAGGCGAACCAGTAGCGGTCGAAGTCGTCGGTGAGGATCTGGGAAATGTTGCTGCCCGGCAGGCCGCGGGCGCTGTCGAGAAAGCGCGGCCGGGAAAAATCCCCCGCGGGAAACACGACCACGCCGCGGCGCGTCGTTCCGACCAGAACACTGCCATCGGGCTCGAAACGGATCACCTGCAGCGCCCCGCAATCCCCCGAGCCGGAAAACGCGACGCGTTCAAAGCGGTCACCGTTCGAGCGAAAAAGCCGGCCGTCCGCAGCGCCCAGCCAGATGCGCCCGGTGGAATCCTCGCCGAACGCGCGCACCTCGCGCCCCTCGAACCCCGACTCCGCGCCGAAGGTCGCGAGCTGGTCGTCGCGCCACCGCGCCACGCGGTCGGGATCGGCGGAGAGCCAGTAGTCGCCGTTGCGCGCGACGAACGTGGCGCGGACGTTGCGCAGGCTGGCGAGCGGGACGAAGCGCATGGCCGTTTGCGGCGCCTCGGGGTTCGTGCGATAGACGCCGAGGCCGGTGGTGAGCCACACCCATCCGTTCGACGCCGGGAAAACCGACATGGTGCTGAACGCCCGCCAGCCGGCGCGGCGCGAGACGGGATCGACGACGCCGTCCTTGATGCGCGCCATGCCGCCATCGCGATTGGCGAGCCACATCGTGCCGGTCGCATCCTCGGCGACAGTATAACTGAAGTTGTCCTTCAAGCCGCTCGTCTGGTCGAAGAGCTGGTGCGCTTTCGGACGCAGCCGGCTGAGTCCGCCGCCGTTTGTCGCGGCCCAGATATTGCCATCGGTATCCTCGCAGATCCCGGTGACATCCTCGCTCGAGCTCGGTACCTGCTCGATCGCTCCATCCTTCACCCGGAAGAGCCCCTGCGAACGCGTGCCGATCCACAGATGCCGGTGCCGGTCTTCATGCACGGCCTGGACGAAATGCGCGCCCACGAGATCCGGCAGCCGGAGAATCTCGGCGAGCGTTGAGCCGTTCCAGCGGAGAAGCGCCGTGCGCGTCACCACCCAAATGCCGCCCGATGCACTGGACACGATGCGGAGTTCGGGTTCGGGCAGCGGAAGCGTGACATCGCTCAACACCGTTCCCTCGACCCGGTTCAGGCGGTTGCTGCGGACGATCCACACCTGGCCGTTGGAGTCGGTCGCGAAGACCGGGATTTTTCTTCCGGGCAGATCGGCGGGAACTTCGAAAACCACGACGTCCTCCCCCTGCCGCCGCAACACCGTGCCGTCCTCGCAGCCGATCCAGAGCGTTCCCTTCGGACCCGCAAAGACGCTGCGCGGCTGTTTGCCGTCGAGTCGCTCCTCGCGCTCGAAAAGCCAGGCGCTATTCCGGTGCACGACGACCCCCGCTTCGCGGAGGTTCGACGCGCCCGGACGCGTCGCGGGAAACGCCGGCATCCCTTGCACGCGAGCCATCGCGCGCGTGTACGTTTCAAAGGGCACCGGAACGCGCTCGAACGTGGTGCCGTCGAAGCGCGTTACCTCGTTGTCGGTCGCCACCCACAGAAAACCCCGCTGGTCCTGCACGACCGCCGCCAGTTCATCCGTGGGCAGCCCTTCCTCCTCATGCCATTCGCGCAGGGTGTAGCTGGGAGGAGCAAATGGCTCCGCCGCCGCTGCGCCGGTGAGGACGGCAGCCAAAACAAAAATGCAACGGGCGCACCTCAGCAGGGGGTTTGGGGAGCGGGCCATAAATGGCATCGCATTGAAATGCCGCCGGCGCGCTCCGAGGCAACGCCTGTTCGTCGGTCGGCCCGCGCCAACACCGGCGGGCTTGTCATCAGAATTGATGACAAGACGGGGCGGCACGTTGAGCGCATAGTCCCTCTCCTCCCTGTTTGTCCCTCTTTCCCCCGTTCGCGGCGCTCACTCCGCGGCGGTCGGACCCTCCTCCCCCTCAGTTCCTCCTGACATGTCCTTTCTTCGTCTCCTTTCCGCGAGTCTCATCGCGTCCGCGCTTGGTTTGCTGCCCGCCGCGCGCGCCCAAACCAAGGCCTTCAACGACACCTTCATCGGCGCCAGCACGATCAACGCGAATCCCCACTCGCCGGCCACGGCGACGGTCACCGCCGCGTCGTACCAGCAGCTGTCGGCCAAATCCAACAACCCCAATCCGCCCGCCATCACCCCGGGCAACCTGCGCTTCGGCATCGTCAGCACGTCGTCGGGGTTCAACCACCTCCAGGCGTTGTTCACGCAATATCCCGTGACGCTCGTCAACGTCGGCAACTACATCGAGCTGACGGTTACTTTTTCCACCGAGGGCGGCATCATCACCGCGCAGACGAACAGCACGCTCTTCTTCGGTCTCCACAACGCCGGCCAGGTGAAGCCCATCGCCGGCGGCCTGAATGGCACGGTAAACACCGCCGCCGCGGGTTTCGCGCAAACGTGGCAGGGTTACGTGAACCGCATCTTCTTCGCAGGCGGCAGCAACGGCTTCTTTACCCGTCCAACCCAAACCGCGGCCGGGGCGAACAACCAGGACGTCCTCTTCCAGTACACCGGAGCGGCCGGCGTCGGCTCCACCGCCACGTCCACGCTCGCGGCCTTCACCGCGGGCAGCCCGTTCACGGAAGTTTTCCGGATCACGAAGGCCAGCGCCACAACGCTCACGTTGTCCTCGTCACTCTACGCCGGCACCGCGCCCACGGGAACGCCGCTCTACACGCAGACCTCCACCAGCACGAGCATCCTCACCGCGATCTACGACGCCTTCGCCATCGGCTGGCGCGCCACCGGCAGCGTCGCGAGCGTCATGAACATCAGCGCGGTGAAGATCGTCACGACCGGCACCACCACGATCGTTCCCGAGATCACGACGCATCCTTTCAGTCTCACGAAAGCCGTCGGGGAAAGCGTCAACCTCACCGTCGTCGCTGACGGTGGCGCCGGCACCACGCTCAGCTACCAGTGGAAAAAAGGCGTCGCCGATGTCCCGGGCGCCACTTCCGCGACGCTCAACATCCCAAGCGTCTCACTCGCCGATGCCGGCGACTACACGGTCGTCGTCACCGACATCGCCGGCTCGACCACGAGCAACGTCGCCACGCTCACCGTCACCACGGGCGCCGTCGCCCCTTCGATCGTGACCGATCCCGTGGGCGCAACGATTCTCGTCGGCGGCTCGCATACGTTCGGCGTCACGGCCAACGGGACCGCTCCCCTCTCCTACCAGTGGCAGAAAAGCACGGACGGTGGCGCTAACTACTCCGACGTCGTCGGCGCGACTTCCGACTCGTATGCGATTTCCAGCGCCACGCTCTCTTCCGCCGGCCTCTACCAGGTCGTCGTGACCAACGGACAGGGTTCCGCCACCAGCGTCCCCGCCGAGCTGGCGATTCTCCAAGGCCCCGCGATCTCGGACCAGCCGACCGGCGGCACGCTCAATGTCGGCGGTTCGATCACGCTCACCGTCACGGCGACCGGCACACCCGCACCGACCTACCAGTGGAAAAAGAACGGCGTGAACATCCCCGGCGCCACCGCCTCGTCCTACGCCATCTCCGGCGCGACGGGCGCGAACGCCGGCAACTACACCGTCGTCGTGACCAACTCCGTGAATTCTGTCACAAGCGCCGCCGCGTCGGTCACGGTTCTTTCTCCCTTGATGGCTGCGAGCGCCCTCACGCCCGCGACGGCCGCCACCACCCTCAACCCGGACACGCGGCTCACGATCACCTTCAACGAACCGGTCACGCCCGGCGTCTCCGGAGTGCTCCGCATCCACGACGCGTCGAACGATGCCGTGGTCGACACGATCGATCTCGTCGCCGCCACCGCGCTGCGCGACACGCTCCGCGCCGCGAGCACGATTTCCACACAGCTCCTGCCCGTGCAGAACAAGCCGATCGGCGGCATCCCGACCAATTTCAACTACTACCCCATCACCGTCGCCGGAAACACCGCCACGATTTATCCGCGCAACGGCGTGCTCGCCTACGGCAAGACCTACTACGTGAAGATCGAACCCGGCATTTTCCTGAACGCCTCGGGTGAAACGTTCGCCGGCATCGCCGATCCGACGGCCTGGCGTTTTTCCACCAAGCCTTCGGGGCCCGCCGCCGGCACGACGAATCTCGTCGTCGCCGCCGACGGCTCGGGCGATTTCAACACGCTGCAGGCCGCACTCGATTTCCTGCCGGCCAACAACGCCGTGCCTTCCACGATCCGCCTGAAAAACGGCACTTACTTCGAGGAGCTCGGTTTTCAGTCGAAGCATTTCGTCACGATCCTCGGCGAGGATTCCGACGACACGATCATCGCCTATCCCAACAACAACACGTTCAACAACGTCTCGGGCGTCTATCACCGCGCGGTGCTCGTCGCGCAGAACGTCCACGATTTCACGATCGCGAACCTGACGATCCAGAACACGACCCCGCAAAACGGCTCGCAGGCCGAGGCGATCGTGATCAACGGCTCGAGCGCCACCGCCGGGCGGAACGTCGTCACGAACTGCGTCTTCTACAGCTTCCAGGACACCGTCCAGTTCAACAAGCAGACCTACATCAGCGACTGCACGATCTACGGGGACGTCGACTTCATGTGGGGCGACGGCCCGGCGTTCTTCGAAAACTGCGACATCCGCATTCTGCGCAACGGCGGGCTCTTCACCCAGATTCGCAACGGCACCGCCAATCACGGTTTCGTTTTCCACAACTGCCGCTTCACCGCGCCCGCCGGAATCACCGGCACCTTCTTCGGCCGCATCGATCCCGCCGGTTTTCCGTTCAGCGAAGTCGTGATCCTCGACTCCACGGTCGGTGACGCCACGAACAATTCCCTCCTCAACACCACGACCGGCGTCAGCGGCTCAAACTATCTCGGCGCCTGGTGGCAGTTGAACGGGACCGGCAGCGCGGCCTCCGCGACGAACGTCCACAACTGGTCGAGCAATCTGCTCAACGGCCTCGGCGCGCCGCTCCCGAATCCCAACGCGGATCTGTTCACCACCATGCCGCTCGATGCGACAACCCAGGCCAACTATCGCAACGCGACCTGGGTGCTGAACACGAATCTCGCCGGCACCGTCCTCGGCACGTGGGCGCCCGCCCTCGCGCCGCAAATCGTGACGCCTCCCCTCTCCCAAACCGTCGCGGCCGGACAGCCCGTGACGTTCTCGGTCGACGTCGTGGCGATTCCGCAGGCGACCTACCAGTGGCAGAAGAACAGCGTCGATCTCCCCGGCGAAACGTCCGCGACCTTCACCCTCGCCAGCGCCAGCGGCGGCGATGTCGGCAACTACCGCGTGATCGTCACCAACTCCGCCGGCTCGGTGACAACCGCCGCCGCGACGCTGGCGGTGTCAGGCATCATCTTGGCTCCGGAGATCACGACGCATCCCACGGACACCACCGTTCCCGTCGGCGACAGCGCCTCCTTCACCGTCGTCGCCAACGGCACCGCGCCGCTCAGCTACCAGTGGAAAAAAGATGGCAACGACATCCCGGGTGCGACGGCGCAAACGTATCTGATCCCCGCCGCGGGCTTCGCCGACATCGGTGGCTACAGCGTCG
The DNA here is from genome assembly GCA_036261745.1 of Opitutaceae bacterium. Classification (GTDB taxonomy): domain Bacteria; phylum Verrucomicrobiota; class Verrucomicrobiia; order Opitutales; family Opitutaceae; genus DATAKE01. Next base: position 41,885 of record DATAKE010000082.1, read on the forward strand.
TGGTGAGCAACTCCGCGGGTTTCGACACGAGCAGCGCCGCCATCCTCGTCGTCACCGCCGCAGGTGGCGGCGCTGTGGTCGACGACACGCTCGCCGACGGCAACAGCACCAACCAGGACTTCGCGAACAATTCGCTCCGCCTCTTCAACGGACGCGCCGCGCACACGCGCACGGATGCGGTGGGCTCGGTCGCCTTCGCGATCACGACCACGGGCTCCGACGCCTTCTGGGCGCACTTCACGGAATCGGGTTCGCCGGTTTCGCTCGCGGTCGGCGATCGCCTCACGGTGGACGTCACCTTCTCCGTCAGCGGCTTCGCCGGCACCGGCCAGGACATCCGCTTCGGCGTGCTGAACTCTGCGGGCACCCGCAACACCGTCAATCTCACCGGCGGCATGAACAGCAGCCTCTTTGCCGACGACCTCGGCTACGGCGTGCGCTATGTCGCCAGCGGCAGCGCAGCGCCGTTTTCGCTGCTCAAGCGCAACGCGGTCGGCGCGACGGCGAATCCGAACAATCCCTTCAACTCAACCGGCGCGACCGACTGGGCGCCCGTGACCACGGGCCTCACCGGCACGACCACCGTGGCGTCGCTCGTCAACAGCACCAGCTACACACTGTCCTACGACATCTACCGCGAGACCGCGACGAACACGGTCGTGTCGGCATTCGTCTCCGGCGGCAGCCTGCCGGCCGGCTACGGCCAGATGGCCACGGACACGTCGACCACCGCCACAAGCTTCGACTACTTCGCGTTCCGCATTCCGAACAACACCTTCGCCACCGGCGTAACGTTCACCCACTTCGCCATCAGCGTCGAACGCGCGACGCCCGAGATCGCGGCGCAGCCGACGTTCTCCAATGGCCTGAGCACGATCTCGCTGCCCGTCAGCGGATCGACCGTTCTCTCCGTCAACGCGACCGGCTCCGGGCTGGCCTACCAGTGGTTCAAGAGCGGAATACCGGTCGCCGGCGCCACGTCGTCCTCGCTCACGTTCTTCAACCTCCAGCTCACCGACACCGGCAACTACACCGTGCTCGTTTCCAATCCGAGCGGCGCCATCCTCAGTTCACCCGCTAACCTCACGGTCACCGGCGGCTTGGTCGCCCCGACCATCACGACGCCGCCCGCCTCACAAACCGTCGCGGAGGGCGCGGGCAGCACCTTCACCGTCGTCGCGATCGGCACGACTCCGTTCAGCTATCAATGGTTCAAGGGCGTCTCGCCGATCGCGGGAGCGACCGCCGCCACGTACACGATCCCCGTCACCGCGATGACCGATGCCGGCGACTACAGCGTCGTCGTCACCAATGCCGGCGGCAGCGCACCGAGCGCGCCCGCCACCCTCGTGGTCAAGGGCGTCGCCGCAATCGCGAAGACCGGCTACGCCGCGAGCGTCACCGGTGGCGCCGCGGGTCCGACCGTCACGGTCACCACCGCCGCGGAATTGAAAACCCACACCGAGTCGGCAACGGCGACCACGGTCATTGTCTCCGGCGTCATCGATCTCGGAGTCAACGGCCGCGTGCGCGTCGGTTCGAACAAGACGGTGCGCGGCGCAACCACGTCCGCGACGGTTCTCGGCACGCTCAATGTCAGCAACGCGAACAACGTCATCATCTCGAACCTGACCGTTTCCGCCGACACCGGCGTGCCCTCGACGAACGACGGCATCACCATCGGCAACTCGACCAACGTCCTCGTCACGAAGTGCACGGTCTTCAACTGCACCGACGGCAATCTCGACGTGATCAACGGCTCCGACCTCGTGACCGTTTCCTGGTGCAAATTCTACTACACGCGGGACAACGGCCATAATTTCTCGAACCTCGTCGGGTCCTCCGACGACGACACCGGCTCGGGCAACGGTCTCACCAACTACCGCGTGACGTGGCACCACAACTGGTGGAGCACCGGCGCGAAGCAGCGCATGATCGCGTGCCGTTTCGGCTCCTCCCACATGGTGAACAATTATTGGGACTGCACCGGCAACGACTACTGCACCGAGACGCGCAACATCGCCGCGATCTTCTCCGAGCACAATTACTACAAGAGCGTGAACAACCCGCTCAACCGCCGCACCGCGCTCCCGAACGACGTCGGCCTCCTCATGACGATTGGCAACGTGTTCGACGCGTGCTCCGGCGCGCAACTGGTGGCGGGCGACTCCGTCTTCACGCCGCCCTACTCGTACGGACTCAACGCCGCCGCCTCCGTGCCGGCGCTCGTGATGGCCGGCGCCGGCAACACGACCGTCGATACTCCGCTTCTTTCCTCCGCAACGATCACGAGCTCCGTCTCGAACGCGTCAGTCGGCAACAATGTCACGCTCACCGCCGTGCCCGCGGGCTTCGCTCCGTCGTCGTACCAGTGGCGTTTCAACAACGTCGCGATCGCGGGCGCCACCTCGCCCACGCTCAACCTCGCGAACGTCCAGCTGGCGCAGGCCGGCGACTACACTGTCGTGCTCGGACTCAGCGGCGGCGATGCGATCGTCAGCGCTCCGTACGTCCTGACCGTGCTGCCTCCGGCGGGCGTTTCGTATGCGGCCTGGGCCGCGGCGGAAGGTCTCACACCCGGATTGGATGCCCTGACCGCTGACCCGGAAGCCGACGGCATCGTCAACCTCCTGGAATATTTCCTCGGGCTGCATCCCACGGTGTCCGACCCGAGCGGCCTGCCCACGGGCAAGATCGAGGGGGGCAATTTTGTTTTCCGTTTCACCCACGCGAAGAACACCACGGGCGTCACGTCGCGCGTGCTCATCTCGAGCGATCTCGCGACCTGGACAACCGCACCCGCGCCGGTGCTCGAATCCGAAACGACCGATCTCGAAACCTTCGTCGTGACGCTTCCGCTCTCCTCGCCGCGGCTCTTCGCGAAATTGGAAGTGACGCTCAGCGGCACGGTCCTCGCCTCCGTTCCGGCCGGCTACATGAACTTCGCCATCGCCGGCGGCACACCGGCGGCGCCCGTCACCACCGTGTTCGGCATTCCCCTCGACGACACCAGCGCGCCCTCCGCGGGAATCCGCGCGGGCCGGATCGAATCGTTCACCGCGAACACGATCACCCATGGAAACGGCGGCTGGACCGGAAACCTCGCGGCCGCCACCGCGCCGTGGCTGCTGCGGATCACGAGCGGACCCTCCGCGGGCAAGACGCTGCAGATCGCCTCGAATACTTCGACCGCGGTGACGGTGACCGGGGCAGACCTCACGAGTTTCGGACTCACCGCGGGCGCCGACACGTTCGAACTCGTTCCGATGGACACCCTGTGGACGCTCTTCGGCAACAACACCGTGCAAGGCGGAACCTCCGCGAGCACGGCGGACAACGTGCAGGTGCGGAGCGGCACCTCGTGGATCGCGTACTACTACGACACGAACCTCGGTTTCTGGCGGCGCACGATCGGACCGGCGACCAACAGCAACAACGTTCTTATCCGCCCGGGATCCGCGCTGCAGATCGTGCGACGCAATCCGGCGCTCACCCTCACCTTCACCGGCCGCGTGCTGCCGACTCCGTTCGCGGTGCCGGTCAACAATGCAGGCTCCACGGCGATCCATGCCGGTTTCCCCACCGACACGACGCTCGGCGGACTCGCGGTCCAGACGCTGTTGCCCGGCTGGCACAGCGGTCCCACCGCGACCAACGCCGACCTCGTCGTGCTCTACAACGGCACGGCGTGGGTGAATTATTTCTTCAACGGCACGTTCTGGCAGCCCGCCACCGGCGCCGCGACGAACAGCGATGCGGTCGCGATCCCGGCCGGCACCGCGCTGATGATCCAGCGTCCCGGCGCCACGGTAGGGACCACCGATCTCGTCCGCGCGTTGCCTTACTCGCCATGAAATCTTGGTGCGGCGGTCTCCGACCGTCGCGCCTCGTAGCAGCCGCGGGTGTGAGTGCGTTGGTTAATAAGGTCATCCACTCGCTCACACTCGCGGCCAAGCTATGAACGGAACGTTGGGTCGTGGGTCGGTCGTGGGTCAGGTTGCTGCGGTTGATTGACTGTAGGAGCGGCTTTACGCCGCGATCCTCTGAGGTAAATCGGAAATCGCGGCGTAAAGCCGCTCCTACAATCAAACCGACCCAAATAATCCGGGCGTTGCGCGCGGGTCTTCGCGGGTTTAGCTGGCGCATGCAATTTTCCGGCGCAGAGCGGGTGGCGGTCGTGCTGGTCCACGGCTGGACCTGCGACGCGTCGATTTGGGAAGGGCAACGCGAAATGCTCGAAGCCCGTTTTTGCCTGCTCATTCCCGAACTGCCCGGGCACGGAAAATCCCCGCTGCCCGCCCGTGGCATTGAAGACCTCAGCTTCGTGAACGCGGTCGATGCCGCGATGCGCCGCGCCGGCGTTTCCCGCGCCGTGCTGGTTGGACACAGCATGGGCGGTGTGGTGGTCCGCCAGTTCGCGCGGCTGCATCCCGGAAAAGTGAGCGCGCTGGTTTTCGTCGAGACGCCCTTCGATCTCACGGAAACGCCCGGGGACCGCCGGTGGCAGGATGCCTTTGCCAGCCACGACGGCCTGAAGGCGAGACGCGCTTTTATCGAAACGCTCTTTCATCCCTCGACGCCTGCCGCTCTCCGGGAACCGGTGATCCGGCAGATGCTGTCCGCGCCGATGGAAGTCGCCGTGCAGGCGTGGCAGTGGATGACGCTCCCCAACACGGCGCGGCCCGACGATCGTTTCGCAGGGCCCGTGTTCCTCGTCGACGGCGAGAGCAACGAGGTGGCGGCCGATGCGGTGCGCGCGATGTTTCCGCGGTTCGAACGCGTGGTGATCGAAGGCGCGGGACACTTCGTAATGCTCGAAAAACCCGCGGCCTTTAACCGCGCCCTGCTCGCGTTTCTCGAAGCGATCCTTCCGAAACTGTAGGAACGGCTTTACGCCGCGATCCGTCGCGCGCTGTGCTGTCGCCCCCGGAAAGTCGCGGCATAAAGCCGCTCCTACAATTTCGGTCTACTCCTCATTCTCCCAGTGCGGCGTCGCGACCTTCTTCGACTCCGGGGAGTTTGCTTCCCGCAGGAAAATCGTGAGCACCACCATGCAGCCGATCGCGAGAAATTCGCTCTGCCAGTTTTGAAGCGACTCGAACCAAAACCGCGACGACTTCACATACTCCGACAACGCGATCGCCGGCTGCCCCTCCCCTGCCCGCTCCTCGTTATAGAGCCGGTGTCCGCCGCACGCGTGCCACGCCAGTGAAACCGCGAACAAGGCGAAAAACGCGAAGGAGAGTGAGTGCTCGTATACGCGCAGCACCCACCCGCCGCGCCGCACCGGCCAGGGCGCCTTTGGCGAAACCTCTTTCCTGGTGTGGTGCCCGTGCGGCTTGTCCGGATCCTTCGATTCGGCCGATCCCTTTTGATAAAGATAGGCCGTGGCCACGATGAAGACGAACATCTGGAAGAATTCGCTCTCCCAGTTTTCCGCGGTGGCTTCGGCAAAATGAGAGCTGCGCAAATAGGCTTTGTAGCCGACCGGGGATGAACCGCGCTTTTCCCGTTCCTCGTTATATTCCTTCCGACCCGCGATGACCTGTCCGACGAGGAAGGTCACGAAAAACAATCCGAGCATGATCACGGACAAACCGTGGCGGCGAAAGAAGCGGCGCATGCGTTGCGTAGATGGGTTTTGGCGCCACCGGTTCCCTTGACGGAACGTCTTCGCGGAAAACGGGGTCCATGGTGCCCGGCCAACCCCGCTCTCCTCCCATGGTCACCACAATTTGGAGTTTCCTCCTCACCACCCTGCTGGCCGGCGTGCTGGCCGGCGCGGCGATGGAAGGAGTCCTTTGGCTCGTCGGCACCGCGGGCTGGGCCAAGGCCGACATGATCGTGGCACTGGGCAGCCTGTTCACCAAGTCACGGGAAACCGCCTGGCGCGTCGGAGCGATCATGCACGTCGCGGCGGCCATCGGCTTCGCGATGCTCTACGCCATGGCGATGCTCGCGCTTGGCTACACGCATCTGCCGGCCGCGATGCTGGTCGGCGCCGGAATCGGGTTCGGTCACGGTCTGGTGGTGAGCCTCGGGCTGGTCTGGATCGTTGCCGAGCAACACCCGCTCGAGGAATTCAACGACGCCGGGCTCGCCATCGGGTTGAGCCACCTGCTCGGCCACGTGGTCTATGGCGCGGTGGTCGGCCTGGTGATCGGCATCGCGCCGATGTGAGAGGAAGGATATTCCGCCGCGGCAGCATCGAGGCACGCGCAGACCTCGTCATCGGTCGTCGCCTCGAAATCGCGATACCACAAACCGACCGCGTGAAAAGGGTCCGGGGAAAACGGACAGACCAGCACATCGACTTCGCGGCGAATTTCCGCGCACGTGTCACGCGCGCCGACCGGCACCGCGACAACGACACCATTCGCCCCCTCGCCCCGCGCCGCTTCGATCGCCGCCCGCATCGTGAAACCGGTGGCCAGCCCGTCGTCGACCAGCACCGCGAAACGGTCGCGGAGACAAATGGGCGGATGACCGCTGCAATAACGCGCCTCCCTTCGCGCGAGCTCGGTGCTCTCCCGGTCCGCCACGGCGGCGATTTGGAAAGGAGTCAGTCCGATTCGGGCGATCAGCGATTCGTCCAGCACCTCATAGCCACCCGCTGCGATTGCACCCATGGCCAGTTCGGGCTGGCCCGGGACGCCCAGCTTTCTCACGACACAAACACCCAGCGGCGCACCCAGCGCGCGAGCCACCTCGAGGGCCACCGGTACGCCGCCCCGCGGCAGGCCGAGCACCAGGAGTTCGCCGGGCGGAAGCCGGTTGTGCAGATGCGTCGCCAGGATTTGTCCGGCTTCATACCGGTCACGATAACGTTTTCCCGTGTTCATGGCTTCCTTCCTTCCGGGGTTATTTTTTCGATTTCCGGGGTTTCGGTTCTTTTTTCGGCGGAGGCACGATGACCACGGGACACGACGCGCGCCGCATCACGCCATGGGTGGTGCTGCCGACGAGCAGGTCGTAGAAGGCCGTGTGTCCGTGCGATCCCATCACGATGTAGTCGGCGCCGTGCTCGGTCGCTTTCGCCAGAATTTCCACGACGGGCGCGCCGCTCAGCGCGATGGACTCGCCGACAATGTCCTCGTCCCGGAGGCGGCTGCGAAGATGCGAGAGATGCCGCTCGGCCGCCTTTTCGCTGGCGGCGGTGATTTCCGCGATGTTCTCAATCATCGGGGCGTATTCCGACGTTATCACCGGCGGTTCGACCACCGTGAGCAAAACCACGCGGCCTCCGGTTGCACGGGCCAGCTCCGCCGCCTCGGCGACGACCGCTGCGCTCATGCCGGAGGAGTCCACGGCAGCGAGGATCGTTTTCATGGGTCAACGTAGCCCCATTTCGAAAAATTGCCACCAACCGGAGCTTCCGGTCGTGACCTAATTTGTCATGGCGAGGAGTCCCGCGAAGCGGGACGAGGAAGCAATCCCGCTCGCTCGCCACGTCCCGCAGAGCGGGACTTGCGCTGCCGCGGGTCAGATCAGCGCGTTCTGGCGGATAACTTCGGAATACCAGCGCGCACTCAGCTTCGGCGTGCGCTGCTGGGTCTTGAAATCGTTGTGCACGATTCCGAAGCGGCGGTCGTAGCCGTCCTCCCACTCGAAGTTGTCCATGAACGTCCAGAGGAAATACCCTTTCACCGGCGCACCGTCCTTCATCGCCGCGCGCAATTCCCGGAGATAATTCCGCACGCACTCGCGGCGGTGCAGGTCGAGGACTTCGCCGTTGGACCGCGGCGCTTCCTCATAACCGGCGCCGTGCTCGGTGATGTAGATCGGCAGCGGTCCGTAGAGCTCGGTGAAGAAACGCGGGCCCCAGTAGAGCACCTGCGGCAGCAGATGCAGCCACGTGCAGTCGGTGCTGGGGAAACCCGCCGGCAGCGCGAGCCTTTCGGGCCGCCCGCCTTTGCCGGCGCGGACGAAATGCCCCGTGTAGATATTGAGGCCGATGAAATCCGTCGGCTGCGCGATCAGCTTGAAATCGCCCCGCTCCACCTTGGGCGCCGCGTCGCCCGCGCTGCGCAGGTAGCTCGCGGCGTAGCGTCCGCGGAAAACCGCATCCAGCACCCGGAGGTTCTCCTCCGTGAACGCACGCCGCGCCGCGGCCACGTTTCGCGGGGTGAGGTCGAGCGGCACGGGGACGACGGCATTGTCCGTCAACCCCACGCGGGCGCCGCGGCCGCCGTGCTCGCGCACCGCGCGCACGCCGTGCCCGTGACACAAAAGCGCGTGATGATAGGTCTGGTTCACGACCGCATCGCTCTCGCGCGCGCCGGGCGCTTTCTGGCCGGTGCCGTAGCCGAGGCGGGTGAAACAAAAAATCTCGTTGAGCGTGATCCAGTTTTTCACCCGTGGGCCGAACGCCTTCACAATGACGTCGGCGTAGGCGGCAAACGCATCGACGACACTGCGCGACCGCCAGCCGCCCTCGTTCTCCAGCGCCTGCGGCAGGTCCCAGTGAAACATCGTCACCCAGGGCGTGATGCCATGCCGCTCGAGCGAATCGAACAGCGTGTGATAGAAATCAAGGCCCGTCTGGTTCACGGCGCCGCGCCCTTCCGGCAGGACGCGCGACCACGCGATCGAGAGCCGGTAGTGCCGGATGCCCAGCCGCCGCATGAGCGCGAAATCCTCGTCGAAGCGGTGGTAGTGGTCGCAGGCGACGTCGAGCGTGTCGCCGTTGCGCACGGCGCCGGGCACGCGGCTGAACGTGTCCCAGATCGACGGGCCTTTTCCGGCCGAGAAGGCCGCGCCCTCGATTTGCGGGGCGGCAGTGGCGACACCCCAGATAAATTGGGCGGGAAACCGAAGGGGTTGCATCACGAAGGAGACGAATGAGAGGCGAAGAGGAGTCGGATCAATTCCGGCGCGAGGTCGGAGGACGAGCGCTCACCGTGCGAGCGCTGCCGCGTATGACAACGCCCGACACACTCTATCGGTTGCGTGGAGCGCTCCACGTACGGAGCCCGTAGCAGCCGAGGTAACGAGGCTGGGCAATCGTCGCAGGCGTATCACGCGCGCCCGCCTCGTTACCTCGGCTGCTACGTCCGCGAGCGCCTACCCGGTCTCGTCCTCCGTTCGTCGCGGAAATGGCGCCAGCCACGCGAGAATCACGGGCGGAATCGACACCACCAAAACGAACAAAAAGAACTGCCGGTAGTTGTGCGCCGTCGCCGAGTAGACGAATGCGCTGAGCGATCCCGTCACCCATTTCGTCGCCGCCATCACTCCGGTGGCGAACGCGTAGTGCGACATCTTGAAATCCCCCGGCGCCACCTGCTGCATCATGTAGAGCATGTGTCCGATCGAGCCGAACCCGAAGCCGAACTTCTCAATCGTCACGAGCGTTGCGACCAGCGGAAGGCTGTCCGGCATCCAGAGGCTCAGCAGATAATAGGTGAGATGCGGGACGTTCAGCGCCAGCGCGAGAATCACGAAGGACCGCCGCAGCGTGAACTTCGCCGCGTAGAACCCGCCGAGCAGCGCGCCCGCGATGAAACCGATCGTGCCCAGCGTGCCGTAGAGATTGCCGATCGCGGTGTTGCTCAACCCCAGCCCGCCGGCCGCCCGTGAATCGAGGAGGAACAGCGGCCCGAATTTTTCGATGAAACCCTCGCCGAAGCGGTAGAAAAAAACGACGGCGAGCATCATCCAGATTTTTTCCTTCCGGAAAAACGACGACCACGTCTCACGCAGCGAGCGCACCGCGTCGCCGAAATTCCCGCCGTGCAGATGCGAGGGCTCGCCCTCGGGCAGGGCGCGCAAATGCCACCCACCGCAAAGCAGCATCGCGCCGGCGATGACGCTCATCACGATGATCCACGATTTCACCCAGTCGTAACCGAGGCCGTCGTGAAGTTTTCCCGTCAGCGCGACTAGCAGGCCGGAGGTCAGCACCGCGCCCGCATTCCAGCACATGCCCTGCACGCCGGCGTATTTCGCCTGCGCCTTCGCCGTCAGCGTCGTCATGTAGACCGCGTCAGCCGCAATGTCCTGCGTCGCCGACGCGAAGCCGACGATCCAGAAAAACGCCAGCGACATCTGGAAGAAACTCGGCAGCGGAAGACAGAACGCGACGAGTCCGATCATCGCCACCATCAGAAACTCCATCGAGAGCACCCACCACCGCTTGGTCTTGTAGGGCTCGAGGAACGGCGCCCATAGCGGCTTCAACACCCAGGGCAGATACATCTGGCTCGTGTAGAGCGCGATTGTCTCGTTCGAGTAGCCGAGATTTTTATAGAGGATCGTCGCGACGACCGAGACGGTGGCATTCGGAATGCCCATCGCCAGATAGAGAGTGGGCACCCACGACAGTGGGTGACGGACGGACAGGCGGGAATTTTCCATGAAGTTGGGCGGACGATCTAACCGGACGATTTTTCCAAAGAGGACCCGCCAGGTGTCGCCCCACGCAGAAAGCCTACCCCTAGACTTTTCTTCAGTGACGACACTTGGCGGGTGAAAGCGGACGCAAAAGGAATTCGCTCGAAACTCATCGGGGTGAACGAAGGCCGGATCTTACACGTCCCCTCCGGCGGAGAAATGTGAACCGCACTCTGTCGATAGAGTACGCTTGATTTTTCGTCGTCTCACGGAGCCGGCGCCGGACCGATGTCGTGCAGTTCCAGAAAAAAAACCAGCGGCGTGTGCCGCGGCAGCTGCGGCGGCCACGCGGCCTCGGTGAAGGCCAGTTCCGGCGGAAGATAAACGAGCGCCTTGCCGCCCACCGACAGCAGCTGGACTCCCTCCGCGAGACCGGGCAGCAGATCGCCCACGGCCGAACGCACGCGCGCGCGAGAGAGCGGCGCCACCGCTTCGCCACCGGGCAACCGGGCCGCAAAACTAATTTCCACCGTGTCGCCGGCCCGCGCGTTCGGACCCGAACCCACCTCCGTGATCCGGTAGTGGAGTCCGCTGGCCGTGCGCAAGACCCGCTCCTTTTCGCGCAGGATTTTGAAATACTCCTCAACCGGATTGGAGGGCGCGATCCCGCCAAGCATGGCCTGCACGCGCTGGCTGATGTTTTCCTGGAGCCGCTGCGCCTCGGCATCGATCGGTACGGGACGGCGTTCATAGCTCGCGCGGAAACCCGCGAGAAATTCCGCGAACTGCGCTTCGCTCCAGCCGAGCCGCGGCACGTGGTTGTTCTCCGCCATGAAAGAACCCAGCGCCGCATACGGGCCCGCGACGGGCACCGCGGATTTTGCCACCGGCGCCGCGGCAGGCGCGGGTGCGACTTTCGGCTTGGAGGTCGACAGCCACGCGACGAACGCGAGATTGGCCGCCAGCGAAACCAGTGCGAGCGGGCGCCAGTAACGGGCGCCCGTCGAAGCGGCCGTGGCAGGCGGTGAATTCTTTTTCATGGAGCGGAAATGCGGAGCAGTTTCGGGGGCGGCGCGGTGAAGGTCTGCTCCGTCTCGCGGCCGTCGGGCCAGCGAATCTTCAGCCGGGCCGGCAGGACGGCGTCGGAATAACCGAAGAACGTCGTGGCGCCCGATTGCCCGAAATAGCCGGAGCCAGCCGCGATCTCGAGGGTTTGCGCCGATCCGTCGCTCAACGTGAGGGCAAGTCGCGCGCCGATTGCCGCGGGATTGCCGGCGGCGCCACGCAGCGCGACGCCGAAACTGCGCCCCGCCGCGGCGCCACGGCCGTGAAAGAGCAGCGCCCGGTCGTTGTTGCGCGTCACGAGCAGGTCCGGCCAGCCATCCTGATTTAAATCGGCGGCCGCGAGCGAACGCCCGTCACCCGGCACGACGAAACCGCTTTCCCCCGCGGGCACAGGAGTGAAGCCGCCGCGACCGTCGCCCCGCAGCAACCAGCCGATGCCGCCATCGAAGCGACCGGGTTCCGCCGGCGGTGCGTAGGAATTTCCCACGGCCATGAGATCGGTGCGACCATCGCCATCGAAATCAGCCGCGACCATCCCGTGAATCGGTGCAACCTGCGCAAGCCGCGGCAGCGGCGTAAAACGATAGGTGCCGTCCCGCTGCGAAAGAAAAACGCCGCTGCGCAGCTCGGTCGCGGTTAGTTTCGCGGCCGCCGCGAGGGCACCCGCCGGAAAAATCTCCTCGAGTGTCGCCCGCGCGTACGACTCGGCCGTGGGAAACCGCCGGGCCAGCGCCGGCGAAGATTTCACGAGCGGCTCACGGCTCGACAGCGGATAATATTTCCCCTTCTCCGCCTGCGCTTCGACGAGCTGCGGCGCGGATCCATCGAGCGCGAGATTCGCGTAGAGCACGGCGGGCTCCGCAACGGAGGCTCGATAGCGCGTGTTGAGCCCGGTGTTGCCGACCGCGAAATCGGGGCGCCCGTCGCCGTTGAAGTCAGCCGCAGCGAGCGAGCGCCACCAACCCGAGCCGGCGGAGGAAAAGCCCTGCTTCTCCGAAACGTCCTCAAATTTTTTCCCACCGAGATTCCGGTAACACGCCACCTGCCCCCAGTCGTACGCCACGAGCAGATCAATCCAGCCGTCCGCATCGACGTCGCTCCAAAGCGCCGCGGTCACCATGCCGCGCGACGCGAGCCCCGGCGCGAGTTCAGCCGTCACATCGACCAGCCGTCCTTCACGCACGGCGAGCAGCACGCTGCGCGGCGGTTGGGGAAATTCCCCCGGCACGACCCGCCCGCCGAGAAACACGCCGAGCCGTCCGCTGCGCTCGAAATCCGCCGCGGCCGCCCCACCCACGCTGATCGGCAGCGGCGGAATCAATTCCGCACCCGGAGGCGCCGGCGCAAACCGGCCGCGGCCGTCGTTGAGCAAAACCCGCGGCTGATAGATCGCCGCTCCCGCCGCCGCGGCGGTGCCGGCTTTCGTCACGAGCAGGTCGAGATCGCCGTCCGCATCGATGTCGATCGCGAGGATCGGTCCGTCGGCCACGGCGGCCGCTTCGCTAAAAATGCTGCTGCCGTAGGCCAGAAACTGGCCGTCGCCGAGATTGGAAAGCAGCTGCCCCGCCTCGCCCGCGACTCCGCCAACGACCAGGTCGTCCTGACCATCGCCGTCGAGGTCGGCGAACACCGCCGGCGGTCCCGGGCGATTCATCCGAAATGGCAGGGATTGCTCTCTACTCAACTGATTGAGCGGACGCTCCCGATTCAGGAGGTTTAGCTGCATTTTCTGGCTCACTTCCGTGAAAAACGGAGCGGATTTCGGTGGCGGCGACATCGCGCCGGGAGGCCCGGCCGGTTCCCGAATCAGGTAGCGCCGGTTCGCGGCGAGATCGGTGAAGGTCTGGATATGGCCGCCCGGCCATTCGACGCGCAGGGATTTGATCGTCGTCGCTTCGCCGAGGCCGAAATGCACCGCGGGTTCGCTCGTCGAAAGATAACCGCGCGCCAGCGTCAGCGTGCGCACTTGGGTACCCGCGCGCGTCTCGGCGCGAAGCGTGGCGCCGATGCCGAAGCGGTTCGACGCCGCGCCGCGCAGATCGATGACGACGGCATTGCCGGAAGCGGAATCGTTGCGGCACACGGTGGGCTCGCCCTCGTAGTTCACAAACACGAGATCGAGATCGCCGTCGCCATCGAAGTCGGCGAAGGCGGCGCCGAACCCGATGCCGGAATGATCGAGGCCCCAGCCCGCGCTGGCATTTTCGAAACGAAGGTCCCCGAGATTCCGAAAAACGAGATTCCGCTCGGCGAGCGGCGGACTGGCTTTCATGAGCTTGATGCGCTCGTTGCCGCTCTCAAAAGCCATCGCGCGCTGCAGCAGATCCACGCCGTGAAGCTCGCGCACCATGCCGTTGGTGAAGTACGCGTCGAGCCGGCCGTCGTTGTCGAGATCCTCGAGGCGCACGCTCCACGTCCAGTCGGTCGCATCGAGACCGGCGAGAAACGCCGCCTCGAGCATGCGCCCCGCGCCGGTGCCGAGAAAAAGCGCGTTGCGCATGTACTGGGGCGCGGCCTTGGGGCGCTGTTCGTTTTCCGTCAGGCCCGCGCGAAGTTTCGCCATGCCGCGGTGATCCTTGTGACGCGTGGTCGCAGCCATGTCGGCGACGAGAAGATCGAGGTGGCCATCGTTGTTCACGTCGCCGAGATCGGCGCCCATCGAGGAATGCGGCGTGTGCGGAACGGCGTAGGAAAGCACGTTCGTGAAGGTGCCATCGCGATTGTTGCGATAGAGCTGGTCGGGATCCTTGAAGTCATTCGCCACATAAACGTCGGGCCAGCCGTCCTCGTCGAAATCCCACCACGTCGCCGAGTGCCCCTGCGTTTCGCCCTCGAGACCTGCGGTTTTCGTCACGTCGCTGAAGGTGCCGTCGCGGTTGTTGCGGAAGAGATGATCGCGCTGTCCGTTCGGTCGGCGCTCGGTGTCGAGGACGTTCGTCTGCACGTAGACGTCGAGCCAGCCGTCGCGATCGTAATCGCAAAACGCCGCCATGCTGCTCGCGTCCTTCAACGCGAGACCGCGCGCCGCCGCTTCCTCGCGAAACGTGCCGTCACCCTGGTTCACGTAGAGGAGATTGGGCGCGTCGAAGCGGCAAACATACAGGTCGAGCCTGCCGTCGTTGTTCACATCGGCGAAGGCTGCGCCCTGTTTCCATGCGCTCGCTCCGCCTTCGGTGGCCGTCGGACCGCCAACGCCGGCGCGATCCGTGACGTCCTCAAACCGGAAGTCGCCGAGATTGCGAAAGAGGTGATTCGCGCCGGTTTTGCAGACCACAAAAATGTCCGGACGCCCGTCGCCGTCGTAGTCCCCGACCGCCACGCCCGTCCCGATGGCGCCGAGGGTAAATTCCCGGTAGCGCTGCCACCACATCGCGGGATCGTCGTAGGCGTTGAAAGCCCGCACGCCGGTGCGTTCCGGCGGAAGCGTGGTGAAGAGGGTCGAGCCAGACGGCCCCGATTTTGCCGCCAATGCCACCGACGATATGTCTGGCATTTCCTCCGCGTAACCAAGCGGTTGCAACGCCACGAACCCCACCGCCAGCACACAGGCGCGCCGGCCGAACGGACGGAAGCGGCTGGCAAAAAAGGAAGACAGGAAGCCGGACATGGGAACGAAACAGAGGGGCGCAGAGCCTTGATTACAGCCGCGAAACCGCGTGGCCAGTGACAAGGTTTGACGATCCACACTAAACGTTAGAGCAATGCGCCCCTTGAAGCTGGGACACCTGTCCTGTTGGTAGTGCGGACGTGCCACCGACACCCCTCGGTTTCCCCGCCGGAAGCACGCTTTTCCAGTCTCACACCCTGCCCCAACCGTGAAGCCCCCTCGCACCTCTCCCGTGGCCAATGGCGCACACGCGGCGACAGCCGAAGCGTCGCTGCGTCCGCCGACGTTGAAGGATGTGGCGCGCGAGTCGGGGTTTCACATCACGACGATCTCGCTCGCGCTGCGCGACCACCCGAGCATTCCCGAAACCACGCGGGCGAAAATTCGCGAGACGGCGAAGCGGATGGGTTATCAAAAAAATCCGGTTTACCACGCGCTCAGCCGATTCCGCCAGCAGGGCTGTGTCTGTGCGCCGGCGCCGCGCATCGCCTATCTGGAAAATTTTGGACTCGGTTCCGGCCGGCCGCGTCCGGCCCACCTGCAGGCGATTCTCGACGGCGCGTCGCGCCAGGCAAAGTTGCTCGGCTACGAACTCGAGCCACTCGCGGTCGGCGAGGACGATCACGATTCACACAGCCTCACGCAGTATCTGCGCGAAAACCAAATCACCGGCGTCGTGCTGGGCGCGTTTGTGCCGGGCTTTGCGGAGATCGCGCTCAACTGGGACGACTATGCCGTGGCGAAAATTCATTCGCGCCACACCGAGCCCGACACCATGACGATCGGCAACGACCAGCTGCGCGAAGTGCGCCTCGCCTTCCGCCGGCTGTCCGATCTCGGCTACCAGCGCATCGGCCTCGCGATCGGCCGCGCCGACGAGGACTCCTGCGGCCACCGCCACACCGCGGGTTTTTTGATGGAGGAAGCCTCGATTCCGCCGGAACGCGTCGTGCCGCCGCTGCTGTTCCCGTACATCAGCGACAGCGAATCGTTGAGCGGGATGCTCGCACGCTGGGTGCGGCGCCATCACGTCGACGTCGTGATCTGCAACTGGTCGAGCATCCAAAAGCTGCTCGAAAGCCGCGGACTCAACGTGCCGGACGAAGTGGCGTGCGCCGGCCTTTGCCTCTGCGACGAGTCGCCTCCGGGGCTCGCGGGAATCCGCCCGCATCTTCATCTCCTCGGCGAACGCGCCGTTTCCATCGTCGTCGGCCAGCTCAAATCCGCCGAGCGCGGCCCGCCGGAATTCCCCTCTTCACTTTATGTCCAAAGCGTCTGGCAAGACGGTCCTAGCGCCCCCTCGCGCCGCTGACGCGGCGCCGGCAAAAAAACGCTATTACACGCTGGCCGACATCGCGGCCACGGCGGACGTGCATGTCACCACGGTTTCGCTCGCGCTCCGCGACCACCCGAGCATTCCGCCGGCGACGCGCGCGCGGATTCGCGCCGTCGCGAAGGAATTCGGCTACCAGCGCGACCCGTTGCTCGACGCGCTGAACTTTCATCGCGCGCGACAGATTCAGCAGGGCCGCAGCGTGGGCTCGGCGTTTGTCGTGCACGCCGGCACGACACGGCTCTTCGGCGGCAACCACTATCAGCCGCTTGTCTACGCGGGAGCGAAAGCCGCGGCGGAGGCGCGCGGTCACACGCTCGATATTTTCGTCGTCGGCCAGGGCCACCTCGCGCCCGCGCGGCTCAACACCATTCTCACCGCGCGCGGCATCACGGGCATCCTGCTTTCCACGTTCGAAATCGACATCGAGCAGCTCGACCTCGACTGGGGACAATTCTGCGCGGTTAAAATCGAGTGTCTTCACCTCACGCCGCACCTCGACGCCGTGTCGAACGACCAGCTCCAGGTCGCGCGACTCGCCATGCAGCGCCTGCGGAAACTCGGTTACCGCCGGATCGGACTGGCGACCGCGCGCGAGGACCAGACGCGTCTCGGCGAATCCTTCGGCATGGGCGTCCTCGTCGAGCAGGCGTCGCTGCCCGAGGCGGAATGCGTTCCCCCGCTGATTTTCAGCCTCGCGGAGGTGCCCATGCTGCCGCGCCTCGTGCCCGAGTGGATGCGGGCGCACCGGGTCGACGTGGTGATTTCCAACTGGAACGAGTTGTTCGACACCTTTGCCACCGCGGGCATCAGCCTGCCCAGCGACGTTGCGTTCGCGTCGCTCGATGTGCCGCCGAGCATGCCGCAAATCGCGGGCGTGGTGCAGAATCACCGGCTGGTGGGCCAGCGGGCGATGGAGCATCTCGCCATCATGACGGATGCCTACCAGCGCGGCGCCGCCGAGGCGCAGACGATCACCTACATTCCGGGCTACTGGCAGGACGGCGTGACCGCGCCCCAGAAAGTGCGCCGGCATTCCTCGCAGCCCGCCTGATTCCGACCCGCCGTTCCGGCGTTTCGGAAATGTTTTGGTAGCAGGACAAGCATGACGCTCCGGCGTGCGCGTCGCACACGCTTCGTTCGCGGCGGGAACGCCTCCACTATACCGATTGAGCCGGGAAGCCTTTGTGCCGGACGAGCGCGACACCTATCCCACTCACCGTCGAAAAATATTTTCGGCCAACTTCACCCCGCGTCGCGCTCGCTGCTTCCTCTAAATTTTGCCTACCCCTCGTGCCGGACCCAAGTCCCGGCACTCGCCTCCCCAACCGCCTGTTCCCATGAACCAACACACCCTGAGACCTAAGCCTCGAAGCCGATCCGTTTTTCTTCGGACCGGTTTCTTCCTCGCACTTTCAGTGCTGGGTAATGCTGCCGAAACGCAGCCCGCTCCCAAAACGCCAGCCACGGCCGCTCCAGAAACCGAGGAGCCGCTCCAGATGACCGTCTTCACCGTCTCGACGGAAAAAGATGTCGGTTACCGTGCGTCCAACTCGATCGCGGGCACGCGCACCAACACGGCCATCAAGGACGTCCCTCTGAACATTTACGTGTTCACGAAGGATTTCATGGATGATTTGGGCATGACCAACCAGATCGATCTCGAACGCTACAACGCCTCCGTGATCAACGGCGGCGGCGACGTCCATTCGGACAACCCGATTCAACAGGCGTTCAACGCGTTTCTCTTCCGCGGCTTCGTCCAAAACTGGAGTCTGCGCGACGGCATTCGGGAATACGATCCGATCGACACCCAAGGCCTTTCCCGCGTCGAGCTCGTCAAGGGCCCGGCCGCTCCGATGTACGGCCTCGCCTACCCCGGTGGCATCATGAACAACATCACCAAGGACGTGGACTACCGCCGGAGTTTCACCTCGATCCGCCTCACCGCGCAGAGCGAAGGAGAATATCGCGTGGCCCTCGATGCGAACTACACCGCCAAAGTCGGCGGCGGCGCTTTCGGTGTCCGCTACAACGGCGCGAACGTGCAGTCGAAGGATATACGCGAACACTCCGAAGGCGGAATCCGCTACTCGCAGGTGAGCCTGGGTTGGGCGCCTTTCCGCACGACCGAACTGAAATTCATCGCTGAAACCGGCTACCGCGAGAAGCCGAACGGCCTCGGCGCAACCGGCACCGGCGGCTACTTCCAACGCGGCGAGACCGACGCCGCCGGGGTTGGCCTCAACAACGGTGCGTCCATCCCGCTCCAAATCACCCACCCGGAAATTCCGTGGACGTGGAATTGGTCGACGGGAAATAACATGCGCTCGCTCGATACCAAGCTGTACCGGGGCACGATCAACCAGTCGTTTGGCGACAACATCCAAGTGTCCGGCTACGTCCAGTATTCCGACCGGCAGCAGATCGACGGCAATGGCTGGGATGCCAACGGCTCCGGCGGCGGCGACAGCTGGGAAGCAGGCGGCGGCTGGATCATCGATCCCGTCACCAAAAAGGAAACGATCCAAAGCGGGTACAGCTATCGCGACTGGAGCAACTCGATGCACGCCTACGGCGCGACCGCGATCTACAAGGTAGATTTTGGTCCGATCAAGAACACCTTCTCGTTCGGCGCCAACGTGTGGTCGGAAAAATTCGTGAGCCGCTCGGGGACCCAGGCCGGCTCGCCCAACCAGCAGTTGCTGATTTTCGACGTCAAAGCCGGCATCGACACGACCCAGACTCCCCCGCCTCCGACGGATTTCCATCCGGTCAACACCGGCAATGGTTTCTCCCACCAGGATAACTCCAACGACTACTACTTCGCCGGCTGGCAGCTCTCCGCGATGGAAAATCGCCTGAAGGGCAACATCAGCTTCAACCACACGAATCTGAAGCTGGTCAACTGGACCTCCGGCGTGGACAACGCGCCGACCAGCGCCGAGCAGTCCAAGAATTCCCCGCTCTTCGGGATTATGTTCGACGTCACCAAGGAGGTGTCGATCTGGGCCAACCACGCCACCTCGCTCTTCCCGAACAGTCTTCGCAACAGCTTCGGCGTCCTGCTGCCGGCCATCGTGGGCGACAGTTATGAAGGCGGCCTGAAGCTGGACCTCATGCAGGGCAAAATCAGCGGCACGGTCAGCTACTATAACATCAAGCAGACGGGCGGCAGCCAGCTGGATCCCACCGCGGAGAATCTCAACACCCAGCGTTGGGATGCGATGAGCGCCGCCCAGCGCGCGATCGCGTTCCCTGGACAGACGCGAAACGACATTCGCGGCGACCAAGTCAACGGCGCGGAATCGGAATCCAAGGGCTTCGAAGCCGACTTGATCTTCTCGCCCAACCGCAACTGGCAGCTGCTGCTCAGCTACGCCAACAACACAAACAAGATCACCAAGGCGATCGCGACCTCGACCATCGGACAATCGAATATCGGCAGCATCAAAAGTCAGTTCGCCGCCCTGGGCCGATACAGCTTCACCGAGGGGGACCTCAAGGGACTCTACCTCGGTGCGGGCACCCAGCTCGCCGGTCGATCCCTCCAGGGTTACTTCAACGGCACGATGGCCCGCTACTATCCGAAAAGTTTATATGTCGAGGCTTTCGGAGGCTATCGCTTCAAGATCCACGGCTATTCCACCTCGGTGCAGGTGAACGTGAAGAATCTGACGAAGCAGGAGGACTACGTGGGATGGCAGGCCACCCGCTCAGCAACCGTCATCGCGACGAAACCGTATGAAGTGCCCACGGCCGTGCGGTACGCATTAACCTTCGGTCTCGACTTCTGATTTGGTTTGTCAGGGTTTTAGAAACGTAAGGGAGGGCGAGTTCAACTCGCCCTCCTTTTTTCATTGGTGCCCACGGGCCAGCCGGCACGCTGGCTGGCGTTTGGTGGAATCCCTCACGTCTTTATTCCCGTAGCCCATGGCACCCATGCCGATCGTCCGCGGACAGCTGCAGGCCACGCTTGCGGCCATCATCGCCTCCACCCTGTGGTGGCATTTCCGAAGCGTAACGTCCGCTTCCCTCGCAATTCTTCTCGTCACGCTCGCACTGGTCGCGTGGTTCGCGCCCCGGCTTTATGTGCCGGTGCAGCGCACGCTTGACCGCTTCGCCCGCGGGGTCCTGGCCGTTTTCACCTGGCTCGTGCTCGGGCTGATCTATTTCGGCGTGTTTACACCCGTCCGGCTCTGGCGTGCTGTCACGCGGCACGATCCCCTGCGCCTGCGCATTTCAAATCAGGAATCGTATTTTCAACCGCTGCCACCGCCCGGTCCCCGTCGCTTCGACCGGCAGTTCTGATGCGCATCCTGGGTCTCAGCGCGTTCTATCACGACTCCGCGGCCGCGCTCCTCGAAGAAGGCGTCATCGTGGCCGCGGCGCAGGAAGAGCGGTTCAGCCGCATCAAACACGACGCCGCATTCCCTCGCGCCGCCGCGGCGTGGTGTCTCACGCAGGCACCCGGGAAACTCGACGCCGTCGTCTACTACGAAAAGCCACTCCTCAAATTCGAACGCATCCTTTCCACCTCGCTCGCGATTGCGCCCGGTGGCTTTCGCGCGTTCGCCGCGGCGATGCCGGGGTGGCTTCATCAAAAACTCTGGCTCCCGGGTTTGATCGAGGACGAGCTGCAGCGTCTCGGCGCCGGCCGCGTGCCGGTTTATTTTTCCAGTCATCATGAGGCCCATGCCGCGAGCGCGTTTTTCCCGTCGCCGTTCGAACGCGCCGCCATTCTCACGCTCGACGGCGTCGGCGAATGGACCACCACCGCGCTCGGCCGCGGGTTCGGGAACAAGCTCGAACTGCTCCGCGAGCTGCGTTTCCCGCATTCGCTGGGGCTGCTCTATTCGGCGTTCACGCATTACTGCGGTTTCCGGGTCAACTCGGGGGAATACAAACTCATGGGCCTCGCCCCCTACGGTGCACCGCGCTTCGTCGACGTCATTCTGCGCGACCTGATCGATCTGCGCGATGACGGCTCTTTCCGGCTGAAACTCGATGCCTTCGGTTTCCTTCACGGCGAGGCGATGACGAACGACCGCTTCGCGACTCTCTTCGGCGGTCCCGCGCGTACTCCCGATTCCCCGCTCACCGAACGTCACTGCGATCTCGCGCGCTCGATCCAGCACGTCACCGAGGAAATCGTGCTCCGCCTCGCCCGCACGCTGCACCGCGAGACCGGCGAGGAAAATCTCTGCCTCGCCGGCGGCGTGGCGCTGAACTGCGTCGCGAATTCCCGGCTGCTTCGCGATGGTCCGTTCCGCCGCATCTGGGTGCAACCCGCGGCCGGCGACGCCGGTGGCGCCCTCGGCTCCGCGCTCGCGTTTCATTTTCTCCACCATGGCGCGCCGCGTCGCGCCGACGGCGCGAACGACGCGATGCGCGGGGCTTTTCTCGGCCCGGCCTATTCCGACACCGATCTCGCCGCGGCGCTCGGCGAACAGGGACTCCCCGCCGAACTTCTCGCACCCCGCCTCCTCAACGAGCGTCTCGCCGAACGCCTCGAGGCGGGCGACGTCGTGGGATTTTTCCAAGGCCGCGCCGAATTCGGTCCGCGTGCCCTGGGCGCGCGCTCGATCCTCGCCGATGCGCGTTCACCGGACATGCAGCGCCGGCTCAACCTGAAAATCAAATTCCGCGAATCGTTCCGGCCGTTCGCCCCGATCGTGCTCGCGGAGCGCGCCGCGGAGTATTTCGACCTGCCCGCGCCTTCGCCGTACATGCTGTTCACCGCGCCGGTGACCGCCGCGCACCGGAAGTCAGTTCCCCCCGCCGGCGCGTGGGAGGAACGTCTCCGCTCCGTGCGCTCGACCCTGCCCGCGATCACGCACGTGGATTTTTCCGCCCGGGTGCAAACAGTGGACCGCGCCACGAATCCAACGCTCCACGCGCTGCTCTCCGCGTTTGCCGCACGCACCGGTTGTCCCGTGTTGGTGAACACCTCGTTCAACGTCCGCGGCGAACCGCCCGTCTGCGGACCGCGCGAAGCCATCGCCGGATTTCTCGCGACGGACATGGACTGCCTCGCGCTCGGGCCCTTCTTGATCGAGAAACGCAGCCTGCCCTCCCACCTCCTGCGCTCGACCGGATCCAAACGCCCCTTCGCTCCCGACTAACCTCCCTCCCTGGGACGGAACCCGCCTCCCTTTTTCCGACCTTCATGCGCTCCCTCAAAAATCTCGGACGGCTGCTTGGCGATTTGTGGGCTTTCGCCCGCGAACACAAAGCGTGGTGGATCGTGCCGCTCGTTGTAATTCTCCTCCTGGCGGGCGTGCTGATTGTGAGCGTTTCCACCATCTCCCCCTTCATCTACTCACTCTTCTAAAACGTCATCGTGGCCGCGCCTCAACTTCCCCTCCGTCGCAAACTGCTCTACGCCGCGATCGTCACGGCTGCTGCCGTCGCGCTGCTTTTTGGTGTGATGGAAGCGGGACTGCGCCTGACCGGCTACGGCTACTCGCCGCATTTCGCGCACCGCGTGGCAAGCGCCGGGAGCGAAACGGTCTGGCGGGAAAACCGCTGGTGCACCGCACCGTATTTTTCGCCCGCCCTCGTGCGACGCCCGCTGCCCTTCCGGCTCCCCACCCGCAAAGCTCCCGGCACCTACCGTATTTTTGTCCTCGGCAGTTCGGCGGCCATGGGCGACCCCGAATCGTCGTTTTCCTTTGCGCGTGTGCTCGAGTCGATGCTGCACGCCGCCTATCCCCGGCAATCCATCGAAGTCGTCAACGCCGCCATCACCGCGACGAACTCCCACCTTGCGCGGCGCATCGCCTCCGATTGTGCGGCGTTGGAACCGGATCTTTTCATCGTTTACGAAGGCCACAACGAAGTGATCGGGCCGTTCGGGCCCGCCGGTGTTTTCACACCATTCTTGCGCAGCGAACCTGCCGTTCGACTCGCCGCGTGGACCGGCGGCACCCGCACCGGCCAGCTTGCGGGCGCGATCGTCCGCCGGATGAGAAGCGGCGCCGCTGCTCCCGCCGAATGGGGCGGCATGCAGATGTTTCTTCAACAACAGATCAGCGCCGACGATCCCCGTCTCGAGACGGTTCGCGACCGTCTCCGCGCCAACTTGCGCGCCATCGCCGGCAGCGCCCGCGACGCCGGCGCGCCGCTGCTGCTCTGCACGGTGCTGACGAACCAACGCGACTTCGCTCCGTTTCTTTCGCGTCACCGGAGCAATCTGCCCGGCGCGGACCTCGCGCGCTGGGAGGCGGAATTCGCCGCCGCGATCGCCGCGGAGCGTGCCGGCGATTCGGTGGCGGCGGAACGAAGTTTCCGCCGCGCCCTCGCGATCGACGACCGGCATGCCGAACTTGTTTTCCGACTCGGCCGGCTCGTCATGCAAGCCGGCCGGGACGCCGAAGCGCGCCAGCTTCTACAACGCGCGCTCGATCTCGACGCGCTGCGCTTTCGCACCGATTCGTCTCTGAACCAAGTCATTCGCGACGTTGCGCCGCCTTCGCCCGGTGCAACCCTCGTGGATCTCGCGCAGGAGCTCGCGGCAACCAGCGCACACGGCATCCCCGGCGACGATCTCCTCTACGAACACGTGCACCTGACTTTTCGCGGGGCTTATGAAATCGCGAACCGGCTTTTCCCCGCGGTCGTCGCGGAGTTGGCGCGTCGCGGGCTCGCTTCCGGTTCCCCGCAGGCGTCGATCAGCCTGGCTGAGGCGAGACAGCGGCTCGCATTCACCACGTATGAACAGACGATGATTGGGCTGAAGCTGTTGCAGCGGTTCGATGCCGCGCCGTTTTCGGCCCAAGCCAACGCCGCGGAACGCATCGAGCTGTGGCAGCGCCGCGTCAAAACGGCGAACGCTTTGCTGGGCAGCGCGGACGCGACGGAGACGATGCGCGAAATTTACCGGCAGGCCCTGGCGCTCGCACCCAACGACTGGATCCTCGCCCGGAACGCCGGGGCCATGTTGGTCGCACGCGGCCGCGCGGCCGAAGCCCTCCCGCTGCTGCAGCGCGCCGCCGCATGGATCGATGACGATGTCGACACGCTGCTTGCCCTCGCCGCCGCCCACCGTGCGCTCGGCCAGGGCGCCGAGGCGAATGCCGCCATCGGGAAAGCCCGCGCCCTCGAGCCGCGTCACCCCGCGCTACCCGGTGCAGTCCCGCAATAACGGATCCACGCGGCGGTTTTTATCGTTACGCTGCTGTTTTCTCCGAGGGTTTTTCAGTCTCCGGCTTGCGCCAGATCCACAGAAAATTCGAGAGCAGGTTGAAACCCACCGATACAAACATCGCGAGAATCGAGGCCGCCAGGTAGTGCACTCCAACCATTTTCAGCAGATTCGCGGCCGACCACCAGACGGCGAAGCCCAGGGCGTTCGCGATGTGATACTGCCAAAGCCGCTTCCACGTCGGACGGGGATGGCTGAACACCCACCGGTCAACCATGAGGAACCGAAGCACGGTGATGAGTTCACCGGAGCAAAGCGTGGCGAACGCGAAGGGCCAGAGGAGCACCCCAACCAGAACCTTGAGCAATCCCACGCTGAGGACCGCAAAGAGCACGCCCACCACCAGCCACCGCAGGACGCGAGGGGTAACGAGTTTCTTCAGGCGATTCATCCGTTTTCCCGGGCGTCCGACGCGAGCACTGCTTGATACGACATCAGGCGTTTTCGTTTAATCGCGCACGCCCATCCAGCGAAATCGAGGCGGGACGGGTCCCGGCCTATTTCGTCGGACCAATGCTTCCCTTGGAGAAAAATCCTTGAACGCTCGCCCGGCAACTTGCCGTCACGCCGCGAAACGCGGGACCAGCGTCTGCCCCCCGTTGCCGCCGTCGCCTTCGGCGGTCATCCGCATCGACAACATCACTCCTTGATCCTTCTTCTGCGCCCCGAACAGGAAACTACGGCGCGCCTCGAAACTCAGGGTCGCCGGCAGCGTGGTCGCGAACGACCGGACCACGCCATCGCACTCAGCGCTGCCGGCAACCTCTGCCCCCGACATGCCCGCCAGCTCGATGTCGAAACGGATCAGGCGCGGGAAAATCGCCCGGTATGCGGGCAGCACAAACGCCAACGCGGCCGGCACAACCACCACGTTCCTGAGTTTCATCAGGGCGTGCCGAACACGAAGGCGAACCGCGGGCGGTGCGCCCCCTTGCTCCCGGCTCAGGCAGGCGGTCAGGCGGCGTGCGATTTGATGAATCGGATGGCCTCGCCCGTAAACCGCCATCCCAGCAGCGAATCGATGGAGAGAAACTGATGGATCGTCACGGTACTCCAAAAAAAGAACTGGAATGAGACCTTTGAAATCTTGTGCCGGAAAACCCGCTGCGCCAGGAACGCCGCCGGCCACCCTCCGAGGAGGCTTTCCAGATGCAGGATCGATTCCGAGATGCGCCATTCGCCGGCTTCGGCCCGCCGCTTGTCGCTGCGATACGAGAAGAACGTTAACGCGGACAGGAACAAAAATGCCCCCGCCAACACGCGCCAGTCCAGCCACGCCACCAAGGGCCGGAGCGCAAACGCCGGTGCGATCAGGAGCACGCCTAACCCGAACACCGATCCTATGCCTACCCCGCCACTCCGTTTGCCCCATGAACGATGATCGGAGATTCGCATGACTGCCTTACCTGCCGTTGCCGGTCAGCCCTGGGGTTGGGTTTTGTCGCTGACCAGATTTTTTATTCATCGGGTTTGTCGCCCCAGCGCCATGTGGGCTTCTCACCCGTCGCCAGGCAAATGGCCACGAGCACGACCGAAAGCAGGGTGACGTAGACCAAATAGGCCACGACGAGCTTGGGCGTGCGCAGGAAAAAAGTCGGGACGATAAGCGCCACCAGGTATCCGACGAAAACCAGCCAGCCCTGCCAGCGCTTGGGAAGACCCCAGCCGTAGCCGTATTTCTTCGGGTGGAACCATGCTTCTTCTTTTGGGAGGGACATCCTTTTTTCAGTTCAGGTTTAAGGTGAGCCATGCACGCGCATGTTCTTCCTTTGTGCAATGCTCCGGAGGGACGGGAGGTAAAAACCGGCGTCGCATTTCCACGGCCAAATCATCGCGCATCTACCGGATCCATTTTCCCGCCGATCTGATGGCACATGAAGCATTCCTCTTCAATTTGCGCCCTGCCGGACAAAACCAGGAGGGTGCGTCTAATCCAAAAAGTGATGCTCATTGGGAGGTCTCCTGTCGAAGGAGCACTGCCGATGTTTCAAAGCGCCCGGCACTGGCCCGAAGGCCCGCCTGGCTTTTTTCATTTCAAATTCCGAGTGAAGGGAAGGAACAGGAGGCCAAGCTCGATGAGGCTCAATACCGTGCCCACGGGGAGATACCAGAGACTGGAAATTGAACAGCCGGCGAGTGCCAGCCAACCGAGTCGGGGTCTCGCGAAAAACATGGCCGCGGAGATGAGCCAGAGAATCCCGAGGATAACGTGAAAGCACTTCATCCCCGTGCTCCTGGGCTCCACTCCTATGGCCGAGACAATTTTTGACCACGGCCCAAGCCGGCCCGCATTGGGTCCGCTTCGTGCCGTGACGTAGTCGCCGCTCACCAACGCGCGCGCGCCATCGAACGTCAGCCAGCCCCCGACAAAAAGTGCGATGACCGGAATCGCGATTCTGATGATGCTCATCTTTTTTTCATTCGGGTTAGGGAATCAGCTCAACAAGTTCATCGGTCGAGATGTCGAGCAAATGGAAGCTCTTTCTTTCGTCCCGGACGCAACCCATCACGAGTACTCGCTTCCCGTCCTCGTCCATAAAACTAAGCGTGAACTCTTTCCTCCCGGGGTCCCGCGCGCCGACTGCCCAATCACCGGAAGTCATCACGCCACTTCGCATCGTCCACCCGGCTTCGATCCTTGGTTTCGTGAGATCCACGCCTTGCCGAACGTTTAGGATGAGCCACGGCCGCTTGGGGTCGTTGCCTCCGTCGCCTTGTCGGGCCGTTTCATCGGAGGAGGAGCATGGCGACTGCTCCCACCAGATTGAACGAGGAGTGCAGGAGAAACGTCATGAGCAATGCGACGACTATCGACTCACTTCGCCAGCGCTCATAGGTGAATGCGAAAAAAATGCCGCCCACGAAGCCCGCGGCGACTACAGTCGGCATGCCGGCGAAACGATGCATAAGTGCGAAAGGAATCACTGAAGCACCAATCCGGACCCAGCGTCGTGCGCTCGCAGCACGCGTGAACTCCAGCGGCAGGAGCTGAAAAAAGATCGTTTCGACAAAGGGACCGATGACCAACACGAGCAAACAGAGGTCGAGCGCACTCTTGCTGACGAGATCCTCCCGCGGTCCTGCAGGAAACGCCAGGTGAGCGAGATTGCCGGCTGCGTAAGCGACGACGACCGCGTGCAACCACGCGCGCCAGAAGAACGGCCATTTTTTCTTCTCCTCCAGATTCTGGAAATACCGACGTAGTGCGTTTGCGAGATATCTCATGTGTTGCCCGACGTTACAGATGAACCGCGGCGTTGGCCCTGGCGACTGGTGGGACTCTTTCTTCATCGCCGGAAATAACCACAAATCGAAATAGCCACGTAAACCAGCATCAAGAGGCCGACATCTCTCCAGTAACGGACGGGCTCTTTATCGCGAAAGTACGTCCCGGTGTTCGACGAGACAAAGCCCGAACAAAGTATGACGAACAGAAAACAGGACAACACCCCGCCCAGAAATAAAATCACAAGCGATCCGCCGATATCCTTCGTGTGCGCGTACCGCCACGCCGAGCCCGCAAAAATGGGCACGAGCATAAAAATAAAACGCCAGAGCAGCCGTGGCTGTCGAAAATACACCAATCCATCCGGAAACACCGACAGATGAAGCGGCCGTTTGGCCTGGGGTATCTTCTTTAGGTCTTCGTACATGTCTTGCCGAACGTTCAAGGTGAGCCACGGCCGCTCGGGGCCGTTGGCTGAAGCGACTGCTTCGGTTCTTTCTTCAAAGACTGCTTCGGCTCTTTCTTCAAAGGCACTTCTTCAATTGGAGATAGCCAAGGTAAGCTAACGACAGAGCAAGCAAGCTGAACGCAGTCATGCCGCGTAATGCATTCCCGATAATCTGCACGTCCATTCTGCTCGCGAGCGAAGAGGCAACGCCGCCGAAGAAAATAACCAAACCGAGAACAATTCCTGGATAGAAGAATGCGAGCCGAAGCGCCGCCTTCTTTTGGGCTGAAATGTTGGTGCTCATACCATTTCTTTGCCGAACGCCAAAGATGAGCCACGCGCGCCGGCGGGCGAGGCGTTTTCTTCGAATGAAGGCCAGGTCGAGCGCAGGCTGGAATAGCGCGTTGCTGACGCCCGGTTAGGCTCTTTCATCTTTTTAACCACGCGCGGACCGAATTGCACACCCCTTGGGCGCGTCCGAGATCGGGAATCCGGCGCCAGGTCTGCGACTTCATCCGTAGAGAAACTCCACAACCCGCCTCCCAAGTGACGGATTCGATCTCCTCTTTCGGAATCGAGGTTCTCCAGAAAACGCCATACTCCAGACGATCGCGTAGCAGTACGATTCGCGAAGCGAGGTGCTCAACCGCGGCGGCAAGCACGAGACCGCCAAAAAGCATCACCAGATGGGAAACTGAAAACCGGCCCAACTCCTTCATTCGCCATCCGCCGCCAGCCGCAAGTGCAACGCCAACCACGAGCATGCCGATTCCGACGTTTCGCGACGGTCGCAAAATTTGAGAGGGGGTTTGCTTCGACGGCATCTTCTTTGCCTAACGTTCAAGATGAGCCACGCGCGCAGCGCGTTGGCTCTAGCGACTGGTTAGGCATCTTGAGGGTTCAAATTCTGCTGAGGGCGATAGCTTTTTCGAACATCTCCCCTTGGATCGCGCGCTTTAA
>DATAKE010000084.1:0-28313 GCA_036261745.1 Opitutaceae bacterium
TGCAGCATCGATACGCCGATCGAGATCGATTACTTCCAGCACGGGGGAATTCTTCCTAACGTGCTTGGCCAGATCGTCGCCAAAAACTAAGCGGTAAATTCACAGAAAATTCCAGCGGTTGGCCTAACTACCGATGCTGGAGTCTGTGATGCGGTGCTTTGGCACTCACTTGCAGCCGGAAAAATTCGATAACACTTTAGCTCGTGGCTAGCCCGTCCGATTCAGTGTCTGTCTCCTTTCATGGCTGATCTCCCGCACAAGCCGGTCTTTCTCGTCGACGCCAATTCCGATCCCGTCCTGGTCCGGATCGACGGGCGCGCCTCGTTTCAAAACAGCGCCTGCCTGCGCGATTTCATCTCGGAAATGCTGCGGCAGGGAAAAACGCGGCTCGTCATCGATTTCATGCACTGCGCCAGCATGGACAGCACATTTCTCGGCGTCCTGGCGGGGGCTGCGCTGGAAATGAAAAAACTGGGTTCGGGCGCGAGTTTGATCCTGTCGCGTGTCGGCCAGCGGAACCTCGAGTTGATTCGCAACCTCGGTTTGCACCGGCTGCTCACGGTCGATGCCGGCGATTTTCCGCTGACGGTTGGCAGGGGCGGGGCGGCGCTCCCGTGCGAGAACCGCAGCGAGCTCGAGCAGGCCCGCCTCGTGCTCGAAGCCCACGAGAATCTGGTGGCCGCGGATGAAACCAACCGCGCGAAATTCCAGGACGTCATGGCGTTCTTGAAAAACCGGGTCGCGAGCTGAGACGGGCCTGATCGGCAAGGTTGGCAAGAAAGCGAACCGATGAAGCACTCGCGAGGAAGCTGCGTCTGCGGTGCTGTCCGATATGAATTATCCACCGAGCCGATCGCGCTCTTCTGCTGCCATTGCACCGAATGCCAGACCGCGAGTGGTGCAAGTTTTGTCTTGGCGCTGAAAATGCCGTATGGCGGCGTGAGTGTTATTCAAGGAGAAGCAAAGCCATTCTTCAGACCTGAAGCTGACGGACAAACCAGGGACGTTTTTCGCTGTCCGAAATGCCTCGCGGCACTGTGGAGTGAGCGGCTCGATTCCAAAGAGCATATTACGGTCTACGCCGGGACGCTTGACGATTCATCGAGGCTGAAGCCGGTGGCTCATATTTGGACACGGGATGCGCAGCCTTGGATCGAGTTGCCGAAAGAAGCGCTGCAGTTTCCCGAAAATCCGCCAGATTTGCTGCCCATCATCCAAGCTTGGTGTCGCGAGACCGGAAAAAAAGCCTGACCAAGCGCCAGGGCCGACGGCCCCCGAGCGGCCATGGTGCATCTTGAACGTTCGCCTTGGCTGCCTGACATTTGATTTCCACGACATGACGGTGCCGGGTTGAACCGCCGCCCCGGGTCCCGGTCCGTATCGCGCCAACACCGGGCGTTTTTGTCGTCCGATACACCGCGCACCCGCGCACTTGCCTCAACCCGGAGTTGGTTCACCTTTTCCCGCCATGTCTCACGCCACTGCCGAAGGTCCCCGCATCGATCGTTTCTCGCTGCCCGATGCCGGCGGCCATTTTGGACGCTATGGCGGGGTTTTCGTGCCCGAGACCTTGATGACCGCCCTGCAGGAACTCGGCGCCGCCTACGAAGTCGCCCGGAAGGACCCCGCGTTTCAAACCGAGCTCCGGCATCACCTGAAGGAATTCGCGGGCCGCCCCACTGAACTTTATTTCGCCGAGCGCCTGACCAAGCACTGCGGCGGCGCGAAAATTTATTTGAAGCGCGAAGACCTCCTCCACACCGGCGCGCACAAGATCAACAACGCGCTGGGTCAGGCGCTGCTCGCGCGCCGCATGGGCAAGAAGCGCATCATCGCGGAGACGGGGGCCGGCCAGCATGGCGTCGCGACCGCGGCGGTATGCGCGAAGTTCGGGCTCGAATGCATCGTCTACATGGGCGCCGTCGACATGGAGCGGCAGGCGCTGAACGTTTTCCGCATGCGTCTCATGGGCGCCGAAGTCCGCGCCGTCGAGCAGGGACAGAAGACGCTGAAGGACGCGGTCAACGAGGCGATGCGCGACTGGGT
Source organism: Opitutaceae bacterium (assembly GCA_036261745.1). Taxonomy (GTDB): domain Bacteria; phylum Verrucomicrobiota; class Verrucomicrobiia; order Opitutales; family Opitutaceae; genus DATAKE01. Next base: position 2,047 of record DATAKE010000084.1, read on the forward strand.
CACGAACGTGCGCAGCACGCATTACATTCTGGGATCGGCGCTCGGCGCCCATCCCTATCCGATGATGGTGCGCGATTTTCACCGGGTGATCGGCCAGGAAACGAAGGAGCAGATTCTCGCCCGCGAAGGCCGGCTGCCGAATGAGATGATCGCGTGTGTCGGCGGCGGCTCGAACGCCATCGGCTTTTTCTTCGACTTTCTCGAGGAGCCGTCGGTGCGGCTCGTGGGCGTCGAGGCCGGAGGGCGCGGCATCGTGCGCGGCGAACACGCGGCGCGGTTCGAAGGCGGCAAACTCGGCGTGCTGCAGGGCAGCAAGACTTACATTCTCCAAAATCCGGACGGGCAGATCGAATTGACGCACTCGGTGAGCGCGGGACTCGACTACGCGGCCATCGGTCCGGAGCACGCCTACTACCGCGAGCAGAAGCGCATCGATTTCGCGTATGCGTGCGACGACGAGGTGATGGAGGCGTTCCAGACCTGTTCGCGTCTCGAGGGAATTATCCCCGCGCTCGAGAGCACGCATGCGCTCGTGCACGGCTTCAAGCGGGCGCGGGAAATGAAGCCGGATGAGGTCCTGATCATCAATCTTTCCGGCCGCGGCGACAAAGACGTGAATCAGGTCGCGAAAATTCTCGGCGTGAAACTGTGATCTTTGACCACAGATTGCGCAGATCGACCCAGATGAAATCCGCTGACAGCGATCCGCGCCCGCCAGTGAAATCCGTGGTTCTCTTCCTCTCCCTATGAAAAGCATGACCGGCTACGGCCGCGCCACCTCGGCCATCGCTGGCTTCACGCTCACGGTGCAGATCAGTTCGGTAAACCGGAAGACCCTCGACCTCGCCATCAAGCTTCCCGACGAGTGGGAAGCCCTGGAGGCAGGGGTCGGAGAGCAGATCCGCAAACAAGCGTTGCGCGGACGCGTCAGCGTGGTGGTCGAGCTCACCGGATCGCGGGGCGCGAGCAGCATCGTCTGGGACGAGGCCGAGGTCGCCGCTTCGCTCGACAAACTCGCCGCCCTGGCCGCCGGGCGCGGGGTGGCGTTCGAGCCGACCCCGGAACTGCTCTGGTCCATCGCGAACTCCCAGCGGAAAACCAACGAGCTGCCGACCAGCGAAGTCGCGGCGCCGGTGGTGACCGCGACGGTGGCGGAGGCGTTGCGGGCGTTTTCCGCGATGCGCGCGAAGGAAGGCGAAGCCCTGCTGATCGATTTTCTTACCCGCCTCGAAACCCTCCGCCGGAATGTCGATGCGGTGGCCGCGCGCGCCCCGACGGTCCCGGCCGCCTATCGCGAGCAATTGCTGCAGCGCCTGCGGCAGGCCGGGCTGGAGCTGGACGTGAACGACGAGCGTGTGCTCAAGGAGATCGCGCTTTTTGCGGATCGCTGCGACGTCACGGAGGAACTGACCCGGTTGCGCAGCCACTTCGAGCAATTCGCCGCGCTCTTGAAATCGGACGCCGAGATCGGCCGTAAATCGGAGTTCATCCTGCAGGAGATCGGCCGCGAGGTGAACACCATCGGCAGCAAGGCGAACGACCTCGCCATCTCGCGGGCCGTCATCGAGCTGAAAAACGAACTCGAGCGCGTGCGCGAACAGATCGCGAACGTGGAGTAGCGCAGATCTCGGACTAAGCGCAAAGACGCGAAGACGCTAAAGGTCCTAAAATGTCAGTGGCTTCCGCCGAGTGGCGCCCGTCTGCTTCGCGCCTTCGCGTCTTTGGGCTTAACCCAAAGCCTTCGGCGCGCGGAGGGAGTGCACGAGGTAGAGCAGCACGCCGATGCAGATGCCGGAGTCGGCGACGTTGAAGGTCGGGTAGACGTAGCTGCCGAAATGGAGGTCGATGAAGTCGATCACATGTTCGTGCCGCACCCGGTCGATGAGGTTGCCGGCGATGCCGCCGCTGAGGAGCCCGAAGCTGATTTGGGCGATGCGGTCGTGCAGCCCGAGCGCGCGGCGCCAGAAAAAAATCGCGATCAGCGTCACCGCCGCGAGGAGGGCGAGGAGTTTGCTGTAGCCGGAGAACATGCTCCACGCGGCGCCCGTGTTGCCGACGTGCACGAGGTAGAAAAAATCCCGGATCACCGGGATCGCGCCGAAGCCCTCGCCATAGGTGCCGAAGGGCAGGCGGTGGATGATCCATTGCTTCGTCAGCTGGTCGAGCGCGAGCACGACCGCGGCAAGGATCAGCAGCAACCGATACGCGAGCAGGCGCTGGATTTTCGATTTTTGATCCTCGATTTTCGATTCGCCGGACGCGGACCCGGGGAGGGGGTCCTCCAGATGGGCGGGGTCGGGCATGATCGAAATCGGAAATCGCGATTCGAAAATCGAAATTCCCGTTACTCGTCGCCGCCCGAGTCCTCGTTGGCGATCTTGCCGCCTTCTTCGCCGAGCTCGCCAAAGATGCCGGCCTGGGTGCGCGAACGATGGCGGTTGCGCTCCAGATTTTTCTGGGCCTCGGCGGAGTAGCGGGTGAAGGGGACGGCGAGGAGACGGTCTTTCGCGATGGGCTTCTGCGTGATCTCGCAGATGCCGTAGGAACCGTCGCGGATGCGCTTGATCGCGGCTTCGATCTCGGAGAGCGCTTCCTGTTCGCTCGACACGAGGCTGAGGGCGAAATCGCGGTCGAACGTGTCGGTCCCGGCATCGGCCATGTGCTGGCCGTAGGAGGAGAGGTCGCCGGCGTCGTCCTTCGCGGAGCGTTTGAGCGTTTCCTCGGAATGCAGCTCGATGCCCGCGGTCAGGTGGGTGCGGAGATCGATCAGCAGCTTGTAGTAGCGCTTGAACTTTTCCGGCACATCGGCCTCGGCGATTGCCTCGGCGGATTTGGCCTTCTTCGGATTGAAGCCGAGAATGTCGGCGAGCGACGCGGCTTTGACGTGATTCGGCTTCGCCGGCTTTTCGAGCACAAGCGCCGCCTTGGCGGCTTTCGCCCCGGCTTTGGCGTCCTTCGCGAAGGGAACGTTCGTCTTGGAGGCGACGGTCTTGGCGATGGCGCGAACCTCGTCGAGGCTGAAGGCGATGGGCTTGGTGGCCGCCTTGCGCTTCAGGATGCTGTCGCGCAGGGCGGATTTTTTAGAGGGCTTTTCCATGGTGGGAGAGTTTTTCGCTGGCTTGGCTGCCGCGTCGGGCTTGCCCGATCGCTCGGGCTTCTTCGCGGGAACCGAAACAGACTTCGCCGGCTTGATCTTGTTCGCCGCTGATTTTTTTACCGGCGGCTGAACTTTTTTCGGAGCTGGCTTGGCTGCGGTTTTTTTGGCGGGTTGTTTCTTGTTCTTAGCCATGGGGAGTTTTGGGGGTGTGTGGGCTACGAAATCAAAGCTTCGGCGCAACGCGGACAGATGTCGCCATGTGAACTGGGCTCGAGACGCGGCACCCAGCGCCAGCAGCGCGGGCAGCGTACCTCGCCGAGCTCAGCGCAGGGGCGAACCTCAACCGCGAAGTCCGCGCCGGCGCGGGGCGCCAGCGCGACCCGCGAGACGATGAACAGTTCTGGGAGAAAATCACGGTGTTTCTCGAGCACACGAAAGATCGCGTCGTCGGGGCTCGCAAGCGTGATGGCGGCGTCGAGAGACTTGCCAAGTTTGCCGGCGGCGCGTAGCGGCTCGATCGCCTCGTTCACCTGCGCGCGCACTTTGAGCAGCACGGCGGTGTCGGCCTCGATCTCGGCATTCAGCCACGTTGCCGGCGCCGACGGCCAGTCCTGGAGATGAACCGAGTCGTCGGTGTACTCCGTTTTCGCCGTCGCATAGGCCCAGGCCTCGTCCGTCGTGAACGTGAGCACCGGCGCCATGATGCGCACCAGCGTCCGGAAAATGTGGTGGAGGGCGGTCTGCGACGAACGGCGGAGCGGATGCCGCGTGCCGAGCGTGTAGAGCCGGTCCTTCAGGATGTCGTGATAGGTCGCCGAGAGCGTCCCGGCGCAGAACCGGTTGCACAGCTGGTAAACCTGGTGGAACTCGTAGGCGTCGTACGCCTCCGTGCATTCGCGGAGCAGCGTCGCGGTCTGGTGCAGCGCCCAGCGGTCGAGCGTGTCGAGCTGCTCGATCGCGATGGAGTCGGTGGCGGGATCGAAGTCGAAGAGGTTCGAGAGCTGGTAGCGAAACGTGTTGCGGAAAAGCCGGTACGACTCGCCGACGTTCTTGAGGATTTCGTCGTCGACGGGGATGTCGTCGCGGAAATCCTGCGAGGCGATCCAGAGCCGGATCACGTCCGCGCCGTGCTGGGCGATGTAGGCATCGCTCGTCTGCGGTTTCTGGTAGGTGCTGCTCTTGGAAATTTTCTGCCGGGCCTTGTCGACGATGAAGCCGTGGGTGAGCACCGCCTTGTAGGGGGCGCCGCCGCAGGCGATCACGCCGGTCCAGAGCGAGGATTGAAACCAGCCGCGATGCTGGTCGCTGCCCTCGAGATAAAGGTCGGCGGGCCACCGCGTGTTGCCCTGGCCGCGCTTCAGCGTGGCGGCGTGCGACGAACCGGAGTCGATCCACACATCGAGCGTGTCGCGTCCGCACACGAGATCGGCCGGCGCCGGCCAGCCGGCGGGCAGCGCGATACCGTCGAGGATTTGGGCGGGAGTGGCGTCGTACCAGAAATTCGTCCCGAGCTTTTCAATCTTCGCGGCGATCGCGCGGGCGACGCCGGCGTCGAGATAGGCGGTTTTCTTCGCGTCGTAGAACGCCGGGATCGGCACGCCCCACGAGCGCTGGCGGCTGATGCACCAGTCGGGACGCGACTCGACGGCGCCGCGGATGCGGGCCTGACCCCACGCGGGAATCCAGCCCTGGTTCGCGGCGATTTTTTCGATCTCGGCGAGCGCGGCGGTGCGGGTGCCGTTTTTATCGAGCGAAACAAACCACTGGTCGACCGCGCGGAAAATGATCGGAGTCTTGGAGCGCCAGCAGTGGGGATAGCTGTGCGAATACTTCGCCTTCGCCAGCAGCGCGCCGGCCACCGCGAGTTTTTTCAGGACGATCAGATTGGCGGGGGAGGGGCGTTTGGCGGCCAGATCCTCGACGGATTCGAGTGTCGTGACGCCGACGAGGTCCGCGGGAACCTGCCCGTCGTCGAGATAACGGCCGTCATCGCCGACCGGGCAGTAGATCGCGAGTTTGTATTTCAACCCGGTGACATAGTCCTCCGCGCCGTGGCCCGGCGCTGTGTGCACCGCGCCCGTGCCGCTTTCGGTCGTGACGTAGTCGGCGAGCACCACCGGGGAGGCGCGGTCGATGAACGGGTGGCGGGCTTTTAGTCCCTCTAGTTCTTGGCCGGGCCATCCAAATTCTCCCTTGAGAAGTATGCTGCAGCCTTTCGCTTTGTCGCCGAGAAGCCTGATCAGATCTCCCGTGAGAGGTTCTGCCACCACCAGGTTTTCCTCTGCCGTTGAGACGACGGCATACAGAGTGAGAGGGTGCAGCGCGATCGCGAGGTTGGCGGGGATCGTCCAGGCGGTCGTCGTCCAGATGACGATGAAGAGGGGCTTGTCAGTCGGCAGGCCGAACTTCGCCGCTTCGTCCACCGGAACGAGAAACTTCACCCAGATCGCGATCGCGGTGTGGTCCTTGTATTCGATCTCCGCCTCGGCGAGCGCGGTTTCGAACGGGATGCTCCAGTAGACCGGTTTCTTGCTGCGGTAAACGAGACCCTTTTCCACGAACGCCGCGAAGGTGCGCACGATGTCCGCCTCGAACGCGGGCGCTTTCGTCTTATATTCGTTCTTCCAGTCGGCGAGGACGCCCAGGCGTTTAAACTGCGCGGTCTGTTTGGCGATCCAGCTTTCCGAAAACGCATCGCACCGCGCGCGCAGCTCGGAGGTCGTGACCGTTTCCTTTTTCTCCTGAATTTCGCGGGAAACCTTTTGTTCGATCGGCAGGCCGTGGCAGTCCCAGCCGGGGACGTAGGGTGTGCGGAACCCGCGCATCGTCTTGTAGCGGAGAACGACGTCCTTGAGCGTTTTGTTCAGGGCGGTGCCGATGTGGACGTCGCCGTTCGTGAACGGCGGACCATCATGCAGCACGAAAACGGGTGCGTTTGCGGCGGCGCGTTGCTGCTGGATTGCGGCGTAGAGACCGGTTTTTTCCCAGTGCGCGACGCGGCCCGGCTCCCGTTGGGCGAGACCGGCTCGCATCGGGAAATCCGTTTTTGGTAACTGCAGTGTGTCTTTCAGGTCTTGCGCCATGCCAAAGAAAAGTGGGCGAGGCTACGTCGCACCGGAGGTGAGTCAAGGGGAGAGACCTGCTCCCGCCCTCCGCCTTTTCCCGCATGGGAACAAAACGAGTTTGTCACGTAATACGTGACAAACTCGCGGGAGATTTGCCGGGTGGGAGCGGCGATTTCCACGGCGAGACCCGGGCTCGGCCCGCCCCTTAGGTCACGGCTCGCCGGGCAAGGTTTTCCCCGCTGGCAAGACAGTTTGGCAGGGAGATTCCGTCGCGCACCTGGCCGCCGATGAACAGCCCGGCGTGAGCCTGCTCGCAGTCCGCGATCACCTGCAGCGGCCGCTCGTAACCGAGGTGGTATTGCGGGATCGCCCGCGGCCAAAACGTGTGGCGCAGGAAAACCGGTGCACCCTTGATGCCGAGGAGGTCGCGCAGATCGTCCCGCACGGCTTCGAGCACCTCATCGGGGGATTCCCGGGGAATTTCGGGACGGAACGTTCCGCCTGCCAGCACGGTGAGGCCGACATGACCTTCGGGCGCGCGTCCGGGAAAGAGGGTCGAGGAAAACAGCACGCCGAGCAGCGCGCGTTTCTCGCGCGCCGGCACGAGCGCGCCAAATCCACCGAGCGCATGGGACACGTCTTCTTTCCGAAAGCCGAGAAAGAGGGCCGAGACCGGCGGGTGCGGAATCGATTCGAGCGGGCGGAGTGGTTCCTCGTTTGCCCCCGCGCCGATGGCGAGTGATGCGAGCGAGGACGCCGGCAGCGCGACAACGACAGCGTCGAAATTTTCCGTGCGTGGCTCTGCCGCGAAAGCATCGCGCCACATGACCTGCCAGGACCGGCCAGGGATCAGCCGTTCGACGCGGGCGCTCAGGACGACGGTGTTGGCAGGCAGCCGCGCCGTGAGGGCGTCGGGCAGGGCTTGGAGACCACGGCGGAACGAAATGATTTTCGGAATGGCGCTCTCGCCACCCGCCCGGCGGACTTTGGCGGCGGCAATCTGCCCGCGGATGATCGAGCCGTGGCTTTGCTCCGCCGCCCACAGTTTCGGGAAGGCGTGGCGGAGCGAAAGTTTCTCCGCGTCGCCCGCGTAGATTCCGCTGACGAACGGCTGGACCGCGTAGTCGAGCAGCTCGGCGCCGAAGTGGGAGCGCGCGAAATCCGCGACGCTGCAATCCGTGGCGCGCGTCCGCGGGCTCGTCGCGATTTCGGTGAGCGCCCGGAGTTTTGCCCGCAGGGAAAACAGCGGCGAAGCGAGCAACGCGCCGGGCGAAAGTGGGAGCGGGATGAGCTTTCCATCGCGAACGACGAAGCGGTTTTTCGCGGCGGCGCCGGCCTCGACGCGCTCGCTTTCGAGTCCGAGTTCGCGGATGAGCGCGACGATCCCGGGTGTTTCCTGCAAGGTGTTCGGCCCGGCCTCGGCGAGCCAGCCATCGCTCATCTTGGTGCGGATCGCACCGCCGAGCCGGCCACTCTGCTCGAAGAGCCGGACCCGATGACCGCGCTGGCTGAGGCGGTAGGCTGCGGTGAGGCCCGTGATGCCGCCGCCGAGGACGGCGATGGATTTGCCCGGGCCGGTGGCGGTCATTGGTCCGCGGTGCGCGTCTGATTCCCAAGGGAGAATCGAGCCGCCGGCCTTGTAGCAGCCGAGGTTGCGAGGCTGATCGATTCCGCGAAGGAGATCGTCACGTTCGCGTGAGCCTCGTCACCTCGGCTGCTACGCTCGGTGCTTGGGGTCGTGGTCTGACGCATCGGAAATGGGCCCCTCCGTCGTCGATTCCGTTCATCGAAAAGTCGTCACGCTGCCGACCAGCGCCTCAACGCATTCGATCTTCGCCTGCGGGAGGATGCCGTGGCCGAGGTTGAAAATGTGCCCGACGGTGCCGCGCATCGATTCCAGCAGGCGGGTCGTTTCATGCCGCACGATTTCCGGCGTGGTGTTGAGGAGGACGGGATCGAGGTTGCCCTGCACGGCGATGATGTTGGGCAACGTGCGCCGGACGATCGCGAGGTCGTTGGTCCAGTCGACGCTCAGGACCTTGATGCCGGTGAAGGCCTGGTCGGTGAGCTGCGAGGCGGTGCCCTTGGCGTAGAGGATCACCGGGAAATCCTTGGGCAGCGCGGCGACGATCTGGCGGATCCAGCGCAGCGACGCGGCCTCGTAGTCCTGTCCGGCGATGATGCCGCCCCACGAATCGAAGATCTGAATCGCATCGGCGCCGGCGCGAATCTGCATCTGAAAATAGGCGATGAGCGCCGCCGTGAGTTTTTCGAGGAGCGCGTCGAAGGTTCCGCGATCGGTGTAGAACAGGAGCTTGATGCGCTCGAATTCCTCCGAGCTGCCGCCCTCGACCATGTAGGTGGCGAGCGTCCAGGGAGAGCCGCCGAAACCGAGCAGCGCTTTTTGTCCGGCGAGCTCCTGCTTCAAGAGCACCAGGGCGTCGGCGACGTAGTGGAGTTTCGCGGGCACGGCGTCAGCCGGGGCAAGGGCGTCGACCTGGGCGCGGGTTTCGAGACGGTACTCCATCGCGATGCCGGCCTCCTCCTTGAACCGGTAGGCCTGGCCGAGCGCCTCAGGAATCACGAGGATGTCGGAAAATAAAATCGCGGCATCGAGCGCGAAACGTTTCAGCGGTTGCAGCGTGACCTCGGTCGCGAGCGCCGGCGTGCGCACCATTTCGAGAAAAGAGGATTTCGCCTTCAACGCGCGGTACTCGGGCAGGTAGCGGCCGGCCTGACGCATGATCCAGAGGGGCGGGCGGTCGAGTGGCTGGCAGGCGCAGGCGGCGAGGAAGCGTTCGCGGGAAGTCATGAATGGTTGGTCACGGATGGACACGGATAAATACGGGGGCATCAACAAAGGCGATGTTCGGAATCCGCGTTCATTTGTGGTCGTCCGCGGTTTCTTTTCCGGCCCAGTCCTGCGGTTTTAAGAAGAGGTCATAGAGCTTCGCTTCCGGTGAACCCGGCGCGGGTTTCCAGTCGTAGTCCCAGCGCACGAGCGGCGGAAGGCTCATCAAGATCGACTCGGTGCGGCCGCCACTCTGCAGGCCGAAGAGCGTGCCGCGGTCCCAGACGAGGTTGAACTCCACGTAACGGCCGCGGCGGTAGAGTTGAAACTGGCGCTCGCGTTCGCCGTACGGCGTGGCTTTGCGCTGAGCGACGATCGGGCGGTAGGCGGGAATAAACGCGTCCCCCACGGCGCGCATCAGCGCGAAGCTGCGGTCGAAGCCGAGCTCGTTGAAATCATCGAAGAACAACCCGCCGATGCCGCGCTGCTCCTGGCGATGCTTGAGGAGAAAATAATCGTCGCAGCCTTTTTTGAAACGCGGGTGGAGCGACGGATCGAAGGGAGCGAGGGCGGCGCGCGCGGTGCGGTGCCAGTGCACCGCGTCGGTTTCGAAACCGTAGTAAGGCGTCAGGTCGAAACCGCCGCCGAACCACCAGATGGGGTTTTCGATTTTGGAGGATGCGGTTGCTCCGCCCGGCGCTTGATTCTCGAGCGGCGGACGCGAGTGGCCCGGGGGGTTGGCGCAGAAGAAACGGACGTTGGCGTGGCTGGTGGGGGCGTAGGGATTGCGGGGATGGATCACCACCGAGACGCCGAGGGCCTGCCAGGAGCGTCCCGTGAGTTCCGGACGGTGGGCGGTGGCGGACGGCGGCAGGGTGCGGCCGTGCACATGGGAAAACCCGACCCCCGCTTTTTCGAAAACCGCGCCCTCGCTGAGAATTCGCGTGCGCCCGCCGCCGCCCTCGGGGCGCGTCCATTCATCTTCGCGAAAACGGCCGCCGCCATCCTCGGACTCGAGTGCAGCGCAGATCGAATCCTGCAGGGCAAGGAGGTAGGATCGGACGGCGGCGACGTCGGGAGAAGGCATGGAGGATTTCCTATTGGTTATTGCTTATCGCTCATTGGGCCATCGCAAAACCGGGAGAGGAGCATTTCTTCGGCTCGGCATCCGACAATGACCAAATAAGCGATAAGCAATTACCAATAGCCAATCGTTCCCCCTTCCCGTTGACGACTTTGCTACAGTTCGCGTTCGACAGCGGTGCGTGGTCCGTCGATCTATGCCTGCTTCGTCCGCCCACCATGAACTCGCCCGTCCTCACCAGTATTGCCGTGACTGGATTCTCCGTGGCGTTTCTTCATGCGATGATTCCGACACACTGGCTGCCTTTCGTGCTCGTGGCGCGCGCCCGGAAGTGGAGTTGGTCGAAGACGATGCTGGTGACGGCGTTTGCCGGGATGGGCCACGTGTTGCTGACGAGCCTGCTCGGCCTCGGGATCGCGTGGTTCGGCTTTCAACTCGATGAAAAACTCGGCCGGGCTTTTCCGTGGATCACCGGCGGGCTGCTGGTCGTCATCGGCCTCTATTATTTCTGGCAGCAATGGCGGGGCGGCGGAATCCGGCATCACCATCTGCTCGGCGGGCGGCACCAGCCGAGCAAACAGTGCGGTCACGAACACGACCACAGCCACTGGGACGACGAGCTGAAGGACAGCCGGCTCGTGTCGACGAAGAGCGGGGACTGGGCGGCGATCAGCGGACTCTTCGTGATGCTGACGTTTTCGCCCTGCGAATTGTTTTTCCCCGTCTACATCGCGGGCGTGCAGTTTGGCTGGCGCGGTTTTTTCGTGCTGAGCGGGATTCTCGCGGTGGCGACGCTGGCGGGAATGCTGCTCTTCACGTGGCTGACGCGCGTCGGCCTCGAAAAAATCGAGATCAAAAACTTCGAGCGCTACGAGGCCGCGCTGCTGGGAACCTTGTTCAGCGTGCTCGGCGTTTTGCTCATCGTACTGGAGCACTGACCGGCATGATCCGGCGCGCGCTCCCGCTCCCGATCACTTTTTTGCGCGGGGGATGTTCAGCTTGATCGCCGGAGGCGCGTCGGGTGCCGGTGCCTTGGCCGGAGCGGGCTTTGCGAGCGGGGCGGCCGTGATCGGTGAAGTGTCGTCGGTGATGGCGATGGTGGGAACTGGCGGCAAAGCGGTGAAGGCACGCTCGATCATTTCCGTTACTTTGAGGTCCCGGGTTGTGGAGGCGGGGCTGCCCATGGTCACAACGATGATGCGGCGGCCGGTGCGCTGGGCGGTGGCGGCGAGACAATAGCCCGCGCCCGCGGTGAACCCGGTTTTGAGCCCGTCGACGCCGGCAACGTGCCCCAGCAGGTTGTTGTGCGTGTCCATCTTCACGGCGGCGTTTCTGACCGGCGGGCCGAAGTCGCGCGTCTCGACGGCGCTGTATTTCAGGATGTTGGTTTTTTGAATCAGGTACCGGCTGAGCAGGACGAAGTCGCGCGGCGAAGTGAGATCGCCCTCGGCGATTTTGCGGTTGGAGGGGGGAAGCCCGTGGGGCGTGCGAAACGTCGTCTGGGTCATCCCGAGTTCGCGGGCCTTCGCGTTCATCAGTTCGACAAACGCGGGCACCGAGCCGGCCGCGGTGCGCGCCAGCGCGAATGAGGCATCGTTGGCCGACTGGATGATCATGGCGTAGATCAGTTCCTCGACGGGGAAGACCTCCTTCTCCTTCAGCCAAACCTGCGTGCCTCCGATTTTCGAATCGGCGGCCATCACGGTGACGGGGGTGTCGAGGGCCAGCGCCCCGGCGGCGATTTTGTCGTGGAGCACGGCAAAGGTCATGAGCTTCGTCATGCTCGCCGGCGGGCTGACGATGTCCGCACGATCTTCGAAGAGCACGTTGCCCGTCGCCGCATCCACGACGATCGCGCCCTTGTAAGCGCCGTCAGCGGCGCTGGTGGGGCGGGTGGGCTTTGCGGGAGTGGCGGCGAGGAGGAGCGTCGGCGCGAGAAACGCGAGCAGCACGGTGACAAAACGCCGGAAAATCATCCGCGCACACGAGAAAAATTTCCGTCGCGGCGCGAGCAGAAACGCGCGTCACAACCCCGCCAGCGCCGTGGCAACCGCCATGCGATGCGCCTCGATGCGGCGCCCGACCGCGAGGGCCGAGGGCGATTCCAAGGTGTAAGTCAGCGTGGAATGGTGGGCTCGGAGATAAATCGCCTCCGGCCAGGTTTCCCGCAGCAGCGGATCGCTGACCGGGCGGATGATCCCCGGCGCCGCGGCCTCCCGTCCGTCGATGATCGCCCCGGTTTCGATGGGGCAGACGTTGCGCACCGCTTCAATCATTGGCACCGCGAGGCTCGGACGATCCCGCGGATTCAGCTCGTAGAGATAGAAGCCGGTGGATTCCCAGTCCTCGTGCAGGCAGAGGACGAGATCGAAATTCGGCTGCCGGCGGAGCCAGCCGACGTGGGCCGCGATTTCCGCCGAGCGGAGATCCTTGTAGTCGCGGTTGAGATCGAGCGGGTCAGCGTTTTCCCGGGTGCCGAGGGTGAAGCCGAGCGGGTTGAGCAGCGGGCAGATGAACCAGGTGGCGCGGGCATCGAAGACGCCGGCCTCAATCATCTCGAGCAGCGCGAGCGGCGGAGCCGGTTCATCGCCGTGAATTCCCGCCGAGAGATAGATGCGCGGCCGCGGGCCGGGCGTGCGTTTGGTAAGAGCGAGGAGCGGATGCCCGGCAATCTCCCCGAAACGCTCGTCGCGAAAACCCGCGGCGCGTCCGGCCGCTTCGAGCCGTGCCGTCACCGACGCGGGATCCAGAACGGATTTTTTGACAGAATGAACAGAGTGCACGGAATGGGTTGTTGTATGACTGTCATCGCGAGGGGGCGCGAAGCGCGCCGCGGCCGCCGACGCGGAGGCAGTCGTCGCGATCCAGTTGGATTGCTTCGTCGTCCCGCTTCGCGGGACTTCTCGCAATGACAAACTTTACCCTTCGCGAAGGAATGGGTTGTTTTGCTCGGCGGGAATACATTCTGTCGATTCTGACCATTCTGTCCTCAATCTTAATCTATGTCCCAAGTCCGCGTCCGCTTCGCTCCGAGTCCCACCGGTTTTTTCCATATTGGCAGCGCGCGCACCGCGCTCTTCAACTGGCTCTACGCGCGGCACACGGGCGGGGTTTTCGTGCTGCGGATCGAGGACACGGACCAGGCGCGCAACAGCGATGAGTTCCTCAACCTGATCTACGATTCGCTGAGCTGGCTCGGTTTGAACTGGGATGAGGGTCCGAAGGCCGGTGGCGCATTCGGTCCCTACCGGCAGAGCGAGCGGGCGCACATTTACCGCGAATACCTGGAGAAGTTGAAGGCGGCGGGCCGCACCTACGAGAAGGACGGCGCGGTCTATTTCAAACTGATCGGCGAACGCTCGGAGGTGTTTGACGAGCACCGCAAGAAGACGGTGACCAAGGTGGCCGCGGCGCCGTCGGTGATCGACGACCAGATTCGCGGACGCGTGGAGCGCACCGAGGACGAGGACTTCGTGATCGTGCGCTCGGACGGCAACCCGGTGTTCCATTTCGTGAATGTCGTCGACGACATCGCGATGAAGATCACCCACGTCATTCGCGGCGAGGATCATCTCTCGAACTCGAGCAAGCACGTGGAGCTGTTCAAGGCGTTCGGCGCGCCCGTGCCGAGCTATGCGCACATCCCGCTCATCCTGAAACAAAATGGTCCCGGTAAGATGTCGAAACGCGACCAGGGCGCGCTGATCGAGGAATACCGGAAGCGCGGTTTTCTGCCGGAGGCGCTGGTGAATTTCCTCTGTCTCCTCGGCTGGAACCCGGGCGGCGACCGCGAGAAAATGCCGATCGCCGAGATCATCCAGCTCTTCGACCTGCCCGGCGTTAACCAGAGCAACGCGCGCTTCGATGAAAAGAAACTCGCGCACATGAACATGGCCTACCTGCTGGAGTTGCCGGCGGACCGGTTTGTCGCGACGGCGCGGGAATATTTCGAACGGCAGGCGCGGGAAAGCGAGCTGCCGAAACCGGCGCTGGTGGCGGACGCGGCTTATTTCCGCGAGATCATGCTGCTGGCGCAGCCGAAGATCAAAGGACTCGAGGAGCTGCCGGCCTACACGGCCTATTTCTTCACCGACGATTTTGCGATCGACGCGAAGGTGAAGGAAAAGGTCATGGCCAAGGGCGATCCCAAGGCGCGGCTCAACGAGCTGGTCGCGGCGCTTCCCGCGATGGATTTTTCCAGCGACACCGCCATCGAGGAGGCGATCAAGAAAGTCGCCGCCGAAAAAACGCTCGGCTTCGGCGACTACCAGGCGGTCGCGCGGCTGGCTCTCTCCGGCACGAACGCGGGACCGAGCATCACGAGCATGTTCCGGGTGCTTGGGCGGGAGCGCGTGCGGGCACGGCTGGAACGGCTCCTCTAAAAACAACACCATGAAACGCCTTTCGCTGCTCCGGTTGTTCTGCGGGATGTGGGTGGGCGTGGGGGCGGTGAACGCGTCGGCAGCGGCTCCGGAGGTGGCCATCAATTTTTCGCACGCGGGTTACGGCGGAGGCGCGGCGGTGCCCGCGGTTCCGAGCGTGCTACGGGTGAAGCCGACCGGCGGTGACGATACCGCCATGCTGGAGGCGGCCATCGCACGCGTGGCGTCGCTGCCCGTGCAGCCCAACGGATTCCGGGGGGCGCTGGAATTTGTCGGAGGACATTTTCGGGTGGACGGACAGATCCGCGTGGGCGTGGACGGCGTGATTCTGCGCGGCAGCGGGAATGCCTCGAATCCCACGGTGATTGTCGCGACCCGCCAGGCGCGCCGGAGTTTGATCGAGCTCGGCGGCACTCGTTTTCCGGCGGAAGGTGTCACGCGCACCGTTCGCGATGAGATCGCACCCGCGGGCACGCGCGTTCTCACGCTCGACTCGCTCGAAGGGTTGAAGGTGGGAAGTCGCATCGCCGTCCGCCGGCCGAGCACGAAGGAGTGGGCGGTTGCGCTCGGGATGGATAAATTTGAAGGGCAGGGCTCGTTCACCGAGATGCGCCTGCAATGGCTGCCGAAGTCGCGCGACCTGGTGTGGGATCGCGTGGTCACGGAAATCGACGCCGGACAAAAGCGGATCACGCTCGATGCGCCGGTCACGACCGCGCTCGAGCAAAAATTCGGCGGCGGAACGGTCGCGGTGCTGGAAGGCGCTCCGGTTCGCAACGTGGGGATCGAGGATCTGGTGCTGGACAGCGTGTTCAATCCGGGAAACACCCGCGACGAGGAGCATGCGTGGATCGCAGTCGCGCTGGACAACGTGGAGGATGCGTGGGTGCGGCGCGTGGTGGCGCGTCATTTTGTGAGCTCCGCGGTGCGGGTCGGCTGGCGGGGACGCCGGATTTCAGTGGAGGATTGCCGGAGCGAGGAGCCGGTCTCGGAACTCGGTGGCTATCGCCGGCAGAGTTTTTTTGTCGAGGGCCAGCAGGTGCTGGTGAGGGACTGCGTCGCCGAGGACGGCCTGAATGATTTTGCGACCGGGTTTTGCGCCGCCGGCCCGAATGTTTTTTTGAACTGTCGCGCGGTGAACGCGCGCGGGCCGAGCGGATCGTTTGAGAGCTGGTCCTCGGGCGTGCTTTACGAGCGCGTCACGATCGAAGGCGCCGCGCTCAAGCTCACCCGCGACAACACGCGCTCGCAGGGCGGCGGGTGGACCGCCGCGAACTCGATTGCCTGGAACTGCACGGCGACCTCGATCGAAACCTCGGGTCCGGAAAGCGCGCCGAATCTTTCCGTGAACGATGCCAGTTCGCTCTTCGAAACCCAGCTGGCGAACCGCGTGGGCAAAAGCGCAGCGGCGCCCGCGACTCCCTCCAGGGCTCGTGCGGCGGCGCTCTTCGCGTGGAAGCCCGCCAAGACGGCGGCTCCGAAAGCGAAAACGCGGCCCGTTCAAATCGTCGGGGGCCGGTTCGTCGCGGACGGGCGGGCGGTTTGGGGCGGTGCGGTCAACGCCGCCTGGTGGAAGGGGCAGACCGCTCCGGGTGTCGCGGCTGAATCGGGGCTGAGCATCACGCGCTTCGTGCCCGGGCGGACCGGGCCGGGATTGACCGAGGATCTTCCGGCACTGGCCGAACGCATGGAGAAGGACGGGCTGGTTTTTTATCAGAGCACGCCCGGACTTTGGTACGACCGGCGCCGTGACGACCACCAGGTCATTGCACGCGCCGATGCGAATGTCTGGGCGCCGTTCTACGAGCTGCCCTGGGCGCGCAGCGGGGAGGGGGCGGCGTGGGATGGGTTGAGCCGTTACGATCTCACGAAATTCAACCACTGGTTTTTTTCGCGCACACGCGAGTTCGCGCAACTCTGCGACGAGCGCGGCCTGCTGCTCTTCCACAATCTCTACAACACGCACAACCTGCTCGAGACGCAGGCGCACTGGGTGGATTTTCCGTGGCGTCCGGCCAACGCCATCAATGAAGCCGGCCTGCCGGAGCCGCCGCCGCTCGACTCGCGCAACGCGGTGCATGTCGCGAATGTTTTCTACAACGTGGAGCACGCGGGGCGGCGGGCGCTGCACCGCGCCTATATTTTCCACACGCTCGACCGGCTCGGCGAGGCGGCGAACCTGATCTTCGGGCTGGGCTTCCAGTTCGCGGGGCCGCTCGCATTTCAACAATTCTTCCTCGATACGGTGGCGGAGTGGGAGAAACGCACGGGCCGCAAGGTCCGGATTTCGCTCACGACGAGCAAGGACATCACGGATGCGATCCTGGAGGATCCCGTGCGCTCGGCGCAGATCGGGGTGATCGACCTTCGCTACTGGCAGAAACAGCCGGATGGAAAACTCTGGGCGCCGCGCGGCGATGTGAACCTGGCGTTTCGCGAGCAGAACACGGTTTTCTTCGGACGCGGCCTCGACACGCCGCCCGACACCACGCCGCTCTTCGTTTATCGCGGGGTGCGGGAGTATCGGGACAAATTTCCGGACCGCGCGATCGTCGCCTGGCACGGCGGCGCGGGTCCGATTCCGGTTTTCATGGCCGGCGGATCGCATGCGTTGATGCGGAATCCCTCCGCCGGGCAATCGCAGGCGGTCGCGGTGGATGCGGCGCACTTCGACCGGTTCGTGCGAACCGAGCTTGGCGCCGTGCTGCCACGCCTGACGCCGCGCGATGGCTGGTTTGCGGACGAAGAGCGCACCTGGTGCCTCGCGGACGACGGTGACAACGTCGTCGTCTATTCCATTGAAGGGGAATCCGTCACGCTCGCCCGCGCGTTGCCGCGTCAGAAATACGAAGGGACCTGGTTCGATCCTCACACGGGAAAAACGCAACCGCTCGTCGCACCCTCGCGGTGGGACGCGGGCACGGCGATCGGCAAGCCGACTTCCGCGGACTGGTTGCTGCGCCTGCGGGCCGCCAAGTAAGTGGTGTGCACGGGGTCGGCTGTAGGAGCGGCTTTACGCCGCGACTTGTCAGTGGGTGTCACTCGAATGTCGCGGCGTAAAGCCGCTCCTACAGCCCGGCAGAATGGCGCAAATCCACTCGACCTCGCCCGTGCGGGCCGGATTGTTTCCGGCAGCCCATGGAGAATCTCACGCGTCTGTTTTGTTGTGTGGCAATGTTCGCCGGCCAGTTCGCCCTGGCAGCGCCGACGCAGCCGGAGGGACCGGTGGTTTGGGCGCGGGGAGTGGAAGGGCAGCGCAAGGCGGATCTAGGGAATGGTTTTTTCCTGAATCCGATCATGGCGGGGGATCATCCGGATCCCTCGATTCTCAAGGACGGCGACGACTACTACATGGTGCATTCGTCGTTTGACAGTTATCCGGGCCTCGTCGTGTGGAAGTCGCGCGACCTCGTGAACTGGCAGCCGGTGGGTCCGAGTCTGTTCAAGAATGTCGGCTCCGTTTGGGCGCCCGACCTGGTGAAGCACAAAGGGCGTTACTACATTTATTTTCCGACGAAGCTTCCGGGCTACGCCTCGAATTACGTGGTGTGGGCCGACGACATTCGCGGCCCGTGGAGCGATCCGATCGACCTGAAGATCGCGCGCATCGACCCGGGACACGCGGTCGGTCCGGATGGGCAGCGTTATCTTTTCATGAGTGCGGGCTACCGGGTGAAGCTGGCGGAGAACGGACTTTCCGTGACCGGTGCGCTGGAGAAAGTCTACGGCGGCTGGAAGTATCCCGAGGAATGGGTGGTGGAATCCTTCGCGCAGGAAGGGCCGAAGATGCTGAAGCACGGCGATTATTATTACATGGTTCTCGCCGAGGGCGGGACCGCCGGTCCGCCGACCAGCCACATGGTCGTCGCGGCTCGCGCGAAGTCGCTGGACGGCCCTTGGGAAAATTCGCCTTACAACCCGGTGATTCGCACCAAGGCCGCTACGGAGAAATGGTGGTCGAAAGGCCATGCCACGCTCATCGAGGGGCCGGATAAAAAGTGGTACGCCTTCTATCACGCCTACGAAAACGGGTTTTATACGCTCGGCCGGCAGACGCTGCTCGAGCCGGTCGAGTGGACCGCCGACGGCTGGTTCAAGCCCGTCGGCTACGACACCGCGAAACCGATTCCCATGCCCGCGCGCAGCGCCGGTGAGCACGGCATGGCGTTTTCGGATGATTTCTCGACGGACAGGATGGGCCTGCAGTGGAGCTTCTACAAAGGCAGCGGCACCGACAAACAACGCTACCGGCATGAGGCGGGAGCGCTGGTGTTGAAGGCGCGGGGCACGGCGCCGAGCGACAGTTCGCCGCTGTGGTTTGTCTGCGGCGACCAAGCTTACGAAATCCAAGTGGAGCTCGAGGTCGACCCGGGCGTCACGGCGGGGGTACTCGCGTTCTACAGCAGCCGGCTTTACGCGGGGCTCGGATTTTCCACGGAGAATCTGGTCATGCACCGTTACGGCACCGAGCGTCGCCTGGAAAAACCGGCCGCGGTCGCGGGCCGGCTCCATCTGCGTCTCGCGAACGTCGACCAGGTCATCACGATTCACTGGAGCGTGGATGGAAAAACCTGGGAAAAATTCGGCACGCAGATCGAGGTGTCGGCCTACAACCATAACGCGGTCGGCGATTTTTTGAGTCTCCGTCCCGCGATCTATGCGTCTGGCGAGGGAGACGTGCGCATCCGGAATTTCAAATACCGCGCGCTGCCCTGAACAACCCCTCCGTCCCCATGAAGAAAAACCTCATCGCGTCCTGCTCTGTGCTCAGCCTCCTCGTCGGTTCGGCGTTTGCCGAACACCGCATCGACGTGGAATACGGGAAAGCCGGCGGCGAAAGTCTGCGGCTCGACACGTATGTGCCGGAAGGGGCGGGGCCGTTTCCCGCGGTGATCCTCATTCATGGCGGCGGCTGGAACGCCGGTGACAAATCGGGCGGTCCGTCGAAGGGGTACATGTATCCCATGCACGAGCCGCTCGAGAAAGCGGGGTTCGCCTGGTTCTCGATCAACTATCGGCTCGCGCCCACGCATCGTTATCCGGCCTGCATCGAGGATGTGGAAACCGCGATTCGTTGGGTGAAGGCCCACGCGGCGGAATACCGCATCGACCCCAACCGCATCGCGATTTCCGGGGAGTCCGCCGGCGGACACCTGGCGGCGCTCGCGGTGGTGCGCGCCGATGCCAGCACGCGCGTGGCCGCGGTGGTGCCGTTTTATGGAAACCTGGATCTGACGGCCCGTCGCCAGCCAGGCTCGGCGCTCCCGCCGAATCTGGTGTCGCTTTTTGGCCGGGAGACCTTTGACGACGAGGCGCGCAAGCTCCTGACCGATGCGTCGCCGATCGCCGGCGTGAAGCCGGGTCTTCCGCCGTTCCTGCTCGTGCACGGTGACGCCGACGCGAAGGTCCCGGCTTTCCAATCCGAGGCGATGGCGAAGCGGCTGCGTGAGGCTGGGGTTCCGTGGGAACTTATTTCCGTCAAGGGTGGCGATCACGGCATGCGCAATTGGGACGCGGCCACACCCGAATACAAAGAGCAGGTGGTCGCGTGGCTGAAGCGCACGCTCAAGAAGGCAAAGTGACGCAAATCCCGCCGGCACCGCACTCGCTCACTCCCACTGTTTCTTCAGCTCGGCGAGCTGCTGTTTCAGCTCGGCGACCTCGTGACGCAGGCTGGCGGTTTCGCGTTCCAGCTTTTCGAAGCGTTCGTTTTCCACGCGGTTTTCCTCGAGTTTCGCGATGCGTTCGTTCTCGGTGCGGATAGCAGCGAGGTTGCCGGTTTCAACCCCCGCCGCCGTCGCGGGAGCTTCACCCGGTTGAGTGTCGGCGGCGCCGGAAAGCAGCTCGCTGTAGCGCGATTCCTTTAATCCGAATTGGCGCGGGAGTTTTTCAACCAGCGGCTGCGGCTGGCGGGCGGCGAGGGCCTGCAGGCATTCCTCCACTTCGGGGAGGGTGACGAATTTGTAGAGTCGCTCCGTGCGGGAGCGAAGCTCGCCGAGCGTCTGCGGACCGCGGAGAAGAAGAACGCAGAGAAGCGCAAGTTCGGCCGGGGTGAGCAACAGGACGTCGGTCAGCGAATGCTTGTACTTCGGCACCCGGTTGTCGGCGCCGTGGAAAAGTGTGGCGAGGCGCTTCTCGCGGAGGCTGTCGATCGTGCGCAGCACCGTCGATTCCTCGAACGACACCACGGGGTCGCGGTTGCTCAGCTGGTTGCAGGCGTTGGTGAGCGCGCCGAGGGAGAGAGGATAGTAGTCGGGCGTCGTCACCGCCTTCTCAATCAGCGCCCCAAGCACGCGCGCCTCGGGGGCGGTAAGCGGAGGAATGACTTCGTCCATGCGCGGAGCCCGTTCGCCTATTTCTGGCCGGGCGCTTTTGCCCACTGATCCTTGAGCGTGATCGTGCGGTTGAAGATCGGTTTGCCCGCCGCGGCGTCCTTCGGATCGAGCGCGAAGTAACCGAGACGCTCAAACTGGAAACGGTCAGCCGGTCCTGCGCTGGCAAGCGAGGCTTCGAGTTTCGCGGTCACGGTCTCGAGGGAGTGCGGATTGATGTGCCTTTTGAAATCCCCATCGGCATCCGGTTCCGCGACGGTGAACAATCGGTCGTAAAGCCTGACCTCGGCCTCGATGCAGCGGGAGGCGCTGACCCAGTGGATGGTGCCTTTGACTTTGCGGTCGACGTTGGCGCCGCCGGCGCGGGTGGTGAGATCGGCGGTGCAGCGCAGCTCGACGGGCGCGCCGGCGGCATCCTTCACGACCTCCTCGCATTTGATGATGCAGGCGTATTTGAGGCGGACCTCGCCGCCGGGTTTCAGGCGGAAATATTTCGGCGGCGGAATTTCCGCGAAATCGTCGCTCTCGATGAAAATCTCGCGGGTCAGGACGACGGTGCGGGTGGTCGGCGTTTCGTCCTGGGGGTTGTTCGTGGCCGTGCACTCGATGACCTCGCCCTCGGCGATGTTGGTGAGGACGATCTTCACGGGCTTGAGCACGGCGAGCCGGCGCTGCGCGGTGCCGTTCAGCGACTCGCGGATGGCGTGCTCCAGCACGGCGACATCGGTGAGGCCGTCGAATTTGGTCACGCCGATGTTGTAGGCGAAATGGCGCAACGCATCCGCGGGCACGCCGCGGCGGCGGAAGCCGGAGATCGTCGGCATGCGCGGGTCGTCCCAGCTCGCGACGATTTTGTCCTGCACGAGCTGGAGCAGCTTTCGTTTGCTGACGATCGTGTAGCCGAGGTTGAGCTTCGCGAACTCGTACTGGAGCGGAAGCGTGCGCGGGAGATCGAGCGCGCCAAGCAGCCAGTCGTAGAGCGGACGGTGGTCGACGAACTCCAGCGTGCAGATGCTGTGCGTGACACCCTCGAGGTAGTCGCTGAGGCAGTGGGCGAAATCGTAGAGCGGGTAGATGCACCAACGGTTGCCGGTCTGATGGTGCGCGGCGTGGCGGATGCGATAGAGGAGGGGATCGCGCAGCCACATGTTGGGCGAAGTCATGTCGATCTTCGCGCGCAGGCTGCGGGCCGCGTCGGGAAATTCGCCGGCCTTCATCCGGTTGAAGAGGTCGAGGTTTTCCTCAACGGAGCGGTTGCGGAACGGGCTCTCTTTTCCGGGGCGGTCGGGTGCGCCGCGGTATTCCTCGGTTTCCTTCGGCGTGAGATCGCAGACGTAGGCCTTGCCCCGCTTGATCAGGCCGATGGCGTAGTCGAAAAGCTGGTCAAAATAGTCGGAGGCGAAAAATGGCTCGGCATCCGGCACACTGGCTGAAACCGCGCCGAGGAAGTAGTCCGGCTGGCCGGTGCGGGTGTCGACGGCGGGAGTGGCGCCCTTGGGTTTGAAGCCGAGGCACTGATCGGCCCAACCCGCGATGAGCCAGCGAACATCGTTGATGATGGCCTCGACATACTCGACCTCCTCCTTCGCCGGGTTGGTGTCGTCCATGCGCAGGTTGCACTGGCCGGCATTTTCGCGGGCGATGCCGAAATTCAGGCAGATGGACTTGGCGTGGCCGATGTGGAGGTAACCGTTGGGCTCCGGGGGGAAGCGTGTGACGATCTTCGGGTAACGCTTTGCCGCGACGTGTTCGGCGACGATATCGCGGATAAAATCGGTGGGGGCAGGGGCTGCGCCAGAGTCCTTGTTCTCAACGGTCATAACGCGGCAAATTGCGGGGCGGCCGCGCGTGAGGCAAGGATGTGTTCGCTGCGCGATCAGGGATCGATTTGGGCCGAAATGCGCCGGGAAGCGGGTTCAAAATAATTGTAAGACTGGGCCGCCGACGCCCGGAAGGTTGCAGCATTTAGCTGCTGCGACTGGAGATAGTGCAGCAGCCGCGGCCGTTTCGGGTGAATCGCCTAAAAATCCGGCAATTCACGACGATTAACCGTCTGAGTCTCTGCGCGAGAACCTTACCTCTGATCCCTTCCCACGCCCTTGAAAACGCCCCTCGTTGTCCTTGCCACGTGCTTCGCCGTAAGTCTGACCGCCAGCTTCGCCTTGCGCGTCTACGACAGGACCCTGGCGCAACCCCCGGCGAAATTTCCCGAGACCACGCTCAAGCGTTTTCTCGCGAAGGCGGAAACCGGCGAAGTCAAAGGCGTGCGCATCATGCATTATGCGAACAATGCGGACCTCGTTGCCTTGAGCGGAAACTGGAGCCCGACGGAGGGGCGCTCGGTGGTCGCTCTCGCCCGGGGCCGTCTGACGCCGGAAGAGCAGACCCAGCTCGCGGAACGCAGCTACCCGGAGTCCGTTCTCGCACCGGATGAAACGGTGGAAAATTTTATCCGGTCGCAGCATGGAGCGACCGAGGCCTCGACGTTGCCGGCGCTGCTGCTGCCGACCGTCGATTCGCTGATGACCTTTTTCGGGCTCGGGTTCGCGGTGTTGTGCGGAATCTCTTTGATGCGCGGCGGCACGGTGGGCTCGTTCCAGGCGAAACTGAAGCCCACGAAGAGCTATGTGAACCTGGCGGATGTCGCCGGTTGCGATGAGGCCAAGCAGGAAGTCGCCGAGATCGTCGACTACCTGAAGGATCCGCAGCGCTTCAAGGACAGCGGCAGCACGATGCCGAAGGGAATTCTGCTCGTCGGTCCCCCGGGCACCGGCAAGACCATGCTCGCCAAGGCCGTCGCGCACGAGGCGAACGCCGCGTTCTTCAGCGTCGATGGCTCCGAGTTCATCGAGATGTTTGTCGGCGTGGGCGCCGGCCGCGTCCGCGCGATGTTCGAGGCCGCGCGCAAACACGCGCCGAGCCTGATCTTTATCGATGAAATCGATTCGCTCGCGCAGAAACGCGATGGCGGCTCCTCGGGTGGCGGCGATCGCGAGCACAATCAGACGGTGAATTCGCTCCTCGTGGCGATGGACGGCTTTGAGGCGAACTCGGGTGTCGTGGTCCTCGCGGCGACGAACCGGCCCGAGATGCTCGACGAAGCGGTGATGCGCGCGGGGCGTTTCGACCGGAAGGTTTATTTCGAGCTGCCCGACCTCGAGGGCCGCGGAAAAATTCTGGAGATTCACGCCCGGAAAAAGAGCCGCAAACTGGCCGACGATGTCGACCTCGCGCGGGTGGCGAGCGAGACCGCCGGGTTCTCGGGCGCCGATCTCGCGACGTTGTTGAACGAAGGCTCGATCCATGCGGCGCGCGAGCATCGCAAGGTCACGACCGCGGCCGACATCGATTCGGCGCGCGACAAACTCACGTGGGGCCGCGAACGCAACCGCCTGATGTCGCCGGCGGATCGCGAACGCATCGCTTATCACGAGGCGGGTCATGCGATCATGCAGGTCGTGAGCAAGCAGGATGGTTACCGCCTGCAGAAAGTGACGATCATCCCGCGCGGCCGGAGCCTCGGCAGCACGCATCTCTCGCCCGAGCGCGACATCCTCAATCTCTCCACCGAGCAGATCACCGCCCGGCTGCGCTGCCTGATGGCTGGGCGCGTTGCCGAGGAAATGGGGGTCGGCCAGGTGACGAGCGGTGCGGCGAGCGACATCATCGAGTCGACGAAACTGATTCGCTCGATGGTCTTCGAGTGGGGCATGTCGGACCTCGGCTTCATCGCGTTCGCGCAAGGCTCCCAGATTCTTTGTTCGGCCGGGACGATCGCGCAGGCCGAGGCGCGGGTGCTGGCGATCTCGGATCGCGAGTACGCCTCGACACGGCAGATTCTCAGCACGCATCGGGCCGCGCTCGACGCGGTGGCGAAGGCATTGTTGGAGCGGGAAACGCTTTCCGGCGAGGAAGTCGCCCAGCTTTGTGCCGGCCCGGCGGCTCCCGTGAAAACGGAGGCAGCGGTGGCGCCTGCGGCGACCGTTGCGGCTCCGCGCCGCGATCCGAAGGAGGAAAAAGTTTCAGGGATCCCCGGTCTGCCGCAGCTGGCGGGCTGCTGATCGACTGGTGCGAGCGCCGGGAGTCGAACCCGGATCAATGGCTTCGGAGGCCACTACACTATCCATTGTGCTACGCTCGCTGAAAAACTGCCGGTGCGACTAGAGCGCCGGTGCGGGCCGACCGTCAAGCTTGGGAGCGGGCCGCTTTCGACTCCCGAAACGCTTTCCACATTTCGACGACGATCGGGATGACCGAGATGAAGATGATCGCGAGGATCACGAGCTTGAAGTTCTTCTGCACGAACGGCTGGTTGCCGAAAATGTAGCCGGCGTAGGCGAAGAAATAAACCCAGACAAATCCGCCGATGAGATTGTAGGCGATGAAGCGCGGATAGGTCATCTTGCCGATGCCGGCGACGAACGGGACAAACGTCCGCACGATCGGAACGAAACGGGCGAGGATGATCGCGCGGCCGCCGTATTTTTCGAAGAAGACATGCGCCCGCTCGAGATGTTTGCGCCGGAGGAAAATCGAGTCTTCCCGCTTGAAGACCGCGGGACCGAACTTGGCGCCGATCCAGTAGTTCAACGTGTCTCCGATGAACGCGGCCACGAAGAGCAGCAGCGCCAGCAGGTGAATGTTGAGGCCGGTTTCGGGTTTGGCGCAGAACGCACCCGCCGCAAAGAGCAGTGAGTCGCCCGGAAGAAAGGGGGTTACGACCAAACCGGTTTCCGCGAAAATGATCAGGAAGAGAATCGCGTAGGTCCACGTGCCGTAGTCGCGGATGATTTCCGCAAGGTGGGTGTCGATGTGGAGGATGAAATCAACGAGCTTCTTGATCAAATCGAACATGACGGCAGCTGGGGAGTGAGTCCGGACAGGGCAAAAAAAAGGCAGGCAGCGGAAACTGCCTGCCGGGAAGAGGGGAGGACGACTTAGGCGTCGGGCTTGGTTTTGCGGAGGCCCTGGACGCGATCGCCGGCCTTCCACTGGCCACGCTTTTTGAGGAGATCGACGCGCTCGAAGCGCTTGAGGACATTACGCTTAACAACTAGGCCGGAGGAGCCTTGGAGACTTTTGTGCTGTGACATGGTGGTTTTAAAGGGGAGGTTTTGACTCGTTAAAGGGGAGGACCGTGCCGTTGGCCCCTGCCCATGACAAGTATTTTTCTCCCACGCGGTCGACCTGCAGGACGAGCCACTCCGGCGTTTCGTAGGGGTGGCGTTCCAAGACCCACTTCTCCAATTGATCGAGCTGGTGGGGTAAACACTTGAAACTCACACGGTATTCGCGGGCCGTCTGGGGTTCTCCCTCCCACTGGAAAACCGACACGATGGGGTTGATGTCGACTTGCACGCAGATCGCCAATTTTTCGGCGACGACGTCGAATGCGAATTGTTCGGCGATTTCGGGGTCGTCGAAGGTGGTCCACGCCAGGAACATGGTCGGAACCCTCCAACTCCCGGGGGCGCGGTGCAAGCCGGGAATTCGCCCTTGACGCCTTCCCGTGCCCC
>DATAKE010000078.1:0-9668 GCA_036261745.1 Opitutaceae bacterium
CCTACCGGACCAACGAGGCTGACGAAAGCGCCGTCGTGCCGGTTTTCGATTGGGATGAACTCCAGTCTCAAGCCGCGACCTTTTTGACTGAACGTCAAAGAGCGGAACTGGGCTCCTCCATCGCCGGCGTAAAGCACCGCGAGGCAATGCGCGTCTACGTAAACATGCTTCAGGACTGGGTGCACCGAAACGCACCCAAGGATCGTTAAACGAGAGGCGATCCCGGGGCCTCTACGGGTTAATCTTTTTCGGACGACACGGCAAAAAAAGAGCCCGCCGTGTACCCCTACACGGCGGGCATTGCTTTCTTAGTTACCCCATCCTCCGCTAAGCGGAGGAGATGGAGGAAAGATCGCCCGACGGAGGTCTTTTTCAAATGGAATAGCACCGGTTTCCAGGGCAGTAGATGCCTGGTTGCAGGCCATTAGTAGCCGTCGCCGAGAGATGGCGTTCCTGCCAAGAACGATGAGGTCGGAACCAACTCGAACGCAGGCGCTAATTCCTGCCAGCGGCGCTCTCGAGGCTGGAACTCGGCTCTTTCCTCCACGCAAGTGGGTCGTCGGAGCCGAGACAAGCGCGCCTTGCACGTGATTACGTCCACGTTGTCTGTGCGGAGACACGGACAGCCGCGAAAAATCGCGAGCAAAAGCCCTCAAGATGATGGCCGAAAAGGCACAGTTGCTTTCTTGATTTAGTTGCCCCGAGCCGGGGTGCGGGGGTGGCGGAGAGCCCCCGCGTTTGGTGCGGCGGATACCCACGAGGCGCAGCCGAGCCGCCGCTTTTTCGAGACTCCTTTCGCGCGACCCGTACCGTAATCACGGTAGACCCGATGAGGATGCGCTCGCGAGATTTCCCTCGGTCGCCCGCACTTTGTTTCAGCGACTTACAAACCTAAGAAGTCCTTAGGGTATTGCGTCTATCAGGAACACAAGCGCGCAAGTCATCCGACAACGGAGCCGGCTAGTCGCAGCCGAGGACTCGCGCCGACGGGTTTGAGACGCGCAAGAACCGAGGAAGGACTACCGCTTCTGGTGTAGCGCGGCTACCGCGAACTCGGGGGTGCGCGGACGTTGTCGGTTGGCTCATCGCGCGCGACATTTTCAACATGAGCACAACAGGCATTGCCCAACTTGAACTCGACGGAATGGTGAACGGATCGAACGCACGCGGCGAAGACCGTAGTGCGAATTTCATTTCGCAACGTAGAGTTGAAAAAATTTCAAAGGCCGCGACCAGCCGCAGCGAAACCGTCGCCTTGGAAACGCTGCTCACGTTTGCGGAGGCGGCGCGAGTTTTGGGAATTTCGCTTCGGCAATTTCGGCGGCTTGTCGATGGCGGTAAAATCACTTTCGTCAAAGTCAGCGAGCGGTCGCCGCGCGTCCGGCCCAGCGAGCTCCACCGATTTCTCGACGCATCCGTCATCAACTATTCTGAGGTGAAATCATGATCGAATACGTTTTCAGACCGTCCCGTGTCGTGAATGGAAAGCGCGTCCTTTCACGCGTGTTCTGTGGCCGCTACGCAATCGATCAGGCCGCCAAGCCGGTGCAGGTCAGCCTCAACACCCCGGACCGTGAGGTCGCGAGAAAAAGGCTTCGCGCCATCGTACTCGACAAACAGCGCGAAGCTGAAGGCATCGTCGCGCCGAAAGCGGTGCGCGTCGCGGCTGCTACACAGCTCGCTCAACTCGTCAGCGACTACGAGGTCGATCTGCGAGGCCGTGAGCTTAATCCGAAGCACGTGCGCGACACCACCACACGGGTGCGGCGAATGATCGCGGCAAATGCCTGGAAGGTTCTGAGCGACATTCGCGCCGATGCGTTCGTGAAGTGGCGCGCTAGCCTGAAACTTTCCGCGAAAACAAAAAAGGAATATCATCTTTCCGCGAACGCGTTCTTGAACTGGCTCGTCCAGACGGACCGGCTGATGGTGAATCCGCTCGCGAAGGTGCCGCACGTTGAGACGCGCGGAAAGCAAGTGCGGCCGTGTCGCGCGTTCAGCGAGGATGAGCTACAGCGGCTGTTCTCAATCGCAGGTCGGCGACGGCTTGCTTACCAGATGCTGCTCTACACCGGTCAGCGAAAGAGCGAGGTGCGTTCGCTCATGTGGGCCGATCTGCACTTGGACGAGGCGAAGCCTTACGCGCTGTTCCGCGAGAGCACGACGAAGGACAAAGACAAGCGGGCAGTCCCACTTCGGCCGGAGATCGTTGGCGAGTTGAAGGCGTTGAAGCCGAAGCCCGAGGAAACTCACATGCTCGCCAAACCGATCTTCTGGTTTCGTTGGCCGACCTACGACATTCTGCGGGGTGACCTTAAGCGTGCTGGCATCGACCGCATTGATACCCTTGGGCGGTCAGTCCATTTCCATTCATTCCGGAAAACCTGGCAGACGCTCGGCGTACGCTACGGCATCAATCAGCGCGTCGCACAAGAAGTCCTCGGGCACTCTGACGCGAACCTCACGGCCAAGGTGTACACCGACGTCCCGGCCTTGGCGCTGCACACGGAAATCGCGAAGCTGCCTTGGATCGACGCGACGCCACGTGCAGGAGTCGGGGCCGTCACGGTAGGGGAACGCGCCGCCAACACTCACACGGGATCAGGCGAACCAGCGTCCAACTCACAACACTCACACATAGACTCACAAAAATCTGGGAATTCTTGTCGCACCTCGTCACTCGCTGACATTTGCGATCAGTTCGTCACGTCGGTGAACGTGACTGGTGCAGAGAGCTTTAGTCACGTTCTGACATCACTCGTCACTTCCTGGCGGAAGGACGAAATGGCTGCCCGGGCTGGGATCGAACCAGCGACCAAGTGATTAACAGTCACCTGCTCTGCCACTGAGCTACCGGGCAACGTGGCTCGCCGGCCTGCGCCGTGCGAAGAGGGGAGAAAAAACAGAGGCGCGCCGCATCATGTCAATGCTCGTATTGCCGCCGCCCCTCGAAATTCGTGGCGCGGCCAAAGATTTGTTTGCTTTTGACTGCCCCGACCGTATCACCTCGAACCCTTTTCCATTACGCCTGCCTCCAATTCCGGGGTGACAGGGGGAACGAAACTCATGAAACAACAGTTCATCCTTAACGTCGAATCGCGCGCCCAGACCGGCCGTAGCGCCTCCCGCCGCCTTCGCAAAGTTAACCGCGTTCCCGCCATTCTTTACGGGAAGCACACGAGCCCCGAGTCGCTCTCGATCGAAGGACCGGAGTTCATCCGCCTCCTCAAGTCCGTTGCCGGCCGCGCCGTGCTCATCGAGCTGGCCCGCACCGACAAGGCCGAAAAAGCGCTCTCCTTCCTCCAGGAAGTCCAGCGCGACCCGATCACCGACAAGTACCTCCACGTCGATTTCCAGGAAGTTAAGTCGGACGAGAAATTTGAAATCCGCGTCGTGATCCGCCTCACCGGCGAATCGTTCGGCGTGAAGAACCAGAGCGGCGTTCTCGAAATGAACACCCAGCAGCTGCGCGTCCGCTGTCTGCCGAAAGATCTTCCGGAGGCCATCCTCGTCGATGTCACCGAGCTCAAGGTCGGTGAGACGATCAAGGTCGGCGAACTCAAGGCCATCCCTGGCGTTGAGTTCATGGACGGCAAGGGTCAGCCCGTCGTCTCGTGCGTCGAGCCCGTCGCCGAAATCGTGCAGGAAGTTGTCGCCGCCGCGCCCGTCGAGGGTGCCGCTGCCGCCGCTCCCGGTGCCGCGGGTGCTGCTGCGGCTCCCGCCGCCGGTGCCGCTGGTGCCGCCGCCCCTGCGGGCGATGCCAAGGCCGCCGCTCCCGCCGCGGGTGCGAAGCCCGGTGCCGCCCCGGCTGCCGGTGCGAAGCCCGCCGCTGGCGCCAAGCCGGCTGCTCCCGCCAAGAAGTAAGCGTTTTTCCGCGCCAGCCCCGCCGCTTCACCGCGGCGGGGCCCGGCGAATGTTCTTTGAGTCATGTCCATCTCGCTCGTTGCCGGTCTCGGCAATCCGGGCCGCGAATACGCGCTCACCCGCCACAACCTTGGCTGGGTGGTGCTCGAAGCGTTCGCCGCAAAACACGGTCTCGTCTGGAAGACGGATCCGCGGTTTGAGGCGGAGGTCGCGCGCTGGGATTTCTCGCCGGGTCGCACCCGGTGGCTGATCAAGCCGCTGACGTTCATGAACGACAGCGGCCGGTCGGTCGCCGCGATCGCCCGCTTCTATAAGATAGAGCCGCCGGCGATTCTGGCCGTCTACGACGACCTCAATATCGACCTCGGTCTCGTCAAGGTCTCCATCACCGGCAGCGCCGGCGGACACAATGGCGTGGCGAGCCTGCTCGAACAGCTCGGCGACGGATTCGTCCGCTACCGGCTCGGGGTCGGCCCGAAGCAGCCCGCACAGATGGAACTCAAGGACTTCGTCCTCGGAAAGTTTACGTCAGAACAAAACACTCTCTTAACTCAAAAACTCGATCACCACGTCCAAGGCCTAGACCTGCTGCTTTCCCGCGGCGCCGAAGCCGCCATGAACCAGCTCAATCGCAGAGACCCATCATGAATCCCACCAAACGCAATTACCGCGCGACCTTCATTCTCGACAACCGCGGCAAGGAAGAATCCGTCGAGCAGATCATCGACGGCGTGAAGAAAGAAATCACCGCCGTGAACGGCGAGGTTTCCGCTGTCGAGAACATCGGCAAGAAGGACTTCGTCCGCGTGACCGACAAGAAGCTCACCGGCGCGACCTACGTGCACGTGAACTTTGCCGCTCCCGCCGAGGCACCCGCGCAGCTCATCGAGCGCCTGCGCCTGAACAACAGCGTTTACCGCACCTTCGTCCAGTCGGCTTGAAGCGAATAGCTGAGAGTCCAGAGTCCAGAGCTCAATCCACACAAGCGCCTCGCTTTGGTTTCGCCAATTCGCACGCTTCCGGTTTTCCGATCTATCGACTCTCAGCTCTAAGCTCCCAGCTTTTCTCCAAACCCCATGCCTTCGCTCAACAAAGTTCTCCTGATGGGCAACCTGACCCGCGACCCTGAGTTGCGCGTCACGCCCAAGGGCACGTCGATCTGCCAGTTTTCCCTGGCGATCAACCGCCAGTTCAAGATGGAGTCCGGCGAAACCCGCGAGGAAGTGATCTACGTGGACGTCGAGGCCTGGGGCAAACAGGGCGAGACGATCGCGAAGTATGTCACGAAGGGGCGTCCGCTCTATGTCGAAGGCCGGCTCCGGCTCGACCAGTGGGAGGACAAGAACACGAAGGAAAAGCGCAGCCGCATGAAGGTTGTGCTCGAGCAATTTCAGTTCCTCGGCGACAGCCGTGGCGGTCCGGGTGGTCCTGGCGGGGGCGGCGCAGCCGAGCCCGGCATCGACCAGACCGCTTCGCCCGAGCGCCATTCGCCGCCCGCGCGCGGTGCCTCGGCCAAGCCGGCCGCTCCGGAAAATCTCGACGAAGACGTGCCGTTTTAAGCGGTCCGGTCTTTCAACTTTCAACCTGCTACTTTCAACCTTTTCAACCAACCCATCCCATGGCCTACAGTGAAGTTCTCCTCGTCAAACCCGTCGAAGGTCTCGGCGGCGAAGGCGATCAAGTCAAAGTCCGCGCCGGTTATGCGCGCAATTATCTCCTCCCGCAAAGCATCGCGGTGCCGGTCACGGCGGCCAATCGCAAGCAGGTCGAGGCGCTCAAGCAGCGCCGCGCCGTGCGCGAGACGCAGGAGCTGAACGGCGCGAACGAAATCGCGAGCAAGCTCGGCAAGACCAGCCTCGCGTTCGCCGTGAAGACGGGCGAGGGCGGCAAGATGTTCGGCGCGATCACCGCGAGCGACATCCACGACAAGCTCGTGGCCTCCGGTTTCACCATCGAGAAGAAGCGCATCCACCTCCACACGCCGGTGAAGACGCTCGGCCAGCACACCGTGAAGGTGAAGCTGCATTCCGATGTGAGCGTTGACCTCACGTTCGACGTCGTGTCGGAAAATCCGATCGAGCCCGTTGCCACCGAGGCGCCGAAAAAGGCCGCCCAGCGCTAAGTTTCGCGCCGCAGGGATTTCGAAGGCCGCGTCCGACGCACGGACGCGGCCTTCGTGCTTTGCGAACCTGTGAACAACAAAGAATAACTCCGCATTGCCTTGGCTGATGAGGTGAAATCCGATGCTTTCCTCCTGTCATTCTGAGCGGAGCGAGGAATCCATCCTGGTTTCCGAAACTTTCATCGGTACCGCAGCTCCTGCTGGATTCCTTGCTTCGCTCAGAATGACAATCTCCCTGAAAAACACGCCCAGCCTGACTTCGCGTTCCGCGCATGGTTGACGAAGCTCCCAATTCCTTTCGCCGCTCGCCTTCCTCCGCGCCAGCGGGGATGGGCGCGCCGGGACGTTCGCTGCCCCACAGTCTCGAGGCCGAGGAGTATTTGCTGTCGTGCTGCCTGCTGGATGGCGCCGACGTGCTCTCGCGGTGCCTCGAGGCGCGGATCCGGCCGGAGTCGTTTTACGACCCGAAGCACGGGATCATCTACGAACGGCTGCTCGACCTCTACAACCGGCAGACGCCGATCGATGTCTCAATCGTCGCGGAAGACCTGAAAACGGCCAAGCAGCTCGACGCGATCGGCGGCTACGCGTTCCTCACGCAGGTCAGCAGCCGCATCCCGACGACGGCTCAGGCCGGTTACTTCATCGACAAGGTGCGCGAGCAAAGCCTGCTCCGCGAAATCATCCGCTCGGCGACGGGCGCGGTGGAGGACTGCCATAATTTTTCCGGCGGCATCGACGAGTTCGTCGACCAGATTGAAGCGCGGATTTTCTCGGTCACGCAGAATCGCGTGAGCGAAAGCGCGAAGCCGATGCGCGAGCCCACGCGCGAGGCGATGAACGTCATCACGAAAATGATGATGAAGAAGGGGGAACTGACGGGTGTGACCTCCGGCTTCAAAGACCTCGATGCGCTGCTGTGGGGGTTTCAGCGCCAGGAAATGATCATCCTCGCGGCGCGCCCCTCGATGGGAAAAACCTCGCTCGCCCTGAATTTCGCGGAGGCCGCGGCGATGCCGAAAAAAGGCGATGCGGCCCCGACCCTGGTTTTCTCGCTGGAAATGAGCGCATCGCAGCTCGCGCTCCGCATGCTTTGCTCCCGGGCGCGGGTCAACATGAAGCTCCTGCGCGATGGTTTGCTCTCGAAAAACGGGGACGAACAAAACCGCCTGGTGACCACCGCCGACGAGTTTTCGAAGGCGCCCATCTTCATCGACGATTCGAGCGCGCTTTCGATCATGCAGCTCCGGGCGAAGGCGCGGCGCATCCACGCCCGGCACCCCCTCGGATTTATCATCGTGGATTATCTCCAGCTGCTCAGCCCGACGGACGGCAAGATGCCGCGTGAGCAGCAGGTGGCCGAGGCCTCGCGCGGATTAAAATCGCTCGCCAAGGAACTCAACGTGCCGGTTCTTGTATTAAGCCAACTTAACCGCGCCTCAGAAAAAGAGAACCGCACACCCAAACTCGCCGACCTGCGCGAATCCGGCTCCATCGAGCAGGATGCCGACGTGGTTCTCATGCTCGCCCGACCCAAAGACGCCGACGAAAAATTCCAAGTTGCCGCTGACTCCGCCGAGTTAATCGTTGCCAAGCAACGAAACGGCCCGGTAGGAGAACTAAAGCTCACTTTCCTTCGAGACATCACCCGCTTTGAAAACTTTCATCAGTAACCCTGTGCGCAGGGTCGCCGTTTCCCTTTTTGCAATTGTCTGGTGCGCATTAGCGGGAGTCGCTCCGGTCCAGGCTCAAGAAGCCCCGACGGCTCCCCCACCGCAGCAGGCGCCGACCTTCCGGGTCGGCACCATCACGATCAAATTCGTCGGCACGGCGAACGTGAACGAACAGGTCGTCCGCGCGAACATGCAGGTCCGCGAGGGCGGGGACCTCGACCAGACGATGCTCGATCGCGACATCAAGTCGCTCTACCGCACCGGCCTTTTTGAGTTCATCAATGTCAGCCAGGAGCCGCTGGACGACGGCAAAACGCTCAACCTCGTCGTCGAGGTCACCCCGAAATTCCGCGTGTTCGCCATCCGCTTCGAAGGCAACAAGCGCGTCCGGACGAGCCGCCTCGAGAAAGAGGCAAAGACCAAGCCGAACTTCGCGCTCGATGAACGCCAGGTGAAGGACGACTCCGAGAAGATCCGCGAGTACTACCAGAAGTCCGGTTTCAACCAGGTTTCCGTGAGCTATTCGATCGAGCGCGACCGGGTTGGCGGATTCGGCACGATCATTTTCAAGATCCGGGAAGGCGAGAAGGTCAAAATCCGCGACATCCGTTTCACGGGCAACGCGCACGTCAAAGCCAAGAAACTCAAGAAGGAGATGGAGACGAAACGGTGGTGGGTGTTCTCCTGGCTCACCGGTTCCGGCCGCTTGAAGGACGAGCAGTTCGAGGACGACTTGGACAAGCTCCGCGACTACTACCGCGAGCAGGGCTTCCTCGATGTCGATATTTCGCAGGACAAGGTGACGTTTTCATACCCGACGCCCTCGAAGCTGGTCCTCACCATCAATGTCGAGGAAGGCCCCCAATACCACGTCGGCGATGTCACTTTCTCGGGCAACAAGCTGCATCCCTCAACCCTGCTCAAACGCATCACGCGCCAGCGGACGGGTTCGATCTTCACCCCTTCGAAGCTCGATAAGGACACGGAACGGCTCACGGATTTCTACGGCAAGGACGGCTATCTCGACACGCAGGTCCGCCTCGTGCGCAAGCCCAACGTCAACACGGGCAACATCGACATCGAGTACCAGATTGCCGAGAACGAGAAGTTCAACGTCGAGTCGATCGTCATCGAAGGAAACGAGAAGACGAAGAGCACGGTGATCATTCGCGAGCTCGTCCTCGCCCCGGGCGACGTGTTCGACCAGGTGCGGATGAAGATCAGCAAGCTCCGCCTCGAAAACACGCGGTTCTTCGACGACGTGAACGTGTCGCCGCAGGAGACGAACATCCCCGGCCGCCGCAACATGCGCGTCGCCGTGAAGGAAGGCCGCACCGGCAATCTGACCTTCGGCGCCGGTTTCAGCTCGCTCGAACGTGCCACGATTTTCGCCGAGGTGTCGCAGTCCAACTTCGACCTCTTCAACCGCCGCTCGTTCTTCCAGGGCGATGGCCAGAAGTTCCGCCTCCGTCTGCAGCTCGGCTCGCAGTCGAACGAGGTCGTGCTCTCCTTCGAAGAGCCGTACCTGTTCCAGAAACAGCTTTCGCTCGGGTTCAGCGTTTTCCGCGAATCGTCCGACTACAACAGCTCGTTCTACACGCAGATCATCACCGGCGGCGAAGTCTCCCTCCGCAAACACCTCTTCGAGCAGTTCGAAGGCAAGCTGTCCTACAGCTACCAGATCTTCGACATCACGAACATTTCGCCGGAGGCCCCGTCGGTCATTCAAACGCTCGCCGGCACCAACAGCGTCTCGAAGGTGGGCTTCCAGCTGCTGCGCGACACCCGCGACAAGATCGTCAACACGACCTACGGCAATCGCGTGGAGTTGAACCTGGACCTCGCGGGCGGACCTTTCGGTGGCGACACGAATTACTACATGGCGGAATTCCGCGGTTCGCAGTTCTTCCCGATGTTTGAGACCCAGACCCAGGTGATGAGCCTCATCGGCCGCGCCGGCGTCATCGACAACTTCGGCGACAGCAAGGACGTGCCTTACTACAACAAGT
>DATAKE010000002.1:0-36910 GCA_036261745.1 Opitutaceae bacterium
GTGTCGCGGATGTTCGTGCCGGCGATGCTGACGCAGCGCCGTGGCGACATTTTCTTTATGAGCTCGATCGCGGGGCTCGCCGCCTATCCCGGCGGAACCGGCTATTGCACCGCGAAATTTGGGGTGACTGGTCTCGCCAAAGTGCTTCGCGCCGAGACCAAAGGAACGGGCGTGCGAGTTTGCTGCGTTTTCCCGGGTGCAACGTTGTCGCCGTCGTGGGGCAAAAGTGGCGTCGCAACCGAACGCCTGATGCCAACCGAGGATGTCGCCCGTGCCTTCCTGGATATTTACCGGCTCTCACGGCGCACGGTCGTCGAGGAGATCGTGCTTCGTCCCCACGGCGGGGACATTTAGTCAGCCGTGGCCCGCGTTTCGCACGGGGAGGCTTGTGAATTTCGTGCGAAATGAGCGGCGGACAGGTGCAAATCGTCGGGTGAAAAATTGTTAGTCGTTTGAGGCCGATGGGTTGGGATTGCCCGGATCGCTTGGCACGCGCGTCGCTTATGGGGACTGCAACCTATGAAGCTCATCAACTCACTCGGATTTCTTTTTATTGGCGGCTTGATGTATTCGCTCCCGCAGCTGGCGCCGGGCCTTTGCACGATGGACGAATTTGGGTTCAGCGTTCGTGCCACCTGGCTTCATGTCATGGGTCTCCTGCAAATCGGCATCGGCGCGAGCGCGATGCTGCGGAAACTCGGCGTCGAGTTTGGCGCGTGGTTGGAAAGCTGGCCCGAGATGGTCGCTGCTGCTGGCGCGACTGGCCAACGCCTGATGGTACCCGATCTGCACCCGGAGCCCGAGGGTGGGTTGCATGCCTTTCCGAGTCGCGTGCCAGCCGAGCCGATGGGCGAACTTATTCCCGTCGAGTTCAAGCCGGCGTGGGCTGAGCAACAGCACGCCGCCTGAACGTGAAGATTCGAAATTCGCCGCGCCGGCTGAGATCCCGTCGCGCGGTCTCACGTGAGTGGCTTGGTTTTGCGCTGTATCGCCTGCAGCAGGGCTTCGACCGCTGTTACATCCGGAATGCCCAGAAAGCCGGTTTCCGCCGTACGGCGTGAGCCTTCGCTGTCAGTCGTGAACTTCTGATCGAGGATGAGGTCGCCGCTGCCATCCGCGAGTTGCACGCGGCGGATTTCCCGCAGTTGGTCGGCGCGAAACGAGCGGACGGAGATGCTGCCGCGAAATCCGCCTTCGAGGATGATCGCACGATCGCCGGTGACGGCGTAGACGGTCCTGCGGGCCTTGCGCATCACCCAATAGGGCGAGGAGAGCAGGCCGATCCCCACGAGCACGAAAGGAAGGCCGAACAGCGGGAAAAATCCGCTGCCGTGCGCGAGGTCGGGGCGCTTGAACCCGCTCGCTGCCGCGACCCAGAACACGGCGAAGGCCGTCCAGGGAATCCCGAAGAGCACGATCGGAAGCGTTCGCCGCCCCATCCGTCCCGGCCGGGGAGCGCCGCTCCAAAATAGTTTTTCGTTGGGGCCGAGCTCGTCGTAGAGCAGGCGTTCGATTTTTGGATCGAGGGGTTGCATGGGAATCGCCCCGGACAGGGAGGAAAATTACCGCCGGGAAAGACGGGATCGCGGCGGCGGATTTTTTTCGGAGTCCGGCATGGCACCGGGGATTCGCGGAGCCGGTTCGCGCCGGCTAGAGGAGCGAGCCTTGTTGGGCCCCGCCCGTGAATTTCAAGCCGACCGCGGTGTAGCCTTTGGCGGTGAGCACGCGGCCTTGGGACGTGCGTTGGAGATAACCTTCCTGGATCAGGAACGGCTCATGCACTTCCTCGAGCGTTTCGGATTCCTCGCCGACGGCGACGGCGATCGTGCTCATGCCGACGGGACCGCCGCGGTAGTTTTCCGCCATCACACGGAGCATGCGCTTGTCCATCTCGTCGAGGCCGGCGGCATCGATCTCGAGCAGCTCGAGCGCCGCGGCGGCGACGGGCTGCGTGATTTTTCCCTGAGCGCGCTCCTGGGCGTAGTCGCGGACGAAATTGATCAGGTTGTTCGCGACGCGCGGGGTGCCGCGGGCGCGGGTGGCGATCTCCTTCGCGCCCCCGTCGTCAATGCTCACGTTGAGCAGACCGCAGCTGCGGCGGACGATGCCCTCAAGCGTTGCGTGATCGTAATAGTCGAGGCGGGTCTGGAGCGTGAAGCGCGAGCGGAGCGGCGCGGTGAGCAGACCGCTGCGCGTCGTCGCGCCAACGAGCGTGAAGCGCGGAATCGAAAGCCGGACGCTGCGCGCGTTCGGTCCCTGGTCGATCATGATATCGAGGCGGAAGTCCTCCATCGCGGAGTAGAGGTATTCCTCGACGGTTTTGGGAATGCGGTGGATCTCGTCGATGAAGAGCAGGTCGCCTTCCTCGAGGCTGGTGAGCAGGCCCGCGAGGTCGCCGGCTTTTTCGATCACCGGGCCGGAAGTGACGCGCACGCTCTTGCCGAGTTCGTTGCCGAGGATGAACGCGAGCGAGGTTTTCCCCAGGCCGGGCGGTCCGGAGAGCAGGATGTGATTCAGCGCCTCGCCGCGTTTTTTTGCCGCGCCGACCATAACCTGGAGGCGTTCGACGGTTTTGGGCTGTCCGGTGAAATCGGCGAACGACAGCGGACGCAGCGCCGCCTCGGCCGGCGACACCGGCGCCGAGAGCGTGCTCGAAATAAATCCAAGGCCTTTGTGCGGATCGGGAGCGGGCATGGTCGAAGTTAAGCGCGAAGACGCAAAGGCGCGAAGAAAAGGCGGAGAAGGAAAAATTTCAGGAGGTCGTTCACTTATGCTCCGAGCTTCGCGCCTTTGCGTCTTCGCGCTTAATCAGACTCATTTCCATTCCAGCTCCGCGCCGAGGCTGCGGAGGTTTTCGACGAAGCGGGGATGCGCACGCTTGATGATCTCGCTGTTGCGCACAACGGAGCGGCCGGGAATCGAGGCGGCGACCATGGTGAGCGCGACCGCGGCGCGGATGATGTAGGGCGAGTCCACCGTCGCGGGGAAAAGCGGCCGGTCGCCGAAGATCACCACGCGATGCGGATCGCTGACGACGACATGCGCGCCGAACTTCGCGAGTTCGGGCATCCACGAGAATCCATTTTCGTAGACCTTGTTCCAGAAATGGATCGTCCCTTTCGCGCGCGTGCTGAGCGCGATCATCAGCGGCAGGAGATCGACGGAAAAATACGGCCATGGCGCCGCCTCGATCTTGGGGAGCAGGTTGCTGGTGAACGGCGTCTCGATCACGAGCTTCTGGTTGCGACGGACGATGGCGGTGTCGCCCTCGTGTTCGACCACGACGCCGAGCTTCGCGAACGCGCGCGCGATCAAATCGAAGTGGTGCGGCAGCGATTTCTTCACGCGCACCTCACCGCCCGTGATTGCACCGAGCGCGAGGAAGGTGACGACCTCGTGGTAGTCGGTGCTGATCGTGATGGTGGCGCCGTGAAGTTTTTTCACCCCGGTGATCTCGATCATCGAGGTGCCGATGCCCTTGATCTTCGCGCCCATCGCGACGAGCGCGGCGCAGAGATCCTGCACATG
Source organism: Opitutaceae bacterium (assembly GCA_036261745.1). GTDB lineage: Bacteria > Verrucomicrobiota > Verrucomicrobiia > Opitutales > Opitutaceae > DATAKE01. Next base: position 3,529 of record DATAKE010000002.1, read on the forward strand.
GGGTTCGCTCGCGGCGTTGATGAGGGTGGAGATGCCTTGGGCGAGCGAGGCGGCCATCGCGAAATTTTCCGTGACCGTGACGGACATGTAGTCGAGCCAGTGGCGCGCGCCTTTGAAACCCTTCGGCAGCTTGATCACCAGGGGGTCGCCCTCGCTGATCGCGGCGCCGAGGGCGCGGAGAATTTCCAGGTGCGGATCGATTTCGCGCACGCCGAGCGAGCAGCCCTTGGTGTTGGCGGGGATGGTGATTTTCCGGAGCCGGTGCAGCAGTGCCGGGTAGAGCAACACCGTCGACCGCATGTCCTGCGGGAGCTCGTCGCCGGCGAGCGCACTCTTGAAGGTGGAATGGTCGACGCGCATCACGCCTTTCTCGCGGTCCCATGCGATTGAGGAACCCTGGGCGCGGAAAAACGTGACGAGTTTGTCGAGGTCGGTGATGTCCGGGACGTTCTTCAGCGTCACGGGCTCATCGGTCAGCAGCGTCGCGCAAAAAATCGGGAGCACCGAATTTTTGTTGCCGGAAGGCGTGATGGTGCCGGCGAGGGGCTTGCCGCCGTTGACGATGAGATCGGCCATGAGAAATGACGCTAAAAGAAAAAGGCGCCTGCGGGATGCAGGCGCCTTTGAAATGCGCGCGGAGCGGCGCGCGTTGGCAAGTTTTAACGAGTCGGCCGGCTTAGATCGCGCCGCCGCCCTGCTGGCCCTCGGGGCGGGGATCGTTTCCACGATCGCCACCACCGCCGCCAGCGCCACCTTCGCCGCGGAAACGACCGCGACCGCCGCGACGACGACGGCGACCGCCGCCTTCGCGATTTTCGCCCTGGCCGCCACCGCTGTAACCGCGGTCACCCTCGGGCTGCGGCGAGCCTGCCTCGTCGCGCGGATCGCGCGGCTGGTAGGGCTGGCCGTCGCGCGGACCGCGATTTTCGCCTTGGAAACCGCCGCGACCGCGACCGCGGCCGCCGCGGTGACGGCGCTGGCCATCGTGGCCGAATTCGCCGTCGCGTTCCCGACGCTGGTCGCCTTCGCCACGGCCGCCTGCGGCCGGGGTTTCAGCGGGTTTGCCGCCGAAGAGATCTTTCAACCAGCCGAAAAAGCCGGCGGATTTCTTTGGCTCTTCCGGACGCGGCGTCCGGTTCTGACCCTGGCCACCTTGATAAGGCTGCTGTGGCTGGCCGGAACGCGGCTCGAAGTTGCGCTGCTGTCCGTCGCGACGCGGTTCGCGCGGGGCGAACGGCTTTTGCTCGCGCTGTTCGCGGGGAACAAACGGTTTTCCGTCGCGCGATTCGCGTTGTTCGAAGGGCTTTCCTTCACGCGGCTCGAACGGTTTTGCGTCGCGACGTTCCGGACGGAACGTGGGACGCTCGTTGCGGCGGTCGTCCGCGGGGGACGGACCACCGGCTTCCCAGCTGACGGCGGGACGCTTGGTCTCGGCGGTGGGAGGAAGGATTTTGAGCTCGGCTTTTTCCGCGGGCGCACGGTCGGAATCACCGGGTGCGTTGAACGGGAAAAGCTCGGCCGTCGCGGGCGCAGGTGCAGGTGCCGGAGCAGCCGCAAAAACAGGGGCACTGGCGACGGGAGTTTCCGGGGAAGCGGCCTGCGGGGCAGGCTCGTTGATAATCCGCTCGGCCGGTTCGGGGCTGGCGGGCGCGCCCACGGACGTCTCGCCCGTGAACGGATTCTTGTACTCGCTCTGGGGCCGGATGACCTCGAGGGCGCTGGGTTTGTAGCCGCTGGGAGCGGCGGAGGCGCCGGCTGTGCTGGCGGCGGGGGTGGGGCGTTTGCCACGCGCGAGACCTGAGCCGCGGGTGGAACCGAACGCGCCGATCGGCGGGGTGCCGGGCGAGCCCACGGAGGGGGTCGTGCCGGCGGTCGCGACGGGGGCCGAGGACGGCGCGCCGGACGTTTCTGTATCTGACATGTGCTGTTGTTTTTCTAAAAGGCGCTCACCGAAAAACGGGAGCAGCCTTGGGTTTGTGAACGCACCCCGGAGCGCGGAATTCGCGCTCGACGTGTGCATTAAGGCGGAAACCGTTCCTCAATTTCGCCGTGGTCGCAACTGCTAATTCCGGCCCGAAAGGTCCGGTTCGGAAGGCTCCGACCGGTGGGATTTGCCGTGGATGGGGCGACAAAGCCCGGCCGGTTCCAAGTGGGGCTTGCCACGCCGCGGAGCCATTTGCAGCGTCGCGCGATGGACAAGCTCGAAGAAATTTTCCGCATGCAGGATGCGCTGAATCAGCGCATTGGCGTCAATCTCCCGCCCCCCACCGACGAGGAAAAAGCCAAGTGGATCCTCAACTACACCCGCGCGATGCAGCAGGAAACCGCCGAGTTGATCGACTCCGTGCCGTGGAAATGGTGGGCGAAGTACCAGAAATTCGACGAGCAAAACGCCAAGGTCGAAGTGGTGGATTTATTCCACTTCCTCGTCTCCCTCGCGCAAACCCTCGGGATGACGGCGGAGGATGTTTACCAGGCTTACCTGAAAAAAAACCAGGTGAACCATCAGCGTCAGGAAAGTGGCTACGTGAAAAAAGACGAAGCCGACTCGAAGCACATCTGAGCCCGGCTAGGCTTGCCCGGGCGCCTCTTCCGCTTTTTCGAGCGGCGTGACCGGATCGATGAAGAGCCAGAAAAATGCGCCGAGGAAGTAGATCGCCGAGGAGATCGCGAAGACGAGTTCCCAGTTCTTGGTGGTGCCCGCGGTGGTGGTGACCGTCGTTGCGGCCAGCACGATGCCCACGACAACCGGTCCGGCCATGCCGCCGAAATTCCCCATCATGTTCATGCTGCCGGAAATCGTGCCGGCGTATTTGCCGCCGATGTCCATGCATGCCGACCAGCTGCCGGGCATGGTGAGGTCGTTGAAGAAACTCGCCATGCCCATCGCGAGCATCGCGACGAGCGGATCCTTCAGATAAAAGGAAGTCATCAGGAGCCCGGACGCGCCGGTGAATCCGATCACGCCGAAAGCGCGCCGCACGACCAGCACCCGGCTGCCGCTTCGAATCATGCGGTTGGAAATCAGGCCGGACACCAGCGAACCGAAGCCGCCGAAGAAGAGCGGGATTCCGGCCAGCGCGGCGGCCAGCACCTTGATGGTCAGTTCCGGACTGAGTGAACCTTCCAGCAAACCGGCCAGCCAGTTCATGAACGCATTGGATTTGATGTCCATGTTGCGCTCTTCCTTGAGGTAGGTCGGGAGCCACGTGACGTAAAAATACCAACCGTAGCTGAGGCAAAAATACTGGGCCCACAGCATCCACATCGTCGGGCTCTTCACCAGCTTGAGCCACGGGACATCGCCGTGGCCGCGCACGTTCTGCTCGTTCTCTTTGAGCAACTCCCGTTCGGCCGCGTTGACTCCCTTGTGATCGCGGGGGTTGTCGCGAAACCACAGCCAGAAGACGACGACCCACACGACGCCCAGCGCGGCAAAAATCTGGAACGCCGTCCGCCAGTTCACAAACGCCATCACCATGACGACGAGCATGGGCGTGAACGCTCCGCCCCAGCGCGCGCCCATCCACATCAGCGCCTGCGCCCGGGTCCGTTCATTCTTTGGCAGCCAGGCGCTGAACGCCTTGGTCAAATTCGGAAAACATCCCGCCTCGCCGGCGCCGAACAGGAATCGCATCCACCACATCGAAACGTAGCTCCACGCCCAGCCGGTGGCCGCGGTGAAAAACGACCACCACAGCACGACGCGGATGAGCACCTTGCGCGCCCCGATTTTGTCGCCCAGCCAGCCGGTGGGGATTTCGAACAACGCGTACGCGAGCCCGAAGGCGCCGAAGATCGCGCCCATCTGGACGTCGGTGAAACTCATCTCCCGGGCAATGTCGCCCTTGGCCTGTGAGATCGCGACGCGATCGACGTACTGCACCACGGCGAGGGTGATCGCGAGGACGATCACCCAATAGCGGGTGCGCGTGGCTCGCTGGCCGGTGGCCGGGGGTGGGGGTTCGAGGGACACGAGGTTTGGGGAAAGTAATCTCAGACTGGCCGGAGCGGATTGACGTCGTGATTCAGTAAACGGTGCGTCCGCCAGTAAGGTCGAAGGTGAAACCAGTGGTGAAACTGTTCTCGGGTGAAACGATGAAGGCGGCCGCGGCCGCCGCTTCCTCGAGCGTGCCGCAGCGTTTCATCGGGATTTTGTCCGTCATGTATTTCACCTGGGCTTCTGGCAGCGCGTCGACCATCGCGGTCCGAATCACCGCGGGCGCGAGCGCGTTGATCGTGATCCCGGTCTCGGCGTATTCCTTGCCCTGCACTTTCGTCATGCCGATGAGCGCGGCCTTCGACGCGGAGTAGGCAACCATGCCGGCGTTGCCTTCCTTCCCGGCGATGGAGGCGATGTGGAGCACACGCCCGTAGCGCCGTTGCAGCATGAAAGGAATCGCCGCTTTGGTCGTAAGAAAAGGCCCGCGGACGTTGACGCGCATGACGGTGTCGAAATCGGCTGGATCCACTTCGTGCGATTTCACGTTCGTGAGTCCCGTCACGCCGGCGCTGTTGATGAGGATGTCGATTCGGCCGCGCTCCGTGGCAACGGATTCGACCGCCTGCTGCACCGCCGTCGCATCCGTCACGTCGACGACGACACATTTTCCATTCGGACCAAACCCGGCTTTCACCTCGGCAAACCGCGTGTCATCGCGGTCGAACGCCACCACAAACGCGCCTTCGGCCTGAAGGCGCCGGGCGATTGCCAAGCCGATGCCGGAAATTCCCCCCGTGATGATCGCGGTCTGCGCGGAGAACCGGGACGAAGTCATGGTTTCAAGACTGGCAACGCGCGGGGGCGCGTTATCGTGGCAACGAACCGTGGCATGGGGTGGGGTTCCGCGAGGGGAACGGAACCATGCTGCCTTGTCCCGTTAAAAATTACGCGCGGCGAAACGCGTTTCGCCGGCCAGTTCGAAATCCTTCCTCGAGAACCCGATGAAAGCGGGCCCGGCGGCCGCAACCTACCTCGACACCACGAATGCGGCCTGAACATCCACCGCGGTCACGCCGTCTTCGATCACGCGGGCGCGGAGCTTGAGCTTCGCTTTGCCGTAGCGGGAGAGGGCTTCCTTGAATTCGGCGATGGCAGCCTGGGCCGGACGTTCGCAGATCGCTCGAAGATCGCCCAGCACGGGGCGGCGATAATTGGCGCGGCTATCTTTGACCACGATGCGCCATTCGGTTTTTTCGGCGCCCTTTTCGTTTTTCATCAGCTCCCACACCACCCCGTAACCGGCGAGCGTGGCGAGCGACACGAGGCTGCCTCCGAACGCGGTGTTGAGGGAGTTTTTATTCTGCTCTTTTGGCGCGGTGAGAACCAAGGCGCGCGCGTCGCTCACCTCCACGCCAACTCCCATCGCTTTCGCGAGCGGAATCATTTCGTGCAGAAAAAGCTCCAAGGCGGGCACCTTCACAGACTTCATGGGCGGGGAACGTGTAGATAAAATCCTCGCCCGTCAAAGCATGTGCAGCCCCTTAGGCCCTTTTCCGGAGATTCACGGAGGCGGCCTCCGGTTAAGGGGTGTTGCTTCTTGAAAGAAGACGAGGGACGGACAGCGCGGATCACGGAAGAGCGTGTCGGGACTGTTGGAAAGGAACGGTTACCAAATTAATGGAACGGGCGTTGCGGCGAAACGGTCTTCGCGTTCAATTGCATTTATGGCCGATCTACCCCGTCGCTCCCGCTGGCTGCCGTGGTTCGCTTTGCTGGCAGTCATCGCCGTGATTCTCGTTTTCCGCCCTGCGACGCCGCCGCCGGGCGTCAGGGAAAGGGCGGCGGGCCCTGCCGCTGAGTCGCCCACAAAATTGCCGTCGGTTCCGGCTCAACCCCAGCTTGCGGCGCAACCGGCTCCGGCTGCATCCGCCGCGTCTTTTTCGCCGAAGGCGCTTTTCGCCTATGCCGAACGCACACCCGGTATGGCGGCACTCGACGCGGCGCTGCCGGCGCCGTCGCGGGAGATTCACTACGTGAAACTCAACGCGGCGCTGATCGAGGGGAAACAGTCGCCCTTCTGGCAACAGCCCGGCGCCGGGCGGATCGAGCTGCCTCTGCCGGATGGAAGTATGTTGCCGGTGGTGATCGACGCGACGGAGACCCTCGGGCCGCAGCGTTTCACGAGTGTCGGCCGCGTCGACGGCCGGCCGGGTAGCCGGGCGATTTTTGCCTACAACGAAGGTTTTCTTCACGCATCCGTCGAGGACGTCGATCTGGGAGCTTACGCGTTGCGCACCGCGTCCGAGGAGTTGTCGCAGTTCTACCAAATCGATCCGGCGCTTGTTCCACCGTGCGGCGGTAGTCCGCGCCCGGTGCTGGATGGCGACGCCCTCACGACGATGGCAAAGGAGCGGACCAAAGTGTCGCAATTGCCGAAGAGCGCTCGCGACTCCTCCGGCCCGAATCCAGGAGAGGGGGAGGGAAATTCCGGCGAGCCCCCCATCGCCGCGGCCGCGGGCGCGAACGTCGAGATCCACCTGATGGTCGTCTATACTCCGGCGGTGCAATCGAACATGTCCGGCCCGGCTCGGACGGCGGCGATTCTCAGTGCGATCGATGGTGCGGTGGCGGGTGTAAACAGCGATTTTCAGGCGAGCTTGATCAACGCCCGGCTGAAACTCGTGAAAACGGCTGAGACGGATTACGACGAAACTGCGGGCGCTGGTGCGACCTTTCAGTCCAATGCGTTGACGGCCCTGCGTCAGACGACGGACGGTAGAATGGATGAGATTCACGCGCTGCGAGATGCCTCGGGAGCCGACATGGTTTGTCTGATCGTCAATCGCCAGGACACGAGCGGTACCATCGGCATCGCCTACATCCTCGATGCGCCGGGCGACAACTCGAACCCCGTTTTTGCATTCTCCGTGGTGAGATATAACAACATTTCCGCCAGTGAGCATGTGATGGCCCATGAACTCGGCCACAATTTGGGCTGCGCTCACGACCGCGAACACTCGGAAGGTACAGGGGCGTATTCCTACAGTTATGGCTACCGCTTTACGGGGAAAAATGGCCAGGTCTATCATGACATCATGTCCTACGATCCCGGCATCAGGCTGGGATATTTTTCCAACCCGAACGTTACCGCGCCGGCCCCCGTCAGTTCTTCCGTGGGAATTGCGGCCGGACAGGCCGGAGAGGCCGACACGGCGCGGACGATCGAACAAGGCGCGTTTGAAGTGGCGGCGTACCGCATGCAAAGCGGGTCGCCTTACAGCGTCGGGTTGTTGCAGGCGGTTTCGACGCGCGCCTATGTCGGCCCCGGAGAGCAGGCATTGATTGGCGGATTTATCATCACCGGGGGGGCCAAGACCGTAATATTGCGCGGTGCGGGTCCGGCGCTCGCTCCGTTTTTGTCCGACTATCTGCGCGATCCTGTCATCACCGTGTTCAATGTGTCCACTGGCGGCCCGGCGGTGGACTCGAACAACGACTGGAACACCCGGCCCGAGGCAGCCGAGATCGGGTTCACCACCGCGAGCAAGGATGCAGGCATGCGGATCACGCTTCCTCCGGGTGCCTACACGGCGAATGTGACTGCTGGCGACGGCGGCACCGGCATCGCGCGCGTCGACGTCTACGAATCGGATAACAACGGCACGCGGCTCCTTGGACTTTCCACGCGTGCCTATGCCGACAAAGCGCGGCCGATGATCGGAGGTTTCACCGTGGGTGGCGCAAGCGGCACGACGAAACGGATGTTCGTTCGCGTGCGCGGTCCTTCAATCACAGGCGTGAACGCCATGAACGATCCCTACATGGAAATCTACAACGCCACCGGAGACCTCGTGCTGATCAACGACGACTGGAGTTCAGGCGCCATACTGGGCGACGACTCCCAGCCGCTCGTGTCCCTCTACAAAGAGCAGCAGATCGCGAATTCGCAGCAGGTCTATCAAAGCGGTTTGGCGCCCACGAACCGGCGCGAACCCGCAATCGTCGCGGATTTTCCGCCGGGTAACTATACTGTCGTGATCAAGCCGTTCGAACAGTTGCCCGACCAGGTTTCGAGCCCGGGAGTGGCCGCCGTCGACGTGTTTGAGGTGTTGCCGAAGTAGAACGGGAAAGGAGCAAATTGGCGGAAGATGGGACGTCGGAGTGGCGTTTTGACACGCGCCGAGGCGGAAGCGGGCTCATCCTCCGAGGGAGGCGGTCGAATCGCGGACTGGCCCGTAGTGTGCAAAGGTACTGATCATGGATCCCGCGAAGCTCACCGTCATGGCGCGTCAGGGTATCACCGACGCGCAAAACCACGCCCGCCGTTTACAGCACAACGAGGTGGACACGTGGCATCTGCTCGCGGCCCTGCTCAGCCAGGAAAACGGGATCGTGCCCGGCTTGCTCGAAAAATTAAACATGACGCCGAGCGCCATGCAGCTGGCGGTCGAACGCGAGCTGGAGCGCCTGCCGAAGGTAAGCGGCAGCGTGGACACCTCGAAGGTCTACGTGACGCAGGCCGTGAACGAAGTGTTCACGCGAGCGGAGGACGAAGCCCAGTCGTTAAAGGATGAATTTGTTTCCGTGGAGCACTTGCTGCTCGGCCTGCTGGATGTGGCCAAGCCGGACGGCTTGAAAAAGCTGCTCAAGAGTTTCGGCCTCGATCGCGCCAAGGTGCTCGGCGCCCTCAAGGATGTTCGTGGCGCCCAGCGGGTGACGACGGACAATCCGGAAGCCACCTACGCCGCGCTCGAAAAATATGGGACGGATCTCGTCGCGCAGGCGCGCAAAGGGAAAATGGATCCGGTCATCGGACGCGATGAGGAGATTCGCCGCACCATTCGAATTCTTTCGCGGAAGACCAAGAACAACCCGGTGCTGATCGGCGAACCGGGGGTCGGCAAGACGGCCATCGTCGAAGGCCTGGCGCAACGCATTCTGCGCGGCGACGTGCCCGAAGGCCTGAAGGACCGCACCATTTTCTCGCTCGATATGGGAGCCCTGGTTGCCGGCGCAAAATACCGGGGCGAGTTCGAGGAGCGGCTCAAAGCCGTGCTCGCGGAAATCAAGCAGAGCGACGGGCGAATCATCCTGTTTATCGACGAGCTTCACGTCATTGTCGGAGCCGGCAAAACCGAAGGTGCGATGGATGCCGGCAATCTGCTCAAGCCGATGCTGGCGCGCGGCGAGTTGCACTGTATCGGCGCGACCACCCTGGACGAATACCGGAAGCACATCGAAAAGGACGCGGCGCTGGAGCGGCGTTTTCAGCCGGTGGTGGTGGATCAGCCGAGTGTCGAGGATGCCCTTTCGATTCTCCGCGGCTTGAAGGAGCGTTTCGAGCTGCACCACGGGGTGCGCATCCAGGACAACGCGCTCGTCAGCGCGGTGACCCTTTCAGATCGCTACATCACGGACCGATTCCTGCCGGACAAGTCGATCGACCTGGTGGATGAGGCGTGTGCGATGATCCGGACCGAAATGGATTCGTTGCCCCAGGAACTCGACGAGCTTACCCGCCGGGTGTTGCGTCTCGAGATCGAGGAGACGGCTTTGGCGAAGGAAAAAGACGATGCCAGCGCCCGGCGGCTCGCGACTCTGCGCGCTGAATTGGCGGAGGCACGCGAGAAGGCGAAGGCGCTCCGGCTGCACTGGGAAAAGGAAAAGGCGTCTGTCGATAAAGTCAGGAAACTCCGGGAAACGCTCGAAGCGACCCGGCTCGAAATGGCAAAAGCGGAGCGTGCCTACGATTTGAACACGGTGGCCGAGCTCAGACACGGGAAGATTCCCCAACTCGAAACCGAGCTGAAGAAGCTCGAGGCAACCGGCAACACGACGACGTTGTTTAAGGAGGAAGTCTCCCAGGAGGAAATCGCCGAAGTGGTCGCCAAGTGGACGGGCGTGCCCGTGACGAGGCTGATTGAAGGCGAAAAGGAAAAACTGCTCCGGCTCGAGGAGGTGTTGCACGAACGCGTCGTGGGCCAGGAGGAAGCCGTTACGCTCGTTACCGAGGCGATCCTCCGGGCGCGCAGTGGAATCAAGGATCCGCGCCGGCCGGTTGGCAGTTTTCTTTTCCTGGGACCGACCGGCGTCGGAAAAACCGAGCTGGCCAAGACACTGGCGGAAACCCTCTTCGACACCGAGGCGGCGATGGTCCGCCTCGACATGTCCGAATACATGGAGCCGATTTCCGTAAATCGCCTCATCGGGGCGCCGCCCGGCTATGTGGGCTACGAGGAGGGTGGCCAGCTCACCGAGGCCGTCCGTCGGAAGCCGTATGCGGTCATCCTTTTCGATGAGATCGAGAAGGCGCACCACGACGTTTTCAACGCGCTCCTCCAAGTGCTAGACGACGGGCGGCTGACTGACGGACAGGGACGGACCGTCGACTTCAAAAACACGGTCATCATCATGACCTCGAACATTGGCTCGCGGCACCTACTCGAAGGGGTGACCGGCGACAGCATCCCAGAAGCCGTTCGCGAGAGCGTCATGGCTGACCTGCGAAAGAGTTTCCGGCCTGAATTCCTGAATCGGATTGATGAAACGATCCTATTCAAACCACTCACTCTCGAAGAAATCACGACGATCGTGGACCTGCTGCTGGTCGACCTGAATAAACGATTGGCGGATCGACGTGTGACGGTGAAGTTGGACAAGAGAGCGAAGGACTGGGCGGCGGAGAAAGGCTACGACCCGGTGTTTGGTGCGCGGCCTCTGAAACGTTTTCTCCAACGTAACATCGAGACAAAACTCGCACGGGCGCTCCTTACCGGCGAGGTGGGGGAGGGCACCACTGTCATGTTCCACGTCCGTGGCGATGAACTAGTGCTCGAAGGCGCTCCGGTTTAGGTGATATGAGCTTGTGGAGCTACTCCAGCGATACTCGGACCCAAAAAAGGCCCAAAAAGGGCCTTTGATTTACAGGTGGCCGGCTTCTCTAAACGAGAAGAAGCCGCGGCCTTGCGGGTCGGATTTCGGGTCACCTACGATGACGTGATCTAGCAGTTCGATCTGAAGAATTTTGGCCGCTTCGCGCAGTGTGCGTGTGACGTGGACATCTGCTGAACTTGGTGCCGGATCGCCTGAGGGATGATTGTGCGCGACGCAAAGCCCCACGGCGTTCGCCAAGAAGGCACCACGAAACACTTCGCGGGGGGAGACCAACGTTCCGGTGGCTGTTCCCAGGGTGATGAGATGGCGGCCGAGCGGATGGTTTTTCCGGTCGAGGTAAACGCAGTAGAACGCCTCCTGCATGGGATTTTCCTCAAAGGCCGAGCGGAGGTAGTCGGCGATTTTTGAGGGAGTGTTGAGTTGAACCTCTTCGCCGAGTGAAACGAGGGAGTAGACCATCTTGGCTTCGTAAACGCGCATGGTGAGCGCTCGCACGAGCTGCGTTCCCTTACTCGACAAAGTGTCGAGTGATCGCGGGTGCTGCCCGATTGAGCGCCCGCTCGGGATGGGCGAAAGTCAAAGCGCTGGATGGAGCGCCGAGGCAGCGGATTTATCCGCAACGAGGGGGAAGCGGAATGTTTGCGCGTGGTGGAGATCGCGTAGCGATACGACCTTGACCGCCCATAAAATGGGGCGCTACGGACGGGGCAGAGCTAAAAGAATTCGAGCGAAAGCGAGCATCGCTGGTTCGGAGGGTATCAGGCACGAACCGCGGTTGGGCGGTCCGCGATGCACACGAATCGGCATAGTTATCCGTGCAGAAAAAAGCCCACTCGGTAGAGTGGGCAGAAAATTTCCGAGGCGGTTTCGGCCGGCGTATTGGTTACTTCGTAAGTGCCTTCAATCGGGAGTTGAGAACTTTGATGTCCACTTCGGCGCCAGCGGCCGTGGCGCGGGCCTTGGCCAATCGCACTTCGGCCTGCATGAGTTCGCGTTTCAGACGGGAAAGTTCGTCGTCATTGATGAGAGTATGGGCCGGCCGCGTGGCGTAGGACGGACGGTCGGCGAGGGAGGTGTCGTGGCTTCCGTTATTCATGTGATGGACCGGCGAGGCCGGCGATGGATGGTTTCTGAGCATTGAGATCGTTCCGCCTCGTGGCGGAACGCCGTGAATTCAGAGGCGGTGAACGCGGATGGCAGCGGTGTGCCTCTACCGGAAACACGGGAGATCGCCTCCCGTAAAAAGGGGAGCGGCCAACGAGCCGCTCCCCCGGTGTGCTCAGTTATTCGCGAACTCGCTCGCGAGTGTCCATAGCGACTTGTTGAGTTTCTGACCCTCGTTGATCCCGGCGACGCCGCGAGTCCGATTGCGCCGGATGCCCATGCCCTCGGTGTAACCCATGTAGCGGTCACCGCCGCGAACCAAGTGCTCTTGGACGACGTTAAATGTGGTCCAAAGATCGGTGGAGGCATCGCCGTAGCGAACCGGGGTCAGCAGCTTCTCAGGGCTGAGGAGCTTCATCACCGGCTGGTCGGCATCCCAACGCAACGCAGCCGCTCGGCGGGCGAACTCGACTCGCGTTGCCTGCGGGAGCTGCACGGATTGCCATTTCGCGACTGCCTCCAACACGCGCGGCGTATTTTCTGCCACTGACTGCGCGGCCTGCGCGAACGCATCGGCGGAAACGTCCATGTGCCGAATGGAGACATGGGCGAAATCTGCGTCCGCTACGGTCAGCCCGTTGCGGCACACCAACCGATAAAGCCCCGCGTCGATCCGGTAGGCCCGGCTCCCATCGTGCGCGTTTTGCAGAATCATTTCCGCGCGGGCGCTGCCCACCTGAAACGGTCCCGCCTCAAGATCGGCGCGACGCGCGAAACGAATCTCGTGCATCTGGAAACCGATGCGGTCCTCCAACCGCACGCGTTGTTCGGACGCTTTGACGGGTTCCCAGCCTTCGGCTCCGAGCAGGGCAACGACCTGCTGGGTGGAAACGAAAGTGTAGCGGGAGGAAACGCCGGGCCGGGCGTGTTCGGCGAAAACCGAGGGAGCGCAGCGGCGGAGATCATCGGACGAAAGCGCCTTGAAGGCGCGGGCGGGAGCAACGGGAACGGATTCGAACGTGTTCATGACTTTATTGGGCTAATCAGCGCCCCAACGAGGGCGCATGGTGTAGCGGGCCGCGCTACGCGGACCCCACCCGAGCCGAACCGAAAATCGGCCGCCCCGGAGGGATGCCGACGTCCAGCACCGTCCGCGCAAGGTGGAGCGCAGCGAAGCGAGCAATACCTTGAGGCGCGGACAGGCGGAGGCGCTCGCGCCGAGGACTGCCAGCCGGTGCAGGTGCTACAATCAGGCAGCCCTCTGGGTGTGGCTTTGCTCACTACGCTTGGGCGCGAGCGGTGCAACGAGAGCGAGCAACCCAGCCCCAGCGGCAACTGAGCGTCAAAACCAATGGCGAACGGGCGGGGCCGGCGCGGAGGACGCGACGTGGAGCGGAGAGACCGAAAGGGAGCGCAGGGGGAGTCGGCGCAGGTTGGAGCGCGGCAAGCCGCCGGTGTCGCGTCCGCAGCCTGCGGAGGAAAGCGATCCCGCCGAATGGTCGCGCTCGGGCGACGAATCGGCGGAGGCGGCGTGAGCGTGGAGACCGCAGCCGTCTCCAACGCAGCGCACGTCGGCCACGCAGCGGAACCCAAGCGCCGGAGCGGCGGTCCTGGCCGCTCGCGCTGGAAGAATTCCGGCGTTAGCCGGCACCGGGGCGTTGCGGGGTGTCCCCGCTAGAATGGGGAGGGCGAGACGCAGACTCGCACGCGGGGAAAGACATTTCCCCGATGACGGAATACCACTCCTATAACTAGACTTCGTTTGAGTTCACGCGGTCCGCGCAACGAAGCGCGGATTGACATTCGCCGAAGTCACGACCCTTTTGGGAACGTGAAGTTTTTCCGCAAGCCCTTCGCGCTGTTCATGGTGGCCTTCTGGCTGCTGGCGACGCAGCATTGCGCGTTGGAAGCGGCGGGATTGGCCCTCGACCCAGGACACGCAGCTGCATGCTGCTCGTTGGGTGGGAGCTGCAATGACGGATGTCAGTCGGTTGAGGACGGATCTTACAGGCTTTCGGGAGACCTCACCAAAGTCCCCACGTCTAATCTGTTCACGTGCATTTGCCTGATTTGCGCCATGTCAGTGCCTGCGATTACGCAGGACGCGGGCAGTTTGCTGCCGCCTGATTTTAGAGCGCGCCCACGAGCATGGGTGCCAACGTGGCAGTTTGTGCAACGCGCTGCGCTTTCGCCGCGCGCTCCTTCGTTCGTGTTGGCCTGATCAGTCCCTGCGCGGACTGATTCGGCCGTTTTTGATTCTGCGCTGACGCCTGCGCGCGTCGCGTCGTTGCGGGCAGTCCATGCCCTGATCCCCCTTCCCATTCTGTTTCCGTATTCCAATGAAGTCATTCTATCGTTCTCCTCTCGTTCGCTCTCTCGGAGCAATTATTCTGATCGCCGCGTCGCTGCGCGCCCAAACTCCGCCAGCCGAAGCGCCGCCGGTCCAGCTCACCGCACTGGTGGCCGAAATCGCCGGCAACAATCCTGAGTTGAAGTTCTACGAAGCCGAGATCGGCGCGGCGAAAGCCGTCACGCGTTCGGCCGGGGCGCTCAACGATCCTTCAATCTCCTTGGACCTGGGGCGGAAGCGCGTGAAGGACTCGGCCGGAATGCTGGTGGGTTCGGGCGCGGCTTGGTCAGTGTCCGTCACTCAGACGTTCGAATGGCCGGGACGCCTCGCGCTGCGCAAGGCCATCGCTAATCGCAACGTCGAGCTGGCCGAACTCGGCTTCGCCCGTTTTCAAAACGCACTCAGCGCTCGGGCCCGCACGCTGGCCTACACGCTGCACGGCGCGAACGAGGAGGCCGCCGCCATTCGCGAAGTCGCGGACCGTTTTTCGGCGCTCAAGGAAACTTTTCTCGCCCGCGATCCCGCCGGTGTTACGCCGCTGCTCGAAACGCGGGTTATCGAAGCGGGAGAACTCGCTCTGCAACGTCGCGCGACCGAAGCCGAACTGGCGGTGCAGGCTGCGCTCATCGAATTGAATCAACTCCGCGGTGCTCCTCCGGGCGCATCCCTGCGGATCGCTGCGCCAGTGCTCAAACTTAACGATGTTCCCGCGACGGACGCATTGCTCACGTCGGCGCGCGAAAACAATTTTGATTTTAAGGTGCGTCGCTTGGAGCTGGAGCAGCAAGGCTTTCAAGTGCAGCTCGCTCGTAACGAGCGTTATCCCGCGATTAGTGTGAGCCCCTTCTATTCGCAGGAAAAAGCGGGCGACCGCGAAACCGTGATCGGCATCGGCCTAAGTGTGCCGCTGCCCGTCACAGGGCGCACGCGCAGTGCGATCGACGTAGCCGAGGTGCGCCGCCGACAGGCGGAAACCGCGGCGCTGGTCGCCCAACGCGAACTTGAACGCGAGGTGCTAACGGCGGCGAATGCCTTCAGCATCAAGCTCGCCGAATCGCGCCGCTGGGCACCCGACTCGGTGAAGAAATTCCGGGAAGCGGCCGAACTTGCGGACCGTCACTATCGCCTCGGGGCGGTGCCGATTGCGACCTACGTGGAGCTGCAAAAAAGCTACCTCGATGCCGTCGAGGCGCTGCTCGACACCCAGCGCGAAGCGCTCGAAGCGGGTTTGAAACTCCAGCAGATCACCGGTCTCGACTTCAATCCCGTGGAGATCACGCCATGAAGAACGCGCGCGGGATCATCATTCTGACCACTTGCGGCCTGCTGTTGCTCTCGGGTTGCGGCAAAAAATCGCCTGATACTGCGGCGAAAGCCGAGGGAGGAAAACATGCAGAGCATGAAGGACACGAAGAAGGAGAAGGCGGTGGTGGAGTGGCCTTCAAGGAAGGCCGCGGCCTCACGCTCAACGCCGATATTATCCGCGCGCTGGGGTTGAAAACCGCGGATGTCGAAGAGCGACCTCTGGTCGAAGAAATGAAGCTGCTCGCGCAAGTCTTCGCGAAAGCACCGCAAGTTTTAGCCAGCGCGAGTGTGCCCGAGGCCCAGGCCGAGAAACTCGAAAAGCAAAAATTCACGGGGGCGAAATTGGTGCGCATCGACCGCGCGAGCGCTACCGCTACCCGACGCGTAGATGCTGTCTTTGCGCTCGACCGCGACCCGGCGCCACAGCTCGGCGAGTTCGTCGAGTTGAACCTCATGAGTGAGCCCCGTCCCGTAGTGTCGGTGGCGCGGTCCGCCGTCCTCGACGGGGCGATGGGCACATTCGTTTACGTGGTGAACGGCAATTTCTACCTGCGCACGGCGGTGAAGACCGGCGCGCGCTCCGCGGATTTTGTGGAGATCACCGATGGCCTTTATGCCGGCGATGTCGTGGTCACCACGCCGGTCAACCAGCTCTGGCTTTCCGAACTGCGCCTCACCAAGGGCGGCGGACACAGCCACTAACCAAGCTTCTTTTCATTTCCCGCTCCCATGATCGACAAAATTTTAGAATTCGCCCTGCGACAGCGCGTGATCGTTCTGCTCGGCGCCGTGGCGCTCATCGCCATCGGTGCCTGGTCAGCCGTGCATCTGCCCATTGATGCCGTGCCTGACATCACCAACGTGCAGGTGCAGATCAATACCTCCGTCCCCGCCCTCGCCCCCGAGGAAATCGAGAAGCTCGTGACCTATCCCATCGAGGTGGAAATGGGCGGCATCGAGAAACTGCTTGAAGTCCGCTCCCTCTCGAAATTCGGACTTTCTCAGGTGACGCTGATCTTTGAGGAAGACGCGGACATTTACCGCGCGCGGCAGTTGGCGGGAGAGCGCTTGCAGGCCGTTCTCGAGGAATTGCCTCCCGGTGTGACGCCGAAGCTGGCACCGATCACTACCGGTTTAGGTGAAATTTATCATTACACGGTTCACTACCAAAAAGATTTCAAGGGAGCTTCGGCCGACCCGGTGGAACGGCTGCGTGAACTGAAGCTGGTGCAGGATTATCTCATCAAACCAGCGCTGCGCACGGTGAAAGGCGTTACGGAGGTGAACACCTCCGGCGGTTACGAACGCCAGATTGTGGTCATGCCCGACCCGGCAAAACTCGGCAGTGTCGGAATGACCATTGGAGAAATCTCCGACGTGATCGCAGAAAACGTCGCCAACGCGGGCGGTTCCGTCGTGGAGAAAGGTGGCGAGGCCGTCACCGTGCGCGCAGTGGGTCGCGTACAAACGGTGGCGGAGATTGCCGATCTGCCGCTTAAGTTTTCCGGCCGATCCACGGCCTTACGCGTCAAGGATGTGGCGACCGTAGGGATCGGCTCCGGTCAGCGCACCGGTTCCGCTACGCATGATGGCGAGGAAGCGGTGCTCGGCTCGGCCCTCATGTTGATCGGTGAGAACAGTCGCCTCGTGTCCGGTCGTGTGCATGAAAAACTTAAGGAAGTCCAAGGGAAGATGCCGCCCGGTATCGTGATCGAGACGGTGTATAACCGCACCGATCTCGTGAATTCGACCATCAAGACGGTGGAGAAAAACCTGCTCGAAGGCGCGATTCTTGTCATCGCGGTTCTCATCGCATTGCTCGGCAACTGGCGCGCTGCGCTCATCGTCGCGTCGGCCATTCCGCTTTCGATGCTTTTCGCGATGACCGGGATGGTTCGCTACGGCGTGTCCGGGAATCTCATGAGTCTTGGCGCGGTGGACTTCGGTCTAATCGTCGATGGCGCGGTTGTGATGGCGGAAAACGTGGTGCGCATGCTCGCGCATCGCCAACACCAGCTTGGTCGTCTTCTCAATCGAGAGGAGCGTCTGCATACGATTCTGACTGCCTGCAAACAAGTCGGCACGCCGACGGTGTTCGGCGTCGCGATCATCACGATTGTTTACCTCCCAATGTTCGCCTTGACGGGGGTCGAAGGAAAAATGTTCAAGCCGATGGCTTTCACCGTCGTGTTTGCGCTGATCGGAGCGCTCATCCTCGCGCTGACGATCGTGCCGGTGCTCTGCTCGTTCTTCATGACGAAGAAAGTGAGCGAAGAGGACAATTTCCTCATTCGCTTTGCCAAGCACGTTTACACGCCGGTGCTGAATTTCAGCCTGCGGATGCGCTGGCTCATGTCGCTCATCGCCATCGGCATTTTCGCGTTGTCGATGTTTGTGTTTTCTCGGCTCGGGGCGGAGTTCATTCCTCAACTCGACGAAGGCTCGCTGGCGGCGCAGATGATTCGGACAACGAGCATTGGCCTCGCTCCGTCGATTGAGATGCAGAATGCCGGAGAAAAGCTGATTTTGGAAAAATTCCCGGAGGTCACGCACACCTTCTCCCGTGTCGGCACCTCGGAAGTCGCGACCGATCCGATGGGCGTGAACATCGGCGATACCTACATCCTGATGAAGCCGCCTGAAGAGTGGCGGAAGATCGACGGTCACACCGCGACAAAGGATGAGCTGACGAACTTGATGGCGAAGGAGCTGAACACGCACTTTCCCGGTCAGAGCTACTTGTTCTCGCAGCCCATCGAACTTCGTTTCAACGAACTGCTCTCGGGAAGTCGCGCAGACATTGCGATCAAGGTATTCGGCGATGACTACGATACGCTGGAAAAAGTCGCCGGTGAAGTGCGCGAAATCGTCGAAAAGATCCCCGGTGCCGCCGACGTCGAATTCGACGCCGCCGGCAAGGCACCTGTGCTCCAGATTGTCGTGAACCGCGCCGCGATGGCGCGCTACAACGTCCACGCGGACGAAGTGAACAAGGTCATCGGCACCGCGTTCGCCGGCACCGAAGCTGGCGTGCTCGTGGACGGCAACCGCCGTTTCCCGATCATCACCCGCCTGTCCGAATCTGCGCGGCAGGACTTCGCCGGCGTCCCGAATCTACCCGTGCGCACAAGCGAAGGGGGCTTCATCACCCTCGGCCAAGTCGCCGATGTGAGCGTAACGGAGAGCGTCAACACGATCAGCCGCGAAGCCTTCCAACGCCGCATGGCAATTCAGGTGAACTTGCGCGGTCGCGACGTGCAGAGCTTCGTGCAGGAAGCGCAGGCCAAGATTCAGGCGGGCGTGAAGATGCCGGAAGGCTATTTTGTTGAATACGGGGGTGCCTTCAAAAACCTGCAAGAAGCGCGTGCCCGGCTGGCGGTAGTGGTGCCGATGGCGCTCCTGCTGATCTTTCTCCTGATTTTCATGGCGTTTAGCAGCGTGCGGCAGGCGTTGATCGTTTATACGGGCATCCCGCTCGCCGTGACCGGCGGCATCTTCGCGCTGTGGCTGCGCGATCTGCCGTTCTCCATCTCTGCGGCCGTGGGCTTCATCGCTCTCTCAGGTGTCGCCGTGCTGAACGGCGTCATGATGATTTCCTTCATCAA
The DNA here is from genome assembly GCA_036261745.1 of Opitutaceae bacterium. Lineage (GTDB taxonomy): Bacteria > Verrucomicrobiota > Verrucomicrobiia > Opitutales > Opitutaceae > DATAKE01. Next base: position 22,730 of record DATAKE010000002.1, read on the forward strand.
TCAGCTCCGTGAAGAGGGCAAATCGGTGCGCGATGCCGTAGTCGAAGGCGCTCTCACGCGCTTGCGCCCCGTCCTCATGACGGCGCTCGTGGCATCCCTCGGTTTCGTGCCGATGGCTCTCGCCCATGGTTCCGGTGCGGAAGTGCAGCGACCCCTGGCGACCGTCGTGATCGGCGGAATAATCACCGCGACATTTCTGACGTTGGTCCTGCTGCCGACGCTCTACTGCTGGTTCGAGAAGGACAGCGCGGACAAGCCGTCCGCCATGCCCGTGACATCGACCCCGAAGCACACATGAAATTCCAAACTCTGTTTCTGGCGCTCTGTGGCACCGGTCTCACCGGCTGCGCCACTGCGACGCCTTCCGCATCATCGGCGCTGGTTGTCACCGGGGTCGCTTCAGAGACGTTGGGTGTGCTCCAGCCCAAACTGGTTTCCAAACAAGGTCAGTTGGAGCTGATCGGTTGGGTGTATAAAATGGTGGGAGGTCCCTCAACTGCCGCCACGCATCTTGACCTGGTGTTTCTCGACGGCGCAGATCGCACCCTTTCGGTCAAAACGGTTCAGTTTGAACCGCGCATTCTGCGCCACGCCCGACCGCCAGCAGGACGTGGCCACTACACGTTCTCACTGGATGCACTTCCGCCCGGAACGGTGCGGATCGAGGTCCGCGCCCACGACGCTCCCGATCACTCCGCGTGAAAACGGCCAAATATATTTCAGCTCAACGACGTCACCGATGCGGATGCGTTCCTCGCTCAGAGGTCCGCAGCGCTCGAAATCATAAACAAAACCATGAAAGGAAAGTTATGCACGATGTTCACGAACACCTGACGAAAGAGCTGCACGAGTGCCTGCACTTCTGCGAGGAATGCCACGACGCCTGTCTCCACGCGATCCAGCACTGTCTGAAAAAAGGCGGGAAGCATGCCACGTCCGAGCACATCCGGCTGTTGCAGGATTGCGTTCAGATTTGTCACACCTCCGCGGACTTTATCCTGCGCGGTTCACCACTTCACTCGCATACGTGTGAAGCGTGTGCCGCGGTGTGTGCGGCCTGTGCGGAATCGTGCGAACAGCTCGGTGACAATGAAGTCGCGAAGTACTGCCGCGAATGCGCTGAGTCCTGTGGGAAGCATGCCCACGCTCACGTCGACTAAGCTCATCCTCAACCGGGGTGGCGGACTTCCGTCCGTCGCCTCGGTTTTCCCGCAACCCTGAACCTTCCTGTTTCGAATCACGCCCAATTTTCTCCCATGAAAAACACCCGATACATTGCTACTGCATTCATCGCGCTCGTCGTTTCTGCGACGGCGCTTTTTGCCAAGCCCATCCCCGGCCCGAAAGGCGGCCGGATTCTCACCACTGACGCTCCTCACGCCGAGTTCTTCGTCGAGAAGGACCGCACCGTGGTCGTCTCGTTTTACGACAAGGCGCTCAAGCCCGTCGCCCTCTCCGGCCAAGTGGTGAATGCCACCGCCGAAGCCAAGAGCGGTAAGGTAGCTCTTAATTTCGTCGAAAAAAACGGCGCGCTCGTCTCAACCGCTCCGCTCCCTGAAGGCGATGACTATACCGTGGTCGTTCAGATTCGCGACACCGCCAACGCCAGGCCAAAGAATCATCGCGTGCTGTTCCACGATGAAATTTGCGCCGAATGCAAACGCGCGGAATACGCCTGCGTGTGCGATGACGCCGGAAAAGAGCACGATCACGACAAGAAGAAGTAACGCCATGAAAGTCGTCGTCGCATTCATCCGCCCCGCTAAGGAAGAAGCCGTCCGCGAAGCGTTGCACGAACTGCCGGGCCTCACCGGCGCGTCGTTCTCCGACGTGCGCGGCTTCGGGCGCGGGCGGAGCCATGTTAACGACGAGGACATCGTGGGCGCCGGGCCGCGCGTCCGCGTCGAGGTCATGGTAAATGACCTCCTCGCCGCAGCGGTCGAGTCCACCATCGCCAGCACCGCGCACACCGGCCTGCGCGGCGACGGCAAAATCTACGTGCTGCCGCTGTCCGAGGCTCGCCGCATCAGCACCAATGAAACCGGAGCCGCCGCGATCTGAACAAGATATGCGGCCGGCCAGACTACCTCTCATGAAGTCAATTCGCTTCGTTTTCATCGGGGTTCTCGGTCTGGCCGGCTGCGCTTCCGTCCCGTTGCCGCCGGAAGCGGCGACCGCGCGATTGGTTCCCGTCTCCTCAGCCGCGGTCGAAGTCTATCGGCCGCGGTTTCGGATGAAAGATGGCGAACTCAAGCTGGAGGCCTACGCCTTGCGGCAATCCAAAGCGGAAACGACCTCCGATACCCATATCGACATCGTTTATCTCGATGTTTCCGGACGCCAGTTGGGCCACGAGCAGACGAACTTCAGTCCGCGCAGCCTGCCCCCGCTGCACCGGCTGCCCAAGCCGCACGCCTATTTCCTCACTTCGATCAAGATTCCCGCCGATACCGCAGTCATCGAAGTGCGTGCCCACGAAGGCGCGCATCCGCTCTGAAACGATTCTCGTGCATACCTCGATGTTCGACCGCATCATCGCTCCCTCGATCCTCGCCGCGGATTTCGCGCGGCTGGGAGACGACGTGCGCCGGGCGGAGATCGCCGGTGCGGACTGGCTGCACCTTGACATAATGGACGGAAACTTCGTGCCGAATATTTCGTTCGGCCCTGCGGTCGTCGCCGCGGTTCGCCAGCGCACAACCTTGCCGCTCGACGTGCAATTGATGGTGCGCCGCCCCGCAGACTTTCTGCATGCGCTGAAGAAGGCAGGAGCCAGCGGGATCACCGTTCATGTCGAGTCTGACCACGACGGCGGGCTCCGTCGCACCCTTTTGCTCATTCGAGAGCACGGCTGCAATGTCGGGCTCGCGTTCAATCCGCAAACGCCGCTCGCCGCCGTTGAGCTGTATCTGGACGCGATCGATCTGCTGTTGATCATGACGGTGCATCCGGGGTTCGGCGGACAAATGTTCATGCCGGAGACGGTGGAAAAAATCGAAGCCGCTTATGTGCGGCGCGAGGCGGGCGGGCTCTCCTTTCGCATCGAGGTTGATGGCGGCGTAAACCACGAAACCGCGTCGGCGGCCTTGCAGGCTGGCGCTGATGTGCTCGTCAGCGGCACCGCGTTGTTTCGCGCACCCGATATGGCGAAGGCGATTCGCGACCTGCGCACGTTGCCAGGCCGCGAACATTCCGCGTCGCGCGGCGAACCCGCTCATAAAATTTATTCCGATGACAAATCCCACTAACCTCGCCGTCTCCTGACCCGCGCGCCAGGAGCGGCAAGCCAAGAAAGACGAAAATCATGAAAACCCGCATTGCGCTCCTCCTACTCATCGCTTCGGCCCCACTGCTGGGCGGCTGCACGACCACGGCCCGCCAGAACACCGCGACGGCTGCCGCTCAATATGGCACCGACATCACTGTCGTCGATAAACTCGAACGCGGGAGCCGCCTCAGTTTCACCGATCTCGAAGAACTTGGCCGGCGACGCGTGCCGGATGGTGTGATTCTTGCCCACTTGCGGCGTCGTGATGATGCGTATCGGCTCACTGCTACGGAGGTCGTCCGGCTCCGCGAAGCAGGGGTGGGCGACCGCGTGATCAACTACCTGCTTGATTCGCGGGAACGAGTGACAAGGCGCGTGCGCTTCCGCAGCTATCCCGTTTTCGCTCACCACCACCACGACACATTTGGACATTACTTTGGTGGGTTTGGTCACGGAGGATTTGGTTATCACGGAGGCCACCGCGCCGGCGGGCATCACTGATGGGCACGCACGATAGCATGCAGCCGTTTAACCAATCACGGCGCGAGCGGGCTCTGCGTCCGAAGAAGCCGGAGTTTGCCATGACCGGTGTCGTCATCGGTCTCATCGCGGGCTGGCTCGTTGGCTTCGGCGCGGAGATTATACTGCATCAGAAAATGATCGTGATGCTTCTTGGCGGAGTGGCCGGCGCGCTCCTCGGCGGCGGTTTTGAGGCGATTCGGTTCTGGTGGCGGATGCACCGCTTCCGTGAAGCGAAAAAATCCATATCTTGAGAATTTCCATGAAATCATCCGACAACCCGTCGCCGAGCGACAGTCTTTCGAATCCGACCGATAAAACCCCGCTGCCTCCGGATCGCCAAGATGGCCACGAGGAGACGAAGGGAGATGCCGGGACCGACGCACATGCCGGCCATGATCACAATGCTGGCGATCACGGAGACGGGGAGCATGAAGGGCACACGCACGAAAGCAGCCGCGCCGAATCGATTAGCCTCGTCGTCTCAGGCGTGCTCGTCACCGCCGGATTGATCGCCCACTGGATGAAGGCCCCGACAAAAGCGGTCGCCGTGCTTTCCGTTGCCGCGATGGCTGCCGGGGGATGGTTCCTTCTGCCAAAAGCCTGGCGCGCGATCCTGCGGTTGCGACCTGATATCAATCTCCTGGTGGTTATTGCCGCCATCGGGGCATCGATCATCGGAGAGTGGGTCGAAGCTGCGGCAGTGGTTTTCCTTTTCGGAGTGGCCGAATGGCTCGAAGGATGGGCGGACCGTCGAGCCCGCCGCGCCGTCGAGGCGCTACTCGAAATCGCGCCGAAAACCGCAGCGGTGAAACGCGGGGACAATTTCGTCGAAGTGCCGGTGGAAGGGGTAAAGATGGACGAGATCGTAGCCGTGAAGTCCGGCATGAGCATTCCGCTCGACGGTGAAGTCATCAAAGGTGAATCCGCCGTCAACCAAGCGCCGATCACGGGTGAATCCGTTCCCGTGGATAAAAAGTCGGGCGACACCGTTTTCGCCGGAACGATCAACGGGGAAGGATCGCTTGAAATCCGCGTCACCAAAGCCGCCGGAGACACGACGCTGGCACGAATCATCCGACTCGTAAAAGAAGCGCAGGAGCAGAAAGCACCGACGCAACGCTTCGTCGATCTTTTCGCGCGTTACTACACGCCTTTGGTTACCCTAGGGGCGTTGCTCATTTTCCTGATTCCTCCACTGACCATGGGGGGGGACTGGTCGGAGTGGCTCTATCGCGCCTGCGTGTTGCTGATTATCGCCTGCCCCTGCGCCTTGGTGATCTCGACGCCGGTGACCATCGTGGCCGGTCTCACCGCTCTTGCGAAGCGTGGCGTGCTCGTGAAGGGCGGCGCGCATCTGGAATCTATCGCGAAATTGAAGGCCCTCGCTGTCGATAAGACCGGCACCATCACGGAAGGAAAGCCGAAGGTACAGGGCGTCGAAGTCGTCGGCCAAGTTTCGGAACAGGATATTATGCGGATCGCCGCAGCGATTGACGCACACTCAGCTCATCCACTGGCGAAAGCTGTCGTGCAGCATGCTGAAGAAAAGCAGGTCAAGTTCGCCCGCGCCGAGAATTATCAAAACCGCAGCGGTCGCGGAGCGGAAGGCGTAGTGGATGGTCATCCCCATTTTGTGGGGAATCATCGCTTCGCGCATGAACTGGGCGTCTGCAACGAGGACGTTGAACGCCGACTTGCCGCCATTGAAAGTCGCGGACATTCCGTCGTCGTCGTCGGCCATCGGCCCCACGACGGCTGCAAAGGGGAAGTCCTCGGCATCATCGCCATTGGCGACACGCTGCGCGAAAATGCTGCCGCGTCCATCCGTGCCCTCCACGATGCGGGAGTCGTGTCGGTGATGATGCTCAGCGGAGACAATCAGCGCACCGTCGATTTCATCGCGAAGCAAGTCGGCATCGACGAACCGCGCGGCGATCTTTTACCCGACGACAAAGTGGCCGCAGTGAAGGCGCTTCGCGAGAAGCACGGAGTCGTCGGCATGGTCGGCGATGGCGTGAACGACGCTCCCGCAATGGCGACGGCGAATATCGGAATCGCGATGGGGATGGCCGGCACCGATGCGGCTATCGAAACGGCCGACATCACATTGATGAAAGATGATCTCGGTAAAATCGCCGAGACGATCCGGCTGGGTCGCCGCACGCTTGCGATCATCCGATTCAATGTCGCCTTCTCACTTTCGCTAAAAGTCGTATTCCTCGTTTTAACGCTCATGGGCTTCGCTAGTTTGTGGCTCGCCATCCTCGCCGATACCGGAGCCACGCTCCTTGTAGTGGCGAACGCGCTACGCCTGCTCAAAACGCGGTCCGCCGATTAAAGCGAATAATGCCAAAATGGGCGCGAAACCTATTAAGAGGGGGCTGATGTTGGGAACTCACCATCACGATTTGATCCACGACCGTAGCATTGGCCGCAGTGCCGCGCGTGCTCGGTGAAGACGGCCTTCAACGGCCTTCGCGGTGCAGCCGAGTGCTGCGGCGATCTCGCCGTGCGAAAGCCCCTCGTATTCGGCCAGCACGAGTGCGGTGCGGAGTTCAAGCGCGAGTGAGGCAATGGCGGCGCGCACCGCGTCGGCTCGTTCTTTTTCCATCGCAGTGTCCGCACCGGTGGTGGCGTCTGGGTCGGGGTGTTGAAATGCGGGACTGTCGGGCTCGGCGTTGTCCAAGGAAATCAACCGGCGAACACTGCGCCAACGGAGCCGGTTCTTAGCGAGGTTCGAAGCGATCGAATACAGCCAAGGCGAAAGCCGCGCTCCGTCTTTGAAATCCCGGCGGACTTTATACAGGCGGACGAAAGTTTCCTGTGCGAGGTCCTCGGCATCCGCGGCGTTGGCGAGCAGGCGCTCCAAGTAGCGTTTGAGTGGGAGTTCCCAGCGCGTCATCAAGGTGCCGAGCGCGCTCCCGTCGCCTCTGGCGAGTTCGGCCATGAGCACTTCGTCGCTGCGTTCACCGGGCTCATGCTCCATGTTTCTTCAGCGGCGGAGCCCCACGTCCGGTGGTCCCGAATGGTCGAAGCTGGAAATACGCGGCAGGACCATCGCCAGGTAGCGCTCGCTTTCTTTGGACGACATGCAGCCGGCGACTTCACGCACATGCTCCTCGATGGAACGTTCGCAAACCGCGCGGAGTTCGCGCACCCGCTGTTCGCTCGCGGCTAGTTTCGCGGCATCCGCCGATTTGGACGCTTTGAGCGTAGTGAGCGCGTCCGTCGCTTCCTGAATTTGCCGGCAGTGCTCCGCGCACACGGTGCCGTAGCTCTGATGAAGTTGGGCGACGCGCGCATACTGCTCGTCCTTAAGGTGAAATTCCGCACGGAGCCACCTCATCGGATCGCCTTCTCGTTCGGCCGCGCGCAACTCGGGCTCTGAGCCCATGCGGTAGCAGAGCACGCCCGCAATTCCGGCAGCGGCTAGGACGACGACGAGCGTGAGCACCCGATAGTTCATGGGCGAACGTGCGCGCGGGCATCGATGCTGGCGACGTAGGTCGCTACCATTTTTTGCCGCGAGCTCTCATTCTTCGTCTTCGCGGCAGTGAAGCCGACCAAGCCGCTGCCGGCGGTGATCACGACGGTTGCGATCATCCAACCGGCCAGATGGATTCGGAGATAGGCGCTCCATGACTCGCCGTCGCCGCGGCGCGCGGTCTCGATTCGCTGCCAGACGCTCGTGCGGAAATTCGGGGAGGATGTTGGCGTGACACGCCATGTCCGGAGAATGCGGGAGAGGGGATCATCAGATTGCATGAAGGGAATGGTTTCCTGCTACTACACCTCCGGGGAGAAAATCCCCCGAACTTTCGCGCGGAGGGCGGAAAACTTCATTCCGCGCGGAAATGGACACGGAGGGCAACACAGCACGTGCGACCGATTCTTGTGGCATCTCCATATGCCGAAAGATTTTTCGAGGGGTTTGGGGCCGATGGGGTGTAGTAGGCCATGACGACGCTTCTCCGATCCCATGAAATTCCGCCTTCTGTTTTTTTGTATGATCTCCGCGTCGGCGGCGCGCGCCGATGACAAGCTGACGCTCGCGCGTGTGCTCAAGGATGTGGGTGAGCAGCATCCGCAGGTCCGCGCCGCGCAAGCGCTCGCCGCCGCCGACCGCGAGCGGATTCCGCAGGCCTCCGCTTGGGATGATCCCACGGTCGGCATTGAACACATGCGTCGCGACAACCTGCGCATTCTCCGGGCTGATGAAACGGAGTTCAGCGTGTCGCAAAAATTACCCGTGACCTCACAACGGCGTCAACGCGTCGCCCTTGCCAAGGCGGAAGCGGCGGTCGCCGACAGCCGCGTGTCGGCGCAGGTGACGCCGTTGGTAATTCAGGCGACGGATGCGTTCTACCGTTTAGTGCGTGCGCGAGAATTGCTCGAACTCACTCGCAGCAACGATGAAATTCTCGCCCGCGCCCTTTCTGCCGTGCAGGCACGGCTCGCCAGCGGTGCCACGGACGTGACCAGCGTGCTGCTTGCCGAAACCGAACGCGCCCGGCTTCAAGAGCCGGTGATTGCACTGGAGCGGGAGATTGCCGAGGCGACGACGATGCTGAACACGCTGCGCAACTTGCCGCCCGAATCAGCCATCGGTGCGCTCGATGCCAGCGTCGGACCGGCTGCTGGGAATATCGGCACCTTTGAATCATTGCGTGATCGCGCACTTGCCTATCGGCCGGAGCTGCGCGCGGCCGATGCGCAGGTCACTGCCGCTGATCGCGCGACCGATGTGGCCCGTGCCTGGCTGCCCGATCCCGAGGTCACGGTGCGAGCGCGGCATATCCGGGGGACCAACAGTCCGATCAGCGAATACGACACCGGTCTCGCAATCAGCCTGCCGTGGATCAACCGAGGGAAGTATCAGGCAAGCGTGCGTGAAGCGCAGCGCCGTCGCGATGCGGCCGAACTCGATGTCGCCTTGCTGCGCTCTCGGACCGTCGCCGAGTTGCGCGATGCGTGGACGCGCCATGAATCGGCGATGCGTTCGGTGACGCTTTATCACGACCGCCTCTTGCCGCTCGCCGAACGTTCCCTCGGCGCGGCGAGCACGGGTCTCGATAGCGGCAAATCGGGAATTCTCGAATTGGTGTCGGCGCAAAAGAATCTGCGCGAAGTGCGCAATGCCCTCGCCGATGCGCAATCCGAACGCGCCCGCGCGCTCGCCGTCATCGGAGCGATGACCGGCCAAAACTTTTTCACGCTTCCATGAACGCAAAATCTATTTCCATCGCAGTCATCACCGGAGTGCTCGGTCTCGCCGTCGGCTGGTTCGTCGCGCATCGCGGCGAGGCCGGTCACGATCACTCTCACGAAAGCTCCGGGGCGACCGAGCCCGGCAAGAAAGCAACCTACCAGTGCCCGATGCATCCGTGGATCAAGTCGGACAAGCCCGGCTCCAAATGCACGATCTGTGGCATGGACCTCGTGGTCGCGGGCAACACGGGCTCCGGTGAAACGCCTCCTGGCGTCGTCTCACTCTCGCCTTCGACGATCACCGTGCTCGGCGTTAAGACGGAGATCGCAGCGAAGCGTGCGTTGCAGCGGACGGTGCGGGTGGCGGGGATGGTGGACGATGACGACACGAAGCACCGGTTCCTCACAGCTTATGTTCCCGGTCGCGTGGAGCAGCTTCACGTCAATTTCGTTGGCGCCGAGGTGATGGAAGGCCAGCCGCTGCTCACAATTTACAGTCCCGATCTGCTGAGCGCACAGCGCGAGTTTTTGCAGATCGTCAAAGGCGGCGAGAGCACGGCCCCCGCGGTGCGCCCCGCCCGCGAGCGGCTGCGCGGCTTGGGGTTAACGAACGAGCAAATCGAAAAACTAACCGCGAGTGGTGAGCCGGAACAATCGACCACGCTTTATTCGCCCGCGACGGGGACGATCATCACGCGGGGCGCGTATCCCGGCCAGTCGGTCGCGGCGGGAGACAAGCTTTTCGAAATCGCCGATTTTTCCACGATGTGGTTTCAGTTCGAAGCCTACGAGCAGGACCTCGCGTGGATTAAAGTGGGGCAACGCGTCGAGGTCACCACCCGGGCGGTGCCGGGTAAAGTGTTCGTCGCGAAAGTGTCGTTCATCGATCCCAATTTTAATGAGATGACCCGCGTGACGCGCGTCCGCGTGGAGTTGCCAAACCCGCTGGTCGGCGAAGGCGCGGAAGCGCGCCGCGAGATTCCGCATCGCGTGTTCGGCGAAGGCATCGTGCACGTCGAAGCGCCGGCCGTTCTCACCGTGCCGCGCACGGCAGTGCTCAACGCGGGCAATGGCTCGGTCGTTTACGTGGACCGAGGCAGCAACAGTTACGAGCAGCGCCGAATCAAACCGGGCCGTCTCGGCGACGATTATATGGAGGTGTTCGAAGGTGTGAGCGAAGGTGACGCCGTCGTGACGCAGGGCAATCTACTGATCGATGCGCAGGCGCAGCTCAGTCACGAAGCGACCGCCCATGCTTCGCATGGCGAGATGACGATGCCGGCCGCGAAAGACGCTGGCGCGGTGCCTGCACCGTTGTCTGCGACTGAAGCACCTGCCGCGGTGCCGATGGAGCGATTGACGACCCTCGTGGCCGCTGCGTCGGAGGGTGCCGACGCGCTCGCGAGCGATGACTTCGTCCGCTACCAAAGCGTTTTTCCTAAACTACACGACGCGAGCCGTGACTTAAATCTTCCGATCCTCGAAAAAGGCGCGGACCTCAAGGCCGCGCGCCGCTCCTTCGAAGTGTGGAGCACGACGGTCGCAGACCTCGCACGGCCTCACCGCGAGCATCTCGGCATTAAAGTCTACGAGTGCCCGATGGCGCCTGTGCTCAAGAAAGGCCGTTGGGTGCAAAAAGAGGGACCGCTGAAGAATCCCTTTTTCGGTTCCTTGATGCTCACCTGCGGCTCTGAACTCAACTGAGCTGGAGAACGCGCCCGTGATAAACGCCCTCATCGCATGGTCGATGCGCAATCGATTCCTTGTCCTCACCGCCACCCTCCTGCTCCTGGGTTGGGGCTGGTTCGCGGTGAAACAGGTGCCGATCGATGCGATCCCCGACCTGAGTGAAAACCAAGTCATCGTCTTTGCCGACTGGGAGGGCCGGAGCCCGCAGGAAGTCGAAGATCAGGTGACTTACCCGCTCTCGGTAAACCTTCAAGGGCTGGCCGGAGTGAAGACCGTTCGGGCGACGTCGATGTTCGGCTTTTCGCTCATCACGATTATTTTCGAGGAGAAGATCGACAACTACTTCGCGCGCACGCGCGTGCTCGAACGGCTCAATTATCTCGGCAACGTGCTGCCCGCCGGGGTCGTGCCGCGGCTGGGTCCGGACGCCACAGGCCTTGGCTGGGTTTACCAGTATTACCTCAAGGATACCTCGGGTCAGCAGGACTTGGGTTCGTTGCGTGCGTTGCAGGACTATTTCGTGCGCTATCAGCTCGCGGCCGTTCCCGGTGTCGCGGAGGTGGCCGGCATCGGCGGCTTCGTGCGGCAATACCACGTCGAGGTCTCGACGGCCCGGATGCGGGCGCTCGGCGTTTCCATGGAGATGATGATGGAGGCGCTGGCGAAAAATAACCTCAACGTCGGTGGGAAGACGGTCGAAGAAAACGGTCTGGAATTTATCGTGCGGGGACGCGGACTCATCGAAAACGCGAAAGAAATTGAGGAGATATCCGTGATGACGCGGGCCGGCACACCCGTCTATGTGCGCGATGTCGCGACGGTGCAGATCGGCGGAGACTATCGGCGCGGCGTGCTCGATGTGGACGGTCGTGAGGTTGTGGGTGGCACCGTCGTCATGCGCTCCGGCGAGAACGCCTACAAAGTGATCCAGGACGTTAAGACGAAGATCGCGCAGATTTCACGCGGACTGCCGAAGGGCGTCACCCTCGAGCCGTTCTACGACCGCAGCGATTTGATCCGCCGCGCCATCGACACGCTGAAGCACACGCTGTGGGAAGCGGTGATTCTCGTGACGCTGATGCACGTCATCTTTCTGTTTCACTTCCGCTCCATCCTCATCGTCACGATCCCGCTGCCCGCCTCGATTCTCGTCTCTTTCATTTTGATGAAGGAATTCGGGATCACCTCGCACATCATGTCGCTGACGGGAATCGCCATCGCCATCGGCGTGCTCGTGGACGCCGCCATCGTCATGGTAGAAAATGTCATTCGCCACGCCGAGGAAGCCGAGGACAAGGTGGGTCGTCGTCTCACGTCGGCGGAAACCTTCGACGTGGTCCTGGCGGCCTCGAAGCAGGTCGGGCGGCCGATCTTCTTTGCGATGGGGATCATCATCCTCGCGTTCATCCCGATTTTTCAGCTCACCGGTCAGGAAGGAAAACTTTTCCACCCGCTCGCGTGGACCAAGACGTTTGCGATGGCGGGTGCCACGCTCCTCGCCGTGACGCTCGTGCCCGTGCTCTGCACGTTCCTCGTGCGGGGTCCCTTTCACGCGGAGGACAGAAATTGGGTGATGCGTTTTCTGATGGCGATCTACCGGCCCGTGCTCGATTGGGCACTGCGGTGCCGGAAAACTGTCCTCACGTTGGCGGCGGCCTTGCTGGCGTTCTGCGTCGTGCTGGCGTTCGGCTTGCCGCGTGGGCTGACCGCAAAGATCGGCGACCCGGCTTGGGCGCGCGGCATGGGCAGCGAGTTCATGCCTACGCTGCAAGAGGGCAGTCTTCTCTTCATGCCCGTGCTGCTGCCGAGCACGTCACTCTCCGAGATCAAGCGCATCATGGCTTGGCAGGACAAAGTGATGAAGGAGAGCCCCGAGGTGGTCAGCGTCGCGGGCAAACTCGGCCGCTTCGACACCGCCACCGATCCCGCGCCGGTGGAAATGATCGAAACCACCATCATGCTGAAGCCGCAGGAACAGTGGCGTGCCGGCATGACGAAGGAAAAGCTGATCGCGGAATTTCAGAGCAAGCTCACGCAGGTGCCCGGTTACGCACCCGGCTTTCTTCAGCCCATCGAGAATCGCATTCTCATGCTTTCGACCGGGATTCGCGCACAGCTCGGGGTAAAAATCTTCGGCGACGATCTCGATGTGCTTCAACAGAAAGCCTTCGAAGTCGGCGCCATCGTGGAGCGGATCTCAGGGGCCACCGGCGTTGCGCCGTCGCGCGTGCAGGGCAAGCCCTACCTCGAAGTCACGGTGGACCGTCGTGCCATAGCTCGTTACGGGCTGACGGTGGAAGACGTACTTTCTGTGGCCGAAGTCGGGCTCGGCGGAAAAACCGTCACGACGACGATTCAAGGTCGCGAGCGGTGGCCGATCCAGTTGCGACTCGACCGCGCCGAGCGCGAGGATTTGGAGCGCATCAACTCGATCCCCATCGCGATGCCGGCGGGCGGTTTCATTCCGCTCGGGCAGGTCGCGAAAGTTTCCCGCATCCAAGGGCCGAACGAAATCGCGAGCGAGAACGGGCGGCTCCGTGTGTTCGTGCAGGCCAACGTGCATGATCGCGATCTCGGTGGCTTCGTCGACGAAGTGAAAAGCAGGATCGAAAAGGAAGTCACGCTGCCCGCCGGAATGACGGTGGAGTATTCCGGCCAATACGAGAACCAGATCCGTGCACGCGAGACGCTGCAGATCATCATGCCCGTGGTGCTGTTCATTATCTTCATCGTGCTCTACTTCACATTCCACTCGGCGGCGGAAGCGGCACACGTGATTCTCGCGGTGCCGTTCGCGCTGACTGGCGGAGTGCTCCTCCAATATTTCATGGGCTTCAATTTCAGCGTAGCGGTCTGGGTCGGTTATATCGCGCTTTTCGGCACCGCGATTCAGACCGGTGTGGTGATGGTCGTTTACCTCAATGAAGCGGTGGAAAAGAAGCGCAAGGAACTCGGTCGCGAGCTGACCCGGCCGGAGTTTCTCGATGCTGTGCGGGCGGGTGCGCGGCTGCGTTTGCGGCCGAAGGTCATGACGGTTGCCACCGCCATCGCGGGATTGATCCCGATCTTCTGGAGTTCGCGCACCGGCGTGGAGGTGATGCAGCCGCTCGCCGCACCGGTCGTTGGCGGGATGTTATCGTCGCTGGTTCATATCCTCGTCGTTACGCCGGTAATCTTTGCGATGCTCCATGAGCGGAAACTCTCCCGCGCAGACCCCCATGTCAGCGCCTGATCTCCGGGGATAGTCGAAACATCGAGGGATTTGGTTACCTGGGGTGTATTAGCTCTGTCTGCTTCATTCTCCCAACCCTCAATCCACATCACCTATGATTCGCTCCCTCCGTTCTCTCCTCATCGCGATCTCCCTGCTTTCCGCCCTTCAACTCAGCGCCGCCGCTATGAAAACCGACTCCATGACCTCTGCAATCCTCGCGGCCTCGGCTAAAGTTTCCGCTGCCCTCGCGGCCGACAATCTGTCCGCCGCGAAATCTGCC
>DATAKE010000016.1:0-270474 GCA_036261745.1 Opitutaceae bacterium
GTTGAAACACATGGTCACGCGACCGTTGATGACTTTCTTGGCGGCGAAAGCGGCTTCAGCTTTCGCTTGATCGAGGACGAACGTCTTGGCGCCGACTTGGAAGGACTTTTGCATGAGACCGGTGGGTAACGGAGGAGGAAAACGGCTGAAATTTGTGGTTGAGACGGCTGTTTTCGGCGCGCCTCGGGCGTAAGCGAACTAAAGTTATTGGAAGTTACTGACGCGTTATTGACCACTACAGGATGTGGTCGGTACCCGCGGCGACCACAACTAATTGGTCCCGGGTTTTTGGCCGTCAATAGGTTTGTGGGCTGGATTGTGTTAATTTTTTGGGAAATTTTGGCTTGCGGCGCACACACAAAGTTTGCCCCGACGGAGAAACGGGCCTCACGCGGGACCGGGACGGTTTTTCTCCTCGTAAACCCGCAAATCGCGGTGCGGAAAAACTCCGGATCCAGGCTCTCGCCGGCGCGGCCATCCTCCCTACTCCGTGGATCCGGGCTGCGCTAAAATTCAGGGAAAGCCTGACGTATTTGAAATCGTGGCACGCCACGTCATCGCGGCAAACCGGCTTGGAAAGCCCGTCCCACGGCACCCTGATATCGGGGCACAAAAAAGGCGGCCGCAAATCGCGGCCGCCTTTTTCAGAGAACGAAGGTCCGCGGCTTAGAATTTCACCCGCGCGCCGAGCTGGATCCGCCAGCGGCTTTCGCCGTTGTTGACCGCGATGGCTGAGTTGCTGGGGATGATGATCGCGCCCGTGGAGTCGAACATTCCCACCGGGTTGATCCGGATCTGCCCGGATGTGTTATAAACCGCGCTCGGGGGAATCGGCGCCGCGGTCGTGCCCGTCACGTTGGATCCAAGGTTTCGCACGAGGCCGGTATTGGTCGGGATCGGCAGGGTCTCGACGTAATTGAACAGATTGTCGGAGAGCCAGGAGCCGAAATTGATGAAGTCGGCGAAGAGCTCGACCTTCACCTTCTTGAAGGTGCCGATCTCCTGCATGACCCGAAGGTCAAGGCGGTGCTGGTAGGGTTGAATGAAGGAATTCTTCGGCGCATAGGCTCCGGCGAATTTCGCCAGGCCGTTGGTCCGGAAAAAGCCGAGAAAGGTGTCGAGCTGGCTCGTGCTCAGGCCCGTGAAATCGAATCGCGCGTCGCTCGGGCCGGACGGCACGGCAAGGACGTCATTCCCCGTGAATCCATCCGTGTTGAGGTCACTCGCGTAGACCCAGCTATACGGGCTGCCGGTGCGGCCCTCGTAATAAAGCGAAAGCGTCGTCGCCATCTCGCGGCCGAATTTGTACCTGAACCGCTTCGCGATCCCCGCCTGAATGCGGTCTCGGATCTCGAAATCCGAGCGGCGGGTTTCGACCGCGTTCTGGTTGAACACCGCGTTGAACTGCCAGGTGGAACCCGCGGTGGAACTGCCCATGTTTTGGGCCTCCGTCGCGTAACCCCGGGTGTAGCTGACATTGAACGCCCAGTCGTTGCGCATCGGACGATCGATGCCGATCGAGAAATACTGGGAACCGCCCGTATCCACATTCCGCAAACGGAGAACGTTGCTGTAGCCCGCGACCCGCGGCGCCGTGCCGGTGCCCGCGCTCACGCTGCCGTTGGCGTTGGTGACAAAGCCGAACCGCTCGCGGCCGTCCGCGCCCTTGCCGATCGGACGCAGGTTGATGTTATCAATGAACATCGCGTCGATCACGTCGGTGTGCACGTACTCGGCGGTGATGGTGGCGTTCAGGAAGGGCAGCTTGTGATCGACGGCCAGGTTGCCGCGCATGATCGAGGGGAGCTTGAGGCCGGGCTGGTTGAGGGCCATCGACGCCACACCACCGACCGGGGCGGTCGCCGAGGTGCCGATCGGGTTCTCCGGGTCGAAGGACGTATTCAGGTAGTTAACCAACGTTGGGGAAGTCGTGGTGCGCTGGTCGGCGAAACGGCCGACACCCGTGCCGCTGTACGCATTGGAAATCCACACCCAGGGATTGCGGCCGAGAATGACTCCCAAGCCGCCGCGGACCTGCGTCCGGCGCTCGCTGTCGACCGCGTAGTTGAAGCTGGCCCGGGGGGCCAGGAGATCGGTCCCGTCGATCGTGGAGGCGTTGGTGACACCGAAGGCCGCGGCGAAAGCGGGATTGGCTGTCGGCGGAATCGCGCTGCCCATCGTGTCGTAGCGCAGGCCCAGCGTGAAATTCAGGCGTTGCGAGAGCTCCGTTTTTACCTGGGCAAAAAGGCCCGTCTGCTCGAACTCGCTGATGTCGGCGATTTCGAATCCGTTCTGCACGAGGGCCCGGCCGAAGGCGAAAGGCACGTCGTTCACGAAATTCGTCACGCCGTTAAAACCAAAGACACCGTACGACGCCTGACGGAAAAGATTGAGGAAGCTGCTTTCCTCATGATCGGCGCCGCCCGAGAAGGTGAACCGGCCCCAGTTATAGTCGGCGCTGGCACTGTAGGTCTCGGTCAGGACATCGATTTTGTTGCCATGGCGGGCATTCTCCGTCCCGAGAACCACCACGCCGTTCGGAATGGCGGCACCCGTGTTGGTGTCGGTGCCGGCCACGTTATAAATCCGGACCTCCGGGAAGTTGATCGGCGTCGGGGAATCCTGGTTCAGGGAAACTTTCGAGTAGGCGAGCGCGGTCTTCAGGCTCGGCGTCCAGTTGCTGAAAATCTGGCCCGCCTTGACCCTTTCCTTGCGGAGCTGGGTGTAGAAGTTGGACGTCAGCGCGGTGATCCGGCCGATGCTGGGAGCCCCTGTCAGCGGCGCGCCACCCGAAAACGACGTGCTGTTGAGTCCGCCGAAGCTCGGCTGGGTCCCCACCGTGTCGCTGTAACGCAGCGTCATGCGGTGGTCGGCGTTGATGTTCCAGTCGAGTTTGATCAACCGCTTCGTGTCCTGCGTGCGATTGGCGCCCCCGCTGATGCCGCCGAAGTCGAACGAGCTGCTGGTGAGCGTATTGATTTGGGCCAGACGCGACTGGATGGTCGCGAGGTCCGTGGCGTTGGGCATGTAAACAGGGGCGACTGGAACGCTGTCGCGGGTCGACCGCTCCCAGTTGGCGAAGAAGAACAGCCGGTTTTTGAAGATCGGGCCGCCCAGGGTGTAGCCGTAGGTTCGTTCCTCGGAAAACGTGCGGATGTTCGCGTTCGCACCGATGATGTCCGGCTGCTGCAGATCCTCGTCGGTCACGATGTAGTAGGCGGAGCCATGAAACTCGTTCGTGCCGCTCTTGGTGACCGCGTTGATCGACGCACCCGTGAAGCCGCTGCGGCGCACGTCGTAGGGCGAGATATCCACGCTGAACTGCTCCAGCGCATCCAACGAGAAGGGATTGTTGAAAGAAAACAGCCCCGACGCGTTGATGCCAAAAGCATCCGTGATACGCGCACCGTCGACCGAGATGCTGTTGAACCGGTTGTTCTGACCGACCGCCGTGATGCGGTCGCCGCCGGCACGAACCGTCACGAAGGCATTCGTCCGGATCATGTCCGCGAAGGAGCGGTTGAGGTTCGGCTGCACGGCGATGCGATCGCTGTTGAGAATTGAGCCCGTGCCCGCCGCGGTGGCGTCGAGGTCGTTGCTGCTCGCGCTCGCGGTGTATTTTTCCATCACCACGACGTTCGACTTCAACGTGAGGGTCACGTCCACGTCGCTGCCGAGTTCAGTGAAGACATCCGTCGCCTCGCCCGTCGTGAATCCATCGGCGCTGGACGTCACGGAAAAGGGTCCGCCCACCGGAAGCCCGCGCAGTGAAAAGCGCCCAAACTGATTGGTCACCGCGATCGCGGTGGCATTGGTGGGACGGTGCACCGCGGTGACGGTGGCTCCGACAACCGGACCTCCGGCCGTGTCGCGGACCAAACCGGTTAGACCTGCGCTTACGATCTGGCCGAAAACAGAGGTCGTTGTTGCCAAACATAGCAGCAAAACCGTCATCAGCAGCTGCCTCACATGGGAATTTTTCATAGTCGGTAGTTCTTAGGTTCGCCTGACTGCCCTTTTCCTCCCCGAGGAATCACCCGTTGTGGGCGATTTCCAATATTCTGAGCTGCAGGCAAGACCCCGCACTTTTTTTCGTCAAGCATTGAGCAGGATGCTTGCCGCACGTCGCGGAAAAGTAACGCGTCCAGAAATCGGTGTGACGCGCCCGTCTCTGTGGGTCTGCAAACCATCCCACCGCCCACCGCGGCCTGATCGATTTGTTTTTTGCGCCGCGACCTGCCGCACGAGGAACTTGCTTTCTCCCGTGCCCGACTGCTTCTCACAAAAAAAAGTTTCGCGGTGCGCGCCGCGGACCCGCGCGCACCCGCGGCATCCAGCGCGCGTGGCGTTTTCGCCTTTGCATTTTGCAGCGGGGGTCCGGGCAAGGGCGCGCAAGGTGCACGGAAAAAGGCCGTGCCGAATCGGCGCCAAATCGAACCAAAGAATCTGAAACGTCATTTCACCAGCCACTTAACCCATTGCCAGCATTTGGTGGCACGCATCGAGGTAAGGAGGGAGGCATGTCCGTCCTTTTAAAATCATCCACTTCCACCATGCCCACCACCACCCTCACCGCGGACGTCTCCGCGGAAAACCCGGCCTCCGCTGATCGCGCCACGCGCGCCGCCGCCTCCAAGAGCGAGGCCGCCTTGGACGCCGAGCTCGTCCGCCGCTTCAATAGCGGCGACGACACCGCGTTCATCGAGATCATGGAACGCTACCAGCGTAAGATATTCACCATCGTCCTCGGCCTGCTCCGCAATCGCGCCGACGCCGAGGAAATCACCCAGGACACCTTCATCCGCGCCCACCGCGGCCTCGGACGCTTCCGCGGCGATTCCTCGCTCGCCACCTGGCTCCACCGCATCGCTGTCAATCTGGCGCGCAACCGTTACTGGTATTTCTTCCGCCGCCGCCGTCACGCCACGCTGTCGCTTGACTGCCCCCTCGGCGAAGAGACGAATGCCACGTTCACCGAGCTCGTCGCCTCGGAGGCTCCCGATCCCTCCCGTGAAGCCGCGACCGGCGAGTTTTCGGCGCTCATCGCGAGCTGCATGGAGAAACTCGACGCCCGCCACCGTGAAATCCTCACGCTGCGCAACAACCTGAACCACTCCTACGACGAAATCGCGCAAACGCTCGGGATCAATGTCGGCACTGTGAAGAGCCGCATCGCCCGCGCCCGCGAAAATCTCCGCACGCTCCTCGCCGAGATGTGCCCGGAGTTCGCTCCGGAGTCAGCACCTTCGGATTGGTTTGAGCCCGCCCGCGCCAGCGGTCGCCTCGCTGCCGCCTGATTTCATTCAGCGGCAGGGGCGCGATTGCTCTCGCGCAAACCAGTCATTGGCCGCGTCGCCCGTCGACGCGGCCTTGTTTTTTTCCGGCGGGGCAACTCATGTCTCCACGCGTGCCGCCCGCGTTGAAACTAACTCCCCTCGCCGCCCGCCGGTTCCTCCTTCGCGTCCACGGACTCGACGCTCCCTTCACCGGCATCGCTTCCGCTCTCGCGCACCTCGGGTTCGTTCAAATCGACCCGATCAATATCTGCGGGCGCATGCACGACCTCATCCTGCGCAACCGCGTCGCGAATTATCGGGAGGGCGGCCTCATGCGCCACTTGCACGGCGAAAACGATCCTCTCCCGCCCGCCGCGCGGGTCGCCTTCGAACACCACCTGCCGCACAACAACGTGCTCGCGGCGTTTCCCCTCGACGCGTGGCCCCATCTGCTCGCGGCCATGCGCACGCGCCCCAAACGCACCGGCGCCTGGGCCGGAAAACTCACCCCGCGCGAACGCGAACTCGCCCCGCGCATTCTCGCCGGGATCGCCGCGCAAGGTCCGCTTTCCTCCGATCAAATCGACGATCCGCGCCGGGGCCGGAAAATCTGGGGCGCCACCACCCTCGCGAAGGCGACCCTGCAGAAATTATTTTTCCACGGCCGCGTGCTCATCGCGAAACGCGTTGGCATCCGCCGGCTCTACGATCTGCCCGAGCGCGTCCTGCCGGCTTCGGTGCTCGCCCAACCCGAGCCTTCCGCCCGCGACACCGCCCGCTGGCTCGCGCTGCTGAAACTTCGGCAGCGCCGCATCGCCCTGCTGAAGCGCGATGAACTCAAAGCCATCGAGGATCTCGTCCAGCCGCTCGCGATCGCCGGGGCCGATTGCCCGGTGCTGCACTGTCTCCGCGAAGACGCACCTCTCCTGGTGGCCGAAATCGAAAATCGGGAATCCAAAATCGAAACTCCCTCCGTCCACCTGCTCGCCCCGCTCGATCCGCTCATCTACGACCGTCGTGTCACTGCGGCGCTCTGGAATTTCGACTACGTGTGGGAGGCCTACACGCCCCTGCACAAGCGTGTGCGCGGACACTACGCCCTTCCCGTCCTCTCGGGCGCGGAGCTGGTCGGCCACATCGAACCGCGCGCGGATCGCATCGCCGGAAAGCTGTCGGTTCTCTCCCGCCGCGTGCGTCGGGGCCACACCGTCGGGCCGGCCTTGCAGGCGTTCACCCAATGGCTCGGGCTCCGTTCGCGTTGAAGCGGATCGCGTTCGCACGAACACAGCTTGAGTGAAACCGGCTCCGCTGTTTCGCTGCGCGCATTGAACACCCCGCCGGAGCCTCCGCGCGATTTTCTGCAACGCGTCCTTTGCGCCGCCTTTGTTTTCGCCGTCGCGGCCTTCGCCTGGTGGCGGTTTTCCGACAACACCGCCGACAACGACCTCTGGGGCCACGTCCTCTACGGACAGCGGATGATCGCACTCGGCCGCGCCGAGACGGTGGATCCGTTTTCGTGGACCGCGGCCGGCGTTCCGTGGACCAATCACGAAATCGCCGCCGAACTGGCGCTCGGAGCCGTTCACCGCTCCGGCGGCGCGACGGGACTCTGGCTGCTGACGATCGCCATGGCCTTGATCGTCCTGGTTCTCGCGTGGCGGGAAGCGCACCGCGGCCAAGCCGAAGCGGGACTTAAATTCACCACGCTCGCGCTTTTCGCCGCTTCGACCAACAGCCTCGCTCTCGGATTCTCGGCCCGTCCCCAACTGTTCACGTTGCTCGGGCTGGTGCTGCTGCTCGGATTGCTTCGTCGCGCGTTCGCCGGGAGCCGGGCGGCGATGCTGATGATTCCGCCCCTGCTGTGGGCGTGGATGTACACCCACGGCGGAGTGCTCGTTGGCCTGTTGATCACCGCGGTCGCGGCGATCGTCACCGGAGCGCAAGGCATTATGAGTGGACAACGGATGCGCCGTCCTTTTGTCGCCGTGCCTCCGGGAGCCGGGTGGCGTTTGCTCATCGCCTTCCTGCTCGCCGTGGGCGGCCTCTTTTCGATGCCGGAAGGAAGGGAAATGCTGCGCTGGCTGATCGGTTCCGTCGCTTATCTGCGCCCTGAAATCACGGAATGGCGCGCAACTCCCCTCGACACCGAACACCTCACGTTTTTCTTCGTGGCGCTCGTCAGCGTGATCGCGTGGTGCGCTAGCCGGCGGAAGCGGTCGGCTTGGGAAGCGGCGGTGCTGGGGTTGCTTCTCATCATGGCCTTGCGCCACCAGCGCCACCTCCCGCTTTTCTGTCTCGCCAACCTGATCAGCACGCCGCCTCACCTGCTCGATTTGCTGCAGCGGGTCCGGCCACACGCGGCGAACTTGATTGCCGCTTTCCAGCAAAAAGGATTCCGGGCGGTCGCCACGATCGCACTGCTCGCCGGCGGAACGATCGCGCTCGCCAAGAGTTTCGCCGCTCCGCGCGTCTCGCCCTGGCGGATCGAAGTGGAACGCGACGACTTTCCGTGCGCCGCGCTGGAATTTCTCCGGGCGCATCCGCTCGAAGGGCGGCTGCTGGTGTTTTTCGACTGGGGACAGCAGGCGATGTGGGAGCTGCCGCACAATCGCATCTCCTTCGACGGCCGGCTCGACACGATTTACTCCCGCGCGGTGATCGAGGCGCATTGGAAGTTTTACCGCGGCGAGGAGTCCCCGGCGGCGTCACCGGATTTGTTGTCGGCGGATATCGCCCTGCTTCCGGCGCGGAGCGGTGGCGTTCGCCTCCTGCAGGCCCGCGGCTGGAGTTTGGTTTATGCCGACCCGCTCGCCGAAGTGCTGGTGCGGGAGCCGCGGCGCCACCCGTCGCTCGCCACGCTGGCACTGCCCGTCGCTCGCGGCCTCGAGGCGGTGCAGGGCCGCGAACCGTTTCCCGAAAAGCCCTCAACTCTCGCGCATCCGGCTGCCATCCGGAGAGATTAAACCGAGCACGCACAATTTTCGTGCGCTCGGTTTGCCCCCGCGCCTAAGTCTGGTGTCGATGCCCGTCGCCAACGCCACACCCGATCTTTCCGCACTGCTCAAGCGCACGTTCGGCTATTCGACGTTCCGGCCGCTCCAGCGCGAAATCATCGAGGCGACGCTCGCCGGCCAGGATGTGTTCGCCCTGCTTCCCACCGGCGGCGGCAAATCGCTCTGCTTTCAACTGCCCGCCCTCGCCCGCCCCGGGCTCACCGTCGTGGTGTCGCCGTTGATCGCGTTGATGAAGGATCAGGTCGACCAGCTCCAGGCGAGCGGGGTCGCGGCGACGTTTCTCAATTCCACCCTCGACGCCAACGAGGCGCGTTCGCGCCTCCGCGGCCTGCATCGCGGCGAATATAAGCTGCTCTACGCCGCGCCCGAGCGGCTGATGCTCGAGGGCTGGGTCGAAAACCTGAAAGCCTGGAACGTGACCTGCCTCGCGATCGACGAAGCGCACTGCGTTTCCGAATGGGGACACGATTTCCGGCCCGAATACCGCCAGCTCGCGAAACTCCGCGCCGCGCTGCCCGATGTTCCCGTCATGGCGCTCACCGCCACCGCGACGTCGCGCGTGCGCACCGACATCATCTCGCACCTGAAACTCCGCGATCCGCAGACGTTCGTCGCGAGTTTCAACCGGCCGAATCTCACGTACCGCGTCATCCCGAAGGACCAGCCGACGAAGCAAATCATCGAGTTCATCCGCAAGCGGGAGCACGAGAGCGGCATCGTCTATTGCGCGAGCCGCGCCGCCGCCGAGCGCGTCGCGGAAGCCCTCGCCGGCCGCGGCTGGCCCGCGCGCGCGTATCACGCCGGCCTCAGCGCCGAGGAGCGCGGGCGCAACCAGGAGCAGTTTCTCCGCGACGACACGCGCATCATCTGCGCGACGATCGCCTTCGGCATGGGCATCAACAAGCCCAACGTCCGCTGGGTCATCCACCACGACCTGCCGAAAAACATCGAGGGCTACTACCAGGAAACCGGCCGCGCCGGCCGCGACGGTCTGCCGGCGGACTGCCTGCTCCTCTTCAGCGCCGGCGACATCGCGAAACAGAATCATTTCCTCGACGAGATCACCGACGCGCACGAACAGCAGGTCGCCCGCGCGCAGCTCCGGCAGATCATGCACTACGCGGAAAACAGCAGCTGCCGCCGCGCCGAGCTGCTGGAATATTTCGGCGAAAAATTCCCGATCGATAACTGCGGCGCCTGCGACAACTGCTCCGAACCGCGCGACACCTACGACGGCACGATCGTCGCGCAAAAATTCCTCTCCTGCGTTTACCGGATCCAGCAAAACAGCCGTTTCGGCGTCGGGCTGAACCACATCGTCGAAGTCCTCACCGGCGCCGACACCGATAAGATCCGCCGCTGGAATCACGACCGTCTCACCACCTACGGCATCGGCAAGGAGTTGCCCCGCCCCGCCTGGGCTGCCGTGGGACGCGAGCTCACTCGGCTCGGCTATGTCGCGGTGGCGAGCGGGGAATTCGCCACGCTCGAGCTCACCGTCGAGGGCATGAACGTCCTCCGCGCCCGCACACCGGTCACGCTGACGAAGCCGATGGATTTGCCGAAGGCGAAGCGGGTCGCGCGCCGCGAAGGCGACATCACGTGCGACGAAATCCTGTTCGAGCGCCTGCGCACGCTCCGGCGCAAGCTCGCCGACGAGCGCAGCGTGCCCGCCTACATTATTTTCGGCGACACCACGCTGCGCACGATGGCGCGGCACTATCCGGAAACGGTGGACGCGATGGAAGGCATCCCCGGCGTCGGCGAGAAAAAGCGCGCCGAGTTCGGCGAGGTTTTCGCAACCGAGATCGCCGGCTACCTCAAAACGAATTCACGCCAGGCGTTCGAGTAGACCGCACTAGGACGCCTGCGGCGGCTGCCACGCCTCCCTCCTTTTTGTCATTCTGAGCGCAGCGAAGAATCCACTTGGACATTCGCACCCGCTGTCAGGCTTCGCATCTCCTGCTGGATTCTTCGCTGCGCTCAGAATGGCTCAGCAAAACAATCGGTTGCGGCGTAAAGCCGCTCCTACAGCTCGGAAAATCCTGCCCTTATTCCGCGCGCCTCAGCCAGACCGTCATCGGCGCGAGGCCGCGGTTGTTCCAGGCGTAGTACGGAATCGCCGTAATGCGCGGGGCGGCGGTTTCGCCGGCCTTTGCTCCGTCGATCGTCAGGACGGTGAGGCCACCGAGCAACTGTGCGCGCTCCTCGGGAGCGACCGAGGCACTCGCGGGAACCGAGAGCTGGTCGAGCGACTTCGCCCAGTCGACATCCTCCACGCAATAAACCACCGGCCCGCGCTCGAATGCGACCTGCCCGCGAATCGCCGCGACTTTTTCGTGGCCGCGCACCGTGCGCACCGGCATCGGCAAATCGAGTTCGACGACGTCGCCGCTCTTCCACTCGCGCGTGATCGAAACGAATCCCTGCTCCGGGCGCGCAGCGATTTTTTCGCCGGCGACGCTTAGCGACCAAGCGGGGGCGTCCGTCGAGGAAGCCTCATACGTGTAGAGATCGGAGGGAACCGGCGTGCCTTGCGCCCAGCCTGGAATGCGGACGCGCAGCGTGAACTTCGCGGCCTTCTCCGGCGTGACGGCGATCTGCACTTTTCCCTGCCACGGATAATCCGTGGTCTGCGCGAGCTTCACCGTCGTGCCGGCGATCTTCACTTCGCCTTCGCTCTGGGCGAAGACGTTCACGTACAGCGCGTCGTCGCGCACCGCGTAGAAATAGCCCGTGAGCGCGGCGAGCGTGCGGAGCAGGTTCGGCGGACAGCACGCGCAGCCAAACCACGGCGCGCGACCGGCGAACCCGTGGTTGTTTTTCTTCTGGCCGTCGTAGATCAGCGGGTTTGGGTAGAAAAAACGGTCGCCCGAATTCGACACGCCGCTGAGGAAGCCGTTGAACGCCGTGCGCTCGAACACGTCCATGTATTTGGCGTCGCCCGAGAGCAGAAACATCCGGTGATTCCACATCATCAGCGCGACCGCCGCGCAGGTTTCGTTATAGCCGTTGTTCGGCAGCTGGTAGTCGGCGCCATACGCCTCGCCCGCCGAAAGCGCCCCGACGCCGCCGGTCAGATAAAGTTTTTTGGCGGCGACGTTTTCCCAGATCTTCGTGATCGCACTGAGATACCGCGCATCGCCGGTCAGCGCCGCGACATCCGCCATGCCGGCGTACATGTAGTTCGCCCGCACCGCGTGGCCGACCGCGGTGTCCTGATCGACGACGAGTTTGTGCAGCTGGTTGTAAGTGGGACCGCCGGGGCCGCGCGCCTCGAGGAAGATCCGCGCGAGATCGAGGTAACGCGGGTCCTGCGTGACGCCGTAGAGCTTCACCAAACCCATTTCCACAATCTGGTGACCCGGCGCGATGCGGAGTTTGCCATCGCCGAAATCGCGCCAGAGCAGTTCCGCATTTTTCAGGCAGACATCGAGGAGCGTGCGTTTTCCGGTCGCCTGGAAATACGCCACACCGGCTTCGTAGAGATGGCCGGCGTTGTAGAGTTCGTGGCTGAGGCCCGGATCTTTTTTCCAACGTTCCTGGTCGATCCACTTATGTCCGGGGGAATCCGGGTGCATCGTCCGAAACGTGTAGAGATAGCCGTCCGGCTCCTGCGCCGCCGCGATGCGCGCGATCCACTGGTCAAGGCGCTCCTCGAGAACCGCGTCGCGCTTCATGCTCAGGACATACGCGGCGCCTTCGATCGCCTTGTAGGCGTCGGTGTCGTCGAAGGGATAAATCGTCGGCGGTTTGTGCTGGAACTCTTTTTCCCCCGCCGCGCGCCGTCGCATGGTGTCCGCGGCGAGGTCGAAGTTTTTCAGCCGGCCGGACTCCTCGCACTGTTGCAGCGCGAACGGCAGCGTGACCGTGCGGTTGATCTCCTGGCGCGTCTGCCAGAAACCACCCGTGATGCGGACCGCGGTGAATGGCACGGGCTGGACGGGATAGTCGGCGGCCGCGACGCCGGGCGAGGTTGCCAGGAAAATTCCGGCCAGGCCGGCGGCGAATTTAAGACGAGTGCGATGATGCATGGGGATTCTGCTTCGCTGGGGGTGCTGACTTCACCCAAGGGACCCCGGAAACCCCGGGACGACTACAGAAATTTTCCGGTACGGTAATATGGCCGGATCACACGCGGGGCGGACACGACGCGCCGTCGAACCACGTGCCTTCGACAAAGGTCGTCGTCGGGATTTCCGGCACGCCGTATTTGTTGTGGTGGAGCTGGCCGGCGAGAATTTCCACCGCGAGCTCGCCCACGATGTCGTGGTTCTGCCGCACGCCCGCGGTCTTGCCGTCGGCCCCGTCGAGAAACACGTCCACGAACGCGGTGTCGCGCGGCACGCGCAATCCGAGCTCGGCGAAACACGGCTGGATGAACGAGCCTTTGCTGATCACGACCTCGGGTTTGTATTTCTTGAACCAGCGGGAGAATTTTTCGGACGGGGCCACGACGTGCGATTTGCTTTCGTTCATCCAGTTCTCGATCGGCTCCGCATCGGGAAAGAGAAACATCGGGATGTGATGCTCCGGCGCGAGGCCCTGTTGCTCGCACAAATAACCGGCCGACCACAGGTGATCGACGCTGTGATCCCAGCCGCGGTGCATCACGAACCCGATGCGGCGGTAACCCGCGGCCATCAGCCGCTGCATCGCGAGCCGCACGATGTCGCACTGGTTGTTGGTGACGTTGTGCAGTCCCGGCTGATGCGGAAAATAATCGATCTTCACCGCGCTGAAGCGCTCCCAGTCGAAATGCAGCGCCACATCCACCTCGCGCATGTGCGACGCGATGATGATGCCATTGATCCCGCGCGCCTGCAGGATCCCGCTGAGCCGCGTATGCGTGAGCCCCGGTTCGCCCATCCAGAAATGATCGAGGCTGAAACCCAGCTCCTTCGCCTTCGCCAGTGCGCCGGCATAAAACTGCGGATGCGCCGTGACCTTCTGCCAGCCGAGCCGCGTGTTCCAGTTGGTCACGTAGGCCAGCGTGGGCGGATTGCGCCGTTCCATGGTTTTTCCGCGGTAGGCCACGAGGGCCTGCAGGATCGGATCCGGCCGGTAACCCATCCGCTCGGCGATTTTCTGGATGCGCTCGCGCGTCGTTTGCGGGAGGCGCGGGTGGTTGCGCAGCGCGAGCGAGACGGTCGTCACGTGCACGCCCGCTTTGCGTGCGACATCGGCTAGGGTGGTCCGGCGCTCGTTCATCGCGGCGCATCGGACTCGCACCGCGAAGCCGGCTCAAGTCTATTGTTAGCTCCTTGCCCCTGTTGTCCGCGCGTGCACCACTGAAAGTCTGCGAGACCGCGCCGGCGCGGTGAATCCCTCCCCCTCAGCCGCGTGCGTTGTTTGCGTTCCAGCTCCACCCCAGAAACCCCATGAGCGACCGTTCCCAAAAACTCTCCGTCACCGAGAAAATCGGCTACAGCCTCGGCGACGCGGCCGCGAACTTCGTCTTCATGACGATGGTTCTTTTCCAGCTGAATTTCTACACCGACGTCTTCGGTCTTTCCGCCGGCGCCGCCGCGGCGATCCTGCTGTGGCCGCGGCTGTGGGACGCGGTTTTCGATCCCATCATGGGCGTGCTCGCCGACCGCACCAACACCCGGTGGGGCAAATTCCGCCCGTGGGTCATCTGGACCTCGATCCCCTGGGCGATCGTCATGGTTCTCGCCTACACCACTCCCCAGGGCTGGAGCATGGGCATGATGATCGCCTACGCCGGCATCACGAACACGATCCTCATGACGCTCTACTCGATGAACAACATGCCGTACGCGGCACTGGGGGGCGTCATGACGAGCGATTTGAACGAGCGCACGAAGCTCAACTCCTACCGCTTCGTCGCCGTCAACATCGCCCAGTTCATCGTCGGTGGCTTCACGCTCCCGCTGGTGGCCAAGTTCGCGCGCGGACACGATCGCGCGCACGGCTGGCAGATGACGATGACCCTCTGGGCCGTGGTCTGCCTGATCTGTTTCATCATCACCTTCCTCACCACGCGCGAGCGCGTTAAACCCGTCGTGGAGGCGCAGGCATCGCCGAAACAGGATTTCAAGGACCTGCTCAAAAACAGCCCGTGGTTCACCCTCGTCATTTTCACGGTCTTCAACTTTGCGATGCTGGCCTACCGCGGCGGCGCCCACTACAACTTCTATCACCACTACGCCGACAAGGCGGCGATGTTCGATTTCGTGGCGAAACTCGGATTCACCTCGTCCGGACCGGCGGGCCAGAGCGGAGCGCTGGAATGGCTGGGCTACATCGTCCACGGCACCCGGGACAACATCGCGAGCTCCAACGTGGCTGATGTGTTCAACAGCATTATGAACATGGCCGGCTTCGCCACGACGGTCGTCGTGATCATCCTTTCCGCCGGTCTCTCCAAAAGGTTTGGCAAGAAGGCCGTGATCGGCACCGGCTTCGCGCTGTCCGCGCTCAACTCGTTTGCCTACTACCTGCTCGCTCCCACCAACACGCTCGGGATGCTGGCGCTCGCGGTCATCGGTTCCATCACCTACGCGCCAACCATCGCGGTGGCGTGGGCGATGTATGCGGACGCCGCCGATTATTCGGAATGGCAGACCGGACGCCGCTTCACCGGCATGGTCTTTGCCACGATCGGCTTCGCCCTGAAGTCGGGACTCGCCCTGGGCTCGGCGGCGTTTCTCTGGATCATGGCCGGCCTGTGGGACTACGACACCAAGCTGCCGACCGCGGCCAACGCCGTCCGGGGCTATTTTGTTTCCAGCAGCGTGATGGTCGGCCTGCTTTTCGTGGGCGCGGCGGTCGCGATCGCCGCCTGCAAGCTGAACAAGAAACTCACCCTCCAGATGGCCGACGAACTGGCCGCGCGCCGCGCGAAAGCCGCGGTTTGATTTTATGCTGCTGCGTACGCTGGTCTTACTTTTATTCGGCGTCAGCTGCTTCGCAGCTCGGGCCGATGACGGTTATCGGCTCTGGCTCCGTTACGAGCCGATTACCGAAGAAGCCCCACTTGCTGCGTACCGCGCGGGGTTAGGGCGGATCGTTTTGCTCACTCCGAGCGGCAACGAGACCCCGTCGATCGATGCCGCGCGAAGAGAGCTCGCCGAGGGAATTCGCGGGCTGCTCGGCCACGACATCCCGATAAAAGTCCAAGCCAACCACGGCGTGTCCCGGCTAAACGACGGCTACTTCGTCTTTGTGGGCCGCGAGCCTGGATTCCAGCTGCCCGGACTCGTCAGCGACGACAGCGTCAACACGATCACGATCTCCGCGTCGCGCGACATTGGCGTCCTTTACGGGGCTTTCGCGCTGCTCCGCCATTTGCAGCTGCGCCAGCCAATCGAGCATCTCAAGCTCACGAGCGAACCCAAAATCGAGCGCCGCATTCTCAATCACTGGGACAACCTCAATCGTTTCGTGGAGCGCGGCTATGCCGGCTTCTCCCTCTGGGAATGGTACCATCTCCCCGACGTCCGCTCCGCCCGCTACCGCGACTACGCCCGCGCCTGCGCGTCGATCGGGTTGAATGGCGCCGTCCTCACGAACGTCAACGCCAACGCCCTCGTCCTCACGCCCGAATACCTCGCGAAGGCCGCCGCGCTCGCCGACGAATTCCGCCCCTACGGCATTCGCGTTTACCTCACGGCGCGTTTCAGCGCCCCGATCGAGATTGGAAAACTCACGACGGCCGACCCGCTCGACCCGGAGGTGATCGCGTGGTGGAACGCGAAGGTCGCCGAGATCTATCGCTTCATCCCCGACTTCGGCGGCTTCGTCGTGAAAGCAAACTCCGAGGGCCAGCCCGGTCCGAACGAGTACGGCCGCAATCACGCCGAGGGCGCGAATCTCTTCGCCAACGCGCTCGCGCCGCACGGCGGCATCGTGATGTGGCGCGCATTCGTCTACGCCGCCGACAATCGCGAGGATCGCGTCAAGCAGGCGTACAACCAGTTCGCCGCCCTCGACGGACGGTTCCGCGACAACGTCGTCCTCCAGATCAAAAACGGCCCGCTCGACTTCATGCCGCGCGAACCGTTTCACCCGCTCTTCGGCGCGATGCCGCGCACGCATCTCGCCGCCGAACTCCAGATCACCCAGGAATACCTCGGCGGCGCCACCCACCTCGCCTACCTCGCACCGATGTGGAAGGAAGTGCTCGACGCCGACACGTTCGCCCGCGGACCGGGCTCGACGGTCGCCCGCGTGATCGACGGCACGCTCCGGGAAGCGAAACTCTCCGTCATCGCCGGCGTCGCCAACACCGGCACCGATCGCAACTGGACCGGCCACCCGCTCTCGCAAGCCAACTGGTACGCCTTCGGACGCCTCGCGTGGGACCACTCCCTCACCTCCGAACAGATCGCCGATGAGTGGACGCGCCTCACGTTCGGTTCGTCGCCGAAAACCGCCGGCACGATTTCAAAAATCCTCCTCGGTTCCCGCGAAACCGTCGTCAACTATTCGATGCCACTCGGCCTTCACCACATCATGGCCGAGGGCCATCACTTCGGTCCCGGCCCTTGGGTGACGCACACCCGCGCCGATTGGTCGTCGATCTATTATCACCAGGCCGACGAAAACGGCCTCGGCGCCGCGCGAAGTGCCGGCGGCTCGGACGCCGTCGCGCAATACGCGCCCGAACTCGCGAAGCGATGGGGAGATCCCGCCACCTGTCCGGAAAATCTTCTGCTCTGGTTTCACCATCTCCCGTGGGAGCACAAAATGAAATCGGGCCGTCCGCTCTGGGACGAACTCGCGCTGCGTTATCAACAGGGCGTCGACGAGATGCGCGCGCTTCAACGTGAGTGGGATTCGCTGCGCGGCGAGATCGACGCGGAACGTTTCACCCACGTGCAAGCGTTGCTCCGCCGGCAGGAAGCCGACGCCCGCGACTGGCGCGACGCCTGTCTGCTCTACTTCCAAACTTTCTCGAAACGCCCGCTTCCCGCCGGAGTCGAGCCGCCCCCGCACGACCTCGATTACTACAAAGCGATCAAGCTCCGCTACGCTCCAGGCCATCCGGGGGACTACTGACTCCCCAGCCGCCTATCCCACGGTTTGTCATTCCGAGCGCAGCGAAGAATCCAATTGGATATTCGCACCGGTAAAACGCTACGTCTCTTCCGTTGGATTCTTCGCTGCGCTCAGAATGACAGACAAACAGGCGTTCCATTTTCCATGAAGACCCTCATCGCGACCGCATTTTCCGCCCTGACTGCCCTGCTCACCGCGTCCGCCGCAGCCGCGCCCGCTCCGGTCACATTCGACTGGTTCGAATACACCGGCCGCGACACGATCTCCGAAACACCGCTCAAGCCGGGCGAACACCGCAACCCCATCCTCGCCGGCTTCTATCCCGATCCGAGCATCTGCCGCGTCGGTGACGACTACTATCTCGTCAACTCCACCTTCGGCTATTTCCCGGGCATCCCGATTTTCCACAGCCGCGACCTGGTAAACTGGAAACAACTCGGCCACGTCATCGACCGGGCGGCGCAGCTGCGCTACGACCGGCTCGGCGTCACGCGCGGGATTTTCGCCCCGGCGCTCAGTCACCACGGCGACACGTTTTATCTGGTCTGCACGATGATCGACGCGGGCGGTAATTTTCTCGTCACCGCGAAAAATCCCGCCGGCCCCTGGTCCGATCCGATCTTCCTCGGCTTCGACGGCATCGATCCCTCGCTGTTTTTCGACGACGACGGCCGCGCCTGGATGGTCAACAACGGCAACCCGCCCGGCAACAAGCCGCTCTACTCCGGCCACCGCGCGATCTGGATCCAGGAATTCGACATCGCCGCGCGGAAGATGACCGGCCCCCGCTCGATCATCGTCAACGGCGGAGTCGATCTCGCCCAAAAGCCCGTTTGGATCGAAGGTCCGCATCTCTACAAACGCGACGGCTGGTACTATCTCTGTTGCGCCGAGGGCGGGACGAGCGACCAACACTCCCAAGTCATCCTGCGCAGCAAATCCCCCACCGGCCCCTTCGCGCCGTGGGACAAAAATCCGATTCTCACCCAGCGCGATCTCGACAGCACCGCACCGCACGCGATCACCTGCACCGGCCACGCCGATTTCGTGGTCGGGCCCGATGGCAACTGGTGGTCCGTCTTCCTCGCGTGTCGTCCGTTCGCCGGGAAATACTTCACGACCGGCCGCGAAACGTTTCTCCTGCCCGTCAGGTGGACCGATGACGGCTGGCCGGTGATCCTCCCGCCCGGCCAGCGCGTGCCCCACGTCTTTTCCGCTCCGAAGGTGGCAAACGCCATCCCTCAAGCGCCGTCGGACGACGCTCCCCTCAACGGCAACTTCACGTGGCGCGACGATTTTTCCACCCCCGCGCTTTCACCGCTCTGGATCATGCTCCGCGCTCCCAAGGAAACCTGGTGGAGTCTCACCTCACCCGCCGGTCGCCTTGCACTCACCCCACGCACCGAACTGCTCGCCGGCAGAGCCAATCCCTCTTTTCTCGCGCGCCGCCTGCAGCATGCGCGCTTCGATGCGACCATCGCGCTCACGGTGCCGGCCGAAACCGGCGTCTCCGCCGGCGTCGCCGCCTTTCAAAACGAAACGCATTTTTATTATTTCGGAGTTCGCCGCACCGCCGGCGGCCTCGATCTCTTCCTCGAATGCGCCAACGGAAAATCGGCCGAAGTCCTCGCCAGCGCCAAGCTGGGCGACGCCGCCGAACTTCAGCTCCGCATCACCGGCGAAGAAAAAAATCTCTCGTTCGCCTACGCAACCGCACCCGGCCAATGGCAGACGCTCGTGTCCGATGCCGACACCACTCCCATCACTGTCCAGGCCGCCGGCGGCGGCATTCATTTCACCGGCGCCGTGATCGGCCCGCACGCGCGGATCGATCCATGAAGTCGATGGGTTGAAAGTTGAAGGTTGAAGGTTGAGAGTTGAACGATCGATCGACCGACCTCTTTCAACCTTCACCTTTCAACTTTCAACTTCCGACCCGTCTCAGAACGAGTCGCTGTTCGTCACGAAGGCGATCCTCGTGCTGTCGGGTGACCACGAGGGGACGTTGATCGTGCCCTGGCCGCCGTAGAGATACGCGATCACCTTGGCCGGACCGCCGGCGGCCGGCATCATGCGGAGATAGCAATGGCGGTAATAGGGATGATCCTCCGCCGCGACTTCCTTGGGGAACGCAATGTAGACGATCCACTTTCCGTCGGGCGAGAGATGAGGAAACCAGTTGTTGAGTTCGTCATGGCTGACCTGCTCGGGATCGGTCCCATCGGGCTTCATGCGCCAGAGCTGCATCGGACCGCCGGCGCGCGTGGAGTTGAAGTAAATCCATTGGCCGTCGGGCGAAAACTCGGGCCCGTCGCTGCGACCAGGGCCGGCGCCCAGCTTGGTCTCCTCACCGCCGTCGATGTGGATTTTGTAGATGTCGTATTTGTCGGGGCCACCGGGATTGGAGGCCTCCTTGCGGCCGCCGGCGTAGACGAGCCATTTCCCGTCAGGCGACCAGCCGTGGAAGTACGACGGAGCCTTCGGCGTCACGAGGCGCGGTGTACCTCCGGTGGAAGGCAGCACGTAGACCGCGGAGCGGCCGCCGGTCTCGGGGCCCTGGTGTGAAATGCCGAGCCATTTTCCGTCGAAGGAAAGGACGTGGTCGTTGTTGTTGCGCGTGGCGAAACCGGTGTCGAACGGCTGCGGCGTGCGCGTCGCGAGATCGAAACGACGGAGAACGCCCCACCCCGGCGCGCGACCGCTGATGTTATAAAGGAGCGATTTGCCGTCGGGCGTCCAGTTCGGCGCCTCGAACGGTTCCTTCGAGGTGTAGAGCGACGCCAGTTTTCCGGTGTGGACCTCGAGGACTTCGAGCCGGCTGCCGATGAAATCACGATAAGGCGTGAAGCCGACCTTCACCGGCTTGATCACACGAACGTCATGAAAGACCGCCTGCTCCTTCACCTCGGGATTATGCGAGCAGAGAAACAAGCCGACCAGCGGCTCCTCGCCGAGATCGAAGTCCTTGAGCTCGGCGGATTCGAACACCTCGCCGTTTTTCGCGGCGGAGAAAATGTAGGTGTTGCCGCGGCGCTCAAGCTGGAGGATGTCGGCATGGACGGTCTTCAACTGAATCTGCTCGGTGATCGCGCCCTTGGTTTTCCGAAACTGCAGCGAGGTGAGCTTGCGGTCGCCATGTTCGGTGCCGTCGACGTACGGCGAATCCGGGTCGAGGTTCGCGCGCGCGATCCAGCCGAGTTTGCGATGGGGATCGACGCCGGCGCCGGCGAATTCGACGCGGGCGCGAACGATGAAGTCCCCCTTGATCTTCCGGAACGCGAAATGGAATTCGTCGCGCGTGCCCCACATGTTGGTGCCGCCGGCGGTAAACGTGTAGGTTTGCGCGGTCGCATCCCACGTCGCGGAGCCGGCGATTTTCGGAGAGCCAACGTCGAGGTGGTTTTCAAACTCACCGACGGGGTCGGCCACCTGGCCGGAAGCAAGCGGGGCGGCGAGCGACATGAGGAGAAGATGTCGGGCAAGGAACTTCATTGGGGTCGGAGGGGTTGGGGTGGCGTGATGCGAACCGGCTGACCTAAAAACCAATACTCACACCGCCGTCGACCGGCAGCGTGACGCCGGTAACAAATTTCGCCGCGGGCGAAGTCAGATAAACGGCGGCCCAGCCCACGTCCTCGGGGATGCCGAGTTTCGCCATCGGGGTCCGGCCGAGGATTTTGGTTTTGCGCGCGGGATCGCCCTCGAACGCCTTGCGCGACATCGCAGTGTCGATCCAGCCGGGGGCGATCGCGTTCACGCGGACACCATGCGGCGAAAACTCCACCGCATACCCTTTCACCATGCCAACCATCGCGGTCTTTGCCGCGGTGTAGGCGATCACGTACGGAATGCCGAAGAGCGAAGCCATCGATGCGGTGAAGAGAATACTGCCCTGTTTGCGCTCGATCATCCCCGGAGCGACGGCGCGGACGAGTGCGTGTGCGCCCACGATGTGCGTCCGCAGCATCGTCTCGAAGTCCTCCGTGGTCATTTCGACCGCCGTTTTTTTGATCTGGATGCCGGCGTTGTTCACCAGGCAGGTGATCGGACCCACCTCGCGGGTGACACGCTCGACGAGCGCACCCGCGGCATGGAACTTCGTGACATCGTGAATGAAGAAACTCGCGCGCTCGCCGAGCGCCTTCGCCGCCGCGGCGAGCTCAGGTTCGCGCCGTCCCACGAGCACCACCCGCGCACCCGAGGCGTGCATCGCCTGCGCCATCGAAAGTCCAATGCCGCTGCCGCCACCGGTGATGAGGGCGGTTTCCCCCTGGAGAGAGAAGGCGGCGGGGAAAGTAAGAGGAGAGTTCATAGTAGAAAGTTTTTGACCACAGACCGCCCAGAGGGGCACAGATGACGGAGCGATTTATCTGTGACCATCTGGGCCGGTCTGTGGTCAATCGGTTTGGATTTCAGTCAGCTCCCAGCGATTTCATCCCGGCTTTGATGAAGCCCATCGCGAAGGCCATGCCGGCGTGCCACGGGGCGGCGCAGCTCATCTGGGGGGCGTGATCGGGGATGATCACGCCTTCGAATTTATTGCGGTGCAGAATCGCGAGCACGCGCAGCACGTCGACTTCGCCGTCGTCGATGAAGGTCTCTTTGTAGTGCGGAACCTTGTCGCGGACGTTCCGGAGGTGAACGTAGCCGAGGCGCTGCTGGCGCGAATACTGGTCGACGACGTCGTAGATGTTTCCCTCGGTCATCTCCGCGAGCGAACCGACGCAGAATTCCAGCGTGTTGGCGCGGCTCGGGTTGAGATCGATGACTTTCTGATAGAGCGAGGGCTGGTAAACGAGCCGGGGCTGGCCGCGAATCGTCGGCATCGGCGGATCGTCCGGATGCAACGCGAGGCGCACGCCCGCTTTTTCCGCGACGGGCAGCACATCGTCGAGAAACCGCTGGAGCCGCGACCAGAGCTGCTCGTGGGTCGCGGGCGGAATCGTGCCCGTCGCCCGCGTGGGCGCCGTGGGATCGACGACCATGTTCCAGGCGAGGCCGTTCGGCATCGGCAGATCGTACGGACCTTCCATGCCGACGGAGGGAGCGTTGCCGCGCGCGTAATTTCCCTTCGTGCGGCCGGCGACGCCCGCGATGGAAAAATTATAGCCCATGATCGGAATCCCCGCCTCGCCGAGACGGCGGATGATCGTCTTCACATTCTCCGTGTGCAGCGCGCGCTTCGGGCCATCGAGCAGGATGTCGTGCCAGTGCGCCGGATCGAAGTTCTCGATCGCCTCGAGTTTCAAGTCCGCCGCCTCGACGTCGCGGCGCAGTTTCACGAGCTCGTCGAGCGTCCAGAGTTGGTCGGGATCGCCCGCGAGGCCCCAGCCCCAGTCGGTGCCGAGCGGCTGGTCGTCGGTCGCCGAGTGACCGGCGCCTCCGCGGAAATAATCAACCAGGTGGGCGACGACGTGCGTCGCACCTGCCTGTCGCGCGAACTGGAAGTTCTCGCGGTTGAGCATGTGGCGGTAAAGGCCGAGTCCGAGTTTCATGAGAGCAGCGATAAGGGTGGGATTAAAGGCGTTGTCATCGCGAAGCGCGCCGGGGCTGACGCACTCGGCGCGATCCAGCTGGATTGCTTCGTCGCCCCGCAGAGCGGGACTCCTCGCCATGACAGTGAAGCTTTCCAACCACGAATGACACAGATGAACACGGGGGCTCCGATCAATTCCCAATCCGAAAACTTTCCGGTGGACCCATGTAGCTCGGCTTCACGCCGCCGCAATCGATCACGATGCGCTCGAGCACGACCCCCGGCGTCACGAGCCAGAACTTGAGCACGTGGTTGCCCGGCTTTTCGACGCGGTGCTTCGTCGTCACGCGGCGAACGCCGTCGGCGACGGCGCGGTCCCAGGTTTGATTCGTCGCCCACGTGTCGAGCTTCACGATCTGCGGCGGGGCATCGTCGAACGAAACGCCGAGCCGCAGGCCGTCGCCGGACTGGAAATCGAGCGAGGGCGCGCAATGCAGCTCCAACGTGACTTCACCCGAAGAGAAGAGATGCACGTCGTATTCGAGCCGCGGCGAACCGCCGCCGGGCGCGATCGGCGGCAGCGTCACGGGAAACGCCGTCACGCCGCCAAGCTTCGGGCCAAAATCCGGCAAAGTACGCCACTCGACGCCGTCCGCGGCGATCGCACGCGCGAAGTGCGGCGCTTCGATCGCCACCACCCGGTCCGTTTCAACGAAGCCGGCCGCGCCCACCGTGACCGGGTTCGAAACCGGAACTTTGACCACGAGGGTCTGGCCGGTGTCCGTTCCGCGCACCGTTATCTTGGCGCGATGTTCACCCGACGGAACCTGGCTCCAATCCGCGGTCACGTTGATCCGGACATCCGGGCCGACGCTGCCGCTCGACGGCGTGACGCGCAGCCACGGCTGGTCGGCCTCGAGGGTGAATCCCGTGGGCGTTTCGCCGCGGTTGAAAATTTCGAACCGCCGCGGCCGGGCATCGAAAACGGAAAGCGCCGGCAGAATCGCTTCCGCGGGGACGGGGTAGTCGCCCGGACGCGCCATCGGATCGCCTTCGACGGCGAGTGCGAGACCCGCCGCCGGGTAAGGCTGCACTTCCGTCACCGCCGGCATCGCGTTGCGGACCGGCTGCTGCCAGAGGGTGTAGCCGAGGTGGGCCTGGTCCATCAGGTGACGCCACTTGCCGTCGAGCAACGCGTCCCATTGCTGCGTGAGCGCGGCGTCGGCGCGGAAAAGTTCACGCGCCATTTCCCCGAGCGCATTCGTCGAGGCGCGACCCTGCGTGGCGTAAAGCCGGTTCAGCCCCGCGACGACATGGAGTTCGTTCACGATCGCGCACGCCTTGATCGGATGGAGCACGAGTTGGAAAAACGCGGCGCGCGACCCGGCGGGAAGTGCGGTGTCGACGCTCCCGGCGCGGGTGACGAGCGCTTTCCACTCGCTCATCACGGACTCGGCCTCGCGGTAGTTCACGAGCGAAAAAGTGTCCGGCGCGAGCATCTCGGGTTTGCGGCGGCTGTTCAGCTTCGTGTAACCGTTGATGAGCGCGGCGATCTCCTCCGCGTGTTTCGGCCCAAATTCCCGGGCGGCCCAGGTGCGCGAGTAGTCGCCGAGTTTTTCGTAGGGCCAGCGCGCAGGGTTCCAGGCGAGGCGCAGGAAGAACTCGATGGGAAACTCCATCGGCTTCAGGTCGCCGACGTTCACGATCCAGATGCGGTTCGCGTCGTGCTGCCACGCGAGGTTCATCTGCTCGGAGATTTTCGTGAGCGGGATGGTGTTGAGCCATTTGTAGTTTCGCGGGCCGCCCACGTAGTCGAAGTGATAGTAAACACCCGCACCACCCGGCCGGGCGCGCTCCGCGGGCGTGGGCAGGCGGCGGATGTTGCCCCAGTTGTCGTCACACCAGAGCAGCGTGACATCCTCCGGCACGCGCATGCCTTTTTCGTAGTAGCCCTGCACTTCCTTGTAGAGCGCCCAGAGCTGCGGCACTTCCTCGATCTTCTTCCCCGCGACCTCGGTGAGGATCGTTCGCTGGTCGGCCACGATCCGCTCCAGCAGCGCCGTGTTGGTCTCGGCCGACATGGCTTCATCGCCGTCGCCACGCATGCCGAGCGACTGGATGTTCTCGTAATTTTTCGTGCGCTCCACGCTGGCGCGCCAGAACTCCCGCAGCACCGCCTCGTTTTTCGAATAGTCCCACGGGCCCTTTCCGTAGCGGCTCCACTCCTCGTGCGCCCGCATGAGCGGCTCGTGATGCGACGTGCCCATGACGATGCCGTACTCGTCGGCAAGCGCGGGGTTTTGCGGGTCGTCGACATTGAACGCCTGCGGACGCCACATCGCCGGCCAGAGATAGTTCGCCCGCAACCGCAGCAACAGTTCGAAGAGACGGCCGTAGAACTTCTGGTTGAAGCCGCCGAATTTTTCCTTCGTCCACCCGGTGAGCGCCGGCGCCTCGTCATTGAGGAAAATGCCGCGATACTTCACCACCGGACCGGTGTTGACGCGCCGGCCGGGTGAGACAAAGAGCGCGTCGCGTTTCACGACGGGCACGTCGGCCCACCAATACCACGGCGAAACGCCGATCTCCTCCGAAAGATCGTAGATGCCGTAGATCGTACCGCGCTTGTCGCTGCCCGCGATGACGAGCGCGCGCTCGATTCCGGGCAGGGGATTTTCCACGGTCTCGATGAGAAACGACTCCCAGCGTCCGCGGATCGCAGCGACGTCCAGTTTGCCCGCGGCAACGAGTCCATCGATCACCTCGCTTCGTCCCACGGTACCAATGATCACCGTTGCACTCGCGATGCCGGTGCCGAGCGCCGGCTTTTGGCCCGACACCCGTTCGATGTCGGCCTGCAGATCACCCGCGGCGCGACGGACTCCGGACCAGTCATTGGGAGAAACCAGGAGCGGAGCGGCCGAGCCGGCGCGCACCAACGCGAAATCACGCGCAGCCCCCGCGCCGAGCAACGACGGATCGCCGAGCGCGCCGTGAACGGAGGCGACAGCCAGGGAAACCGCGAGAGCAACGCTGCAAAGACGGATGATTCTCAATGATCTCATGGCGTGGTGGAGTTCACGGCAGTGACCGCCGTTGTCCCGGCCTTGAGCCCTTCGGCGGTGACGGTGAGTCGGATCGATCCCGTCTGGCCGGGCTTGGCGCGGACGATGACGAGACAGAGACCGCTAAACGCTTTGCGCGTCGGCGCCGCAAACGGTTCGAAGCTCGTCGGGTCGCCGTTGTCCGTCGCGACGATTTCTCCCGGCCCTTCTATCTGAAAGTGGAGCGGGTTGTCCGCGCGAGGCGCCGTGAGTCCGCCGGCATCGGTCACGCGGACCGTGACGAAGGCCAGGTCACGGCCGTCAGCCGCAATCCCCCGCCGATCCGCTTTCAACTCGAGCGCTGCCGCTGCTTGCGCCGTCCGCACGGTATCCCGCGCCCACTCTTTGCCTTTCTTATAGGCGACGACTTCCAGGGCGCCGGGTTGATAGACAACATCGTCCCAACGCAGCCGGTATTCGAAGGGTCCCTTGGCTTTCCGGCCGAGCGAAATACCGTTGAGAAACAATTCCGCCTCGTCGCCCGAGGTGAACACATGCACCGGTGTCACCTGTCCGACGCGCTCCGGCCAGGTCCAATGCGGCAGCAGATGGGCCATCGGCAGCTCCGGACGCCAGCGCGATTGGTAGAGGTAAAAGCGGTCTTTCCTGAAGCCCGCCATGTCGATGATCCCGCAGTACGAACTCCGCGACGTGTAGTACGGCGTGGGTTCGCCGAGATGATCCCAGCCGGTCCAGACGAACTCACCGGCCACGTAAGGATGGCGGTCTTGCGAGGCAAACACCTTGTCCGCCGAGGAACCGAAATCCACCGCGTGCAGCTCGTAGGCACTCACGTGGTGGAGCTTCGAGTCCCCGCCTTGTCCGTCCAGCACCCTCGCGCTGCTTTTCGGCGACACCGGGAACAGGTAGACGCCGCGGCTGCTGAACGCGGACGCCGTTTCACTGCTGAGAACCAATTTGTCGGGAAACTTCTGGTGAAAGCCCGGGTATTGCGGAGGCGTGCGAATGCGATCGGTGCCTTCGAACTCCGGATCCTGCCGGATGCCTTCGCCTTGGTAATTCAAGCTGATCACGTCGAGCTCGGCCGGCAGAGGGAAATCCGGCTTGGCAAAATTCATCGCGCTGGTCGTCGGACGCGTCGGGTCTTCCTCGCGCACGATCGCACAGAGGCGGCGCGCCACGGCTGCGCCCGCCTCGGCGGTATATTGTTCGCCGACTTCGTTGCCGACGCTCCACAGGATCACCGACGGATGATTGCGGTCGCGACGGACCAGCGCGCGCAGGTCCTGCTCGTGCCAGTCCGGGAAGATGAGATGAAAATCGAGCGGAGTTTTTTTCCGCTCCCAGACATCAAAGGCCTCGTCCACCACGAGCAGGCCCATGCGGTCGGTCAATTCGAGCAACTCCGGGGCGGGCGGGTTGTGACTTATGCGGACCGCGTTGCAGCCCATCTCCCGCAGCATCTCCAGCTGTCGCTCCGCAGCGCGCAGATTGAAGGCGGCTCCGAGCGCACCGAGATCGTGGTGCTGGTTGACGCCCTGCAGCCGGACCGGCTCGCCGTTGACGATCACCCCGCGCTCGGGATCGAACTTCACGTCGCGAATGCCGAAACGTGTTTCATAGGTGTCGACCGGTTTGCCCTGCACCAAAATGGTCGTCGCCGCGACATAGCGATTCGGTTGCTGGGTCGGTGGTGGTCCCCAGAGCCGCGGTTGCGCAATCGTGACCGAGCCGCTGGCCACCGCGGTGCTGCGCGCGGCCACCGTCACTTCAACCGGAGCGACGGCGGCGACGACGTCGCCGACCCGCCGTCCCGCGGCATCCAACGCATAGATGGCCGTTGCAACCCGCGCGGTCGCTGGCGCGGTGGCGCTGTCATTGGCAACTGTCACCGCGAGTTCGACCGTGGCGGACGACGCGGAAACTGCCCGGCTCGTGACGAACGTTCCCCACTGGTCCACATGAACCGGCTGCGTTTTCGTCAGCCACACGTTGCGGTAGATTCCGCCGCCCGGGTACCAGCGCGAGGAACTCGGTGGATTGTCGAGGCGGATGGCCAGTTGGTTCTCACCGCCGAAACGCGCGTAAGGAGTCAGGTCGACCTGCCACGAGGAATACCCGTAAGGCCAGCCGCCGACGAGGTGGCCGTTGAGCCACACGGTCGCGTAGGACATCGCACCATCGATCTCGAGGAAGACGGACTTGCCCGCATCGGCCGCCGGGAGATCGAGTTTCTTGCGATACCAGCCGATGCTCCAGCTCGGCAGACGACCCATG
Source organism: Opitutaceae bacterium (assembly GCA_036261745.1). Lineage (GTDB taxonomy): Bacteria > Verrucomicrobiota > Verrucomicrobiia > Opitutales > Opitutaceae > DATAKE01. Next base: position 28,133 of record DATAKE010000016.1, read on the forward strand.
CCGCCCGTATTGCCGGTAACAAGAAACGGGCCGGCGATCGCCCAGTCGTGCGGAAGATCAATCCGTTGCCAGTCGCGATCGTCGAAACCGCCCTGCACATATTCGACATCACTTCCCGGATCGCCCTCCGGCCGCACATGGCGCCGCCCCGGTTCTTTGATGAAGGCGTTTCCGGTGGGCAGAATCCATCGCTTCAGCACTTGCTCATCGGAAGCGCCGAGACGCACCGCTTCCTCCGGCCGGGCGTCGGCCACTTTGCTGTCCTGCGCCTCCCTCACCTCCGGTCGCACATCGTAGCGCAACGCCGCGGTGTTGCCCGCGGGATCGCCTTTTTTAAAGCGCCAGTCGGCGTTGATCGAGATGCGCTCACGAGACGGCTGCTCAGCGGCGGACGAAAGCAGAGCGCAGGCTAGAAGCGAAAAAGTGAGAGTAACTCCGAAGCGTTTGGTCATGTCTTGAACTTGTTTGTCATTCTGAGCACAGCGAAGAATCCAGCAGGAGATTCGAAGCGTGCGACGGGTGACTACGCCCTCATGGATTCTTCGCTGCGCTCAGAATGACACATAAAAAATAATTCGGGATCGCAGACTTCACGGCCTCAGTTCTTGAACAGCGCGAGATCCACCACGCGCGCCATCTCGGCGTAGCCCGCGAGCGAGGGATGCAGGTGATCGCCGCAGTCGAGTCCCGGTTTCAGACGCTCGGGTTGTTCCGGCAGGCGGAGCGCGGCGTCGAAATCGATGACGGCGTCGAAGCGGCCGCTCGTGCGAATCCAGGTGTTGACCGCCTGCCGGTCGGCCTCGCCCTCGGCATTCCAGTAACCTTTGTTGCCGCCGAAGGGCAGGATCGTCGCGCCAATCACACGAATGCCATGGGTGTGCGCGCGTTCGATCATCTGCTCGTAGGCGGCAATGATGTCGGCGGCGGAGGCGAAGCTCTCGCCCTTCGCCTGGGCGGACACGCGCGTGCCGATGTCGTTGATGCCCTCGAGCACGATCAGCCAGCGCACGCCCGCGTGCGCGATCACATCGCGGTCGAAGCGCGCGAGGGCGTTGGGCCCGGCTCCGTCCCGGAGGATGCGATTGCCGCCGATGCCGGCGTTGAGCACGCCAACGCGGCTCGTGGCAGGATTGGCCTGGAGCCGACGCGCGAGGTCATCGGTCCAGCGATTGTTGCGATCCGTGGTGCAACCGTAGCCGTCCGTGATCGAATCTCCCAGCACGACAAGCGCTCCGGCCTGGCCGCTGCCGTCGACCACGTCGAGTCCCTGGATAAAAAACCAGCGCACGGCCTTCGTTGCGGCGGGAAGTTCCAGCGCGGCGAGCTGATCGCCGGCCAGAAGATACGACGTCGTGCGTGAACCTGGATGAGTCGTGAGGGTTGCGGGCACGGATTTGAAATGGATCGAGATCGCGACATCACCCATCGCGGGAAGTTCAAAATCCAGCGGGTCCGACAACATCGATGCGCCGGCGGGAATCGTGGCCGACGGCTGGCCGGAGAAAAGCAGCGGACGATCCGTGCCGGCGCGGATCGCACCGTCAGCGCTCGCGGACGCGAGATGCACGCCATGCAACGAAAGCGCGCTTGTGCCAAACGCGTTGGAGAGACGCAGGCGCACGCGCGAACCGCCGATCGATCCATGGACCACCTGCCGCAGCGTTCCGTCCTCGAGCGCCAATCCACCCGCCGCGGCCGGATCCTCGGCGCGAGGAGAAGTGGCCCAGGTGCCCACCCAGGATTGTCGCAGCTCGGCCGCGCCCACCTGAGCCGAAGCGAGCACCGCGATCAAAATCCAGCGCAGCACGCTCGGGAGAAAAAGACGTTTTATTTTCATGGGCGGAAGCAGATCAATTCAGCTGGCCGAAATTCAGGGTGGCGATGGATTCGACCGGCTTGCCCGCATCCAGCGCGGGTTTGAAGCGGAGGGTCTTCACCGCCGATTCCAGCGCCGCGTCCTGCAACGCCTGCTTGCCCGCGGCGTCGCGAAACACTCCCACTACCCTGCCATTTTTTCCCACGCGAACGTGATAGTTCTCCCTAAGCTGCACGGACGACAGCGGACGGCGCACCGTGTCAGCGAGCGACGTGGTCACGAGCACCGCCGGCAGCGTGCGTCCTTTGTTGGCGTCAATGTACTCGATGATCCGATATTCCAACGCTTCGTCGTCCGAGAGTTCGACGCGCCGGCGCGAAAGGTTGGTCGCGAGCTCGTCGCGGCCGCGGTAGAAATGCAGTTCGCAGCCCTCGAGGATATATCCGGGGGGAAAACCGTCGCGATAAACCAGCACCTTCCTGGAAACACCGGCGGCCATCGATCCCAGCGCCTCCACGTAAGCCCATTTGCGCACCTGCCCGGGCTTGCTGTCACGTTCGCGGATTCGCGCGACCACTCCGATGTAGGCATGCGGGAGGTCGGTTTCGGCGGCCACGGCGAAGGTGATCCGGATCGCATCGAACATTTCCTCGCCGGTGGCTTTTACGGCCTGCCCGCCGACGTCGTAGACCTGGCTGACCGGAGCATCGATCGCCTTGGAGAAGTTGGCTTCAGCCTGAGCGCTCTGCGCGGCTGCAGCCGCGCGATCCGACCCCGAAGAGCCACTGGCAGCGGCCACGGCCATGTTCGCCCGCATCACCTCGCCGCGCGCGATGTCCGCCAACGCGGTGTTTTCGGCGGCCAGGGCCGATGCCCGCGCCAGCTGGTCGAAAGGATCGGAGCCGTTCGCGTAGGCGCGTTCGACCTTGAGGCGGTCGATCGCGACGCTGGCGCCGGAGATTTTCAGCGTTTCGGTGATGAGCAGACCGGTGCTTTGCGACAGCGGCACGTTCACCGCCTTGTTGCCGGGCTTGATCACCACCGCGCCCGGCGTGACATCTTCGACCGGATAAAACCTCCGGTTCTGTTCCACCGAGAAATCCGCGCCCACGAAAAGCACGTGGGTCTTCGGCGCGGCCGTCTCGATCGGGACCGAGGACACGGGGCTGGCGCCGAACGCGCCGGGGACCGCGAGCGCGGCCAAGGCCAGGCAACGTCCCCACCGCGCGGTGCGAAGGAAAGAAAAGTACAGCAGGTTCATGATCGTGAGGGACGAATTTAGTTTTTAACCGGCCACGGCCGGAGCCGACCGGTTTCAGCCCGAATCTCCGCCGCGCGGCAGCAGTGTCCTGACGCGCGCGAGATAATCCTCGACCGCTTCGGTTTTGTGAATGCCCAGGGCTTTCTCCAGATAGGAAACGCTCTTCGCGTAACGGCGGTTCTTCAGCTCGAAGGCGGCGAGTTCGAGACACGCCCGGTACGTGCTCTCGGGAATCTGACAGGCCGCTTCAAACGCGATCATCGCACGCGGAACGTCGTGCTCTTCCGCATAGGTGCGCCCCACCGTGAGGAGCGCGCGGCCGTTGAGCGGCGCCAGCTGGAGCAGCGTCTCCGCTTCGGTGCGGGCTTCGGCCCACCGTTTGCGCGCGATCAGCAGGTCCGCGCGGCCCTGCAGCAACGCGAGCCGTCCGTGGGGAGTCAGCTCTGTTTTCAGCGCGGCCAGCGTCTGCTCGGCTTCCGTGAGTTCGCCCGCAGCGATCAGGATGTGCGCAAAACGAAGCAGTCTTTGCTCGCCGCGATCCCGCTCGGAACCGAGCGCCTTCTGATAAGCCGCGACGGCTTCGACGGCCAGATTCTGCTCGGCGTAGAGATCCCCGAGGAGCAGGAGTTCGTCCGCGCCGGCGACGCCGATGCCCACCGACGTCTCCAGCAACACGACGGCCTCGATCTTCCGTCCTTGCGCGAGCGCCACCCCGGCGCGCGTGAGCCAGAAGCGTTTCTCGGCCGGCCGTTCCTGAACCAGTTTGGCGATGAGGTTTTCCGCGCGGCCGAATTGTTTTCCTTCGATGTAGATGCGAAGCAGCCCCTCCTTCCAGTCCGGGTTGGCGGGATCGCCGCTGAGCGCCTGCATGTAGGCCATCTCGGCCGACACCACGTTGCCCTCCTTCTCGAGGCAGAAACCGAGCAGCCCGAACGTCGAGGGATCGCGGTCGCCGAGCACGACCGCCTTCGAAAGACACGGGATGGCATCGGCGAAGCGGTTGCTCGTGTAGCAAAGCAAACCGAGGTTATTCCACGCTCGGACAAAATTCGGGTACCGCTTCACCGCGCTGCGATAACTTTTCTCCGCCCGCTCGATCTGGCCCGCCGCGTAGCAGGCATTGCCGAGGATGAACTCGAACGCGGGGCTCGGCGGCTCCTTGTCGTTCATCATCGCCTCGAGCATTTTCAGCGCGAACGCGGGATTGGTCGTGAGCATCGTCACGACTTTCTCGTAAAGCGCGTACTCCTCCTCGGTCATCGCGGGTTCGCGTTCCTTCAGGAAGGAATTCGATTCGTTGACGATTCGCTTCGAATCGACGCGGGGGGCGTCCGCCGCCTTCTGCTCGTTCATCCGGCGCATGAGGTCCTCGATCGGAAGATCGTCCTGGGCGGCGCCGGGCAGGACGGCGGCCAGCGCAAAAAGACAAAGCAGGTGCGGCCGTTTCATCAGTCGAGGGAATAGGGCGAACTGCCGCCGGTGAAGCTGACGCGGAATCCCTGCTGCGCGAGGACCCTGACCTTCTTGCCGCGGCGCATCGCGGGCGAAAACAGCCACTCGTCCCGCACCGTGGCCGCCACGATCGTGTCGAACTTCGCGTTGCCCGAGCTCTCCATCACCCGCGCGCTTTCCACCCTGCCGTTCAAGCCGATGACGAGAAGCAGGCCGACGCGCAGCACGGCCGCGTCGCCCCTCACCTCCCGCGGAATGGGCGGCACGGAACGGACCAGCGCCCGCGGTTTCTGGTCAACCTCGGCGCTTTGATAAACGTGTCCGGCATCGAACTCGACCCCCGCCTTCGGTTTCAACTCGGCGTGCAGCACGCCAAACTGAATCGCCGCCCGCGGCAGGCTCGTGGCCGCGGGCATCAGCGTTTCCAAGTCGGGCGGCACGACCGCGACCGACACCGGACTTTCCGAGGCGCCGACCTCCAGCCCGGAAAGGGGGGCGATTTCCGGCGGCACCTGCGTGAAATTTTCCAGCCGCGGCGGCGGGGGTGGCGGTTCGGAAGACATGGCGGCGATCCGCAATTCCTCGATTTCGGCGGCCGGTTCCGCGGCGCCAAAGTTTTCGAAATGCGCCATGCCGAGAAAAAGCAGCAGCGAAAAACCCGCGCCCAGCAGCAGCCCAACCGCCTCCTCCCTGGCCGCCTGACGCGCGCCGCGCACTTCGGGAAAGGTCGTGAGGTGATTCATGGCCGTCGTTCAGGGCCGGTCCGCGCGCGCGGTGGCAAATTGCACGTGCTTGATCCCCGATCGCTTCGCCTCGGTGTAAACGGTGGCAAACACCCCGAGGTCCGAGGCGCGATCGCCCCGGATGATCACCGCCGGCGAACGCCCGATCGCCGCCTGTTTCAACACCTGCGCCACCTGGTCGGTGCGGATTTCCTGTCCGTCGAAATAGATCCGGTTGTCCGCGGTGATCGCAACCAGCAGGGCATTCTGGTCGAGGTTGATCGCGCCGCTCACGTCGGGCTTGTGCACCTCGACTCCCGGGTCGCTGACGAACGCGCTGCTCACCATCAGAAAAATCACCAGCACCATGATGCAGTCGACCATCGGCACCATGTCGATGTGCGTGGTCTCGAACCGGCTGTGGGTGTGTCCGCGTCCGATCATGATGCAGCATTCGCTTTCCGCGGTGGCGTCTGGCCTGGGTTCAGCAGCGCGACGAGCCGGAGCACCTCGCGATGCCCAAGATAAACGAGCAGCACCGCCGGGAGCGCGACAAGCAGTCCCGACTCGGTGGCGACCAGCACCTCGGAAATCCCGCGGGCGAGGCCTTCCATCGATTTTTCCCCCGCCTTGAGCGAGAGACTCTCGAACGTCTTCACCATGCCGCTCACCGTGCCGAGCAGGCCGAGCAACGGCGCCGCCGCAATCATCGCCGCCAGCGCGAGGCGCTGCTGCCGGAACGATTCGCGGATCTCCTGCTGCAGGCGGCGGGCGGCGTCAGGCTGGTTCGCAATCGCCCCGAGCATTTGCTGCAGCCGGCGGCGATCGCGCCGCAGCGCGAGCAGCAGTTTGAAACAGCGCGAATAAAGCACCACCGACAGCACGATGATCGCGATCATCACCGGGCCGCCCCTGGCCACGAGCTCGAGCAGGGGTTTGATCAGAGGGGGCATGTGACGGGTGACCTGTGACGAGCTCCGAACGGTTTCATGCCGGGATGGTTTCCCTCTTCGGTTCATTGCCCCACGCGGCCTTCGCCGTTCCGACGGCCGTCGTGAACTGCAAAGCGTAGCGCTCGAGCGCCGACAGGTTCCGCTGGATGCGATGCGCGAGAAAGCCGTGTGCGACGAGCGTCGGGATCGCCACGACCAATCCGAGTTCGGTGGCCACGAGCACTTCCGAGATGCCGCTCGAGAGTTTGCCGGCGTTGCCCGTGCCGAAGACGGTGATCAACGCGAAGGTCTTCACCATGCCGACGACGGTGCCGAGCAAACCCATCAGCGGCGCGGCGGTCGCAATCACCGCCAGCAGCGGCAACCGGCGTTCGTAGTGCAGCCGCTGCTCGAGCAGCACGGCCTGCAGCCTCTCCTCGAGGATGTTCGCCGGTTGATCGGCATGGCGCAGCCCGACGAGGAAGAGCTCACGCGTGGTGCGCTTGAGTTGGTTCACCACCTTCTCGGCTTCCGCCAGCGAGCCGGCCGCGACCAGCTTGAGACACGCCTCGACCGTCGCCGGTGCATCGACCGCCATCTGGCGGAGGTCGCGGATTTTCTGGAAAATCATCAGCACCGCCAGCGCTCCGACGCCCACGATCCCGAACGCGACCAGTCCGCCCTTCCTGATGTGCTCCCAGACGGTTCCGGTCGTTTCCTTCAACCGCAGGGCTTTCCCGCCCGAGGCGTCCGCGGCGATCGTGCCCGGCTGGCCGGCAAAGAAGGGATCCGCGTCCTGCGCCCGCCAGTTCGCGAGCGAATAACTGACGGGATATTTCGCGCCTTCGCGCGGACGCACCGCACCGGGCGCACCGCCCTGCTTCGGACGGAAAAAAGTTTCGGGTCCGACAAACGCGAAGGTACCCGGCAGAACCTCGTTGGTTTCCCCAATCATCGCGCGCCCGTCCGCACGGTAGCCGCCCACGGCACGCTCCGTGCGCGCGAGGAGAAAATCGGCGGCGTCCAGCGCCGTGCTGCTGCGCGGCCCCGCGGTGGCGTCGTCGATTTGTTTTTGCAGCGCCTGCAAACGCTCGCCGGCAAACTGGTCCTCACCGGGCGCGAGTCCGTCGGCCGCGGCCTTCAATCCGTCGTGGGCGAGGGTGCTGACGTAGCTGGTCGTTTTGCGCAGCGCGTCCAGTTCCAGCAGCAGCTTGCGGCGCTGCTCGGTGACGTCTTCAGCCCGCGTTTCCAAACGCGTCGCTTCGCTCTCGGCGACGATGACGCGATCCTGCGCCGCGCGCATCTGCTCCAGCAGCGGCGCTTTTTCCGCGCCGATGCGGGTGCGGGCGCGGTTGAGTTCGCCGGCGGCGCGGCTGATGCGTTCGCGATAGTCTGCCGCCGCGTTGCGCATCACCTCGTCGGGTGCCGATGCCGGCGTCTGCGCGCGTAGCGCAGTCAGGCCGAATCCGGCGACCGTCAGCAGAAAAAGCACGCGCGGTTGCATGGTGTCAGTTCGGGGAATTCGCGGGGAGCGATCGTGCGACGGTCGCGGGGACGTTCACGAAATCCGGATCGGCCTTGTCGCGGGCGACGGCGAGCAACTTCAACACGTTTTCGAAGGCCTCGGGTTTCGGTTCCCATTTCCAACCCGTTCCGGCGGGGGAACCGAGCCAGGCTTTGCGGGCCGCGCGGTCCACGGCGTAACCGTGGCTCAGGCCCCAGTAGATCACCTCGAGCGATTTGGCGGGCGCCGCGTCCTCGAGCGCGAGCACGTCTTCGCCCACGGTGACGCTCCGATTAAATTGCGCGCAGCGGTTCAGCACGGTCATCGCGAGCTGCATCCGATCGCCGGCGGCCAGCGCCGGATTTTCGAGGCTGCGGAACGCCATTTCGAGCGCCTCGGACAACCGCGGCGGCAGCGAGGGCCGCAGGGCGGTGAGTTTCACCGTTAGATTTTTCAAACGCGTCTCGAAGGCCCGCAGTTCCGCGCTTTCCGCCTCGATCTTCGCGCGCAGCGCGTCGAGTTCCTCGCGATTCTTCGCGGTCCTGGCTTGGACGAGATCGCGCTTTTCCTCCGCGACCGCGGCGCGTTCCTTCAGCGCCGTCACCATGGATTCAACCAGCGTGCGTTCCTCCTGCCAGGCGGTTTCCAGGCGGGTGGTCTCGATCCGCAGCTTCACCCATTCGTCCGCCGATTTGGCGACGGTCTCGAGGGAATCCGCGGCCCGGCCCGGCGGCGCGGTTGCGAGCAGGACGGCCATGACCAAACCGGGAACTGCGAGAGCCTTCGTGGGAACACTTCGTTTCATGCCGGGGAGTGCCGCCGAATCGCCGGCGGCACGGGGTGCAAAGTGAAGCCCCGGTCCGGGTTTTTAAATCCGAAACCGGGGCCAGATTAACTTCGTCGTTCGATTAGAACGTGAACGTATTCGTGATGAACCATTCGCGCGCCGGACCGATGCGGGCCGAGGCCACGGTCACACCATCCGGTTGCACGGAGATCGGAATGAGGCGGTCCTTGGCGAACGCGTTGCGGACGTTGAGCTGGATTTTCCAGCCGATCTTCTCGCTCAGCTTGCGCTCGTAGTTGACCCACGCGCCGAATGAATCTTCGGAGGGCCCGAAGTAAGGCTTGGTGAGATCGAAGTTCGCGACGGCGCCGGTTCCGGGGATCACCGGATAGCCGATCACAACCTTGTCCTGCCAGTTGTAGCTGCCGCCGATGCCCGCGCCCTTGAGCATGCCTTCACGGAACGAGTAGTTCGTGACCACGTTGTAGCGCCACTTGCGGAGCTCGGAGGCTGCGGAGTTTTCCTGCAGCTTCAGCTGGGTGTAGTTGGCACGGGCGTTGTTCCAGTTCTGGCGAACCTCGTTGGTGGCCGAGTAACCGCCGGAGAACTGGCGCATGTCGCCAGCCGCGCCCGCCATCTGCACGTCCATGTAGGCGATGAATGCCGCCAGCTGATCGCTGCCGACGTTCGAGCGAACTGCTTCCGTCTTGGAAGCGTTGATGGAAATGCGCCAGTTTTTCGTCGGGTTCGCGGTGAACTCGAGTTCGTAGCCCTTCGACGTGGTGTCGGAGGTCATCGTCAGGCCCTGCGGCTGCGGATTCGGAGTCGTATAGGCGAACACCGTCGACGGATCGGGCTGGAACTGGGCGGAGGGATTGATGCCGACCAGGGTCGCCTCGTAGGTCGAGCGGTCCGTGAGGGCCGCTGCGGTCGTGGGCGTGTAGCCCCAGAAGCTGAAGTAGCCTGTCGGCGCCAGCGTCTTTTGAATATCGTTCCAGGCGCGGATGGAAGCATCGCGCATGGCGGTGGCTTCGGCAGCCGTCTGCAGGGTGGAGCCGGCAGGCGGGGTCGCCGCGTTGTTCGCCGCGACCGGGCGGCCTCCGGACACAAACGCGGTCGCCCACGTGTTGCGGTCGCCGTTCTGCTCGCGGGAATCCCACGGGTAGTTGGAGAGCTTGTAGAGATACACGTTGCGGAAACGCAGGCCCTGCTGGACGACGTTGCCGACGAGACCGACGATGTTCGACTGCGTGCTGGCTTTGAGGAGGGTCGTCTCGTACTTCACCGCGCGCATGGAATATCTTCCATCCTTCGTCGAGAGGAGGACACCGTAGTCCTTCGTCGCGCCGGTCGGATTGCTGATGACGTCGCCGTAGATGTCGCGCCGCGTGTCCGTGATCTGGAAGTTCCGCGACTTGTTGTACGACAGGCTCACGTTGATCGGGAGACGGTCGTTCGCGAAAAGCTTGTTCAGATGCACCACCACGCCGCCGCTGGTGGAGTGGTCCTTGAAGATCGAGTAGGACTGGTTGGTCTGGAGGGGCGTCGGTCCCTTCGGAAGCCCGTAGGAATTCGTGCCCCCGCCGCCGAGATTCAGGATGCTGCGGTTGGCGGGAACAGGGAGAGCGGAGACGCCTCTGCTGGTGACCTCATCGTAACGCCAGCCGAGGGTGGGCACGATTGAGTCCTTCCAGAGGAAACCCTGCCAGGAACCCGCGTAGGACTTCGTCCGGCGCTTGGTTTTTTGTGAACCCGTGAGCAGGTCCGTGTTAGTGCCGTTATCACTGCGGAGCAGGGTCTCGTTGAAATTACCGGCCCAGCCGACGTAGTTCGCGGGATTGGAAGCCTGCGTGAAGCCGCCGGTGGGAGGAGCGATCGTGTTGAAAATCGGCTCGAGGTTCGTCGGCACCGTCCACGGGGCGTTGTAAGCAACGCTGGCCGGGGCATTCCAGGTGGAATCGAAGTAGTAGATCTTGCCGTCGGGGAATTGCACCGGGCCGCTGACGCCGCTGATGTTCGCACCGGAGGCCGAGCTGGCGTTGGCCAGCGACGAGCCGAGATAGAGGATCCCGATCGGCGGGCGGTCGTTCGTGATGTTCGAGCTGAGCCCGCTGGTCCGATTCCAATAACCGGCCCACTGCTGGCTGTGCGCGTAGAGCTGCCAGCGGCGGGTTTGGGTCTGATAACTTTCGTCGCCGTAGACGCCGTTGAAGCGGTGTTTGCCGAGGATCTTCGTGAGCAAGCCTTCCTTGGAGAGGAAGTCCGACGTGCGGACTTCGCCGAAGAGGGAGGCCCGGAGGTATTCGCGATCGCTCTCGTAGGAATTGCCGCCGCCGGGACCGCCCTGCACGAAGGGCCGGCCGTAATTCGGGTTCGCCGTCAGGTCCTGGAAGTTCCGGAGGACGTCGATGTTCAGGGTCGGATTGGTGATCAGCGCCTGGCCGCCCTGTTCGTATTTCTGGCGGTCATAGTTGATTTCGAGCGCGACGCGGTTGTCCCAGCCGGTCTGGCCGACGGAAACGTTATACGCGTCCCACTTTTCGAACTCCGACTTGGTCGGGCCGTCGATCAGGTTTTCGTAGAAGTTGAAAACCGATTTGTCGGTGAGCGTGGCGGTGCGGTATTGGCCGTACTGGGAGTTCGGCAGGCGCGCGTTGATCGCGTAGCTGCTCAGGCTGTTCATGCCGAAGGCGGTGCCGGAGAAACGCTGGCCCAGGAGACTCTCGCCCGAACCGCGGACGGTGCCGTCGTTGTTGCGCGCGCCGGTGTTGATGTAGCCGCCGTAGATCCGCTGGAGCTGGTTGGTCGTGCCATCCATGTACCAGATGGGCTGCTGCTGGTCGCCGATGCCGGTGAGCCAGGGGCTGACCGTCGCGGGAGCCGCGCCGATTTCGTAGCCGTTGTTGACGCTCAGCTTGCCGGCGCCGCCGTCGAGGCTGGTGGCATTAACGCCGCGGAACCAGGGCGTGATGCTGTCGTTCGGCGGAACGGTGCGCGGACGGTTGGCGTCGATGTCGCCGTGTTCGAACTTCACCTTGACGCTGGTTTCAAACGAGCGGTTTTTGAACAGGCGGGGGTCGAAGCGAATCGTGCCGTAGTAGCGCTCGTTTTTCTGAAACGCCGGCTCCTGCCGGTATTTTTCCTCGCTCCACAAAGCATCGAGGCGGAACGCGAGCACCTTGGGGATCAGGACGTGATTGTAATCGAGGCTGCCGCGCACGGTCCCGTAGGAACCGACCCGGAACTCCGCGTTGCCGAACCGCCGGTACTCGGCGTTGCGGGTCGTGGCATTCACGATGCCCGCCGGGCTGCCGAGACCGAACAGGATGGCGTTCGGCCCGCGCTGAATGTCGACGCGGTCGACGATGTACGAATCCCACGGGATGTCCGTGACGAAGAAATCGCGGGTGTTGTCCGCCGAGGCGAGGCCGCGGACGCGCTGGGCGCCGGCCGGCGAGCGGAGAATGGTGGACTCATCGACGCTGGTGCCGTTGCCCAGGCCGGTGTAGGTGCCGCGCGTGCCGGCGACCTCCGCGTTGGTCGTGAACTGGAGCAGCGTCGCATTGTCGGTGGCGCCGATGTCCTTCAGGAATTCCTTGGTATAAACCGAGAGCGCGCCGCCGACATCCTTCAACTCGGTGCGGATGCGGGTGCCGGCGAGGGTCTCGGTGGCTTGGTATCCAGAGTCGCTTGACGCCGAAACCTCGAACGGCGTGAGCGTGATCGTTTCGTCCGCCTCTTCCGTGGCGGGCTTGACGGGCCGGCCGGGAGCCGGCGAGGAAACGGGGGACGGTGCGGGCGCGGTTTGGGCAAAAACCGGAGTGACAAACAACGCGCCGGCACCGAGGAGGGATGCGAGCGCGGACAATCGGATGACTTTCATGGTGGGATAGGACTTGGGTGTTGCGGTCGAGGGATCAGGGGGAAACCAACCGGGGTGTGGGGAAACTAACGGGGAGAGACGCCGGGGAAGCGCATCTGCGGCGAACGAATCACCGCGCGCACGTGGTGCAAAACCCGCCTTGGGCTAACTGTAGACTTCGAGCGGGTTTTCATGCGGGCGCGCAGCGGAATCGGAATGGCAAACCTAGACGAGGGTGACGGTCGCGGTCGTGGGCTCCGGGGCGCCGAGGACTTTCGCGCGCGGTCCGGGCGAGGCGCCGCCCACGGTGATTTCGTAGCGGCCGGGCGCCCACCGGCGGTGGCCCGTGACCTCGACCTGGTGGAATGACTCGGCGGCGAGTTGAAATTCCACGCGGACGCTGCCGTGCGCCGGGAGCGTGATTTTTTTGAAAGCGACGAGCACCGCGCGCGGAGTTTCCGCGTGATCGCGCGGCGGCGAGAGATAGCACTGCACGGTTTCGTCGGCGGAAAAATTACTGAGGTTCGCCACGGTCAGGCGCACCAGCAGCGAATGGCGCGCCGCCAGTTCCGCCGTGTCGAGCGTGAGGGCGCGATAGGCGATCTTCGCGTAGCTGAGGCCGAACCCGAAGGGATAAAGCGGCTCGATCCCGGCGAAGCGGTACGTGCGGCCCTGCATGCGATAGTCGTTGAAGGCCGGCAAATCGGCGGTGCGCCGCGGCACGCTCACGGGGAGTTTTCCCGAGGGGGAAACGTCGCCGAAGAGCACATCGGCGAGCGCGGTGCCGCCCTCGCAGCCCGAATACCACGCGTAGAGCACGGCATCGCAGAGCTCGTGTTCGTCCGGGATCGCGACGGCGGAACCGCCCGTGATCACCAGCACGAGTTTCTTGGAATGCTTGCGCAGCTCCCGCAAAAATTCGCGCTGCACCAGCGGCAGCTCGATCTCGTCGCGGTCGCCGCCGGACAACGAACCGACGGCGTCGCCTTCCTCGCCCTCGAGGGTCGGGTCGAGCCCGAGGAAAGCGATCACGACCTCGGCGGCGCTCGCCGCGCCGTAGGTGTAGTTGATCCCCGGCGCCGCCCGCTGCGAAATCGGGCAGCCGGCGCGGTATTCGAGCACGGTGTTCTGATCCACGCGGCCCGTGATGCCCTCGAGAAAAGTCACCACGCGGCTGCTGACGCCGGCGTAGTTGCCCAGCATCGCGTTGACGTTCGCGGCGGTCGGGCCCGCGACGATCACGCTCACGAGGTCGCGCCGCAGCGGCAGGAGCCCGCCGGCGTTTTTCAGCAACACGATCGATTCCGCCGCGGCCTGGCGCGCGAGCGCGCGGTGCACCGGCGAATCGACGACCTCGCTCGTGATCGCGGCGTAGCGCACGCGCTCCGGGGCATCGAATAATCCGAGTTTGAATTTCGTTGCGAGCAGGCGCCGCAGGCAGACCTCGATCTCCGCTTCGCCCACGAGTCCGTCGCGCACCGCGGCGGTGAGATCGTTGTAGGTGCAACCGCAGTTGAGATCGCAGCCCATGCGGATCGCGAGGGCCGCGGACGCCGCGGCATCGCGGGTGATCTTGTGATGCTGGTGAAAATCGTCGATCGCCCCGCAGTCGCTGACGACGTGGCCCTGGAAGCCCCAGCTGCCGCGCAATGTCTCGACCAGCAGAAACCGGCTCGCGCAGGCGGGCTCGCCGAGCACGCGATTATAGGCGCCCATCACGGATTCGACGCCCGCCTCCACCAGTTTTTGAAACGCGGGGAGATAGGTTTCCGTGAGGTCCTTGAGCGTCGGCTGGGCGTCGAACGAATGCCGCTCCGCCTCCGGTCCGCTGTGCACCGCGAAGTGTTTCGCGCAGGCCGCGACCTTGAGATGGTTCGGATCGTCGCCTTGCAGGCCGCGCACCATCTCGACGCCGAGCTCGGCCGTGAGAAACGGATCCTCGCCGAACGTCTCCTGCCCGCGGCCCCAGCGGGGATCGCGGAAAATATTGATGTTCGGCGTCCAGAAGGTGAGCCCCTGATACTGGCCGTGGCGCCCCGCGGCCGCCGCGGCGTGATGCTTGGCGCGGGCCTCCGAGCTGATGGCATTCGCGACCCGCTGCACGAGCGCGCGGTTCCACGTCGCACCGAGCCCGATCACCTGCGGGAAAACCGTCGCGCGGCCGCTGCGGCCCACGCCGTGACAGCCTTCGCTCCACCAATTATAAGCCGGAATTCCCAGGCGCTCGACGGCGTTGTTCTCGTGGAGCAGCTGGTTGATCTTCTCCGGCAGGGTGAGCCGCGCGACCAGGTCGTCGATGCGCGCCTCCCGGGACAGGGAGGAATCGCGAAACGGCAAAACGGAGGTCACCGGGGAGGCCGGCAGGGAGATCGCAGCGGACGGCGGAACCATACAGATAAAATTTCGCGGAGGGGTCGGAGGCGGAGCGCAACGAGGACGCAGCCATTAAAGGGAGGGATGGGTATCGCGAGACCAAGCTCGGGGCGCGTGATCGGCGGTGGGTCATGTGATGGTTCGTCGAACCCCCGCCGCGAACCGTTCCTCAGTCTAACAGTAGCCGGTTCCGGGCCCGTCGGCCGCGACCCCTGAAATACCATCCGTCCGACGTGGCGTCAGAACGGCCAGAACGAGGATTTTTCTTTTCCCCGCCGCGCCTCGTCGACGGCCTGGACATAGAAGTCCACCAGCCCGTCCGCCGGCCGCGATTTCCGGGTGTCGACCACCGAGCTTTTCGTTCCATCCGCGCTGATGACCAGCAGCGACGGATAGGACTCCACCTGGTATTTTTCCCGCAGGGCCTCGTTCCGCGCGCGCAGCGCGGGCGATTGCGGGGCGGAGCGGGGGTAGTCGAGCTTCACGAGCACAAACGACGTGGTGGCGAGGTTCAAAAAATCCGGCGCATGTGCGACGTCGGCCTCGAAACGCATGCAAGGAGGGCACCAGTCGCTTCCGGTAAACAGCACCAGCAACCGGCGCTTGCTCGCGGCGGCTTCGGCCTGGGCCGCGACAAAATCGGTCCGCCAGATATCCGGCGCGGATGTTTTCGGTTTCACGATCGCCGGTGCGGGCTCGCGGACGGCGGGAGGCGTTGCCGCGACCGGCGCGGTCGGAGAGGGAGGCCGCTTCAAATCGACGCTCGTCACCCGTCCCTCATCGAGCGTTACCCGCCCGTCGGCATAACCGAGAATTTCCCGGGCACCCGCCCGCATTTTCGATTTGGGTTCGCCGAACCGGGCAACGACTTCCTCGCGGGTTGAACCAACACCCACATCGCCCGCCAAAACACCACATACCAATACCACCGACGCTGCGGCGCCCAGAATGCGTTTTAGCATCCCGCCGGTATGGCGTCTCCCGCGGCGCCACGCAATCGGCCCGGTGTAAACAGGCCGTGAAGCTCGCCCGCGCCGGTGGCTCCAACCGGCGCCGCCGGGGCTTCACGGATTTTTCATCCCTGCCGTGTTACTCGCGCGGGCCGCTGGCGTCTCGTTCGCATGCCCGCACGAATCTGCCCCACGCGTTCGCAGCATTTCCCCCGCGCGGTGCAACCGCGGCCCGCCTCCGACACGACGCGCTGCGCAACGTGCACCTGCGGCTCCCGGACGCCGCTCCGCAACGAGCGCCCCGCGCCCTTCCCCCGCCCGCCAGCCCCGCGGATTTCCTGATCTTCAACCGACCGCCTTCCCGCTCATGCACTCCCCCATCCGGCTCGTCTTTTCCCACGCGGCAACCCTGTTGGTTCTCACGCTCGGCCTTCCCTCCGTTCCCGCGCAGGAGCCGCGGCTCTCGGCCCTTTCCAGCCGCGCCTATGTCGGCACCGGCGCGCAGATTTTAATCCCCGGCATCAGCATCAGCGGCGGCACGAAGACGGTTCTCATCCGCGCTTCCGGTCCGTCGCTGGCAGCCAACTATCCCAGCCTCGCGGCCATCGCCCTCGCGAATCCGCGTCTCGATGTCTACGCGGATCCCAACCAGCCGCCCATCGCTTCGAACGACGACTGGGGCACGCCGCTCGGCGCCGGAGCCGCGAACGGCGCCGCGTTGTCCGCCGCATTTGCATCGGTCGGCCTGACGGGATTCGCCGCCGGCAGCAAAGACGCCGCGCTGCTGCTCACACTTCCACCCGGTGCCTACAGCGCCCAGGTGAGCGGCGTCGGAGCCACCACGGGCGTCGCGATCGTCGAGGCCTACGAAGTCGACGCCGGGACCGCCAGGCTCAACGCGATTTCCACCCGCGCCCAGGTGGGCACGGGCGACGCCGTGCTGATTCCCGGCATTGCCATCTCGGCCGGAAGCGGCACCCGGCGTTTTATTGTGCGCGCCGCCGGCCCCGGCCTCGCGGCGTTTTTTCCCGGCGCATTTCCTCCCGGCGCCACGCTCGCGGACCCGACGATCAGCGTCGTCAACCTCAGCACCGGCGCCGTCGTCGCCAGCAACGACGACTGGGGCACGCCGGTCGGCCCGCTCGCCTATGACGGCGCGGCGCTGGCCGCGGCCTTTCCCCAATCGGGCATGTTTCCCCTTCCGGCCGGCAGCAAGGACGCGGCGCTCATCGCCGACTTCGCGCCGGGCGCCTATACCGTGCAGGTCAGCGGCGTCGCCGGCACGACCGGCATCGCGAATGTCGAGGTCTACGACATCACGCCCACCGGCGGACCGGCGAGCATCACGATCAGCGCCAGCGACAGTTCCGCCGACGAGTCCGGCGGCAACCCCGGCGAATTCACCCTCGTCCGCATTGGCGACACGCTCGGGCCGCTCACCGTTTCCTACGGCGTGAGCGGCTCCGCGACCAACGGCGTGGACTACCCGGCGTTGAGCGGCGCCGTGACCTTCGCCGCCGGCGCGAGCTCCGCCAGGATTTCGCTGCAACCGTTTCCCGACACCACGACGGAGAGTTCCGAGACCGTCACGCTCACGCTCGTCCAGACGGGCAGCTACACGCTGGGTGCGACCTCGGCCGCGAGTGTCACGATCAGCAACAGCTCCGGCACACTCTACGTTGCCACCCTGCGCCCCGCGGGCGGCGCCGCCGGCTCCACGGCCAGCGGGTTGGCGAGCATCGTGCTCAGCCCGAGCGGAAACGTCGCCACGGTCAACGTCAGCTTCTCCAATCTCAGCTCCGGCCAGGCGGGCGCGCATCTTTTCCTCGGGAACAGCACGTCGGCCGGCGACTACGTGCTCAATCTCCCGCTCGGCCAGGTGACCGGCTATCAGTGGACCATCCAGGGCACCGGCACGTACACCGCAACGCAGATCATCGACGCGCTCAAGTCCGGGCTCATCTACGTCGGCATCGACACCGGACTTTATCCCGCCGGCGAAGTCCGCGGCGCGTTTCTCTCCGCGACGGGTTCCCAGGTCTTCGTCGCGCCCGTCGCACCGCCCGCTGTCAACATCACCGCCCTCACCGCCGCCGACGCGGCGCGCGTCCTTACGCAGGCCACGTTCGGTCCGAAGAAAACCGAGATCGATGCGCTCGCGAACACCTCGCTCGACGCGTGGATCACCGCGCAGATGGCGCTCCCCTCGCTCTCGCACCGCACCGCGACCGCCACCGAACACGCCACCGCGATCGCCAACGGCGAACTGACCCCTGACCTTTATCCGCCCGGCATGCGGCAGCGCGCGTGGTTCTCCATCGCGCTCACCGCGCCCGACCAGCTCCGCCAGCGCGTCGCGTTCGCGCTCAGCGAAATCTTCGTGATCTCGGACGCCTCGCTCAACCAGGCGTTCACCGAGCCGCTCGCCAACTACAACGACCTCCTCGCGAGCAATGCCTTTGGAAATTTCCGCACGCTCCTCGAGCAGGTCACGCTCAGCCCCGTGATGGGCACCTATCTCAGCCATCTCCGCAACGCGAAGGCCGATCCCGTCGCCGGCACCAACCCCGACGAAAACTACGCCCGCGAAGTGATGCAGCTTTTCACCATCGGCCTCGTGCAACTCCAGCCCGACGGCACGCTCAAGCTCGACGGCGCCGGCCTTCCCATCCCGACCTACGACCAGACGACGATCACCGAGATGGCGAAGGTTTTCACCGGCTGGGGATACTTCTCCACCGCGGCGAATCCCAGTTTCCGCGGCACGCCGCCAAACTACATCGCGCCGATGATGATCTACGCGAGCCAGCACGAGAACTCCGCCAAGACGATCGTCAACGGCACCGTAATCCCCGCGAATCTCGGCGGTGTCGAAGACCTGAAGCGCGCGCTCGACACGCTCTTCAACCACCCGAACACGCCGCCGTTCATCTGCCGCCAGCTGATCCAGCGCCTCGTCACCGACAACCCGAGTCCCGGCTATGTCTATCGCGTCGCCCAGAAATTCGAGAACAACGGCTCCGGCGTGCGCGGCGATCTCGGCGCCGTCGTCCGCGCCATCCTCACCGACTACGAAGCCCGCTCCACCAGCGCGATGGCCACCCCCGGCTACGGCAAGCTCAAGGAGCCGCTGCTGCGTTTCACGGGAATCCTGCGCAGCTTCGGCGCGAGCAGTTCGAGCGGACGCAACCGGCTCGACAACGTCCAGCCCTCGCTGATGCAGGCCGCGTTGCGCGCACCGTCGGTCTTCAACTTCTTCGAGCCCGGCTACGTTTATCCCGGTTCGCTCGCCGCCGCGGGGCTGGTCGCCCCCGAGTTCCAGATCACCAACGACACGACCGCGATCAGCGTCCCGAATTTCCTCCGCGGCGCGATCTTCCTCACCGCCACCGGCGGCAACGCCACGACCAACCTGATCCTCAACACCACCGCGGAACAGGCGCTCGTCGGCAACGTCCCCGCGTTGCTCGATCATCTCTCGCTCGTGATGGCCGGCGGACAGCTCGGCACCGCCACGCGCACCCGCATCACCACGGCGATGGGCGCGCTCTCGGGCACCACGACCGCGCTCGAACGCGCCCAGTCCGCGATCCTTCTCATCGCCACGAGCCCCGAAGGCTCGACCCAGCGCTAATCGCGCCAGCCCGCCCATCGAAAAGCCAAAATCGAAATTCGAAAATCCCATGTCCTCTTCCTCTCCCCGCCGTCGTTTCATCGGTCAGTGCTGCGCGGCCGTCGGCACCACCGGCATGTTGTCCGCCTTGCAGAGCCTTCGCCTCACCGCCGCGGCCGCGGGCACATCGGGGGGAGGATCGACACCGCCCACGGGTGCCGCCGTCGGCTCCGACTATCGCGCGCTGGTCTGCATTTTCCTGAACGGCGGCAACGATGCCTCGAATCTCATCATCCCGTACGACGCCTCCGGCTACGCCGCCTACGCGAGTGCGCGCGCCGTCCTCGCGCTCCCGCAGGCCGGCCTGCTGCCGATCACGCCGAAAACCTCCGACGGCCGCCAGTTCGCGCTGCATCCGAGCCTGGTCGATCTGAAAAACCAGTTCGCCGCCGGCAAACTCGCGCTGCTCGCCAACGTCGGCACGCTCGTCGAGCCCACGACCAAGTCCCAATACACGGCCAACACCGTCAAGCTCCCGCCCCAGCTCTTCTCGCACAACGACCAGCAGGTGCAGTGGCAGAGCAGCGTGCCCGACCAGCCGTTCAAGACCGGCTGGGGCGGCCGCACCGCCGACCTGTTGAATTCGCTCAACACGAACAACACCGTCTCGATGTCGGTCACGCTCGACGGCTTTAATAATTTCCACGTCGGCAACCAGGTCGTGCAGCTGGCGGTGCAGCCCGCCTCCACCGCCAGTCCCAAGGGCGGGCCGGTCGCGTTCGCCAACACCACCGGCGGCAACAATCCCGCGCGCTACTCCGCGCAGAAGGATCTCTTCGCCGGCGCGAACCCCAATCTTTTCAGCCAGGAATTCGGCGCGCTTTCCACCGGCGCGATCGGAACGAGCGAACTGCTCGGCAGCGTCCTCGGCGGCGCGGCGAACCTGAACACCGTGTTTCCCAACACCACGCTCGGCAACCAGCTCAAGGCGATCGCCTATCTGATCTCCGTCTCGAGCTCGCTGAACCTGAAGCGCCAGGTTTTCTTCGCGCGCGTCGGGGGTTGGGATACGCACGCGGACCAGGTGGACGACATCAACAAGGCCATCGGCGCGCACGCCGACCTGCTCACCCAGGTTTCGCAGGCGATGAATGCGTTCTACAACGCCACCGTCGAGCTCGGCTGCTCGAATCAGGTGACCACGTTCACCGCCTCCGATTTCGGCCGGACCTACAGCTCCAACGGCGACGGCTCCGACCACGGCTGGGGCAGCCATCACATGATCCTCGGCGGCGCAGTCCAGGGCGGCGACATCTTCGGGAAAATGCCGACGCTCACGATCAACGGTCCCGACGACACGAGCCAGGGCCGCTGGATTCCCACGACGAGTGTCGACGAATACGGCGCCACCCTCGCCCGCTGGTTCGGTGTCAGCGACACGAACCTCGCCGTCGCGTTTCCGAACATCGGCCGCTTCGCAAAACCGAATCTCGGCTTTCTCTGATCAGCGAACTCACGAAAGGCATCACCCTTTGATTCCACCCCCGTCTGTCATTCCGGGCGCAGCGAAGAATCCCCTTGGCTTCCCGCTCCCCCACCGACGCTCCACACCTCCTGCTGGATTCTCCGCACCGCTCAGATTGACGGAGAAATTTCACGTCCGCCCCGCCGCTCCACCTTGCACTCTCCCACGATAAAACGCTCGATCGTCCTCACCTGCGCCTTCGTGGCTTTGCTCGTGTGGTTGTTTCGCTCCCACGTCGGACACGTTGTTCCCAACCTGTCCACGACCGCGGCATTCGAATCCGCGGTCCCGCCACCCGCCAGCCCTTCGCCGCCCGCGAAAACCAGCCACCCTTCCCCTGCACTGCCGCCGCTCGAGATTTCCGACCTGGCCCGCGATTTGAATTCGCACGCCACCGACATTCGCGCCGACCTCAACACGCTCGGCGTGGTCATCGACACGTTCCGCTCCAACGCCCGCGCCAATCCCACCGGCACCAACGCCGAGATCACCGCCATTCTCACGGGCAAAAACGCGTTTCGACTCGCGCTGATTCCGCCGGCCCACACCGCCATCAACGCCCGGGGCGAACTCTGCGACCGCTGGGGCCGCCCGTTTTTCTTCCACCAAGTGAGCGGCACCCACATGGAAATCCGCTCCGCCGGCCCGGATCGGAAAATGTGGACCACGGACGACACGTTGTTCGTTCCCTGACCAGGCAAGCGAGCGGTTTGAAATTGTCGCGGCGGTCTATGCCCGCCGTCGGGGAGCGTACGTTGATCAAAAGCATTCCTCGGCGGTCACAGACCGCCGCTGCATCAAACTCATCCACCCTGACCGAATCGTTACACTTTGTAGGGCATTCCCTGACGCTGAGTTCCATGGTTCCTCAGGACGGTGTGCTTGAGTCCGCGGCGCATCTCGCACTTCTTTTCGGGCCCGTCCATGCCCCGCCGCTTCGCACTCGCCGTCACCCTCTTTGCCTGGCTGCTTGCCACCGGCGGACACTGGGACGTCGCCCAGACCTTCGCCTGGGGCCGGATGTTCGCGACCAATTCGCAGACGATGTCGCTGGCCGACGCCGCGAAAAAAACCTTTTCCGTCGAAGGCCGGTGCGATCTCTGCAAAAAGATCGCCCGGGCGAAAACCCATCAGGACTGCGGCGATGAAGGTGTTCCCCGTATCAAGCCGCCCGAAAAAGTCCTGCTCGCGAGCCTGCCGCCCGCTGCCGTCTTTCTTGCTCCCGCCCCGCTGCACCTGGGTTTGCTGCCATCGATCGCTGCGCTTGCGAGCGCGGAACCGGTGGCGCCGTTGCTGACTCCCCCGCGGTCACTGGCCTGAACCGAGCGGCGCGTTTCCGCGCCTGCACTCGCTCTGCCCAGTCCGCGCACGTCCACGACGTGTGGACGTCTCGTGTCTGCCGCCTGCCACCGCATTTCCAGCTCCCTTCAACTTACCATGACCTTCCCCCTCACTTCATTTCCCCGAGCCTTCCGCCGCGCGGCTTCGCTCGGTCTTTTGAGCATCGCTCCGCCCGCTTTTTCCCAAGTGGTCGTCACGACGCCCAGCACGGCCGTCGGCCTGCCCGCCGTGACGGTGACCGGCACGCGTGAACAAGCGCTGCTTTCCGAGACACCGGCATCGGTTGGCACGATCCAAACGGCCGCCATCCGCGACACCGGCCCGATGCATCCCGGACAAATTCTCGGCCAGGTCCCCGGCGTCGCCGTCGCCGTGACCAACGGCGAAGGCCACACCACGGCGATCCGCCAGCCGTTCACGACCAGCCCGGTCTACCTTTTTCTCGAGGACGGAATTCCGGTGCGCGCCACCGGCTTCTTCAATCACAACGCCCTCTATGAAGTGAACATCCCGATGGCCGGCGGACTCGAAGTCGTGCGCGGTCCCGGCACTTCCCTCTACGGATCCGACGCCATCGGCGGCATCGTCAACATCCTGTCGAAGGCCCCCGGCGTCATGCCGGAACTCCTCCTCTCGGCCGAAGCGGGCTCGTTCGGGGTGTGGCGCCTCATGGCCAGCGGAAGCAGCCCCTTCACCGAAAATGGCGCGTTTCGCGCGGACCTGAATCTCACCCACAACGACGGCTGGCGGAACAAAACCGCCTACGACCGGCAAAGCCTGAATCTCCGCTGGGACAAAACCGTCGATGCCGACACGACGCTGAAGGCGATCCTCGGCGTCTCGAAGATCGACCAGGAAACCGGCGCGAATTCCGCCCTCGTCTTCAGCGACTACCTCAACAACCCCACCAAAAATAATTTCCCGATCGCCTACCGGAAAGTGGAGGCCCTCCGCTTCTCCTTCGAGTACAGCCGGAAATTCGGCGACGGCATGCTTTCGGTCATTCCCTACTACCGCGACAACAGCATGGAGTTGTTCGCCACCTTCAACCTGAGCTCCGACCCGCGCATCGATAACGGCGAAAACGTTTCGTACGGCGCACTCGTCAAGTGGCGCCAGATTTTCCCGATGATGCGCGCCCGCCTCATCGGCGGTCTCGACTTCGACTACAGCCCGGGCTCGCGCCAGGAGGACAATGTCCTCGTGACCCGCTCCGGCACCGGCGCGAACACGCTCTACAGCGCCTACACCGCCGGCACGCGCATCTACGACTACGAAGTCACCTTCAAGAGCACGTCGCCGTATCTGCACGGCGAAATTTCCCCGACCAGCAAACTGCGCCTGACCGGCGGCCTGCGCTACGACACCCTCGGCTTCGACATGACCAACCGCCTCGGCGCCGGCACCGTCCAGGCGTCCGTCCTCGGCGCGAATCGTTTCTACGGACAAATCGCCGCGGATAAAACGACCTACTCCCGCGTCAGCCCGAAGTTCGGCGCCACCTACGCCCTCGCCCGCAACACCCACCTCTATGCGTCGTACAACCAGGGCTTCCGCGGGCCGTCGGAAGGACAGCTCTATCGCGCCGGCAACGACACCAACGCCACCAATGCCCTGAACAAAGCCCGCATCACCCTCGGCCTGAAACCGATCAAGGCGGAGCAGTTCGAGCTCGGTCTCCGCGGCGAAATCGCCCGCTGGTCCTACAACGTCGTCGCCTACGATCTCGTTAAACGCGACGACCTCGTCAGCCAGCGCGACCTCGCCACGAACGTGAGCACGAGCGTCAACGCCGGCAAAACCCAGCACAAGGGAATCGAAGTCGGGTTCGGCGGGAAGTTCACCGATCAACTGCAGATCGACACCGCGTTCTCCTACGCCCGTCACCGTTACATCGACTGGGTCACCGCGACCGCCAGCTTCAGCGGCAGGCAAATCGAGTCCGCGCCGGGCATCATCACCAGCACGCGCCTCACCTGGCGCCCCCTGCCGGCGGCGATGGCCCAGGTCGAATGGACGCACCTCGGCTCCTACTGGCTCGAGGCGGGCAACTCGCCCGCGTTTGGAAAATATCCGGGCCACAATCTGTTCAACCTGCGCACAAGCTTCGCGATCACGAAAAACTTTTCGGTGATCGGGCGCGTGATCAACGTCCTCGACAAGCGCTTCGCCGACAGCGCCTCCGTCTCGTCGAACACACCGGTCTTCAGTCCCGGTTTGCCTCGCGGCTTTTATGGCGGCATTGAAACGCGCTGGTAATCCCTGAACGCACCATGCTCCGGAAAATCACCCGCACGCTCGCCGTCCTGGGCGGCCTGTTCTGCAACGCCGCCCTCCCGGCGGCCGATCACAGCCAGCACGGGATGGCCGATCCCGCCCGCGCCGCACAGGCCGAGCTCGGCGCGACCGCGGCGTTCGATGCCCGGGGGATTCTCTGGGCCGCGCACAAGGACGCCGGCTTCATCGCGGTGAGCCAGTCCGCCGACCGCGGAAAAACCTGGTCGCAGCCGGTCCGCGTCAACGCGGTGCTCGAGGAAACCGATCCCGGCGGCGATGCCCGGCCGAAGATCGCGCTCGGGCCGGGCGGCGAACTTTTCGTCACCTGGACGAAGCCGTACGCCAAGCCCCACACCGGCGCGATCCGCTTCGCGCGTTCGCTCGACGGCGGAAAAACGTTTTCCGCTCCCGTCACCGTGCACACCGACGCGGCCGAGACCACGCACCGGTTCGACAACATGGCGGTAAACAAAAAGGGACAGCTCTTCGTCACGTGGATCGACAAACGCGATGGCATCGCCGCCGCCGCGGCGAAAACGCCGTACCGCGGCGCCGCGGTTTATTTCGCGGTATCCGACGACCTCGGTGCGACTTTTCGCGGCGACTACAAACTCGCCGGCAACGCCTGTGAGTGCTGCCGGATCGGACTCACGAGCCGCGCCGACGGCAGCGTCACCGCGATGTGGCGGCACATCTTCGAGCCGAACATCCGCGACCACGCCGTCGCCGAGATTCCCGCCGACGGCAGCGCGGCCGCCGTCCGCCGCGCTTCGTTCGACGACTGGCGCATCGACGCCTGTCCCCACCACGGCCCCTCGATCGCCGAGGAAGCGGGCGGGCGGTTGCATGCCGTGTGGTTCACCCTCGCTCCGAAGTCCGAGGGCGCGTTCTACGGCCGTCTCCGCGACGGCGGCGTCGACCTGCAGCGTCGCATCGGCGGCGAAACCGCCGCGCATCCCGACCTCGCCCTCATCGGACATCGCGTCGCGGTTGCCTGGACGGAGTTCGACGGCGAACGCTGCCGCCTCCGCGCGATGGTTTCCGAAAACAGCGGCGAGACCTGGCGCGAACACGAACTCGCCAGCACCGCCGGTATGTACGACCAGCCCCGCGTGCTGACGGCCGGCAACGCGTTCCACGTCTTCTGGAACACGCGCAACGAACCCCTCTCGGTCACGCCGATCCCCTCGCCGTGAAATTAGAACTCCCTCTCTTCGCCCTCGTGGCGCTGGCGATCGCGCCCGCGGTCTGCGGCGGCGAGCTGCGTGCGTTCGACGCGAAGAGCCTCGCGGAAATCCGCCAGACCTACGCGGGCCGTCCCTTCGTCCTCGCGTTCTGGTCGATCCACTGCGCGCCGTGCAAGGAGGAGATGGGCACGCTCGCGGCGCTGAAGAAAAAATTCCCCGGCGTGCCGGTCGTGCTTGTCGCAACCGATCCGCCCTCGGCGAAGCCCGCGGTGGTCCGCTATCTCGCGGGCCAGAAGCTGGGCGGGATTGAAACCTGGGCCTTCGCCGACGAATTCGCCGAGAAAGTCCGCTTCGGCGTCGATCGCAAATGGCACGGCGAACTTCCGCGCACCTACTTCTTCGATGCGCAGCACGAATCCACCGCGCACTCCGGCGTGATCGATCCGGCCTGGGCGCAATCGTGGCTGGCGGAGCGGACCGCACCGAAAGCCAAACGCTGAAATCGCGTTCCGTAGCAGCCGAGGTAACAAGGCTGGGGAGCGTGAATCGCTCGAGCCAAGCCTCGTTACCCCGGCTGCTACGTGAAATCCGAGAGTGCGCTCAGCGCGTGACGGAGTTTTTCCCGGGCGCGATAAATCCGCGACTCCACCGCCTTCGGCGTGCCGCCCAGGGCGGCCGCGATTTCCGCATGGGACAAATTCTCGTACTCGAAGAGCACCAGCGCCTCGCGGAGATCCACCGGCAGCGCCGCGACCGCCGCGCGCACCGCGGCGGCGCGCTCCGCTCGTTCGAGCGCCCGGCTTCCTCCCATCTCCCGCTTCCCACCTCCCACCTCAGCCGCACCCTCTTTTTCGTTCCATTCCTCGAGCGAAACGTTCGGACGCCGGCGCCACCAGCGCAGCCGGTTGCGCGCGAGATTCAGCGCGATGGAAAAAACCCAGGGCCGGAATTCGGCGTCGGGCCGGAATTTTTCCCGCTGCTGCCACACCCGCACAAAGGTCTCCTGCGCCAGGTCGCCGGCTTCGCGTGAGTTAAAGACGAGGCGCGCGATGACGGATTTGACCGGGCGTTCCCACCGCTGCAGGAGGACGCCGAAAGCGGATTCATCCCCCCGCTGCACGCGCCGCATCAGCTCCGTGTCTTCACCCGGAGTGGTCGTCGCGGCCGGGTCGGGCGCCATGGTTGGTCAGTGCTTGTGTCGGTTGAGGTGGAGATCCGGAGCGGCGATGTGGTCGAAATCCCTGATCTTGGGCAACACCAACGCGAGGTAACGCCGGCCCGCCGGCGGCGACATCTCGGCCGCACACTGCCGGACGTGCGTGGCGATCGCGGATTCACACACAAGTCGCAGCTCCTCGACGCGCCGGTCCGCCGCGGCGAAAGCGGCCGCGTCGCCTTCCGCCCGCGCCTTTAATTCGTTCCGCGCGCGCGTCGCCGCCTGGATCGCGCGGCAGTGTTCCTCACACACAACGGAATAGGAGTCGTGCAGTTGCTTGATCGCCGCGAACTGCGCGTCCGTCAGCTGAAAATCCGTGCGCAGCCACGCCATCGCATCGCGGCGCGCGAGGGCCGCGGCCACCGCGGGGTCGCTGCTCGTGCGAAACGAAAAAAATCCGACCGCGCCCGCGATCGTCGCGACCAGTGCCGCCGTCAGGACAAGATGTTTCATGGCATCAGCGGCGGAGATTCGCCATCACGCGGGGATCGAGCTCGCCGAGGTAATTTACGACCATCTGCTCGCGACTGGCGTCGAGCCTTGCCTGCGCGACGGTGTGACCCGTCCACCCGGCGGCGACGAACGCCAGTCCCGCCGTGACCGACCATGCCACCAAATGACCGCGCACGTAGGCCGCCCACGATTCGCGCGAGCGCTGCTTGATGCGCTGCCACACCGCGGGACGAAAGTTTGGATCGGTCGGCGGCGTCACCTGCCAGCTGGCAAGGGTCCGCGAGAGGGGATCGTTTTGATCAGATGGGTTCATGACGATTGCTACCGGCTATAAACCGGGCCGGGGAAAATCCCGCGAAATTTTTTGAGGGATTCAGCCGGCTGCGGGTTATAGCCGGTGAATCCTTCCATGAAAATCAAATCATCCCTCCCCTCCCTCCTCGCCTCCGCCGCCCTCCTGCTGGGCGTTTCCTCGATGACCCCGCCGCTCCGCGCCGATCATCACGAAACCAAACCCGCCCCAGCCGCGAAAGTCGGCAAGCTCATCAAGGTCACCGAAAAGGACTCCGCCTGGGCGACCCAAGCGCGCAAAGACTACCCGCTCGAGGTATGCGTCGCGTCCGATGAAAAACTCGGAGGCATGGGCAAGCCCGCGGAGTTCATCTATCGCGTCGAAGGCCAGCCCGACCGACTCGTGCGTTTTTGCTGCGGTGGCTGCGACGAGGATTTCATGAAGGATCCCGCGAAACACCTCGCGAAAATCGATGCCGCCGGGAAGGGGAAGTCCGCTCCCGACGCGCCGAAAGCCCACGGCGACCACAAGTAAATCGGCCTTCATGCGCCTGAGTCCCCATCTTCGCCCGCTCGTGGTTGCGCTCGCCTGCGCCGCCGCCCTCTCGGGCGCCGAGGCGCCGGCCACGCAAGCCGGGTTTCTCCGCGTCGTCGCGGAGTCGCCCGCGCTTTCCGCGGCGTCGCGCCGCGCGACAGCCGCGCGCGAGCGCATCGGCTCGGCCGGCCGTCTCGCCGACCCGGAGGTGGAGGGCATGACCTCCCGCCTCAACGGTCCGATGGGCGAGCGCCGCACCATGTATGAACTAAACGTCCGCCAACCGCTCCCCAAGCGCGGCGAACGCGCCGCCGATCGGGACCGCGCCCGCGCGGGCGCCGCGATGGCGGACGCCGACTTGGCCGCCATGGCCGGCGAGATGGCCGCCGACACCGCGATGGCCATCGCCGAAGCCGAGGGCGCCCAGCAGCGCATCCGCATTTTGGAAACGCAGCTCGGCCGGCTCGACCCCGTCCTTCGCAGCATCGAGATCCGGCTCGCCGCCGGCACCACCGGTCGCATCGCCGACCGGCTCACCGTCCAGAGCCGCATCGCGTCGATGCAGCTCATGGTGGAGGAAGAGCGCCGCATGGCCGAGGATGCCCTCGCCGAGGCCCGCGGCCGGCTCGGGCTCAAACCCGATGCGCCGCTCCCCGCGTTTGCCGCACCGACGGCCGCCGATATCGACGCGGACGATTCCGCCGCGCTCCAGCTCTCCGCCGCCCGCTCCGACGAAGCCACCGCGATGGTGAAGATGGCCCGCGCCTCCGCGAAGCCGATGACCGCCGTCGGCCTCCGCCTCGAGCGCGAAAAGACCGCGATGGGCGACGAGAACACCGTGGGCCTCGCTTTCATGACCGAAATTCCCTGGCGCAGCCGCGGCTACGCCCGCTCCGAAATCCGCGCCGCCGAAGCCGAGCGCTCCGCCGCGCAAACCGACGGGACCGCCGCCCGCTATCGCATTTCCGCCGCCCTCACGCGCGTCGATCGCGCCGAGCGCCTCGCTGCCACCGCCCGCCGCCTCAGCGCCGAAACGCGCGCGCGTCTCGACGCCGAATACGATGCGATGGTCCGCGCCGCGGGTGCCGGCGGCTCCGGCGAATCCACCGTGCTGCAAACCGTCGAGCTGCTCGAAAAAGTCACCGACACGGAACTCCAAATCATCCGCGCCGACACCGCCGTGCGAACCGCGCGCGCCGAACTCTGGCGCTACCTGCCCACCGCTCATTTTTCCAAACCGCAATAAAACCTCCCATGGTCCGTAACATTTTCATTTTTCTCGGCACGTTTGTCGTCGGCGCGATCGTTGCCCTCGTCGTGCGCGCCGCGGCGTTCAAGCCGAACGCCGGCCATGAGGGTCATCCCGCCAGCGCGGGCGACTACGCCCCGCAGGTTTCCAATCCGCTCGCGCCCGCCAACCCCGGCGCCCCCAACACCACCGCCACGAAAACCGCCGCGCCCGATCCGCACGCAAATCACGCCGCCGCCGCGACGCCTGCGCCGGCCGCCGCGACGCCTGCGCCGGCCGCCGCGGGCAAAACCGTAAATTCCGTCTGCGCGATCTGCGGCATGGATGTCGATCCTTCGCTGCCGACCCTGCAATACAAGGGCCAGACCATCGGCTTCGGCTGCAAGTTGTGCGCCCCCAAATTCAAGGCCGATCCCGACCGCTACGGTTCGCTCTACCTGAAGAACGAAACCCTCAAGCGCTGAGCCACCATGCGCGCCCCTCCCGCATTGCTCATCGCCGCCGCCGGTCTGCTCGCCGGCGCACTCGTCATCGCGTTGCTCCCGAAGGACACGCTTTTCCTCGCACCTGACACGCCCGATACCGCGGCCGAAACCGCGACCGGCGAACGCTGGGCCTGCCCGATGATGGACTTCATCGGCAACAAGCCCGGCGCCTGCCCCGTGTGCGGCATGAAGATGACCAAGGTCACCGCCGGCGAACTCACCCGCGAACAACAGCGCCGCATGGACGTGCAGCTCGCGACCGTCGCCGAGGGCCCGGCCCGCGCCCTCATTCGCGCTTACGGCGCGGTGCGCTACGACGACCGCACGATGCAGGCGGTCATTCCGCGCATCGGCGGCCGCATCGTGAAACGCCACCCCGCCGCGCTCCATCCCGGCACGCTGGTCGAGGCCGGCGATCCCATCGTCGACCTCTACAGCCCCGACATCTATGCGGCGCAGGGCGAACTCGCCGCCGCCGTGAAGCTCGGCGACCAGCCGACGATTCACGCCCTCACCGAGCGTTTCGAACGTTTGAATCTCGCGCCGGTCGCCCGCGCCATCCTCGACGGCGGCGCACCCGTGGACACCGTGACGATCGCGAGTCCGTTCGCGGGCCGCGTGATCCTCGCCCTCGAGGGCGAAACCGATGCGATGACCGCACGCCTCCCGCAAGTCGGCCAGGAAGTCATGGCCGATGCACCGCTCGTGCGGCTCGTGCAGCCGTATTCCTACATGCTCGTGATTCACGTGCCGGAAACGCGCGCCCACTGGCTGCGCACCGGCCAGCCCGTGCGGCTCGCCTCCGACGACAAAGGCGAACTCCCGGACGTCGAAGCGGCGATCACGTGGGTCGCCCCCGAGTTGAATTTGGAAATCCGCGCGCGCGAAGTGCACATCCACCTCCGCGATCCGAAGGGCCGTCTCCTCCCCGGCAGCCTCGTCAACGCTCGGATCGAAACCGCACTCGATGCGGAGATGGCAGCCGCCGACACCACCAAGCCGGACACCTTCGGCAAGTTCGTGCTCATCCCAAAGACCGCCGTGCTCTCGACCGGCGTGCGCAACGTCGCCTGGCGGGTCGCCGAGCGGCAGAAAGACGGCCGAGTGCGTTTCGAACTCGCGCCGCTCGCGCTCGGCCCCCGCATCGAGGACGAGGCGGGCAACGATGTCTATGTGGTCCGCGCCGGCCTGAAGGTCGGCGACGAAGTCGCAACGCAGGGCGTGTTTCTCATCGACAGCCAGGCGCAGCTCGCCGGCACGTCGAGTTTGCTCTTCCCCGCGGGCGCCGTCGCCCCGGGTGCAGCGCACCAGCACTGAGTATCTTCCCCATCTTTCCCATACCCATGAATTGTCATTCTGAGCGAAGCGACGAATCCAAGCGTCAGGCTGCATGCCACCCGTGGATTCTTCGCTTCGCTCAGAACGACAAACGGGGGCGGGAAAAGTCCGCGGTTCTTCGCGGTTAGCGACCGATTGCGTTCCGCTCCCATGCTCTCCTTCGTCATCCGCAACACCTTCCTCACCCTCACCGCGTCACTCGCGCTCGCCGTCGCAGGGTTGTGGGCGTGGCGGCATGTACCAGTCGACGCGATCCCCGATCTGAGCGACAACCAGGTGATCGTCTGGGCCGAGTGGCCGGGCAAGAGCCCGCAGGACATGGACCAGCAGGTCACCTCGCGCCTCGCGCGCGAACTCCAAGGCCTGCCGGGCGTGCAGACGGTGCGCGGCATGTCCCTCTACGGCGCGAGCTACCTCTACGTTATCTTCGACGAAAATCGTAACCTCTACGACTGCCGCACGCGCGTCCTCGAGCGGCTCTCGCAGTTGCAAGGCATCCTGCCGACCGGCGTGAATCCGCGGCTCGGACCCGACGCCACCGCGATGGGCCAGGTCTATGCGTTCACGTTGCAGGGGCCGCGCGACATCGAGAAGAAGCGTTTCATTTTGGATCAGGTGGTGGTGCCCGCGCTCCGCGCCGTGCGCGGCGTTGCCGAGGTCGCACCGGCCGGCGGCGTCGTGCGCGAATACCAGATCGACGTCGATCCCACGCGGCTCGAGGAACAGGGCCTCACGCTCGACATGCTGATGATGGCCGTGCAGCAGGCGGGCCGCGATGTCGGGGCGATGAGCGTGGAGCAGACGGGCGTCGAAACGATGATCCGCGGCGTCGGGTTCATCCGCTCGGTCGCCGACGTGGAGAACATCGTCATCCGCGGCGACCGTCTCAAGGGCGCGGGCCTGCGGCTCGGCGACATCGCCGGCGTGCGGCTCGGCGGACAATTCCGCCAGGGCCTGCTCGCCGACGGCTATCAGGAACACGTCGGTGCCATCATCGGCATGCGCGTGCTGGAAGATCCGAAGACCGTCATCAACGCCGTGAAGCAACGCCTCGCCGACCTCGCCCCGACGCTCGCGCGCGAGGAACTGAGCGTCGTGCCGTTCTACGACCGCTCGCAGCTCATCCGCGAAACGACCGCGACCGTCACCGCGACGCTCCTGGAAGCGATCATCACGACCGTCCTCGTCGTCGTCCTCTTTTTGCTGCACGTGCGCGCGAGCCTCGCGGTCGCGGTGAGTTTGCCGCTCGGGATGCTGTTCACGTTTTTGGTGATGCACCTCTTTGGGGTCGGCGCGAACATCATGAGCCTCGCCGGCATCGCGATCGCGATCGGCGTGATGGTGGATTTCGGGATCATCATGACCGAAAATATCACGCAGCACCTCGTGGACCTGCAGGAGAAGTGCAGGCACGAGGGCCGGCCGATGCCGACGTCTCCGTTCAACGCAGAAATCACCGACACTGTCGTCCATGCCGCGCAGGAAGTCGCACGGCCGCTGCTCACCTCGGCCGCGACCACGGTCATTGGCTTCCTGCCGATCTTCGCGTTGAGCGACCAGGCGGGGAGATTGTTCCAACCGCTCGCGCTGACAAAATCGCTCGCGATCAGCGGCGCCGTGCTCTTCGGCACCTTGCTTGTGCCCGTGTTGTGCCGGCTGCTTTTGCCGCCGTGGCATGTGCGCAAACCGGTGCTGCTCGCACTTGCGGGCATCGCCGCGGGTCTCGCGTTCGGGTGGTTCGTGCGCGACGGCTGGTCGCTGCCGATGGAATACGGACGCTGGTCGCTCTCCATCCCCGGCTGGTTGTTCGCGCCGCTGATCGCCGTGCTGGCGGCGTCCGCGGTCTGGCGGATCGGACGCGAGCGGCTCGTTAACTACGAGGAGAACCCGATGAGCCGCGCGATCCACGTCGCTTACGAATGGGCGTACGATCGCATCCAGCGGCACCGCGTGATCTTCACCGTCGCGATCGCATCGATGGCGCTCGGCGGTTATCTGCTCGGCGCGGGCTGGCAAACGATGAGCTGGCCGCTGCGGAAAGTTTTCTCCGTCGCCGGCGCCGATCTTTCGCACACGACCCTCGACCGCGCGATGACGCAGGCGTTTCCCGGCGTGGGCTCGAGTTTTCTGCCGCCGCTCGACGAAGGCAGCCTGCTCTTCATGCCGTCAATTCCCGCCACGGGCGGGCTCGGCGAAACGCAGCGGATCATGCTCGCGCAGAACCGGCTGATCGAATCCATCCCCGAAGTTGCGAGCGTGATGGGCAAGATGGGCCGCGCCGAGACCGCGCTCGATCCCGCGCCCATCGGCATGATCGAGACCGTCGTGGTGCTGAAACCCTACGCGGAATGGCCCACGCACGAAGTCACGCGCCCCGACGGCAAGGTGGAACACCGCCCCCGCACGCTTGCCGAAGTGCGCACCGCCCTCGCCGCCATCACGGAGATGCCGGGCGTCGCGCCAAGCTGGCTCCAGCCGATCGAGACGCGGATCGTCATGCTCTCGACCGGCATTCGCAGCCTGATCGCGCTCCAGATTCTCGGCGACGACAGCGATGCCCTCGAGCGTTTCGCCGAAACCGCGGAAAAAATCATCCAGCCCACGCCCGGCGCCGCCGACGTGCAGATGCAGCGCGAAGGAGGCAAACCGTACGCGGAGATCCGGCTCGACCCGGCAAAGCTCGCGCGCTTCGGGCTCAGTAACGAGCAGGTGATGCGCACCGTCGAGACGGCGCTCGGTGGCATGGCCGTCACGTATTCCGTCGAGGGCGCGCTGCGTTATCCGGTTCGCATCCGTTATCTCCGCGAACGCCGCGACGATCCCGACGAACTGCTGCAACTGCAAATTCCCGCCGCGTCCGGCCACGGCGCGATCCCGCTCGGCAACCTGCTCGCGATCCCAACGGTGCATGTGCTGGAGTTTGAACGTGGCATGGGCGTCCCGCCCATGTCGGGAACCACGGGCGGGACGCCCGTGCCGCTCCCGCTCGCGCAGCAGCGCAATTTCACCGTCCTCTCCGCGCAACGCGCCGAGCTCACCGTGCCGGCCGGCGATCCCTTGCCGCGCGAAATCTCCGCCGCCATTTCCGCCGGCACCGTCCGCGTCGTCTCCACGCGCCCGAGCGAGATCGGTCTCACCTACACGATCGGCCCGATGGCGATCCGCTCCGAAGGCGGCAAGCGCACGCAATACGTGCTCCTCAACGCCCGCGGCCGCGGCGAGGTCGAGGTCGTGCGCGACGCCGACTCCCGCCTGCGCGCCGCCATCGCCGAGGGCCGGCTCGAAATGCCCGCGGGGGCCACCTATCGCTGGGTCGGTCGCTACGAGCAGAAAATCAAGGCCGACGAAACCCTCCGCTGGATCATCAGCGCCTCGATGCTCGTCATGGTGATGCTGATCTACATCGGCACGCGCTCGTGGCTGATCACCGCCATCATCATCCTCTGCAACGCAACCGTCACGACCGCGGGCGGGTTTTTCTTCGTCTGGCTCTGGGGCGCGGAGATGACGACGGCCGTCGTCGTCGGCTTCCTCGTGCTCCTCGGCGTGATGTTCAACGACGGCATTCTCCTCGGCACCTACATCCAGGAGCAGTTCAAGACGCACCCGGGCACCGTCGCCGAGGTGCATCGTCGGGTGTTCATCGCCGGGCTGCGCCGCCGGCGTCCCGCGATCATGACCAACGCCACCGCGATGCTCTCGCTGATTCCCGTGCTCTGGTCGACGGGCCGCGGCTCCGAGCTGATGGTGCCAATGGTGCTGCCGGTCGTGGGCGGAATGGTCTTCGACATCGTGTCGCTGTTCTCCGTGCCGGTTTTCTTTTCGTGGTTCTGGGAGCGAAAACTCGCGCGCGAAGCGGCGGCTGCCACCACGGGCGTCACGGTGCCCGTGCAGACAGCGGTCTGACGCATGCGGCCAGGCTTGCGCCGGGGTCGCGAACATTCCCGGCCACAGCCGGCGCGCCCAGTCTTTGATCCGATCCTGCGCAGCTAATTCGCCACAGCGGCCGCCGCCTGCACTGCCTCCGTCAAAGGGCCGGTCGCGCCGGATTCGTCCGCGCGAGCGGGCGCGACGATCAGGAGCGCAAGCAAGCCGCCGAGAAGGAACGCGGCGACGCAGGTGCCACGGGGAGAGCGGAGCGTTTTCATGGGAATACCCCTGAAGACGGAACCGCTTTTCATTTCTTACTCCAATGTCCCCTCGCGTTTGGACTTTACCGGACACGGGCGGGACGCCCATGCCACGCGTTCCGCGGTCAATCGCACTCGCAGTTATCGAGGCACTGACAATCGCCGCAGAAATCCAACAGCTTCGCGCGCAGTTCTCCGCGGGCGCGGTGCAGGGTCACGCTGGCGTTGTTCGCCGTCATGCCGAGCGCGTCCGCCGCAGTGGCGACCGACTCGCCCTGCAACTCCACCCGCCGGAGCAACTCGGCCTGCGCCGGCTTCAGCGCCGGCAGCATCTTCTCGAAACAGGCGCAAATCTGCCGCTCGGCCTCGGCGTCATCGGCGAGCGTGACCTCATCCGCGGCCCAGGCATCGTCGCGTTTCGCGGCGGCGCGGCGGCTGCGCACATGGTCGACGACGACGTTGCGCAGGAGCCGGTAGAACCACGCGATGGCTTTCTCGCCATCCTTGAGTTCGTTCGCGCGCTGCAGCGCCTTCACCAATCCATTCTGCAGCAGGTCCTCCGCGTCCGCATCGTTGCCGACGCGGGACGCGAGGAAGGATTTGAAAACGTGGCGGTGCGCGAGGAGCTTCGCCGTCACGTCCGCTGGAGCCGGCCCGGACATGCCCGCACCGTAGCAAAAATTGCCGGCGCGTAAAGTCCGGCTCACACAGAATTTGTTCGCGCGCTGTCGGCGATCGGGATCGCCTCCGGTTGCGCGACCGCATCGTTGGCCGCCTTGCAGCTCGAGAATCCCCAGCCTCAACCGTCCTGCGCCTGTGCACTTACTTGATTCGAAAATCCCGCCACTCGTGGTCTTCGCATTCGTCGCCGCACTCATGTGGCTCGGGGCGCGGGCCGCTCCCGCAGCAGGTTTTTCCCTGCCCGCCCGACCTGCCATCGCGCTCGGTTTGGCCGCAGCCGGCGTCGGCACGGCGGGCGCGGGGGTCGTTTCGTTTCGCCGCGCGAAAACGACCGTCAATCCGCGCAAGCCCGAAACCGCGTCGAGCCTCGTGGTATCCGGTATCTACCGCGCGACGCGCAACCCAATGTATCTGGGCATGCTGATCGTGCTGGCCGGCTGGGCGGCGTTTCTGGCGAACGCGCTCGCGTTCATCGCCGCCGCCACGTTCGTCCTTTACATGAATCGCTTTCAAATTACCCCCGAGGAGAAGGCGCTCGCGGCCCGCTTCGGCCCGGAGTTCGAAGCCTACTGCGGGAACGTGCGGCGCTGGATTTGACCACCAACCCACTCAACCCAAAAGCAACATGGCCCTGCTCGTCGGCGTAGTTCTCGCATTGGTCCTGGGAATCTTCGGAAGTGTGGTCGGCTTCGACCGTGACCGGTCCTACTATGCCACCGTGCTGGCGGTGATCGGTTTGTTATACGGTTTGTTTGCCGTGATGAGCGGGTCCACCACCACGCTGTTGCTGGAAGGCATCGGCATCGTCGTCTTCCTGATCCTCTCCGTCCTCGGTTTCAAAATCAGCCAGTGGTTCCTTGTCGCAGGCCTGGCGGCGCACGGCGTGTATGATTATTTCCACGGCCACCTCTTCGCCAACTCCGGCGTGCCCGCGTTCTGGCCGATGTTCTGCGGCAGCTACGACATCACCGCCGCCGCATATCTCGCATGGCTGCTGCGCCGCCGCAGGGCGCCGACCCGCACGACATAATCGCGCGTCCATCGGGCACGAGCCGGCCGCCCGATGTGGCGTGGGAATCGCGTGATGGAGGGCGGGTCTTCCGACCTACATCACGCAAACCGCGTTTTTCAGAAGCCTCCCTAAATGACACTTCCCGTGACGCGGCCCGGCATTCAACCACGCAGACGGTGCGAGATTCGCTGTAAGGCAATCGAAACGACTCCGTCTCCCTTCCGAACCCTCAAATCCACCCATCCAATGTCCTCCTCCCTCCCACTTGTTTTTAGAATCGCCGTCCTGCTGGCCGGCTTCTCCACGACTGCAAACTACGCGGCCTCGACGACGGCCGAGGCCGCCGCGGCGACCGGCAAGGCCGCCTATCCGTTGAAAACCTGCGTCGTCTCGGGCGGCAGGCTCGGCGGGATGGGCAAGCCCGTCGCACACGTTTTCAAGCAAGCCGGCCAGCCGGACCGCACCGTGATTTTTTGCTGCAAGAGTTGCATCGGGAAATTTGAAAAGGACCCCGCCAGATTCCTCGCCAAACTCGACGCCGCCGGCACCGCCGGCCAGGTTGCGACGAAAAAATAATCCGCCGCGTGAACCGCATCCGCTCACTCCTCGCCGTCGCGACGCTGCTCGCCGCCGCTCCGTTCGCCGACGCGTGCAAGGAATGCGGCGGCAGGGGCAAGGCCGGGTGGGCCGTGCTCGAACTCCAGCCGAAGGCCTCGCAACTTTATCCCGACGCCCGCATCGTCGAATATACGCTCGAGATCGCCGAGACCCTGCTCTCGCCGGCCGGCCGGCCGGTGCGCGCGCTCGCGATCAACGGCTCCGTGCCGGGCCCCGTCCTGCGTTTCCGCGAGGGCGATGTCGCGCGCATTCACGTGCGCAATCGCCTGGCGTCCGGTGAAACCTCGACGCACTGGCACGGGCTGCTCGTCCCCAACCTCGAAGACGGCGTGCCCTACCTCACGACGCCTCCCATCGGGCCCGGCGAGTCGCGCACGTTTGAATTTCTCCTGAAGCACAGCGGTACCTACTGGTATCACAGCCACACCGGTCTGCAGGAACAGCGCGGCGTCTATGGCGCGATTGTCATCGAACCCAGGGCCGATGCGCCCGCGCGCAGCGATCTGCCGCGCATCGACCGCGAGGAGGTTGTCGTTCTCTCCGACTGGACCAGCGAAAACGCGAGCGACGTCCTGCGCACGCTCCTGCGCGGCAGCGATTGGTATGCGATCCGCAAAGGCACCGCGCAGTCGCTCCTCGGTGCGTTTCAAGCCGGGCACCTCGGCGACTATTTGAAGCGGGAAAAAGCCCGCCTCCCCGCGATGGACATTTCCGATGTCGCCTACGACGCCTTTCTCGCCAACGGCCGTCCACGCCAGCAGTTCCCCGCGCGCCCCGGGGAAACCGTCCGCCTCCGGGTCATTAATTCCGGCGCCTCGACCTATTTCTATCTCAGCTCCGCCGCCGGTCCGCTCACGATCGTCGCGGCCGACGGCATGGACGTCGTCCCCATCCGCCAGAACCGCCTGCTCATCGGTATGGCCGAAACCTACGATCTCCTCGTCACCGTGCCGGCCGGTGCGCCGGCCGCGTGGGAGGTGCGCGCCACTGCGCAAGACGGCTCCGGCCACGCGTCGGTCTTTCTTGGCGCCGGCCGGGAAAATCTCGCGCCCATGTCCGCCCCTCTCACTCCCTACGACATGGACGGCGCCCTCGCCGCAGTGCTCGATCAGCTCGACGAGTCCGGCGAGCTCAGCGACGCCGAGGCGCTCGCGCGGGAAAATCCCCGCCCGCTGCCGCCCTACGCGCGCCTCAAGTCCCCGTCGCCCACCACGCTCCCCGCCGACGCGCCCGTGCGCCGGATCACGCTCAAGCTCACGGGCGACATGACCCGCTACCTCTGGTCCATCGACGGCCGTCCCATCGACGAGCAGAGCACCGTCCCGGTGAAGCGCGGCGAGATTCTCCGCGTCACGCTCGTGAACAACACCATGATGCACCATCCCATGCACCTGCACGGGCATTTTTTCCGCCTGCTCATCCCCGATGCCGTCGACCCCGCCTTCGCGCCGCTCAAGCACACCGTGGATGTGCCGCCCATGAGCCGCCGCACCCTTGAACTCTACGCCAACGAGGACCGCGACTGGCTGTTCCACTGCCATCTGCTCTACCACATGAAAGCCGGCATGGCGCGCGTGGTGAGCTATCCTGCGGGCGACGAAATGCGCGCCGCCGCAAACTCCCCGCCCGCCAGCGCACTTCCGTCTCTCACCTCTCAACCCTCAACTCTCAACTCGTCCTCCGCCCCCGCCTACCGCCCCGCACTCGGCGAACACGCGATGCCGCATACCTACGCCTGGC
Organism: Opitutaceae bacterium; assembly: GCA_036261745.1. GTDB lineage: Bacteria > Verrucomicrobiota > Verrucomicrobiia > Opitutales > Opitutaceae > DATAKE01. The sequence continues at coordinate 67,483 of DATAKE010000016.1, forward strand.
TCGACGGCAGCATCCAGTCCCACCTCAGCTCCGGCACGGGCACGATCCAGCGCGGTCGCGACAACCTGAGCCTCGCGTGGGAAACCGGCTGGGAAAAGGTCGCGCGCCGCGAATATGAAATCGACGCGACCGTCTCGCGCTACTTCAACCCGCGCTGGACCGCCTTCGCCGGCTATCGTCTCACGAACATCCCCGACGGCCGCGACGCCGTCATCGCCGGCGCCACCCACCGGCTGCCCTACCTCGTCGATTGCACGGCCACGTTGCAGAGCAACGGTGACGCCCGCCTCGCCCTCGGAAAATCGTTTCAACTCACCTCGCGCGTCAGTCTCACCGCACGGGCGGAATACGACACCGCCCAGAAATTCTCCTGGAGTTCGACGCTCGCCTGCACCGTTTCGAAGCGCGTCTCGCTCGTCGCCACGCGCGACTCCGACTACGGCCTTGGCGCCGGCCTCGGCTTCCGTTTCTGAGACGGCGACAAAATCAGCAGGCCTTTTTTGACGCCATCTGAGCCAACCGGTGCGTTTGCCCTCCTGAAGCAAAGATCCGCGCCACGCCGCCTGCGCTGTAAGATCAGCGCGCGCACTCCGTCTGCTAGGTTGGACCTAGCATGAACAACCACTCCTCCTCCAAACTCGTTTCCAACATGAAAACCAACCGCCTCCTGTTCGTCACCCTCCTCCTCGCTCTCGCCGCGCCGTTCGCCGCAGCGCAGTCACCCGCTCCCGCCGCTCCACCGCCCGCCGCGAAACAGCCCGCCGCGAAACAGCCCGCCGCCAAGGGCCCCGCCAAGCCGTATCCCCTCCAAATCTGCCTGGTGACAGAGAACGACCTCGACTCGATGGGCGACGAGGTCTCGTTCGTCTACCAAGGCCAGGAAATCAAGTTCTGCTGCAAGCCCTGCGAAAAGAAATTTCTTCGCGCCCCGGAAAAATACCTCGCGAAACTCGCACCCAAGGAACCAGGGAAGAAATAGCCGGCCGCGGATCCACCCCGTGTCGCCAGGGAACATGCCGCGTGGCGTCGCCTGATTTTGGCGGCCGCCGCCGGCGGGGAGCCCGCAACCTGGGTCTGCTCGCAACCGTGCCCGGATACCAACCCGCGCCGTCCCGGCAAAAAGCAGGGAGACGCGCGAAATTGTTTTACGAGAGATAAGCGTTGAGAAATCTGGATTGCAGAACCGTGCGATGCGGCCGGAAACGGCGGCGCCACCGATTGAGCGAGCGGAGGAATCTCAGCCGCAGCGTAGCGGTCGCGGAACGATGCGAAGACCCCGCGCAAATGGCGCAGGCGGTGTGAGGTTGTTTTTTCATATCACCACCGCAGACGGAACCGTCCCGGGAACCTTACGCCCCAAGGACGTGAAACGGGCTCGGCCGGAAACAACGCCGTTAATCCACCGATATACGGTCGGCCGCGCCGCACCCCTGATTGTCGCGAACCGGGACGGAGATAGGCGGTCAGGGTGTGCAGACCGACATGGTTAGCGGACGACGGACTCAGTGCCCGGGTGCCCACCCACGCCTGACGACCTCCCCATGTCTCCGCCCATGATCCCCCGGCCGCCGCTGAACGTTTCGCATTTGCGGCCCAGCGGCAGCGGCGCGCCATCGCGCAACAAGCGCCGCCTGCGTCCACCGACCGTTTTTTCAGCCCCGTGCCCCACCGTCTCCCAGATACTATGAAAACAAAATCCAACCCAGTCCGTCTCCTGTTCGCGACCGCCGTCTTTGGCGCGCTCGCTTCGTTCGCCTCCGCCGGTCCAGGACCCCGGCATTGGGAAGCCCTCCGCACCGAGGCTCAGTTCAAGCAATTGAAAGCCGGCGAGAAAATTTCCTACGTCTGCAACGAATGCAAAACCGTCTCGGAGGTTTCGGTAAAATCGCCGGAACACTCCATGGAGCTGTGCAAGGAAGGCGCCTCCCTGATGTGCCCGGCCTGCAAAACGAAAAGCACGGTCATCGCCAAGGGCCAGCGCAACGATCCCCCCACCCGTACTGAGGTCGTCTACACGAACGCCATGGGCGAGGAGTGCGGATTCTACGTCAAGGGCTCGGCGGGCCTGCAGCCGCTCACCCAAGAAGCGCAGTTCCACAGCTTGAAGGCCGGCGATCAGGTCGCCTACGTCTGCAATGTCTGCAAAACCGTCTCGGACGTCTCGATCAAGTCGCACGACCACGCGATGGAACTCTGCAAGGTGGGAGCCACCGTCATGTGTCCGTCATGCAAGAAGGAATCCAAAATCGTCGCGAAAGGTAAGCGCAACGATCCCCCGACCCGCACCGAGGTGATCTACACGAACGAGAAGGGCGAGGAGTGCGGATTCTTCGCGATGGTGCCCGAAAAGAAATAGCCAGCCGGCCCGGTTCACCTGCTCCAGTCGGTCCTTCGACCGTCAACCCACGAAAATCATGAAAACAAAATCCACCCGGATTCGCACCCTCATCGCGACCGCGGCTCTCGGCATGTTCGCTTCGTTTGCCTGGGCCGGTCCCAGTCCTGAATTCCGGCAGCGGGCCAGGCCAGTCACCTCGTTCTCCGAGGCCAAAAAGGTCGGCCCCAACGATACCGTCACGATGCAATGCAAGGGCTGCAAAACCGTCATGATCCGGGACTCCAAACACGTCGGACCTCCCGGCAAGGGCCACGAGGAGTGGTTCACCATCGGCTCCAAGCACTCGTGCGCGGAATGCAAAGGCGAGATCACCGTGGTGAAGGGCAGGACTGCGGATTCCATGCAGCACGACTGCAGCAAGTGCGGCGAGGGTGCGGTTACTTGCTGCGCGGTGACGCCGGAAACCAAGTAGTCACGCAACCAAACGAAAACCAGGGCCGCCGCACCGTCCGGGCGCGACGGCCTTTTGTTTTTCAAGCACCCTGCTTCGCGTCCTCCTACCTGCCGATGCCAGCCGGCATTTTCCCGGTGAAAAATCCGTGTAAGGAATTCGATTCCACACCGTCAGCAGAGATATGAACCACCCTTCTCACAGGCACCCCGGCGAATCCCAGCCCGCGACCGACGCAGCCAGTTGCGCCCATCATGGCAGTCCAAAGGCCGCGAAAAGTCCGGACATGAGTCACGGGACCTGTGAACACCACGAACATCACGACCACGACGCCGCGGTGAAACCGCCCGCAGCCGCCGCCTACTATTGCCCGATGTGCGAGGGCGTCGTCTCCGACCAACCCGGCGACTGCCCGAAGTGCGGGATGGCCCTCGAACGCAATCCGTCCGTTCCCCTTCCCTCCGCGAAAACGATCTACACCTGCCCGATGCATCCGCAGATCGAGCAGGATCATCCCGGCGAATGCCCGATCTGCGGCATGGCGCTCGAGCCGAAAACCGTCAGCGCCGGAAACGCCGGGGAAGAAAACTCCGAACTCCGTGACATGACGCGCCGTCTCTGGATCGGCGGCGTGCTGGCGCTCCCCGTTTTTCTGCTCGGCATGGCGCATTTGATCCCGGCGCTCGAACACGCCGCGATATCGCCGCTCAGCCGCTGGCTGCAGTTTCTTTTCTCGACGCCCGTCGTGCTCTGGGCCGGCTGGCCGTTCTTCGTGCGCGCCGCGCGCTCGCTGCGCAGCGGGCACTGGAACATGTTCACGCTGATCGCACTCGGCGTCGGCTCCGCGTGGATCTTCAGCACCGTCGCGTTTCTCCTCCCCGGATTGTTCCCGCCGGCCATGAAGCCGCACGGCGTCGTGGAGGTTTATTTCGAGGCGGCGGCGGTGATCGTGGTGCTCGTGCTCGTGGGCCAAGTGCTCGAGCTGCGCGCCCGCGCCCAGACTTCCAGCGCAATCAAAGCCCTCCTCACCCTCGCGCCGCCCACCGCGCTCCGCGTCACGCCGGCCGGCGACACCGAGGTGGCCCTGAGCGAAGTCAAAGCCGGTGACCGGCTCCGCGTTCGGCCCGGATCGAAAATCCCCGTCGACGGCGTCATCGAGGAGGGCTCTTCCTCCATCGATGAATCCATGATCACCGGTGAATCGCTCCCGGTGGGGAAAAAATCCGGCGACCGCGTGACCGGCGGCACCGTCAACGGAACCGGGGGGTTCGTTTTCCGCGCGGACAAGATCGGCGCCGACTCGCTGCTCTCACGCATCGTCCAAATGGTCGCCGACGCCCAGCGCAGCCGCGCGCCCATCCAGGGCTTGGTCGACAAGGTATCCGCCATCTTTGTGCCCGCCGTCTTCGCGATCGCCGTGCTCACTTTTTTGATCTGGTTCTTCGTCGGACCCGAACCGCGTCTCGCCTACGCGATCGTCAACGCGGTTGCGGTGCTGATCATCGCCTGCCCGTGCGCGCTCGGGCTCGCCACCCCGATGTCGATCATGGTCGGTGTCGGCCGCGGCGCCCAGGCCGGCGTGCTCGTGAAAAACGCCGGCGCCCTCGAACTCCTCGGCAAGGTCCGCTGGCTCGTCGTGGACAAAACCGGCACCCTCACCGAGGGCAAACCCCGCCTGACCGACGTCGTCCTCGCCGAAACCCCTTCCGGAGAACGTCACTTAATAAGTGACATTGTGGTCGAGCGCGTGACGGGGGTGAAAGCGGCGGCGACGAATGGCACCGCCGCGCACGGGAGCTTGCTGACGGGCGCCGGGCTGCTCCAACTCGCTGCTTCGCTGGAACGGAGTTCCGAGCATCCGCTCGCCGCCGCCATCGTGCGCGGCGCGGAAGAGAGGGGAATCGCGCTGGTTGATGTCGCCGATTTCCGGTCGGTCACCGCCGGTGGCGTCGGCGGCAAAGTGGACGGGCGCGCCGTGCTCGTCGGCAAATTGAAATTTCTCGAAACCGAGGGCATCGCCGTCCCCGCCGCACTCGGCGAGCGCGCCGCCGCCCTCCAGGTCGACGGCAAAACCGCCCTCTTTGTCGCGATCGACGGACGCGCCGCGGGGCTCCTCGCGGTCGCCGACCCGATCAAGGAGAGCACGCGCGAAGCCATCGCCCAGTTGCACGCCGCCGGTGTGAAACTTGTGATGGCCACCGGCGACAACCGCCGCACTGCCGAGGCGGTGGCGCGCCAGCTCGGTCTCGACCGGTTCGAGGCCGAGGTCGAGCCCGCGGACAAAATCAAACTCGTCAACGCGCTGAAACAAGGCGGCCAGGTCGTCGCCATGGCGGGCGACGGCGTCAACGATGCCCCGGCCCTCGCCGCCGCCGATGTCGGCATCGCGATGGGCACCGGGACGGACGTGGCGATGGAAAGCGCGGGCATCACCCTCGTGAAAGGGGACCTGCGCGGCATCGCGAAAGCGATCCGCCTTTCGCGCGCGACGATGCGAAACATCCGCCAGAATCTTTTCTTCGCCTTTTTCTACAACGCGCTTGGCGTGCCGGTTGCCGCCGGCGTGCTTTATCCCTTTCTCGGGGCATTGCTCAGCCCGATGCTGGCCGGCGCCGCGATGAGCCTCAGTTCGGTCTCGGTGGTTATGAACGCGCTGCGTCTGCGCCGGGTGCGACTTTGACTGCTCCTTCCGACCATGAAATCAGCTCCGCAAGCGGGCCGGATGAGGTGGCTCGGGCCCGGGTTGATCATGGCCGCCAGCGGAATCGGCGCCAGCGATGTGATGACCGCGACGGTGGGCGGGGCGACCTACCGCGTACAATTGCTCTGGGCCGTCATCGTCGGTGCCGGGTTTAAGTTTGTCCTGAGCGAAGGCATGGCCCGGTGGCAGCTCGCCACCGGCACGACGATCCTCGAAGGCTGGGCGCACCATCTTCCGCGCTGGGTTCTCGTCGCGTTTGCCGGATATGTCGCGCTCTGGGCGGTGGCGGTGAGCGGCGCCCTCATCACGGGCTGCGGCATGGCGGTGGAAAATCTCACGGCCGGTGCGGTGCCTCATTCGTGGGGCGCGCTGGCGCACGCCGCGGTCGCGCTCGGTTTTATCTACGGGACGCACACGCGGGGTTTTGAGCGGGCAATGAAGCCGCTCATCGTCGTGATGTTTGTCTCCGTGATCGTGTGCGCCGGGTTCGCGTTCAGCGAGCCGGTGTCCGTGCTCCGGGGACTCGCCGTGCCAGGCATCCCGGCGGGCGGCGGCGCCTATGTGCTTTCGGTCATTGGCGGAATTGGCGGTTCACTGACCTTGCTCAGCTATAACTATCTGTTGCGCGACGAGGGGAAATCCGGGCCCGAATCCCTGCCGGCCGTGCGCCGCGATCTTGCACTCGCCTACCTCTTCACGGCGGCGTTTGGGATTTCCGTCATGCTGATTGCCAGCCGCGCCTTTCCCGCCACCGGAGCAAAGATCACCGGTGACGACGCTGTTTCACGAATGGCGGCCTATCTCGGCGAACTCATCGGATCGGCGGGCTTTTGGATCTACTCGATCGGTTTTTGGGCGGCGGTCGTCGCCTCACTCGTCGGCGTCTGGCAAAGCGTTCCGAACATCGCCGCTGATTGCTACAGCCTGCTGCGCCGCATGCCCGCCGCGCAGCGGGCCGCCACCCTGCAAATGACCTCGCCCGTTTACCGGGCTGGCCTCGTGGTCATGGCCTCGGCCGCTGTGCCCTTCGCATTTACCGAGCGCCCCCTCTTCGTGATCGTCGCGTTCACCGTCATCGGCAGCCTCTTCATTCCATTTCTCGCGGCGACTCTGCTCTATCTGAATAACCGCGTCCCGTTCCCCGCCCCCCTGAAGCACAACCGACCGCTCACGAATGTCGTGCTCGTGCTCATGCTGGTCGCCTTCCTCGCGCTTGGGGCGCTGGAGATCCTGGGCCTCCAAAAAACTTGATTTCATCCCCCCCGGACGGCGCTGGCGCGAGCGGCCCGTCGAACCAAGTAGCGACCATCTCCTTGGCCCCGGAACGCAACGGCTCAGCGACTGAACCATCCATTGCTGAAACGGGGAACGCCTGCGACCCTGCGGCATGAAATCCGCCAAGCCCCGCGTGGCTCGCCCGCCGCTGCCTCTCATCCTGGATCCCGTTCTCGTTATGGATCCCATCACCCCTCTCACCCCCGGTCTCAAGGGTTTCGAAGGCCTGCTCTCCACCGATCGGGCCGCCCGCGAGGAAATTCTCCACCGCGCCTACTCGATCTGGGAATGCGCGGGCCGCCCGGAAAACCGCGAGGTTGAAAACTGGCTCGCGGCCGAAGCCGAAGTCCTGGGCGAGAAGCGGTAAAAAAACCGTCAGGTCGCCTGGATAAAGTGTCATCCATGAGATGACACTTGAGGTCGCAAGTGAGCCCGTGCGTTGACACCCCGACGGCGGCCCGCCTTATTCGCCGGGTGCGATTTTTCCGCCCCGTCATTGCCCTGCTGCTGTTAGCCGTGTGGCTGCCGGCGACATTGCATTGTGAGGTTGAGGCGGCGGGGGTGACTTTGGGTTCCTCGTGCTGCACGGAGACGGATTCACACGGCGCATCCGCCGCCGGTGAAACCTGCGAAACCGACGGGTGCGGCATCGTCGAGGGCGGGTTCACGTCGTCCACGTCCCTTTCCGTCAGCGCTCCCCTCCCCGTTTTCAACGCCAGCCCGATCTGGGCGCTCGCTTCAATTCCCGTGCTCGCTCCCGCCGCTCCGCCGGTTACCGGTGTGATCGAGGCGCTCGCAGCACCACCTGGGACCGCTAGCTGCTGGTTGTTTGTCACGCGCGCCGCTCCTCTGCCGGGCGCGCCTGCGCTGGCCTGAGCCTGCTCGATCCCCGCGCGGATCGACGGGTGTTTGTCTGCCTCCCGCCTGTGCGCACGTCTGCGCGCGGGTGTTTCACGCCACGCGTTTCACAAAGCCATGTTTTCATTTCCCCTCCCTTTTCATCCGGGTCGCTTGCTTGCACTGGCCGTACTTCTGGCGGCGGGTGAAGCGCGCGCCCAGGAAACCGCCGCGGCTTCCCTTTCGCTGAACGAAGTGCTCGCGCGCGTCTCCGAACGCAGCCCCACCCTCGCCGCCCAAAGCCACGGCGAACGCGCCGCCGAAGCGCTGATCGAACAGGCCGGCGTCCGGCCGAACCCCACACTCGATATCGGCGTGGAAAACGTCCTCGGCACCGGACGCGTGCAGGGCGTGCGCAGTTCGGAAACCACCGTCCAGGCGAGCCAGACCTTCGAGCGCGGCGGCAAGCGCGACAAACGCATCGCCCTCGCCGGACGCGAGCGCGACGCGGCTGTCCGGGAGTTCGCCGTCCATCGCGCCGAAATTCTGACGACGGCCGCCCGCGCCTATGTGGCCGCGGTCGCGGCCCAGGAGCGGGTTCTGCTCGCCGCCGAATCGCCGCGGCTGGCCCGGGAAACCCTCGCTGTCATCGAAAACCACGTGAAGGTCGGCGCCGTTTCCCCCGTTGAGCTCGCCCGCGCCCGCGCCGCACTCGCGGCGGCGCAAGCGGAACTGGCCCGGGCCGAGGCCGGCCTGGCGTCCGCGCGCGGTGCGCTCGCCGCCACGTGGGGCGGAACTCCGAATGAAGTTCCGCCCTTGGCGGGCACACTCCGCGTCCCGGACACTTTGCCGGCGCAGGAAAGTTTTCGCTCGCTGCTCACCGCGCACCCGCGTCTCAACTGGCAGGCCGCGGTCGTGGCGAGTCGCCGCGCCTCGCTCGCGCTCGAGCAATCGCAGGCCGCGTCCGATGTGACGGCCAGCGGAGGCGTCCGCTTTCTCCGCGAAGGCAGCGACGCCGCTTTCGTCGCCGGCGTTTCCGTTCCGCTGCCGGTGCGAAACAAAAACCAGGGCAACATCCGCGCGACCCGCGAGACCCTCGCCGCCGCGGAGCAAACCTCCCGCGCCATCGAATCCGACCTGCGCGCCGTTTTCACCGCGGCGTGGCAGGACCTCACCGCCGCCCACGCCGCCGCGAAAACCCTCCGGCGCGACGCCCTGCCCGCAACCGAGGAAGCGCACCAGGTCGTGCGCCGTGCATATGAGGCCGGATCGACTCCGCTGACCGACGTGCTCGACGCCCAGCGCGCGCTGCTGGCGATCCGGCGCGAAATTCTCTCCGCCGAAGCCGACTACGCCGCCGCCTTGGTGCGCGTCGAGGCGCTCACCCAACCCGCGTTCCTCGCCACCACCGCCCTGCTTTCTTCCCGATGAAAAATCGCCTTTCCTTTTTCAGCCTCGCGCTGCTGCTGGCCGCCCCCCTGCGTGCCGCAGAACCCGCGCCGCGCAGCGCCAGCACCGTTGTGCTCGACGAGACCGGCGTGAAGAATCTCCGCATCCAGACCGCCGTCGCCAAGCCGGGCGTGTTTGAGGAAACCGTTTTTGCCCTCGGGCGCATCGAGGTTTATCCGGGCCGCCGCGCGGTGATCAGCAGCCGCATTCCCGGCCGCGCCCTGGAGGTTTTGATCAAGCACGACCACCCCGTGAAAAAAGGCGACGTCGCGATCGTGATCGAGAGCCGCCAGTTCAGCGATCCCCCGCCGACGATCAACCTGGCCGCGCCGATTTCCGGATTGGTCAGCGCGACGTTCGTCGTGCCCGGCGAACCGGTGAATCCCGACAAGACGCTCGCCGAGATTCTCGATCTCACGGAGGTCTACGCGCTCGCGCGGGTGCCCGAGCATCTCGCGGCAAAACTCAAGGCCGGCCAGAAAGCGCGGATCACCGCGCCTGCGGTTTCCGGCATGGTGTTCGTCGCGGAGCTCGAACATCTCGGCGCGCTCGCCGACGCGGAGAGCGGCACGGTCGAAGCGGCGTTTCACGTCGGGAATCCCGCGCTGGTGCTGCGCCCCGGGATGCGCGCGGAATTTTCCATCGTTGTCTCCGAACGCACCGGTGTGGTCAGCGTGCCGCGGAGCGCGCTGCAGGGCGATCCGGCCAGCCGCTTCGTCTACGTGAAGGATTTCGACCTGCCCAACGCCTTCGTGAAAAGCCCGGTCGTGGTCGGCCAGACCAACGATCGCTTCGTGGAAATTATCAGCGGTCTCCTCCCCGCCGATGAAGTCGTCACCGAGGGCGCCTACTCGCTCGCTTTTGCCGGCGGCGGAAGTCTCTCGCTCAAAGCCGCGCTCGATGCCGCGCACGGGCACGAGCACAACGCCGACGGTTCGGAAATCGCCGACGGTCAGAAAAAGGCCGGGGGAATTCAGGCCCATGATCACGGACACGACCACCACCACAGCCCCTTCTGGATGATCGTCAGCGGAGTGCTGTTCGTCCTGCTCCTCGGTGTCGGCTTCGCCAAAAAGCGCGGCGGCGCGAATCCCCGGGGGAACTGATCATGTTAAACCGGTTGATTCAGTGGTCGCTCGCGAACCGGGCAATTGTGCTCGGGCTCTCGCTCATCGTGCTCGCGCTCGGGCTGCACTTCGGTTCGCGCCTGCCGGTCGAGGTTCTGCCCGATCTCACGAAGCCCACCGTCATCATCCTCACCGAGGCGCCGGGCCTCGCGCCGGAGGAAGTCGAGACCCGCGTCACCCAGCCGCTCGAAAGCGCGCTCATGGGCGTGGCCGGCCTCACGCGGCTGCGCTCGAATTCCGACGTGTCGCTGTCACTCGTTTACGCCGAGTTCGGCTGGGACACCGACATCTACCGGGCCCGCACCCTCGTGCAGGAACGCCTCCAGTCCGCCCGCGAACAACTCCCGCGCGGCGTGCAGCCGTTCATGACGCCCGTCGCTTCACTGATGGGCGAGATCCTCCTCGTCGGCGTGCGCTCCACGATCAAGGAGGGCCAGCCCGGATACCTCCCGCCGAGCGAAGTGCGCGCGCTCGCCGACTGGACGATCAAGCGCCGCCTGCAAAGCGTGCCGGGCATCGCCGAAATTCTGAACATGGGTGGCGGCGTGAAGCAGATCGAGGTGCAGCCCGACCCCTACCGGATGCAGGCGCACGGCGTGAGCTTCGCGCAACTCGAGGAAGCCGTGGCCAAGTCCGCGAACACCACCACCGGCGGTTTCATCGGCGCCGGTTCCACCGAGGTCATGGTGCGAAACCTCGCGATGACGACCGACCTCGGCGAGATCGCGCGCACCGTCATCAAGCAGGTCGGCGACCGGTCCGTCCTGCTCTCGGATGTGGCGACGGTGGCCTGGGGCATCGAGCCGATGCGCGGCGACGCGACCGTGAGCATCGCCCCGGAAAAAACGCCGACCTACGGCGTGATCATGTCGATCACCAAGTCGCCCGGCTTCGACACCCGCGCGCTCACCGGGCAGATCAAGGCCGCGCTCTCCGAGCTGCAGCCGGCCTTCCCCGCCGGCGTCGAGACCACGCTGCTGTTCCAGCAGAAGGATTTCATCGACCACGCCATCGGCAACCTCAAGGAGGCGATCCGCGACGGCGCGATCATGGTCACGCTCGTGCTTTTCCTCTTCCTCCTGAATTTCCGCACGACGTTCATCACGCTCATGGCGATGCCGATGAGTTTCGCCATCACGCTGCTCACCTTTCAACGGTTCGGCATTTCGGTGAACTCGATGACGCTCGGCGGACTCGCCGTCGCGATCGGCATGGTGGTGGACGACGCGATCGTGGATGTGGAAAACGTTTTCCGCCGTCTCCGCGAAAACGCCGCCTCCGCCACTCCGCAGCCGGAACTGTCCGTGATCGCCCGCGCCTCGGGCGAGGTCCGCCACTCGATCCTCTACGCCACGGTGCTCATCATTCTGGTTTTCCTGCCGCTGCTCGGCCTGAGCGGCGTCGAGGGAAAACTCTTCGCGCCCATCGCGATCGCGACGATCATCAGCATGGTCGCCTCGTTCGCGGTCTCGCTGACGCTGATCCCCGTCCTCTGCTCGTTTCTGCTCCATCCGAAACCCGGACGCGCGCACGGCGACGGCTTCCTCGTCCGCGGCATGAAACGCGTCCTGCGCGGGACGCTGTTGCGCGCCGGCTTGGATTTCCCCGCTCCCGTCCTCGGTCTCGTCGGCATCGGCATGGCGGCGGCTTTTTTGCTCTATCCGAAAATGAGCAAGGATTTCCTGCCGGCCTTTCGCGAGGAGACCGCACTCATCGCCGCCACCTCCGCTCCCGGCACTTCGCTGGAGGAGATGAATAAAATCTCCGACGTGATCGAAACGCAGATCCTGGCCGTACCCGAGGTGCGCAAAGTCGGGCGCCGGCTCGGGCGCGCCGAGCGCGGCGACCACGTCGTGCCGGTTTCCACCGCCGAGTTCGACGTGGATTTCCGCGACCTGGCGGGGCATGAGAGCAAGCCCGGCCGCAGCCGTCAGGAAATTCTCGACGACCTCAACCGCCGGCTGAAAACCATCCCCGGCATTTTCGCGGTGGTGGGCGGTCCGCTCGCGGATCGCATCGGCCACATGCTCAGCGGCGTCTCCGCGCCGGTGGCGATCAAGATTTTCGGGCCGGACCTCGACACGCTCCGGCACCTCGGCACCGAAGTGCAGGCAATCGCGAAAACCATTCCCGGGTTCGAGGACGCAAAGCTCGACCAGCAATCCTCCATCCCGCAGCTCCGCATCGAGGCGGACCGGACTCGCGCCACCGCCTACGGCATCACCGCGGGTTCGCTCAACGACCAGCTCGCCAGCTTGGTCGGCGGCAAGGAAATCGCCGAGCTCCGCCAGGGCCAGCGGGCGATCAACCTCGTGATCCGCCTGCCCCTCGCATGGCGGGACTCGCCGGAAAAGATCGGCCAGCTCCCGGTCGAAACCGAAAGCGGACGCCGCGTTCCCCTTTCGCTCGTGGCGGACGTGCGCGAGGCGAAAGGCCCGAACGTGATCTTCCGCGAGAACAGCCAGCGCCGTTTCACCATCGCAATCAAACCCACGGCGCGCGACGTGGGTGTCCTGGTGGCCCGCCTGCAAACCGAGGTCCGGGAAAAAGTGAAACTCCCGGAGGGCTACTTCATCACCTACGAAGGGGAATTCCAGGCGCAGCAGGATGCGACGCGGCGGATCCTGATTTTCAGCGGCGTGGTGCTGGTCGCGATTCTGTTTCTCCTCCACGGCTATTTCCAGAGCTGGTGGCTCGCGCTGCAGGTGATGCTGAGCATCCCGCTGTCGCTCGTCGGCGGACTCGTCTTCACCTGGCTGAAAGTGGACAACATCAGCATCGCCACGCTCGTCGGCTTCATCGCGGTCGGCGGCGTCGCCGCCCGCAACGGGATCATGATGCTCTCGCACTACCTCCATCTCATGGAGCATGAGGGTGAAGGTTTCACGCGGCAGATGATCGAACGCGGCACGCTCGAACGGATGGCTCCGGTGCTGATGACCGCCCTCGCCGCCGGCATCGCGCTCGTCCCGCTGATCCTCGCCGGCGACCAGCCGGGGAAGGAAATCCTGCATCCGGTGGCCGTGGTCATCGTCGGCGGACTCGTCTCCTCCACGCTGCTCGAATTCCTCGTGCGACCGCTGATCTTTTTCCACTTCAGCCGTAAATCCGCCGAGCAGGCCATCGCCCGCGAAGCGGCGGCCGCCCACTAACCCCGCCACCCAAAGCCAGAACCATGAAATCAAAAAACCTCATCCACCTCGTCCTCTCCGCGTGTGCAGTGAGCTTCACTGCGACCGCCCATGAAAATGAAAAGCGGCCCGTTCCAAACGAGCACCGCCACGAAAAGAAAATCGCCGGTCCGAATGGCGGACGCATCCTCACCGGACTCGAGCCGCGCGCGGAGTTCTTCGTTACCGCGACGCGGAAAGTGCAGATCACGTTTCTCGACAAGGACGGCAAAGCCGTCGCCCCCGCTGCGCAGGTTGTCACCGTCACCGCCGGCAATCGCGCCGCGCCGACCACGCTGACGTTTTCGAAGTCAGGAAACGTTCTCCTTTCGAATGCGGCTCTGCCCGCCGGAAACGAGATCCCGACCGTCGTCCAGATCCAACCGGCCGCCGGATCCGAGACCACCACGCACAAGTTCAACACCGACCTCTCCAAGTGCGGCGAATGCAAGAACGCCGAGTACGCCTGCGTCTGCGGCCACTGAGGCCCTGCACTCATGGACTGCACCGAACCTGAATTCTGGGAACAGCGCTATCTCGCCGGCCGGATTCCGTGGGACCAGCAAGGTGTGCCTGTCTCGCTCGTTGCGTATCTGCGCAGCGGGCGCGCCGCAGGTTCTGTGCTCCTGCCGGGTTGTGGCTCGGGCTATGAGGTGAAGGCATTCCACGAATTCGGATGGCATCCGGTGGCCATCGATTTTTCAACCGCAGCGATTGAACGGGCCCGGGAAGTTCTCGGTGGGTTGGCTCCGTCGCTGCAGCTCGCCGATTTTTTTGCCGGCGATTTCGGCGGCGGCTTCGACCTGGTCTACGAACGGACCTTTCTCTGTTCCCTGCCGCCCGACCGGTGGGCCGGCTATGCTTCGCGCATGGCTGGCTTGTTGCGTCCGGGCGGCGTCCTCGCCGGGATATTTTACCACGGCACAGATCCTGACGGCCCGCCGTTTCCACTCGACGCCTCGCGGGCGAAACAGCTTTTTGCACGATTCGAGCTTGTCGCGGATCGAGCCATCCCTCCTGAACAATCCCTGCCGCTTTTTTCGGGTTACGAGCGATGGCAGGAATGGCAGCTCCGGCCGGGAGGTGAACGGCCATGCACCGAGGACTGCGCATCGATGGCGGGCCGTTGAAACTTCCCCCCTGGCATTTCGGAATCAAGCTACGCCGCTGTGTCTAGACAGTCTCGCCGTCCGCGCCAAATCCTGCACGCTGGCCGGCCATGCATTCGATCGCGGAGGTTTTTCAAACCATCGGCATCGCGGCGGTGATGTTTGCGGCGACAAACGCCGACGACCTCGTGCTGCTCACCCTTTTTTTCGCGCAGCCGGGATGCCGTCCGTCGCAGATCGTGCTCGGTCAACTGGCCGGCATCGGATCCCTGGTCGCGATCAGCTACACGCTCTCGACGCTGGCGCTTGCCGTTCCGCACGGCTGGGTGCCGTGGCTGGGGTTGGTCCCGGTGTACCTCGGCATTCGCTGGCTCCGGCGCAGCCCGGAAGGCCACGCCGCGCCGCCGGTCACGACGTGGTGGGCGGTGGCGGGAATCACGATGGCAAACGGAGCGGACAACCTCGGGGTCTACATCCCCGCCTTCACCATGCAGTCAGGACGGGAAAAGATTTTGACGGGTGCCGTCTTCTTCGCGCTGACCATGGTCTGGTGCTTGATCGCACGCGGCGCCACGCAGCATCGCACACTCGGGCCCGTGCTCAGCCGGATTTGCGGACGGGCTGCGCCCTACGTTTTGATCGGCATCGGACTGTGGGTCATCGCGCATCACCCGGTGTTCGGCTGGTTCGCCCCTTGAAATCAGACGTTGGCGAACGCCGCGGAACCGCCCTAGGGTGCGATTGATTCATGACGACCTTCTTCGGCATCGCATTTGAAACGTTCGTCATCGTCGCGCTGGTGCTGGCCAACGGCTTCTTCGTCGCGGCCGAGTTTGCGCTCGTAAAGGTGCGCACCAGCCAGCTTCGCCCGCTGGCAAAAACCGGCGGCTGGCGCGTGAAGCTGGCCATCAAGGCCACCGAACACCTCGATGCCGCGCTTTCCGCCACCCAGCTCGGCATCACGCTCGCGAGCCTCGGCCTCGGGTGGGTGGGCGAACCGTATCTCGCGCATCGCCTCGCCCCCGTGCTCGCGGGCTGGGGCATCACCGATCCCGGCACGGTGGCTTCCGTTTCCTTCGCGTTTGCCTTCGGCGTGATCACGTTTCTTCACATCATCTTCGGCGAACTCGCGCCGAAGTCGCTGGCGATCCAGCGCGCGAAGAGCGTGACCCTCTGGATCGCCGCGCCGTTGCTGGTGTTCTACTACATCTTTTTCCCGTTCATCTGGGTGCTCAACGGCACGGCCAACCGCTTTCTGCGCTGGGCCGGCCTGGGCCCCACCGGCGAAGGCGACCACGCGTTCAGCAGCGAGGAGATGGAATACGTTTTCAGCCACGCGCGGCACTCGCACCCGGGCGACGCGCTCGTGAACAAGCTCATGGTGCAGTCGCTCCGCGTGCGCGACACCACCGCCCAGCAAATCATGCTGCCGCGCGACCAGGTGATCGTCCTCTGGCTCGACAAGCCCATCGCCGAGAATCTCCGGCTCGCGCAGACGAGCGGTCACAGCCGCTTCCCCGTTTGCGAAGGCACGCTTGACCAGGTCCGCGGCATGCTGCTGGTGCGCGAGTGGCTCTGGCAGTTGCACGCGCTCGGGCCCGACGCGACTTTCACCCCGCTGGTGCGGCCCGCCCTGGAGTTCGAGCTCAAGACGCCGATTCACGTGATGATCGAGCGCTTTCGCATGGCGCGGAGCCATCTCGCGATCGTCCGCGACGGCGAGCGCCGGCTGGCGGGTATCGTGACCTTCGAGGACGTGCTCGAGGAAATCGTCGGCGACATCCGGGACGAACTGGATATCGGGCTCGGCCCGGTGTACGAGCGCACGGAGGCGGCAATCGTGGTCAGCGGCAACCTCACGATGCGCGAATTGCAGGCGGAGACCGGCTGGCCCTTCGAGTGGCAGCCCCGCGAAACCGTCTCCACCTGGATTCTCCATCATCACGGCTCGCATCCGCGCCGCGGGGAAACGGTCAGTGTCTTGGAATATCGCGTGACCCTTTTGGAGGTGCAGGGCGATCGCTTGCGGCGGGTGCGCATCGAACGCGGCGAGCTGCCCTCGGAAACGAAACCCGATGCCGTCACCAGTTAAGGCGTCCCAAGAATTTCCCATGAAACCTGCTCCCGTCGCCCTCACCCTCATTGCCGCCCTGCTCGTTGCCGGTTGTGGCCCGGATAAAGCAGTTCCTCCCGCGCCCACCTCCATGGAGACGACGGCACCGAGGCATGTGCACGCCGCCCCGCACGGCGGCACGCTGGTCGAGATCGGCGAACACACCTACACAATTGAATTCGTCCGCGATGCCGAGGCGGGCAAACTGTCGGCCTACATCCTCGACGGGCACGCGGAGAATTTCATCCGCATTGCGGCGAAGTCGTTCGACGTGATCGCGACCCTGCCCGGCGGCGCCCAGACGATCACCCTCAATGCCAAGGCGGATCCCGCGACGGGTGAGAAGGTCGGCGACACCTCGTTGTTCGAAGGCCAGGCCGACTGGTTGAAGACGACGCCCGTCTTCGACGCCGCGGTCGCCCGCCTCAACATCCACGGCACCTCGGTGCTGAACATCGCCTTCAATTTTCCCAAGGGAAACGAAGGGATGTAGTCCCCGTTCGCCGCGAACGTGAGCGAATGGGTTACCGTCCACTCGCTGACGCTCGCAGCCACCGCTCCGCCGTTTGCATTCGCAGCGACCGAGCGCACGCTTGCGTAGTCCAAACTCGAAAATCCAAGATCGAAACTCCTTTTTCATGAGCATTCCAGTCACCGTCCTCACCGGCTTCCTTGGCGCCGGCAAGACCACCCTCCTCAACCGCATTCTCACCGAGCAGCACGGCAAAAAAATCGCCGTGATCGAAAACGAATTCGGCGAGGTCGGGATCGACAACCAGCTCGTGATCCCGAGCGACGAGGAACTGTTCGAGATGAACAACGGGTGCATCTGCTGCACCGTGCGCGGCGACCTGATCCGCATCCTCGGCCGGCTCCTGAAACGCAAGGACAAGCTCGACGGCATCCTGATCGAGACCACCGGCCTCGCAAATCCGGGACCGGTCGCGCAGACGTTTTTCACCGACGACGAGATGAAGTCGAACTTCCGCCTCGATGCGATCGTCACCGTCGTCGACGCGAAGCACATCCTCCAGCACCTCGGCAAGGACGACGAGGCGATGAAGCAAATCGCGTTTGCCGACGTGATCGTCCTCAACAAGACCGACCTCGCCTCCCCCGCCGAACTCGACGCGCTGGAAAGCCGCATCCACGGCATCAACGCCGTCGCAAAAATTCACCGCGCACAAAACGGAAACATCCCCCTGGACCGCGTGCTGAACGTCGGCGGCTTCAACCTCGGCCGCGCCACCGACCTCGACCCCCAGTTCCTCGAACCGGAATATCCCTTCGAATGGGCGGGAGTTTATGCGCTGCCCGCCGGGACGAACGAGCTCGTGATCGGCCACTGCGATCACGACCACGGTCATGACCATTCGCACAAAGGCCACGAGCACGCTCATGGCGAGCACGACCACCACCATCATCATCACCACGGCAACGAGAACGAACTCGATGTGGTCGTGATGCCGTTGAAATCGCTTTCCGATGCCGACATCGCGACGGCCCGCGATGCGGCCGTGCAGGTTTTCTCCGATTGGGAAACGCGACTGAAAGACGGCGACACCGTGTTGCCGGGCGCGATTTTGAACCGCCTCTCGCTCAACGACGGCAACGGTCGCTTCAAATTAAAGCTCCCCGAGCCCGGCTTCTATCTGGTCTTCGAGTCGTGCGGTCACGATCCGCTGCACATCCACGTGATGGGCGAAACCGCGAAGCCCTGCTGGCAGCGCGACTATCATGCGGCCCACACGCACAACGACGCCGTCACCTCGGTCGGCATCAGTTCGCCCGTCGAACTCGACGGCAAAAAACTGAACGACTGGATCAGCGAGCTGCTGCGCGTGAAGGGCGGCGACATCTACCGGATGAAAGGCGTGCTTAACGTGAAGGGCACGAACAAGCGCCTCGTCTTCCAAGGCGTGCACATGCTCTTCGACGCGAAGTTCGACCGCGAATGGACGAAGGACGAGGCGCGCACCAACACGCTCGTCTTCATTGGAAAAAATCTGGACCGCGCGGCGCTGAACGAGGGGTTCAAATTGTGCTTCGCGTAGGATGATGATGGCGGTTTTGCAGCTCATCAGTGCGATCTGGGCGATCACGGCAGGGCTCCTTTCACTGATACTCGTGGGCGTCGCGGTCACTTGGGATGGCCGGGCTTTCGCTGTGGCGGCGCTGCTGGTCAGTTTCGCTCCGATCGTGGCGTTGTTTGGGAATGCCGCGAAGCGCCTGCGTCGACGCCCCGCCGCGAAAATGATGGGCGCGGTGGCACTCGTGTTGACCTTGCTGTTGGTCTGGCGTGCGCCCTCGGGTAAGGCCCCCGCCAACGCAAACGTGCGCAACCAATATCCCGATGGGAGACGGCACTTCCGGTTCGCCCTGGGCGACCTGCTGCCCGAAGTCGATCAACTGATGCTGGGCATGACCCTGGTCACTTTCATCGATCCCCTGTTCACGCATGAGCAATCCAGACGGGTGAAACCCCTGACGGCGGAAATTTACCGCGAACTCGAGCGCGATCCTGAGTTCCACGCCCTGGGCTCAATCCTCCCCGCAGCCTACGACGAAGTCTGGGGCGGGGATTTCGATCACGGGCATTCCTTTCTCTACATTCCCTCCACCTACGACCGCTCCAAGCCCGGGCCGGCGCTGGTGTTCCTTCACGGCAGCGGCGGAAATTTCAAAGCGTACCTCTGGCTGATCTCGCGCATGGCCGATCGGTTGAATGTCGCGGTGATCGCCCCCACCTGCGGCATGGGAAACTGGCAGCGCTCCGATGTGGAAAAGCTCGTCAACCGCGCGATCTCCAGCTGCTCCCGTCACCTGCGAATCGACCGGGACAACCTGCATGCGATGGGTCTTTCCAACGGGGGGCTGGCGCTGAGCCAGCTCCTGCACGCCTCCAGCGTCACGTTTCAATCGTACACGTTTCTTTCGCCCGTTTTCGACGAAGCCCGGATTCAAACGTTCGAGGTCACGAATTCTGCGCGGCGCCCTTCCCTTTTTATCCTGACCGGCAGCCGCGACGACCGGGTGCCCGCGATCTATGTCAGGAGAATGGCGAACCAGCTCTCAACGCGGGGTGCCAGCGTCGCGATGCAGGAAATTCCCGGCGCGGACCATTTCGCCCTGTTCAGCCATCGCGAGCAAATGATGCGGTCGGTGGAAGCGTGGTTGCGCCTGAACCACGCCGGTCAGTGAAAACTTTTTTGCTTTCCGTCCCGATCTGACCGGCAATCAGCATTTCATTGTGAACCTCACCAAACACTGGGCCGCGACCCTCGATGACTACGTGATCGATCTCGCGTGGTCGCCCGACGGGGCGCAACTCGCCGCCGCCTCAGCCGCGGGACCGGTCTCGCTTTTCGCCTCGGGCGACGGCGCGAAGCTCCATGAACTCCCGGGTCACGACAACGGCACGAACTGCCTGGCATGGCAGCCGGCCACGGCGACCCTCGCCACCGGGGGACAGGACGGCACGGCGAAATTATGGGACGCCGCCGCCGGGCAGCACACCGCCACGGCCTCCCTCGGCTCCGTCTGGGTCGAGCATCTCGCGTGGGCCGGCTCACACCTGTTCGCCGCGGCCGGGCGCGCCCTTTTCGCGCTGCGGGCCGATGCATCCGTCGCGCATGCTTTCAAGCCCGCACCGAAAACCATCAGCGCGCTGTCCGCCCCGCCCGCGGGCGGTTGTGTCGCAGTCGCGTACTTCGGCGGCGTGTGCCTGTGGGACGCGGATGATTTCGTCGTGCAAAAGGAATTTCCCTACGCGAACGGCATTCACGCCCTCGTCTGGTCGCCCGACAACCGGTGGCTCGTCTCGGGCAACCAGGATCCCTCGGTGCACCTCTGGATTCCCGAGCAGGACGTCGAGCTTCACATGAGCGGCTACGAGACGAAGGTGAAGCATCTCTCGTTCGACCACACCTCGCGCTGGCTCGCCACCGGTGGCGGGCGCGACGCCTGCATCTGGGATTGCTCCGGCGAGGGGCCCGAGGGTCGCGAGCCGGCGATGCTGCCGCACGACGCGACGGTTTGCGGGGTGGCGTTTCAACACGCGCACGGCCTCCTGGCGACCGCGAGTAGCGACGGTGTCGTGCGCATCTGGAGCCCCGAGCGAAAACAGCCGCTCCGCGCGACGGTGAAAATGCCCATCACCGCCACGAAACTCAGCTGGTCGCCCGACGACCGCCTCCTCGCCATCGGCACGGAAAAAGGCGCGGTGTACGTCTTGAAGAGCGACTGAAGTACGCCGACCAAGTTGACGCATCCGCCCGCGGCGGCGTCAGCAAATCACTTTCTCACGCCCCGGGCAGGTTCATCCCGGGATAATATTGGTGCATGCATTTCGGGCACATGCCGTGAGAAAATCTGACGTCTGCACGTTGCGACACGTATGACTCCAGCGACTGCCACTCCCCCTTCGCGTCCCTAATGCTTTTGCAGCCAGCGCAGATTGGAAGCAGCCCGCGCAGTGTCCGGACCTCCTGGAGCGCTTCGGCCCGCTCTTTCAATGCGCGTTCCAGCGCCGACTCGCGCTCGCGCAAAATCGTGACGTCGGCGACATGCACCGAGAATCCCTCCACAACACCATCCACCAGATCGGGCGTGTAGGTCGCGATGCTCTCTCTCACGCCTCCGCCGGGAACGGGAATCTGCCGCTCGAAGATCTGCTTTTTTCCACCCAGGGCAGCGAGGATGTAGGGCAGATTCTTTTCGTACAACGGCCCGAACAATTCCTTCATCGACATGCCGACCATCTCCACCGGCGTTCGGCCAAACCATTCGCGGTAGGCGTCATTGGAAAAAACGCACCTCTGCTCACGATCCCAATACGCAACCATTGCGGAAATATGGTTCACCACCCGGAGAGCCTTTTGGGCGGAATTGCTATTCATTTGGCGTTGAGGCGGACCGTTTCGAGCCGGGGGCGAAGTGAACTCGTCCTGAACATTAAAGTCATCCCACAAATCGGGTCCCGGGTGTCCCCTCCGCTGACGCTTGTCCTCCCCCGCCTCGGATCGCCAGCGCCAATCACCCAGCTTCTTCCAAGAAAAATGCGGCCAACAACGTTGGCCGCATCGCTCTAAATTGGGCTGCGCGATCGCAGTAGAGAACCGGCTTTAGTTCTTCACGACAACCATGTAGTTCGTCACGGACTTGGCGGCGCGGACGGCCGAGGCGAGTTTCGTCACGAGGGATTTTTCGGCGTCCGTCCTGGCATCGCCGGTCACGCGTACCACGCCATCGAGCGTGGACACCTTGGTCTTCAGCGCGCTGGTGCCCTTGTGGCTGAGCAGGGCGAATTTCACCTGGGAGGTGATCGATGCGTCGTCGATCTTCTCGCCCATCGTCGTCTCGCCGGGAGATTTGTCCTTCACCGCGATTTCGTTCTTCACGGATTTCACGCCTTCGATCTCCTTGGCGTAAATCTCGGTGAGTTCCTTTTGCGCGGTGTTGTCGGCGGTGCCGCCGAGGGTCACGACGCCATCGCTGACCGCGATCTTGGTGCTGGTGGCGCTAACGTTGCCCTTGGTGAGCAAACGGCCGCGAATCTTCGCGCTGATCCAGGCATCCGAGTGCTCGGGATGGTCGGATTTGATCACGATTTCGTTTTTCACGCCCGTGACGCCCGGGAGGTTTTCCACGGTGTCCGCGGCGAGGGCTTTGTCGCCCTTGTCCTGCACGGTGCCGGTGAGCGTGACGACGCCGTCGTTTGATTTCACCTTCACGTTGTCCTCGAGGACCGTGCGGTAGTTGTAGGACGCCTTCGCGGCGTCCTCGATCTTGCGGTCGGTTTCGGACGAAGCGAGCACCGCGATCGGGCTGGCAATAAGAAGGAGCAGGGCTGACAGGGTTTTGTTTTTCATAGACTGAGACGCGGAGGATACTCCGTCGCCGCCGCGCCCCATATGGGGCGTTGACCTACCGCGTTCCAAGCCCTCCCAAACATGTCACCTAATAGGTGACATCCTTCTCCCGGGCCCACGCGAACGAGAAGCCCATGTCACTTATTAAGTGACATGTTTGGGAGGCAAGTCGGGGGATGGATGGCTGCCCTAGATGATCGTCAGCTGCACGCTGCTCTCGATGACGCCGGCCGCGATCGCGTAGCGGGTCAGGCCGGCGGTGTCGTGGATTTTGAGTTTGTCCATCAACTGCTGCCGGTGCTTTTCGACGGTCTTGATGCTGATGCCGAGCTGCGCCGCGATCTGCTTGTTGGCGGAACCCTCGGCCACGAGTTGCAACACTTCCGCCTCGCGCGTGGTCAGGCGGGTGCCGTTGACCTTCAGCACTCCGTCGCGGTCGCGCGGTTTGCCGCGATCGTCGTTGAGACGCTTCACGATGGAGGGACTGAAAAACGTGACCCCTTTCGCCACCTCGCGAATCGCTTTGGCCAGAATCTCCGACGACGTCTGTTTTTCGAGGAAGCCAGCCACGCCCGCGGAACGCATCCGCTCGATGTACTCGTCGTCGCTGTGCGCGGAGAGGATCACGATCCTGGCCGCGGGATCGGCGGCCAGGATTTGTCGCGTGGCTTCGAGCCCGTTGAGGACCGGCATCGCGATATCCATCAGGATGACGTCGGGACGGAACAGCCTCGCCATCTCCACCGCTTCGCGTCCGGTCCGGGCCTCGCCGACGATGGTGAAATCGCCGTCGGCCTTCAGCAAGGCACACAGGCCCTGCCGCACGATCGCATGATCGTCGGCGATGAGAACGTTGATTTGTTTGGCGGGGCTCATGATTTTTCTTTTCCGGACTGGAACGGGATTTCCGCGCGCACCGTCGTGCCTTTTCCCGGCGCGGATTCGATCGCGAGGCTGCCTCCGACCATCTCCATGCGTTCACGCATGCCGACCAGCCCCAGGCGTTTTCGGTTCTTCGCCTGAAGCACCTTTTCCACCGGGAAAGACCGGCCATTGTCGCCGATCTCCATCCGGACGGCGCCCGGGATTTCCGTGAGGCTGAGCCGCACCTCGGTGGCCTGCGCGTGCCGGACCACATTCGTGAGCGCTTCCTGGGCGACCCGAAACAGGATGGTGCGGCGGGCAATCTCCAGCGTTTCGACGCCGGCGAACGCGGTCAGATAGATCTTAATTTTTTTCCGCGCCGCGAGGCCCTTGCTGTAGGCATGCAGCGCGGGAATCAGACCGAGGTCGTCCAGCACGGCGGGGCGGAGCTCGCGGGCGAACCGGTGGACGGCGTTCACCGAATTTTCCACGAGGCGCTGGGTGCGGGCGATCTTCGCCTTGAGCGTGCGCAACCCGGCAGGCGACCCCTTGCTCAGGGCCGCGAGGTGCACGTTGATGCCGACGAGGGGCTGGACGACTTCGTCATGCAGTTCACGGCTGATGTCCTTTCGCTCCTGCTCCTGGGCGGAAATGATCTGCCGCGTCAGCTCGCGCAATTTTTTCTGCATGACCTGCGAGGCCAGGAAAAGTTTTTGGTACTGTCCCTTTGCCTCGAGGATCGCCACCTCCGCCGCCAGCCGGCGGGTGATGGCGCGCTCGAGCTGGCGGTTGACCTTGGCCAGGGCGGCGGTGTGCAGGCGCAGCGTCTCGTTGCGTTGCAACAACAGCCGGTTGGCCTCGCGGGTCGCGCGCTGCGCCGCCTCCAGCGGAATGAGCGCCTGGGTGAGAAACAAACCCGACCGTTTGAGCAAATGACTCGGGGCCGCGGTGAAATCGCTCGTGGACGCCAGTGTAGCCAGCGCCTCGGCATGCATCCGCGCCAGGTCCAGGGTCGCCAGGCCGCTGGCCAGCGCCACCCGGCCGAAGCCCTGGGCGCGGTCGCCGTTGCGCATGCGTTCGCCCCGGAGGTGAAGGCGAAGCGACGTCAGATAGCGGCCCGACAAATCGGCGTGCGGAGCGTTCAGCTGCCCGGACGTTTTCATCGCCGGCGGGCTCCGTCAGAAAAAAGGAAAAGATCCATCGCTCGCAATTAAACGCGTGTGTCCGCCGAATAGCGATGGGGTAGAACCCTACTCCGCGGTGACCAATCGCCGTGGTGAAGCCCGGACAAACTATGCGCAGGCGATGGCGAGTTCCCCGGCGGTTCCGCGGGAGGGAAGAAACCACTCGCTGATGGCCGCACCCGGGACGAACTCGGGACACGTTTCGGCAATCAGCACGCGCAGCTGTTCCCGGGCCCGGGCGATGCGGCTCTTGACGGTGCCGATGTTGATGCCGACCTCCTTCGCGATTTCCTCGTAGGAGTAGTTGGCCACATTTCTGAGCGTCAGGATCTCGCGCTGGGCGGTCTCGAGACGCGCCATGCACCGCTCCACCAGGGAGGCAAACTCCGCGACCACGGCGCCCCGTGCCGGATCGTGCGCTTCGTCAGCGATCAGATCCCCGAAGGTTCCCGTGCTCTCGGCAAACGGGAGGTCCAGGGAAAGGGAATCCTGGCGGCGACGCCGGAAGTAGAACCAATAGCGGTTCCGGGCGAGGTTGATGGCGATGCGGTGCAACCACGTGCTGAGGGACGAATCGCCGCGGAATTTCGCGAGCCCGCGATGGGCGCGGATGAAAGTATCCTGGGTGATCTCCTCGGTGTCGGCGTAGTTGTGGAGCAGGGCGTGAACCGCGTTGAAGATTTTCCGCTGGTGGCGCTCCATGATTTGCACGAAGGCCTTTTCATCCCCGCCGACGAAACGGCTGATCAACCCGCGGTCGATCGCCGCGTCAGGCGTCGGGGAACGTTGCTCCGCAGCGGGAGATGAATCGAGAGGAAGGGATGTTTTGAGGTTGGAGGACATGGGATGAAGGCTCTGGAGGGAGGACTGGGACAGCGGCGATCCGTCGAAGAGACTGAGTTGACCGCGGCGCTATTAAGCCCGGTTCGGCGCGGCAAAACGATAGGGTGGAACCCTACCACGCGGTGAAACCCGGTTTCCGGGAAATTCCCCTCCGGGCTATAATCGCTTCAAGCGCGTGGTCGCGGAGCGCGTTGCCGGATATTTAACGTGCCCCAACGATAGTCATCGTGTTCCGAAACAAGCGCATGTTGAATCGCCGGCCATGAGAGACGATTACCTGCAAGCCGCGCTCAAGGTCGTGGGCGACCCTTCCATCCTGGTCAACGTGATCTCGCGTCGCGTCAAACAACTGCGACGCGGCAACCGCCCGCTCGTTGAATCGCTGGAAAAAATGTCGGCCGAAGACACCGCGCTCCGCGAAGTCGCCGAAGGCAAGATCAGCTACGAGCTCGCCACGGCCGAGGAGCTCTTGAGGCGCTAAGGCACCCGGACTTCGCTTCTTCAGAATAAAATTCCATGGCGCAGCCATACAATCGACGCGCGGTCTCGTTCATCAATCGCGCCTACAGCCACGATCCGCTCGAGCAGATCGAAAACATCGGCGGGCTGAACTCCGACCACAGCCGCTGGAAACTTTCCCAGGCCGCCGCAATCAGCGCCATCGAGTCCGGAACCGACGAGTTCTTCGTCATCACCGAAGGCGGCCCGATCAAGCTGATCGTGCTGACCCACCAGGGTCAGAAATATCTCAAATCGGAACGCGAGAAATCGCATCCGGACGAGCTGCTGAGTTTCACCGCTCAGAAATCCAGCCCGAGCAGCAGCTTCAAGCGCGTGTAGTCCTGCGCACTGCCGTTCGGATTGTTGCGGCGGATTTCATGTCGCACCGCGACGCTGAGGGTCTCCGTCAGCTTCTTGTTCAGCTCCACGCGGTTTTCCCAGCCGTCGCGCTCGCTCGAGATCGGGTAGTACCATACGCCGCGTTGCGAAAGCGTCATCCGCCACGGCAGCTTCAGCTCCGCCTCCTCGAAGAGGGATTCCACGGCGCGTGACGTGTGGTCGGCCTGCGGCGCGGTGTTCCACACGTCGAAAAGATTGGCCGAAACACCCGCGCGCACCGTGCGGCTGGGTTTGGCAACCACCGTGAAACCGACACCCACTTCCTGCTGCAGCAGGATATATTCGTTCGGCACGCCGTCGCGCAAGCTGGCCCGGTTCCATTCGACGGTGGGCCGGTAAAGCCCGAAACGCGCTTTCGAAAAATCGTGCCGGTAGGAGGCGGCCCCTTTGAACGTGTCCGTCGTCACGAGCTGGTTGGTTTCCGCGTAGTCATAGCGGCCGTTGATCTGCACCTCGTTCGACTCCCACTTCCGCTGCAGGTGGCCCTCCAGCGCGAGATTGCTGCGATCCGCCGTGTCGGAAACGAGCTCGGTGGAGAAAGCGAAGCGTCCGTGCCAGGGACCGAAATAGTCCCGCACCCTGGCGGTCAGCACCCACGGCGAAAACCATTCCCAGATTTTCAGCCGTTCCTCGTCGCGGCGGTCGGATTCGGTTTTGTGCTCGGACGGTTTTCCGGTCGCGGCGACAACTGGCGCCGTCTTGTCGGCCACAGGCTTGTCCGCCATCACCACCACTGCATCCGCGGCGGGCACACGCAGTTCCCCGAAGCGCTCCGACTGGAACACGATCACGTCATTGACGCGTTCGATGAATTTTCCCTGCACGCGATCGCCATCCTTGTAGACGAGCGCATCGCGCGTGGGCATCTCGACTTCCGCCGCCCCGGCCACCCCCGCGATCATCGCGCAGGAAACCAAAACCAGCATTGCACCGAGCTTCCGCCATTTGCCTTCGAAAAACATCCCCGCTTCGACGCACGGCACGTGCCGGTGTTTCCGAAAACTTTCAGCAATTTTTTGTCCGTTCCAAGCCATGACGGCCAAGGCAGCCTCCGGGTGCAGCCGAAGCAAATTCTTTTTCCAGATCGCAAAATTCCCGACGATCCCGAAGCCGCGGGATTTTTTCGGTGACCTCCCCGGCCGTTTCTTCACAACTTCGCGGCATGCCGCGCACCGCGCCCGAACTGCAGCCCCGCCTTCGGTTTCCCGATGCGGGTTCCGACGCATTTGGTCCCGGCAAGGCCGAGCTGCTCCGCCATATCGAGGCCACGGGATCCATCCGCACCGCCGCGACGGAGCTGGGCATGTCCTACAACCGGGCCTGGCTTCTCGTGCAGTCGATGAACCATCTTTTTGTCGATCCGCTCGTGGAATCCGCGCGCGGCGGCAAAGCAGCCGGGGGAGCCACGCTCACCACCCTCGGCGAGGAAGTCCTCGCGCGTTACACCCGCATGGAGGAAACCTGCCGCACGGTTACCCGCCAAGACTGGCAGGCGCTGCAACGGTTGCTCCGCTGATCACCCCGGCCGGCCCGACGCGCAGCCGGCCGTCGCCCAGGATTCTCGCCCGCAAACCGCCGCGCCCGCGCAGCCAGGCCTCGGCGCCCGGTGCGAGGGCGGCGTCCATCCAATAACACGGCTTGCATTCGCCCGCCCCGCGAAACCAGGTGCCCTGCAGGCAGAATTCCCGCCCCGCGAGCGCTTCGAGCTCGAGCCCGCGCGTGACGACGTTGCGCCGCAGTCCCGCGGGATTCGCCAGGCTCAGGCGCAGCGTCACACACAGCGCCTCGAAAACCTCGCTTTCGAAAAACGTGATCTGTCCCGCGTAGTCGGGCTTGTAGTCGAGAAACCGGTCGCCCGCGATCCCCCGCCCGGCGAGACAATGCAGTTCCGCGACTTCGCACGCCGGATGCGTGCCCGCCGGCTGGCCGTGGTGGCCGAAAAAATTATGGCCCGGCGAAACGTAGAGGCGCTCGATCGTCGCTTGCATCGGCCGGCAAATTGCCGCCGCTTCCGGGCCAACGCCAGCCTGTCCGGGCCCGGACCGCGAAATTTTTTCATGCGGAAAGCGACCGGGCTTCATGAAGCTGGCCAAGCGTTATCGTTGACAGAGTATAACGGTTCCGGAATGCATGAACTTATGAGCGGCCCCGTGTTGCGAATCGCATCGATGCTGACGCTGGCCGCGTCCGCCCTCATCGCTCCCACCCTCGCCGGAAAGTCCCCCGGGGAGTCCGTGTCCGTCGCCGCCGCCGCAAATCTCGTGTACGCGCTCGACGCGCTGAATGCGGAGTTCGGAAAAATTGCCCCCGGCGTCACGCTGACGAGCGCCACCGGTGCATCGGGCAATCTGGTCGCCCAAATCAAAAACGGCGCGCCCTTCGACGTTTTTCTTTCGGCGGACCTCGACTACCCGCAGGCGCTGATCGACACCGGTGCGGCCGATGGCGCCAGCCTCATCACCTTTGCGACCGGACGGCTCGTGCTCTGGACCACGAAACCCGACATCGAGGTGAGCGATATCGCCGCGACCATCCGCAACCCCGTCGTTCGCAAGCTGGCGATCGCCAATCTCAAAACCGCGCCCTACGGACGGGCTGCGCGGCAGGCGTTGGAAAAACTCGGCGTGTGGAGCCTGGCCGAGCCGAGACTGGTCACGGGAGAAAACATCACGCAAACCAGCCAGTTCGTCGAAACCGGCAACGCCGATGCCGGCTTCGTGGCGCTCTCCATCGTCCTTTCGCCAAAGTTGAAGAACAAAGGCCGCTGGATCGCGGTGCCGGCAAATCTCCACGCGCCCCTCGCGCAGGGGGCGGTGCTCACCACCCGTGGCGCCTCGAATGCGGCGGCCCGCCGCTATCTCGAATTTCTCCGCAGCGATGCGGCGAAAAAAATCTTCACGCAGTTCGGCTACGACGTGTCGAAGTAGCCGGGGTAACACGTCCGCTGTAGGAGCGGCTTTACGCCGCGGCGGCAAACGGCCCGCCTCCCTCGAGGCGTAAAGCCGCTCCTACAGTCAGGGCGCTCCACCTCGCCGCTCGACGTTCGGCGTTCGATGTTCAACGTTCCCGGTTTTCCGCCTTGCCCGATCCCGCCTCCAGTTTCCTCGGCCTGCCGTTTCCGCTCTGGCAATCGCTCGGCCTGACCCTGCGCCTCGCGGCGATCACCACGCTCGTTCTCGGCATTGTCGGGTTGCCGCTGGCCCACTGGTTGAACCGCACCCGCTGGAAACTGGCGCCGGTCATCGAGACGCTGGTGTCGCTGCCGATCGTGCTGCCGCCAACCGTCATCGGCTTTTATGTCCTGGTCAGCTTTTCCCCCAACCATCCGCCCGGAAGCTGGTGGGTGAACGCGACCGGTTCGCCCCTCGCTTTCTCCTTCACCGGTCTGGTGATCGCCTCGGTATTTTATTCGCTGCCATTCGCGGTCCAGCCGTTTCAAGCCGCTCTGCGCGCGGTGCCGCGCGAACTCCTCGACGCCGGCCGGGCGCTCGGCGCGCCACCGGTCAATGTGTGGCTGCGACTTCACCTCCCGCTCGCGTGGCGCGGCATCGTTGCCGGTCTCACGCTCGGCTTCGCGCACACGCTCGGGGAATTCGGCGTCGTGCTGATGATCGGCGGCTCCATTCCCGGCGTGACCAAGGTCGCGAGCATCGCGCTCTACGACGAGGTGCAGAAACTGGAATACGCGCAGGCGCACACGTTTGCCGCGGTGCTCCTCGTTTTGTCGTTCGTGTTGTTGCTTATGGTGACGCTGTTGCAGCGCCGCCGTTCCTGAGCCACCGTTTCGGAAAATGAAACGCCTGCTCGTCGCGCTGCTGGTCTGGTTTGTGAGCGCCGGCATGACCCGCGCCGATCTCCACTACGAGACCGCAACCGTCCCCTCGCCCGCCGGCCCGGGCGCAAGCGGCGGCTCATTCGCGAAAGGACCGGACGGAGGCATCTGGCTCTCCTGGATCGAGCCGGCGGCGGAAAAGGGCGGACACGTCCTGAAATTTTCCGCCTTCGATCGGAGCGCATCGCGCTGGGCGGCGCCGCGGACGATTGCGCAGGGAAAAGGCTGGAGCGTCGACAGCGCGGACACACCGACGCTGATCGTTCAGCCGGAAGGACGCATGACGGCCGTGTGGCCGGCCGGGACGCGCGCCCTGGTCAGTCAATCCCGCAACGACGGCACAACTTGGAGCGCGCCCCAACCGCTCACGCGCGAAAGCGAAAGCGTGGAGTTCGTTTCACTGCGACCGCTCGCGGACGGCAGCGTGCTCGCGGCATGGCTCGATGGCCGGGCGAAGAAAACGCAGGGACCGCAACAACTTTACTCCCGCATCGTCGGCAGCTCGCAGCCCGACACCCTCGTCGATGCCAGCGTCTGCGATTGCTGTCCGACGGCGCTGGCCGCGTTTCCGGACGGCAGCGCCCTCCTCGCTTATCGCGGGCGCGATGCCGAGGGAGTTCGCGATATCGTGACGGTGCGCTACGTCGACGGCCAGTGGGAGAAAGCGCGGGACCGCTCGCGCGATCGCTGGATCATCGAGGGCTGCCCGGTGAACGGGCCCCGCCTCGCCGTCGACGGCCCGCGCGTGGTGAAGACCTGGTTCACCGCGGCGTATGAACAACCGTGCGTGCTGGTCGCCTCGTCGTCTGATGCCGGCAGCGTTTACACCCGGTCGATGCGCGCCGACCTCGGAAAACCACTCGGACGCCCTGACGCCCTCCTCCTGCGCGATGGCTCGCAACTCATCACGTGGCTGGAGCAAGGCGGCACCGCCAACGGCAGCGAAACCGGCGGCCTCCATCTGCGCCGCTTCAGTGCCGCGGGCGCGACGCAGATTCCGACGCGGCTCGCGGTCATCGGCGACGTGCGCTCGGCCGGCCATCCGCGCATCGCGCTCGTGAAAGATTTTGACGACACCCCGGCGCAGTTCGTGGTGGCGTTCATGCGCGCCGGTGAATCGTCGCGCATCGAGACGCTGCTCGTGACGCTGCCTGAAGCCGAACTTCTGGCGGAAGCGGACAGCAGCTGCGCCTGTGCCCCAAAAGGCGAAGAACTGGTTGGCTATCCCGTCCGCGGGCAGGTCGTGGGCGCAAACGCGGAAAGCGGGATGCTGCGCGTGCGCCATCGGGCGGTGCCGGGCCTCCTGCGCGCGGGTGAAGCGGAATTCAAAGTGGCGGCAAATATCATTCCCGCAGCGAAACCCGGCGCCGAAGTGCTCGCCCGCATCGAACAGCGCGACGGCGTCTGGACGATGTTCGACGTCCGGTTGCTCGGCGAACCACAGCCGCAACGATAGCTGCCCAGGTGCCTGGTTGTAGCGGCGGTCCATGATCGCCGGGATCGTCGAATGAAACCGGGACGAAACATCGAGCCTCGCCGGTCATAGACCGGCGCTACGGTTCGATCGATAGCCCACCCCTTGACGACATTGGCATACTCACTGCATTGAATCGCATTGTGATCACGCGCCGTCATCGCCCGTCGTTGACTGATTTTTTCCGCCGCTTCGTGGCCGGAGGAACCGCGACGCTGATTCTTTTGCTGACGGCACTCGTCGCGAGTCCCCCGCTGCACAAACACGTTCATGGCGAAACCGCGGTCGCCGATGACAGCTGTGCGGTGGTTCTTTTTGGTCAAGGCGTGTCGCTGGCGGTCGATTCCGCGGCAGTTCCGGCCCCGATCACCGTGTGGGCCGAGGAAGTGGCCGCCCCGATCGTCGAAGTTTTCGTGGTGACGCCCCGTTATCTCCGCCAGCCGGAGCGCGGGCCACCGTTGGGCTGAGTTCATCGTATCGTGTGGCCGGCTATCGCCGGCATTTCCGCGCCCCGCGCCGTTGCGTGGGGGCGCGTGCATTCACGTCCGTCATCCCAGACTTATCATGTCCTCTCTCTTTCTCCGTTCCCTTTTCCTATTCACGGCTGTCGCGTGCGCGCACGGCCAGACGTCAAAACCGCCGGCCCACGCCCACGATGAAGTTCTCAGCCTTGACACCGTGCTGGTGTCGGCCGGCCTGCAGGACAAAACCGCCTTCGATCTCGCGCAGGGCACCTCCATCCTCGCCGGCGACGAACTGCGCCGGCGGGTTCAAGCCACGCTCGGTGAAACGCTCGCCGCGACACCCGGGGTAAACTCGACCTATTACGGACCCGGCGCGAGCCGGCCGATCATCCGCGGACTCGGCGGCGACCGCATCCGCGTGCTCGATGGCGGGATCGGCGCGCTCGATGCCTCGTCCATCAGCCCCGATCACAACACCGCCGTCGAACCCCTCTTCGCAGAGCGCATCGAAGTGCTGCGCGGACCGGCGACGCTGCTCTACGGCAGTTCCGCGGTCGGCGGAGTGATCAACGTGATCGACAACCGCATTCCCGTCGCACCTCTGACCCATGCTGCCACCGGTGCGATCGAGGCCCGCGGCTTCGGAGCCGCGCGCGAGCAAACGGTAGTCGCGGCGTTGAGCGGCGGTTCGAACGACCTGCGTGTACAACTCAACGGATTGAATCAACGCGCCGGGGATCTGCGCATCCCGGGTGTTGGACGCGTCGACGCGATGGCGCCCGCGGATCAGCCGCGCGGTACGTTGCCCAACAGCGGCGTCGAAACGGAAAGCGGATCTCTGGGTGCCACGTGGTTCTGGCAAGGCGGGCGGTTTGGCGGAGCGGTGAGCTCTTACGCCACGACGTACGGCATTCCCATCGGTGAGCAGATCGGCATCGACCTGCGCCAGCGACGGCTCGACCTCGCCGGTGAAACGACGGAGGCGTTTGGCATTTTCACCGGTTTGAAAGCGCGCGGAGGTTTCGGCGACTACACGCACCGGGAAATCGCCGATCGCACGATCACCAACACCACTTTCAAAAACAAAGCGTGGGAAGGCCGGGTGGAGTTGCCCCACACCTTTGCCGAAAATATCAGCGGCACGCTCGGTGCCCAGGCCAGCCGCAGCAATTTTTCTGCGGTGGGCGAGGAAGTGGTCACTCCTCCGTCGATTACCCAAAACCAGGCGCTCTTCGCCCTCGAAGAATGGAAACGCGGCACCGTGACATGGCAGGCCGGAGGCCGGATTGAGCGGCAATCGATCGCGCTGGGAGACTTCGATGCGAGCGCGTTGCCGACGTCGCCCGGTTACAGCGCACAACCCGGCCGGAAAAAAGATCAGCGCGGGGCGAGCGGCTCGCTGGGTGCGGTGTTCTATCCGGCAAAAGACTGGTCGATCGGGCTGTCGCTCGCGTACACCGAGCGGCTGCCGACGGCGCAGGAACTGTTTTCCAACGGACCGCATGGCGGCGCCGGCGCCTACGAAATCGGGACCAGCGGACTCACGAACGAGAAATCCACCGGACTCGATTTCAGCGTGCGGCGGAGGGCCGGCTTCGCGACGGGCACGGCGAGCGTGTTCGTAAACCATTTCAAAAATTACATCTTCGAGGAGGAACTCGACCCTGCGGCGATTCCCGCCGTGAACAATCCCGGCGGACTTACGCCCTATCGGTTCGTGGCGAAGGACGCGGAATTCTCCGGCGCGGAGATCGAGCTCTCGTTTCACCTCATCGACCGCGAGTCGGGCAACGTTCATGTGGATCTCACGGGCGACTACGTTCGAGCGCAGCAAACGACCGACGATGCGCCGCTGCCGCGGATTCCCCCGCTGCGCTACGGCGTCGCGGTGCATGGCGATCGGGGTCCCTGGCACGCGGCTATCGAGGTGCGTCACACCGCGCCGCAGAACCGGGTGGCAGCAGGAGAAACCGCCACGCCCGGCTTCACCCTGATCAACGCCGACGCCGGTTACACGATCACCCGGGAGCGCGTTGAATTTGAGCTTTTCCTGCGCGGCACAAATCTCGCCGACGCCGAGGCGCGCGTGCACGCGTCGTTCCTGAAAGACTTCGCGCCGCTCGCGGGGCGCGGGTTTGTCGCGGGCGTGCGCGTGAGGTTCTGATCGCCCGAGCTGTAGGAGCGGCTTTACACCGCGAGGGGATGACGGGCACGCATCGGTCGCGGCGTAAAGCCGCTCCTACAGCAATGCCGGGAAAAACCCGGGTTACCCTTCCAGGCCGAAAACCGCCTTCACGTAGTTATCCACGCTGAAAGGCTGCAAGTCCTCCGCCTGCTCCCCGAGCCCGAGAAAATAAATCGGAATCTTCAGCTGGCGGTAGATTCCCACCAGCGCTCCACCGCGGCTCGTGCCGTCGAGTTTCGTCACGACGAGCCCGGTCAGCCCGAAACTTTGATGAAACACCCTCGCCTGTTCGATCGAGTTGCTGCCAAGCGAACCATCGACGACGAGCCAGCGGTGCTGGGGAGCGGTCGGATCGTTCTTCTGGAGCACGCGGCGGATCTTCGCCAGTTCCTCCATGAGATTGCTCTTCGTGTGGAGCCGGCCCGCCGTGTCGACGATGAGGTAGTCGCTGCCGCGCGCCTTTGCCGCCTGCCAGGCGTCGAAGGCCACCGCGGCTGAATCCGCGCCCGTGTGGCTCGCGACGATTTCCAAATCGAGGCGCGTCGCCCACGCTTTCAGCTGCTCGACCGCCGCGGCGCGAAACGTATCGCAGGCGGCAAGCGTGACCGTGCGGCCTTCCTGCTTCAGCTTCCAGCCGAGCTTGGCCGAGGTCGTGGTCTTGCCCGAGCCGTTCACGCCGATCATGGCGATCACCGTGGGAGAACTGGCCGCGGGGGTGAGCACGCCCTCTGCTCCGGCGAGCACGCGCTTCAGCACGGCCGCGCCGATCTTCGCCGCCTCCTGGCCGCGCAGCTCCTTCTCCTTTTTGTAGGCGCTCTTGATCTCCGCTAAAATCTCGTGCGTCGTCTCGACTCCGAAGTCCGCGCTGTAGAGCGCCTCCTCGAGGGCTTCCAACGATGAGGCGTCGATCGGCTTCTGCCCGAAAATCACCGCCGTCTTCTCGGCGATCGCGGAGACGGTCTTGGAGAACCCGTCCTTAAATTTCTTGAAGAGCCCGAACATGTCAGAAAATCACGGAAACACGGAGGAGCGGTGACACGGAATGATTTTTCAGCGCATTCGCCGTTTCGCGTTTCCGCGATTGAACTTCACTCCGCCTTGCGCGCATCGCGGCCCAGCTGGTCCTTCAACCGGTCGAGGATGCCGTTGATGAAGCGCTTGGCGTCGGCGTTGGAAAACTGTTTCGAGAGGTCGATCGCCTCGTTGATCGAGACCACCGGCGGGATGTCCTTCCGGTAGATCATCTCGAACATCGCCACGCGCAGGATCGCGAGGTCGATCTTCGCGATGCGGTCGAACTCCCAGTTGTGCGCGAGCGTCTTGATCCGCGAATCGAGGTCCTCGATATGCGCGATCACCCCATGGATGATTTCCTCGCCGAACGCGTAATGCTCCCGGGGCTGGTCGTAGTTCTCGAAGAAGGTCACGAGATCGTTGGCGATGTTCGCCGGGCGGTTCATGCTCCAGGCATAGAGATATTGCAGGGCGGCGACGCGACCGTCGCGGCGTTGGGCGAACAGGGCTTTGCTCATCGGGAAAGCTTTCTCTTCAACGCCGCCATCTCCAGCGCGGCGGCGGCAAACTCCGCCCCGCGGTTGATTCTGCCGGTGCAACGCGCGACCGCCTGCGCACGGGTGTCGGCCACGATCACGCCGTTGATCACCGGCGTGCGGGTCTCGAGCGCGACACGTTGCAGTGCATGCGACACGCTCTGCCCCACCATTTCATGATGCGAGGTGTCTCCGCCAATCAGCACCCCGAGCGCTACCACCGCATCCAGCCGTCCGCCGCGCGCGAGCGCCTGGGCGGCCCAGGGGACCTCGTGCGAACCCGGTACGCGCACCACCGTGATCTTCGCCGGTTTCACGCCCAATGCGGCCAGTCGGTCCCGCACCCGGTCGAGCAGCGAGTCCACCAGCGTCTCGTTAAAACGCGCCGCCACGATCCCAAAGGCATAGCTGGCGCCAGGGACGGCGCGGGCACTGGGAGAGGCGAGACTCATGGAGCGTCTATTGGCCGGGCCAAATTCAAAATCCGCAACCCCAAATCCTAGTTTCTACAAGGGCACTTGATCCGTGATTTCCAAACCGTAGCCGTCCAACCCGACGACTTTGCGCGTGCTGTTGGAGAGCAGCCGGATTTTCCGCAGGCCGAGGGCCACGAGAATCTGCGCCCCGATGCCGTAGTCGCGAAAACTCATGGGCAACGACTCGCCCGGTTTCGCATCGAGGTGTTTCAACAGGTCCGCGCCGCCGTTCGCGTGCTCCATGTAGAGCACGACACCGCGGCCGGCGGTCGCGATCGCCTCGAGCGATTTGGTGAGCGAATGATGGCTGCCCATCCCCTTGCCGCGAAAAACGTCGCTCAGCAAATTCTCGCTGTGCACCCGCACCAGCGTCGGCTCCGGACCGGGCGTGCCCATCACAAACGCGAGGTGATGCCGCTGGTCGATCTTGTTGCGATACGCGTGGAGCGTGAACTGGCCGAACTCGGACGCAAACGGGCGGGCGCACACCAGCTCCACCAACTGGTCGCGCGCACTGCGGTACTGGATCAGCGCCGCGATCGAAATCATCTTCAGGCCGAATTTCCTTTTGAATTCGATGAGCTGCGGCAGGCGTTGCACCGTGCCGTCGTCGTTCACGAGTTCGCACAGCACGCCGCTCGGATGCAGGCCGGCCAGGATCGCGAGATCGACGGCGGCCTCGGTGTGACCGGCGCGCTCGAGCACGCCGCCCGCGCGGGCACGCAGCGGAAAAACGTGCCCCGGCTGAACGAGCTGTTCGGCGCGGGCCTCGGGGTTCGCCAGGATTCGAATGGCCTGCGTGCGGTCGTAGGCGCTGATGCCCGTGGTGACACCCTCGGCGGCGTCAACGCTCACGGTGAAATCGGTGCGGTGGGTTTCGCGGTTGTTCGCCACCATCGGCCCGAGGCCGAGCCGTTTCAGCTGATGCTCGAGGAGGGGGACGCAGACGATGCCGCTGCAGTAGCGGATCATCATGTTCACGGTTTCCGGCGTGGCTTTCGACGCCGCCATGATGAGGTCGCCCTCGTTTTCCCGGTTCTCGTCGTCGGCAACGATGATCAGTTTCCCGGCGGCGATATCCTGAATGGCGGACTCAACAGAGTCGAAGGGCGCGTGGTCGGAAGCGGTCATGGCGAAAGTGGAGCGGGGACCGTCGCGCGAAGCGTGCGGCCTGTCAATCCGACCTGCCCGCGGCAGTTTTCTAATTTGAATTTGTCATCGCGAGTCCTGCTCTCCGGGACGTGGCGATCCAGCTGGATTGCTTCGTCGTCCCGCTTCGCGGGACTCCTCGCAATGACAAATCAGGACACTAGCTACCCTGCTCCGGAATCGTCCGCCGCGGCCGTCTGCAGGACGAAGGTGTGACCGATGGTGTTCAATTGCCCGCTGATCCGGCGGAGCACGTTGAGCGCATCGATAAAGCGGGTGCTCGCCTCGATCTCCTGCGGCGCACGCGCGGCGGCCAGACGCGCGTAATGACCTTTCTGCGCTTCGATGCACCACTCCTTCAGCCCATCGCCGTCCTTGAGAAACTGCCGGGCGAGTTCCCGGTCGCGCGTGGCGAGCACGGAGATCGCGGTGTCGAACCGGCGGAGCACTTTTTGATACAGCGCGTCGAGCGCGGCGCGATCGTCGGGGTGCAACTGCACGCCGTCGCGTGCGTGGGCGAGCACGGGACCACAGAGGTTTTTGTCGATCACATCGCCGATCGACTCGAGCTGGCTGGAAAAATTCAGCAGGCCGAACTGGAGCTGGCTGTCGCGCGGCGTCATCGCGTCGGGGGGAATCTGGCTGAGATACAACTTGATCGCCGCGTTGAGCTCATCGATGCGGTCGTCGTGCCGCCGCACGTCGCGCGCGAGTTCCGCATCGTGGGTGACGAGCGCCCGCCAGCTGCCTTCCAGCATGCTTTTGACTTCATCGGCGAGGCGGAGCGTCTCGCGTCCGGCGCTGGCCAGCGCGAAAACCGGGCTCGCCAGCGCGGTCTTGTCGAGATGCGTGGCGATCGGCGCCAGGCCGCTGGCGGTCTGCGAGGGTTTTACGGCGCGTTGCATGAGCCGGCCCAGCGGCACCGCCAGCACCACACCGATGACGGTCACGAGCAGATTGAAGGCGGTGTGGAAGTTGGCGCCCTGGCGGGCGAGCGAACCGGGTGACTGCGCGAACCAGGCCTCGAGCGCCGGGAAAATCGCCAGCGCTGCGACGATCACCACCGTTTTCAAAAGCAGGTTGGTCGCGGCGAGCCGCCGGCCCGCCCACGTGGGGAAACCCGCCACCAGCGACGTCAGGCCGATGCCGAGATTGGCGCCCAGCACCACCGGCAACAAGAGGCTGAGGCCGGCAACGCCTGTGGCGCCGAGTGCCAGCCCGAGACCGATCACAGCGGTCGAACTCTGGGTCAGAAAAGTAGCGGTGGCCGCAAACCCCACCAGCAGCAGCCGGTGGTTCACCAGCACGCCCAGCAGCACTTGAAAGTCGCTGCTGGCGGTCAGCCCGTGCGCGGCGTCGGTGATCAAGTTCATCGCGAGAAAAATAAATCCGATGCCGAGCACGGTCTGGCCGATGCCCCGGACCATTTCCGATTTCATGAACTGAAAGCTGACCAGCCCCGCGACCAGAAAGAGCGCGTAGTAATCATAGATCCGAAACGCGATCAGCTGCACCATGACCGTGATGCCCAGATTCGCGCCGAGCAGAAACCCGAGCATCGATTCCGCGGAAAGTTTGCCGGCGTTGAGGAGCTGCAGTGTGAGCAACGTTTGGGCCGTCGAGGAGGGCGCGACCGACCCAAAGGCGAAACCGGCGACCGCGGCGCGCGCGGGCCGCTGCGCCATGCGTTCCAGCCAGACATGCAGGCCGTGACCCAGCAGCCGCTCCAGACCCTTCCGAAGAAAGCGAATTCCGAACAGGATGAGGGCAACACCGCCCGCGATGTTCAAAAGAACCATGGAGAGGTTTGGACGAATCGTTATGCGTCGCGATCCACCGCGCTGCAACGTCAACCTCTGACCCGGGCGCCGCCGCCGCGTTCGCGCCCAGGCGCACCGCTGGACGCGGTGTCACGCTTCATTTCTACCCGCGAAAATCCACGACGTAGGTTTCCGATCCGGATTCTTCGGGCGTTCCTTCTCCCGGGAGCAGCGTGATGAAAAGTTTAAAATTATGCGGCGGCTTCACCACCTTGGGCGACGTCAGCGATTTCCCATCGCCCGAACGGTTCAGCACGGTGCGTTCGTCGAGTTCGCGATAGGCGACCGGCCAGCGCAGCGCGGCCCGCGGCACATCCGCGTCGACCGGCTTCTTCTTCGCATCGTAGAAGGAAAGTTTAAACGACCCCGCCACGAGCGCGATGCCGAGATAACCGCTGCCGCGCTTGATCTCGATTCCCTCGATCTTGCCCATCGGCTCCTCTTTTTTCGGAGCGGCTTTCGCGGGGGCCTTGGGGGTGCTTTTGTCTTTGTCCGCGGGCTTCGTGGTGGGGGCGGCGGGGGCGGCCGGCGGGTTTTTTTCCACGATTTCGTATGTGGGTTCGGCGGCGAAGCCGACGACTGCGCTGCCAACCATCAACAGACTGCACCAGGCACGTGGTTTCATGGCCGCAACGTAATGAGACATCGCAGCCCGGCAAGCCACTTGCCGGGCTCGCTGTCATTTTACCGGCCCTTCACGAGGGCCGCGGCAAGCGCGTCGTGACGCAAAGCGGCCGGCGCTTTCGCGCGGGCCGCCGTCGAAACAAACAGAGCACACCAACCACTAAAAATGGAATCCGACCCCGACGCTCCAGTTGAACTGGCCGTCGTCGAAGCGATTGTTCAGGTCTTTTGCCTTCCGGAACAGCCAGTCGTATTCGGCCATCACATAGATGAACGTGCGCGGGATGACGTAGAATTTTGCACCGGCCTCCAGACCGGCCGCGAAACTATCGCTTACGCCGTCCCCATAAACCCCGCCAAGATTCACACCCACGAATGGCCGTACGGTTCCGCGAGCGAGGATGTGTTGGTCGAATGCAATCCGGGTGGAACCAACCCAGCTGTCGCCGCCGACATCAGGGTTCGAATAGTTGATCGACTGGCGGAGCACCAGCTGTGAAGCGATGCCCACATACTGGCCGACGGAAAAATTTATGCCGCCAAGGGAATCGTCCAGGTCTTTGTTGCTGATGCCGCCGCCACCGATGGTGAATTCCATCGTGCCGGCGGCCGGCGGGCTGGCGGGATCGAACGCGGGGGATCCCGGCGAAGTTTGCGCGACGGCTGCCAGCGGCAACAGCGTCGCCAGGAGAACACAAAGGGTTGAGGGCGCTTTCATGTAATATTTCGTGTGTGTGTGGTTGGTAGTTTTCGGTTTTGCCGCGCCGCAAAAACCACGACGCGAGCCGCCCAACCGACAGGATCGCACGTCACGGGATTCCGGATTTGCCTCCCAAAAAGCCATCGGGGGTTTTCCCGAGGCACCTATCGGCCGGGAACCATCGCGGCGCTTAACGCCCCGGCGGACTCAGCTGGGTTTTCAAATCGCGCCAGCGTGCCAGTCGATCGGCAATTTTCGCCTCCCAGCCCGCCGTCTTCGGCACGTAGAGGGAAAGCGGTTTCTCCAGATAATTCTGGCCCGAAATATTTTCCGGGTAGTCGTGGGAATAAAGATAACCCTTCCCGTGGCCGGCGCGCTTGCTCGCCTGCCCGCCTTTGTCACGCAGCGCGACCGGCACGGCTTGCACTGGATTTTCCTTCAACACGCGGTGCGCTTCGCCCAGCGCCAGTGTCGCGGAATTACTTTTCGGCGCCGTCGCAATATAAAGCGTCGCATGCGCGAGCGTCAGTTCCGCCTCGGGCAAACCGATGAAATCGCACGCATGATGCGCGGCGACGGTCAGCGGAAGCGCCTGCGGATCGGCGAGGCCGACATCCTCGCTCGCCAGAATCACCAGCCGGCGCGCGATGAAGCGCGGGTCCTCCCCGCCCGCCAGCATTTTTGCGAGCCAGTACATCGCGGCGTCGGGATCGCTGCCACGACAGCTTTTGATGAAGGCGGAAATCGTGTCGTAGTGCTCATCCTCATCGGCGTCGTAACGAATGCGGCGCTCCCGGGCAAAGACCTCCAGCTCGGCCGGGGTCAGCGTTGCACCCTCGGGCAAACCGAGCACGAGAACCTCGAGGGCGTTGAGCGCCCGGCGCAGATCGCCGTCGCAGAGCACCGCGAGGTCGGAGAGAATTTTTTCGTCGGCCGTGACACCGCGCGCGCCCAGACCGCGCTCCTTGTCCGCCAGCGCCTGCTGCAACACCTTCACGACCGCGCCGGCCGCGAGCGGCTCCAGGCGAAAAAGATGGCTTCGCGAGAGCAGCGGCGGGTTCACATAGAATCCCGGGTTGTGGGTCGTCGCACCGATCAGGCGGACGGTGCCCTCCTCAACATCGGGGAGCAGCAAGTCCTGTTGCGACTTGTTGAAGCGATGGAGCTCGTCGATGAAAAGAATCGTGCCGGCTTCGGGCAGCTTCCGGGCGGCGGCGAGAATTTCGCGCAGCTCGGCGACGTTCGACATGACGGCGTTCACCCGCACGAAACGGCTTTTCGTTTCATGCGCGATCGCCTCCGCAATGCTGGTTTTGCCGCAGCCCGGCGGCCCATAGAATATCAGCGACCCAAAACGATTCTGCGCCACGAGGCGCGGGAGCAGGCTGCCCGGCTTCAAGAGGTGTTCCTGGCCGACCACCTCGGATAGCCGGCGCGGGCGCATGCGGGCGGCGAGCGGTTGATTCGCGGGGCTGCGCGTGTTCGCCGCGGCAGCCGGCGCCGGCGCGGCTGATTCGACAAAAAGATCGGGTTGGTCGGGAGAGGCCATGGCGGCGCGAACACTCATGTCTACAAATCCGCGCGAATCAAAGTCCGGAAGACACGAAAAGCGGTGTTCAGGTTCATCCGGGCGTGCTTCCAAGTCCGTCTCATGACGACCCGCAGTCTCGGACACCGCGCGCCCCTGCTCTGGCTCGCGCTGCCGTTGATGGCCGGAATCGCCGCGGGGAAAACCGGCACCCTGGCACCCGTGGGCTGGCTTCTCGGTGGTGCGGCGGTGCTGGCGGCCGCGGGAATTTACGCGGCGTGGCGGGCGCCGCGCTGGTGGGCGCTTCCGCTCAGTGTCGCGCTTTTTCTGACGGGCAACGCCAGCTATGGGCTGCACCGGGCGCGGTTGCCCGCGTGGGACGCACTGCCGCCACGCGAAGTGCGGGTGGTGTTGCGCGTGGACCGGGTCTTCACCCAGACGGATCCGAAAAAAATCTCCGGCCTCGCCACCGTCGTGCGCGCGGATTCGCCCGTCGACGAAATCCCGGGCCAGCGGCTCTATTTTTCCCTGGCCTTGCGGCGGGGAGAAATAGCGCCGGTGCGTTCCGCACTTGTCTCTGCCTCGGGCGTGATGGTGACGCTGCCGCGCAACCCGCCCTCCGACACCTTTGACGGCTATCTCGCCGGCGCCGGCATGAACTTCCGGCTCACGCGGGGCCGGATTCTTCGCGAGGAGAAACCTCCGTCCGCTTACCGGCGGTTTTGTGCGCGGATGGCCCAGCGGTTTTCGGAAATTCTTGGCGCCGGGGTGATCGGCAAGCGGCCGGAACTCGTCGCCGTGTTCCGCGCGATGATGCTTGGCCAGCAGGGAGAACTCAGCGCGGAACAGGATCAGCTCTTCATGCAAAGCGGGACGATGCACATGTTTTCGATCAGCGGTCTGCACATCGCGGTGATCGCGGCCGGACTGCAGGCCCTGCTCGCGCTCGTGCGGCTCCCGCGCATCGCGCGGTTCGCCACCGGTCTGGCGGCGCTCTGGCTCTACGTCGACATCACCGGCACGGCGCCCTCGGCGGTGCGCGCCTTTCTCATGGTGGCGGCGTTGCAGTCCTGTTTTCTCCTCCGCGTCCCGGGAAACCCGCTCGCGGCGCTGTCCGCCTCGGCGGTGGCCGTGCTGCTCGTCGATCCGATGCAGCTCTTCAGCGCGAGTTTTCAAATGAGCTATG
The DNA here is from genome assembly GCA_036261745.1 of Opitutaceae bacterium. Taxonomy (GTDB): domain Bacteria; phylum Verrucomicrobiota; class Verrucomicrobiia; order Opitutales; family Opitutaceae; genus DATAKE01. Next base: position 110,702 of record DATAKE010000016.1, read on the forward strand.
GGATCGTCGCCGCGCTGATCCTGCTGGGTCTGCCGCTCGCGGACGCGTGGTCGGAGCGCGGAAAACTTTTCGTGCTGCTGCCGAAGCCGGCGTGGCGCTGGCATCACCACGCGACCGAGCGGGCGTGGCGCCAGTTACTCCCGGCGGCGGCCATCGGGGTGGCGGCGACGCTCGTCAGCGCGGTGAGCGGCGTGCTGTTTTTCCAACTGTTCACGCCCGGGGCGCTGCTTGCCAATCTCGCGATGATCCCCGCGGCGTCGCTGGTGATCATCGCGGGCTTTGTCTCCCTGTTGTGCGGACTCACGGGATGCGAGGCGTGGACCGCGCTTTTCAATCATGCGGCGATCCTGCTCCTCGCCGTGATCGAGGCGCTGGTGCGCGGCTTCGTGAAAGTCCCGGGGATGTGGTTTGCCGCCCGTTTCGCCGCTCCGTGGATCGGGACGCTCTGGTTCGTGCTCCTGCTGGCGGCGCTGCTCTTCGGCTACGCGCAACACTGGCGGAAAAAACGCGGGGGATTCTGGCCGCCGTTTGTCGTGGTGGTGCTCGCCTTGATTTTTGGCGTGAAGTTTGGCTGAAGCGCGAAACACTCCCGCCATGAAAAGCGCCTACGAACTTGCGATGGAACGTCTGAGCCAGTCCGACCCCAAGGCCGACAAGCCGCTCACGCCCGAGAAGAAATCCCGCCTCGCGGAGATCGACCGGATCTACAAGGGCAAGCTCGCCGAACGGGAGATCTTCCTCAAGAAGCAGCTCGACGAGGTGCTGGCGGCGCAAAAATTCGAGGACGTCGAAAAAATCCGGAAACAACTCGTGAGCGAGCGGGCGCGCCTCGAGGAGGACCGCGAGGCGGAAAAGGAACAGGTCCGGCGGGGGAAATAGGAGAAGCCGAGAGCTGAGAGTCTAGAGCGGAGAGCTCAGGCGTCCGGCTTCAGCGGAACTTCGAACGCATGGCCGCGGTTCGGGGCTTCTTGCTCTGGGCTCTAGACTCTCAGCTCTCAGCTTTTAGTTTTCCTCACACAAACGCAAAATCCGCCACCAAGGCGTGGTGGTCGGAAGCAAGCGTGGGATTCACGCTGTAGGAAACACAGCGCAGCGGCGTGTTGTAGAAAATGTGATCGAGCACAAACGGCCGGCGGCGCCAGGTCGGCTCCGTTTCCTGCACGGTCGTGAATCCCGTCCCGGCGAACTGATCCACCAGATCCTGGTGGCCGCTCACGTTGAAATCGCCGGTGAGAATCGTGGGCTTGTCGGACACCGAAAGTTGCGCCGCGACCAGCTGGCGTTGAAACGGATGCGTCGTGCTGCTCGAACCCAGCATGAAAAACGCGAGCAGGTGCGTGTTGTAGAGCTGGAGTTCGCGGCCCGACAGCGTGGTGCGGGCGCCGATGAGCAGCCGGTCGGTCGGCGTCATTTTCTTCCCGAAGAAATCGAACTCGACGGGGGGCGACGGAATATTGAGGCGCGTGCGTTCGCGGAGCGGCGTGCGGGAAAAAATCGCGAGGCCGATCCCGAAGGGAAGTTCGCGCGGGTCGGGCTTCGGATAGGAGAACCAGCTGTCGTAACCGGTCAGCTCGGCGCTTAGGCGGGTGTAGTTCGGCGGCGGGCTGATCTGGTTGCCATCCGCGCCGGCCAGCTCCACTTCCTGCAGCAAAATAATGTCGGCGTCATGCCGCTTGATTTCGGCAATCGTCTGGTTGAGGTCGAGCGGCGCGCGATCCGGATACGCGTCGTGCCACATCTGCCCGAACTGCATGTTGAACTGGAGGACGCGAAAGGTACTCATCGCGCGTCGACGATGCGCCCGGCGCCCAACCAGAAAGGAGCGGCTGCGCCATCACACCCCAAATCACCGGCAGCAAACAGGTTCATAAGGAACAGCGGAATGCATGGGCGACGCTGCCGGAGCGGCAACGCTTTTATCAGCTGTTCACCGGGAATCGTGACCACCCGGGAGTTGCAAAATTCTACTCCGGTTCCGCGGTGCCCTCGACCACCCAGTCGCGCGCCTCGGGCACCTGTCCGAGAAACGCCTTCAGCGCCGCGCTGAGATGTTCGGCATAACGAAAGTGCGCGCCCATGCCGGTGCGCAGCTCGGCCTCGTAGATGAATTTGTCCGCGTGCGTGCTGTGCTCGAAGGGCGTCTGCGCGCCCAGCAGCAGCGAATAAACATAGGCCGGCGAACCGCGGCGCATCAGCTCGCGCGTCAGCTCGAGCTGTTCGCTGAGGAGCGCGGCGTGGTCGGCGTGGCGGATTTCGGCGGGAAGATAAAATCCCGCCTGGATCAGCGGCGTGTGGCGGTGCCCCGTGCGATGGCGGTTGAGGTCGCGCAGCTCGGCGAGCGCCATGTTGTTCCAGGCAAAACTCACCCGCATGCGGCGCGTCGCCGTGCCCTGATGGCCGTAGCGGTTCGCGCGATGACGCAGCGCCTCGGGCACGGGTTGCGTTTCCGCGAGCCACGGCGGCGTGGAGCGATCGACGTGGACCCAGATCTCATCCGCGAGCGGCGCGGCCGACAGCCGGGCCAGGCCCAGCTCGCAACTCGCCGCGAGCTCCTGCGCCGCCTGCGCCGTGAACGAATTCTCGGCGAAGCTGTGACGCATCAGCCGAGGCGATTGCTTGAGGAGTTCGTCGCGGATCAGCTTGGCCGCCGCGCGCGCCTCGGGATGCGAAAGCGAATCGAGGTGCTTCACCGTCGTCGCCCACATGCGCGACGACTGGACGAGGCCCAGATTCGTGCGGGTCGCCAGCGGAATAAAATAACGCGCGCGGTCGAGCGCGTAGTTTTTGCGCAGCCGGGTGACGACGGCCGGCTTCGCGTCGGGCGGGAGGCGGACGAGGTTCGGCTGCGCGGTGGCAAGGGCGTCGAGCCGCGCGTATTCGGCGTGATAGGCGGCAAACGCCTTGGCCATCACCGCGCTCCACCGCGGGGCTAGATCGTCCGGGATGCCGAGCTCGGCGGCCGACGGAATGTTCGTCGCGTCCATCGTGATGTAACGCGTGCTCGATTCCTGTCCGTCGGCCATCGTGGCAATTTCAAAAACTTTGTACGCGAGCCACATCGAGACGTCATCGAGCGCGATCGCGAGGCCGCCGGTGAGACCACCGATCGAGGCGTGTCCGTAATCGACGAACTTCAGGATGCGATCGATCGACGCGTCCGGATTCGCGAGATCCACCTTGGCGAGAATGTTGGCGATGCCCTCGTTGCTGCGGGAATAACGCGCGAGAACCGACGCGAGCAGCTCGGGGGTGACCTTGGGGAGATCGCTGGCGGTGGGCGGCGGGACGAGGGCGAGTCCGGTGATTCTCATGCGCGATTAAGCGAAGAGAGCAGAGACGCGAAGAAGCGTTGGCAATTTTTAAGCGCGCTTTCCCAATGCGAAACCGCTCCGCCCGAAGAAACTGCCGCTGCCGCAGCGGCGTCAGCGCACGCCGAGCAGCTGTCCGAGCGGACCCTGGTAGAAGCCAAGCAGAACCGAGCAGATCGCCAGCAGGCCGAGGGTGATGCCGGCCGCAATGCCGACCGCGATGCGCGGCGGATGCGCAGAGGACGAACCCGTTTCGAAGAACGCCGCCCTTATCCAGCCGAAATAGTAGTAGATCGAGATCACCACGCCCACGATCGCGACGGCGAGCAGCCCGTAGAGCCCGGCTTTGAAGGCGGCGATGAAGATCAGCAGTTTTCCCATGAAGCCCGCCAGCGGCGGAATTCCCGCGAGTGAACCGAGCCCGACGGCCAGCACGGTGGCGAGGAACGGATTCTCCCGGGCGAGCCCGTAGTAATGGGGCAGCTCCTGATCGGCGTCATTCGTCCCGGCGACATGCACCATCACCCCAAACACCGCGAATGAGGCGATGAGGTAGGCAAAGAGGTAGAAAAACACCGCGCCCGTCGCCATCGGCGCGAGCGGAGCGGCCACGACGCCGAGCAGCAGGAATCCCGCGTGCGAGACGCCGGAGAGGCCGATGAGGCGTTTCACGTTGTGCTGCGTGAGCGCGGCGATGTTGCCGAACAGAATCGTCGCCCCCGCCATCACGGTGAGCACCGGGGTCACGAGCCATCCGTAGGAAGCGAAGGTGGTGTTGGCCAGGATGAGCAGCGCGGCGAAACCCGCGGCCTTCGAGGACACCGCGAGGAAGCCGGTGACGGGCGTCGGCGCACCCTGGTAGACATCGGGCACCCAGATCTGGAAGGGAAACGCGCCGATCTTGAAGGCGACGCCGGACAGCACCAGGACGATGCCCACGCTCGCGAGGAAGTTATGCGGATTCGCCTGCAGGAAGAGCGCGAGTTTCGCGAAGTTCATCGCGTCGGCCGAATGCGCGGGAAGCAGCGGATTTCCCGCGACGCCATAGAGCAGCACGATGCCAAAAAGCAGCAGCGAGGAGCTGAGCGCGCCGGTCACGAGGTATTTGAGGCCCGCCTCAAGCGTGAGCGGGTTGCCGCGGAAATAACTGACGAGGATGTAGAGGCCGATCGTGACCGTCTCCAGCGCGACGAAGAAGAGGACGAAGTGGTTGGCCTGCGCGAGCAGCATCATCGCCGCCGTCACCACCAGGACGATGTGGTAAAACTCGACGCGCGGCATCGCCTGCCGGGCCAGGCTCACGCGCGCCAGCAGGCACACGAGGATCGCCGCGATCACAAAGAAAACCCGCATCACCTGGCCGTTCTGGCTTTGGTAGAGCAGTCCGTTGAACACGACCGGATCGAGATCCGGCAGCGTGAAGTTCGTCACGAGCCCGACCAGCACGCTGAACAATCCGACCAGCGCGAAACCCGGGATGGAACCGTGCTGTTTCTTGGGCAGCACGATTTCGAGTCCGAGCAACAGCAGCGCGAGGCACGCGAGAGCGAGCTCGGGAAAAATTGCGCCCCAGTCGTTGTTCGAGGCAGCTAGTTTGACGGCTTCGAGATTCATCGCGGCAGGGAAGGATTGGAGGCGACCGAGACCGCGGCCGGCGCAAGCGCGGCGTTAATGGGCGTCGAAAGCGATTTCGGCCAGAAGCCGACGAAGAAAAGGGCGGCGAGCAGAATGAGGGCGGGGATTTTTTCGTTCCAACGCAGGTCCGTCGGCGGATGCGCGGCGGCGACCAGGTTGAATGCCTCCGTCGAAGGCCCGAAGAACACGCGCGCCGCCGAGCGCAAACCATAGACCGCCGAAATCACCACGCCCGCGACCGCGAGCGCCGTGATCAGCGGGGAGAATTGCCAGAGCGCGACGAAGATCGTGAGTTCACCCCAGAAGTTGGCAAAGCCCGGAAGCCCGATGCTCGCCATCGTGGCGGCGACGAAGAAGGCGGCCAGCACCGGCGCCTTCTGCGCGAGCCCGCCCATGTCTTCCATCGTCAAGGTGTGCGTGCGCTGGTGGATGCTCGTCGCGAGAAGGAACAGCAGCGCCACGGAAAGACCGTGCGCGACCATCAGCAGCACCACGCCGCCGATTCCGACGGTCGAGGCCGTTGCGATGCCGAGAAACGCATAGCCCATGTGCATCACCGAGCTGTAACCGATCATCTGCTTCAGATCCCGTTGGGCGATGGTGATGAACCCGACGACGAGAATGTTTCCCACCACGGCGAGCCACGCCAGCGGATGCGCCCAGTGACCGAGGCCCGTGGGAAGCAGCGGAAGGGCAACCTGCACCAAAGCGTAGAGCCCGAATTTTTTCAGCACACCGGCGTGCAGCATCGCGGCGGAGCTCGGGGCCTCCGCGTAGCCGAGGGGAGCCCAGGTGTGCAGCGGCCAGAGCGAAACGAGAATGCCAAGGCCGAGCACCAGCAGCCCGGCGATGTTGTTCTGGAGGGTTTCGCCGAGCGGGTTGGCTGCGAGATGCGCGCGCAGCGCGATCAGATCGAAACTGTTGGCGCCGCTCTTCACGTAGAGCGCGATCAGGCCGAGGAGCGACAGCATCGCGCCGAGCGTGAGGTAGATCGTGACCTTCATCGCGGCGTAGTTGCGGTCCCGGCCGCCCCAGATGCCAATCATGATGAAGGTCGGGATCAGGGCCAGTTCGTGGAAGAAATAGAGGAAGAACACATCCACGCTCGCGAACACGCCCATCAGCCCGCCCTGCATGATCAGGAGTAGCATGAGGTAGATTTTCAGCCGCTCCGCCTGCGATTGGATCGCGTAGAGTCCCGCCGCGAGACCGACGAGACCCGCGAGCACGAAGAGCGGAAGCGCGATGCCGTTGAGGCCGAGCGTCAGCCTGATCCCGAGACTTTCCAGACCGGTGGAGTAGTGCGTGAGGTACGCGTAGCCGCTTTCCTTCGTCGCCGCGGAAAAATCCCACCACGCGAGCAACGCCACCACCGCAGGGAGGGCGAAAGCGAGATACGACAGCCGCACCGACCAGCGTTTCGGCAGGCCGAGCGCGATGGCCAGCGCCAGCACCAGCGGAGTCGCGATGGACAGAAGCAAAGGATCGAAAGGAAAAAAGCTCATCTCAGAAAACTCCCGCGGCAAAAAGCCAGAGTGCAACCACGCCGAAGAGGAACCAGTAAACGTAGGCGTGAAGGCTGCCGACATGCAGCGTGCGCACCCCGAGGCCGAAAAGCCCCACGACGCCCGCCAGGCCGCGGATGATAAAGCCGGAGAGCACAACCTGCTCGAGGTAGTTCAGCAGGATCGCGAACCGCTGCTGCACCTTTGCGACATAGTAACCGTAAAAGGCGTCGAAGGAATTTCGCAGCGCGGTCAAACCGCCGAAGAGAGCCGGCGATTTCTGCGCGAGCGAATCGACCGGAGCCGGCTTGTAGAGAAGGAGCGCGGCGACGAGGCCGACCGACATGACTCCCAGACTGGTCAGAAGAATGACCGTGTGCGCTGTGCCGTGGGCGACCGGGATGTGATCGAAGACGTCACCGAAGCCGGCGGGATAGTGCGCCGTGTAACCCCCGACCAGGGAGAGGACCGCGAGAACAACCAGCGGCAACGTCAGCGTGAGCCCGCCTTCATGGGCGTGAGCCGCATCGTCCGAGCGCGGCGTGCCGAGGAAAACGAGTTTCCACAACCGCACCATGTAGAGCGACGTCAGCACCGCCGTGAACGCGAGAAGGAAGAACACCGGCGTGTTCTTCGCATAGGCGAGATAGAGGATCGCATCCTTCGAGAAGAAACCTGCGAGATAGGGAAACCCGATGATCGCGGCCACGCCGATGGTGAACGTCACAAAGGTCAGCGGCATTTTCTTCCGCAGGCCGCCCATCTTGAAAATATCCTGTTCGTGATGGCAGCCGTGAATCACCGAGCCCGACCCGAGGAACATCAGCGCCTTGAAGAAGGCGTGGGTCGTCAGGTGAAACATCGCGGCGCCGACTCCGGCGACAATCACCACCGTGTGTGGCGTGCCGTCGTGATCATGCGTCAGGCTCAGCGAGCCCAGCCCGAACGCCGCCACCATATACCCGAGCTGGGAGAGCGTGGAGTAAGCGAGGACCTTCTTGATGTCGCTCTGCACGATCGCACACAGCGCGGCGTACAGCGCGGTCGCGGTGCCGACCCACATGATGACCGTGAGCGCATCCGGCACCATCAGCACGTTGATGCGGCAAAGCATGTAGATGCCCGCCGCCACCATCGTGGCCGCGTGGATCAGCGCGGAGACGGGTGTCGGGCCCTCCATCGCGTCGGGCAGCCAGACTTGCAGCGGGAGCTGCGCGGATTTTCCGACCGCACCGCAGAAAAGGAGGAGCGGGATGGCCGTGCTGAACACGAGCGCGCCGTTGCCGCCGAGCTTCGCCAGCTCGGTGAAGTTGACGGTGTGATTCGCCCAGTAGCACATCACGATGCCGAGCAGGAAACCGAAGTCGCCGACGCGGTTCGCGATGAACGCCTTCTTGGACGCATCGCTCGCGGACGTTTTCTCGTGCCAGTGGTTGATCAGCAGGTAGGAGCTGAAACCGACCAGCTCCCAAAAGATGAACATCATGAAAAGATTGTCGGCGAGAACGATGCCGATCATCGAAAACATGAAGATCGACAGCCCGCCGAAGTAGCGGGCGCGCGCCGCGTCGTCGTGCATGTACCCGAGCGAAAACACATGCACGCAAAGGCCGACAATCCCGACGATGCTGAGCATGAGGGCAGCGAGATCGTCGAACTTCAGGTCGAACGAGACGGCGAAATCGCCGAAGCGCAGCCACTCCATCGAGTACCCGAACCGCTCCCCCTTGAACGCGAGAATCAACGCGATCGCCGCGATGGCCGCCGCCGTGGCGGTGGAGACGAGCGAGGCGACTCCGCCCGCCCGGCGCAGAAAGAGCGCGATCACCGTCGCGGAAAAGAGCGGCAGGATTAGAACTAAAATTGCGTGCTGAAGCATCGACATGATCGCGATCAGGAGGTGACCCGCGGATGAACACGGTTGGACACGGATGGGAAAGCGCCCGTGTTTTGATTGGTATCTGTGTTCATCCGGTTTGATCCGTGGTTAAAAATTCAGTCAGTTCTTCAGCGCGTTGAGCTCGTCGACCTGGATCGTCTGCCGCTTGCGGAAGAGCGCGACGATGATGGCGAGGCCGACCGCGACCTCGGCCGCGGCGACGGTCAGGATGAAGAACACGAAAACGTTGCCATCCATCGTCCCGTTGAACTTTGAGAACGCCACCAGGGCGAGGGTCGCCGCGACAAGCATCAGCTCGAGGCACATGAAGATCACGAGGGTGTTCTTCCGGAGCAGCACGCCGAAAAAGCCGATCGCGAAGAGCAGCGCGCTGAGAAAGACGTATTCGTTCAGGCCGGGGGAGATCATTTCACATCCTCCATGCCGTCGAATTTTTTGCTGAGCACGATCACGCCGAGCATGGCGATCAGGAGGAGGAATCCCATGATCTGAACCGGCAGCAGATAAGTCGTGAAGAGCTGGTAGGCGTACAGTTTCAGGTTGGAGCCGATCACCGGCACCGCGTCGGCCGCCGGCGCCTGGAGCTGGCCGCGGTTGGTCAGCGTCCCGAGTCCCGCGGCGAGCAACAGCGCCGCGACCCCCGCCGCCGCGACGGTCATCCGCTTGAAGGGCTTCTTCACCCCACCCTGCATGTCGAGCAGCATGACGATGAAAAGGAACAGCGCGACGATCGCGCCCGCGTACACGAGGATGAGCAGGAATGCCAAAAGGTACGCATCGAGCTGCACGAACAGGCCCGCGATGCCCGCGAGACAGAGCAGCAGGCACATCGCCGCGTTGACGGCGTTTTTGTTCACCACCACGCCGAGCGCGCAGATCACCGTGAAGAGCGCGAAGAAGTTGAAGAGAAAATGGGACATGAACCGGATGACTCGAACTAAACGCAAAGGCGCAAAGGCGCGAAGGCCCGAGCCAAGGAATCAAAAACCAAGTTCCTTCCTTGGTTCGATCTTAGCGTCTTAGCGTCTTTGCGTTTAAAGGTCTTCATCGTATCAGTGCGTGTTGCCGTGCTCCTCGGCGGCTTTCTTCTTGTCCCACTTGAAATGCTGGTCGGGCAGCGTGCCGCCGAGTTCGTAGAGGCGCGCCTTGTCATTGACCATCTCTTCGCGGGTGTAGCCGGTCATCGAGTATTGGTTCTGCAGGAAGATCGCCTCCTCGGGACAAACCTCCTGGCAAAGCCCGCAGTAAATGCAGCGGAGCATGTCGATCTCGAAGGCCTGCGGCGCCTTCTCCACATGCCCGGTCACTGCGTCCGGCGGAATTTCGCCGGGGGTGATGCGGATCGCCTTCGGCGGGCAGACAAATTCGCAGAGCTGGCAGGATACACATTTCTCGCGGCCGTTCGGGTCCTTCACCAGCGTCGGCGCGCCCCGGTAGCCGGTCGGAATCGCCGGCCGCTGCTCGGGATACTCCAGCGTCTCGGCCGGCTTGATCATCCGGCGGAACGTCGTGGCCAGCCCGCTCAGGATCTGCGGGACGTACGTGCGCTCGGCGAGGGAGAGCTTTTTGCGTTCGAGGGTGATGACAGCCATGGCGGTACGGATTCGGGATTAAACGCAAAGAGGCAAAGGCGCGAAGACCTGACGAAAGAGCAACGGCTGAGCTTTCTTCGGTCCCGACCTTGGCGTCTTAGCGTCTTTGCGTTTCAAGGTTTTCATTTCTGGATCACCGCGATGCCGAGCGCGTAGACGATCAAGTTGACGATCGAGAGCGGCAGCAGCTTCTGCCAGCCGAGCTTCATCACTTGGTCGTAGCGGAAGCGCGGCACCGTCCAGCGCACCCACATGAAAACAAAAATCAGGGCGGCCACCTTGCCGATGAAAATGCCCACCGACAGCAGGCCGACGAAGAGCGGATGCACGACCACCGACGAGCCGGTGAGGTGGTGCAGCCAGCCCACGAGATCGGCGAGCGACACCCAGGGCAGCGGGTTCCAACCGCCGAAGAACAGCAGCGCGAACACCGCGGAGCCGACGAGCATGTGGGAATATTCGGCGACGAAGAACAGCGACCACTTGAACGCGCCGTACTCGGTGTGGAAACCGCCGACGAGGTCCGCTTCCGATTCCGGCATGTCGAACGGCTGGCGGTTCGTCTCGGCAAAAAGCGACACGAGGAAAATGAAAGCCGACAGCGGCATGATGAAGACAAACCAGGCGCCACCCCAGAAACCCGGCAGGCTCTGGAATTCCACGACCTTCGCGAGACTCATCGTGCCGGGCTGGCCGGGAGCGTTGATCCACAGGAAAACGGGGATGACGGAGAGCGTCATCGAGAGTTCGTACGAGATCAGCTGCGCCGACGCGCGCACGCCGCCCAGGAACGGGTATTTCGAATTCGAAGCCCAGCCGGCGATGATCAGCGAATAAACCCCGAGCGACGACACCGCGAAGACGGCGAGCAGCCCGATATCCACATTGGCGAGCGCGAGCGGGATCAGTTTGCCGCCGGTGTCGAGATACGCGCCGAAAGGAACGACCGTCACGGTCGAGAACGCCGGAATCATCGCGAGGACCGGCGCGAGGGTGAAGTAGAGCTTGTTCACATGCGCCGGCACCGGCTCCTCCTTGAAGAGGAACTTCGCGCCGTCGGCCATGAGGTGAAACACCCCGAGCCGCTGGAGGAACGGCCCGAGGATCGGCACCCAGGCGAACCAGAACGGAATCGCGCGATTCGGACCGGGGCGTCCCTGCATCCACGCGGAAACCTTGCGCTCCGCGAGCGAGCACGCGCCGGCCATCGGGAAGATCACGAGGATCACCGCCAGGCCCTGCAGGGTCAGGCGCAGCCAGAACGGAAGGTTGAAATAGAAATCGAACATGGGTCAGACGGAAATCGCGAAGAATCCAGTCGGAGGTGTAAGAGCGGCTTTACGCCGCGATCGGAATACGGACCCGCTGAAGTCGCGGCGTAAAGCCGCTCCTACAGTTTGCGCAACGAGGTGAGAGGCGAAACTCATGAATTTCAGGTGGGCGTGCCCGCCGGGGGCGAAGCCGGTTTGCCAATCGCCGGAGCCGGCACGGGCGCGGCCGGCTTGTAGTGCAAGGTTTCACCCTCGGGGAACGGCACTCCGGCCCAAGGTGTGGGATCGAGAAGCAGGCCGGTGTCGGGAATATTCGCGAACGCCATCGTGCCCAGCGCCGGCACCTCGGCGGCGATCGTCTTCCACAATTGTGCGAGATCCGGCGCGAAGGTGGTGCGGCTCACCGCGGCGAACAGTTTTGCCAGGATCACGAGGTCGTCCGTGGCACCGGACGCACCGGGGACGGCCTTCGAGAATTTCTGGATGCGGAACTGCTGGTTGATGAACGTGCCGCTCTTTTCGAAAACGGTCAGCGTCGGCAGCACGACCTTCGCGGCAGCGCTCGTGGCGTTGGCATGCGTGCCGAGATAGACGATCGAAACTTTTGCCAGCTGTTGGGCGGTGAGGCCGGCGGCCGTGAGGTCTTCGTTAACCGAGACGACGGTTTTGATTTTGCCCGCGTCAATCTGCGCCGCGAGATCGCGGAGGCCGCCGAGCAACGGCGCGGAATCGATTACGACATGCGGTGCACGGGAGGGAGTCGTGTCCTGGCTGCCCGGCAGTGTCTTGATGAGTCCGACCACGAGGGCGCCACGGACGTTCGGATTGCGGTCGGCGGAGATGAGGATCTTGTCGCCCTCCCCCACCCGGCTGACGAGTTGCGTCGAGGCGCTGAGTGCGCCGGCGAGTTTCTTCGTGAGGAACTGCTCCTCGACGGAACTGCGGCCGGAACCGACGACGGCGATCGCACCGGCGGAAGATTTGAAGAGCTCGGTCGCGGCGTTGATCGCGATGTCGAGGCCGCTTTCGGTACCGTTGACCTTGACCGCGAGGAGCCGGTCTTCGGCACGCACGGCTTTGTAGAGCACGCGGCCGCTGTCGGACATCCACGTGTCGTTCACTTCGTCGTTCCGGCGCGGGGTGATGCGGTAGATGACGCCCTCGCGTGACCAGACGACGGTGTTCGCGCCGACGGAGGATTCGGTGTCGATGCTGTCCGTCTGCTTGAGGAACCAGACGCGCATCTTGAAACGGAAATCCGTGCTCGTGAGCGCGCCGACCGGGCAGATGTCCACCGTGTTCAGCGAGTAGTTGTTCGAAAGCGTCTTTCCCGGGTAACACGTGAGCGTCGAAAAACTGCCGCGGTCGATGAAGCCCAGCACGTCGTCCTTCGCGATCTCCTTCGAGAAACGGATGCAGCGGGAGCAGAGGATGCAGCGCTCGTCGTCGAGCGTGACGCGCGGCCCGAGCTGCGTGCGCTTCGGCTTCACGTTTTTCTGCTCGATGTAGCGCGAGTACCCGCGGCCGTAGCCGATCGACTGCTCCTGGAGTTTGCATTCGCCGGCCTGGTCGCAGATCGGGCAGTCGAGCGGGTGATTGACGAGGAGGAACTCCATCACGCCCTCGCGGCAGTCCTTCACCTGCTGGGTGGTCGTGCGCACGTGCAGGCCGGGAGCGGCGTTGGTGGCGCAGCCGATCTGCGGACGCGGGATCCAGTTGATCTTCTGCCTGCCCGTCGCCGGATCCATGATCGGCGCCTTCGTGGCGGGATCGACGGCCGGCATGCCCATTTCGATGAGACACATCCGGCAATTGCCGACCACCGTGAGCTTCGGGTGGTAGCAATAGTACGGGATGTCCACGCCCGCCAGCCGCGCGGCTTCGATCACATTGGTGCCTTTCGGCACGGCGATCTCCTTGCCGTCGATGTTGACGGTGACGAGCTCGGGTTTGGGCGGTGCAATCATCTTCTATCGAAAATTATTTTTTGAAACGCAAAGACGCGAAGGCGCAAAGATCGGAGAAAGAAAAAGTGGTTTGAGCTTTGCAGGTTCTTCGCGGCTTTGCCTCTTTGCGTTTAAAGATTGGTTCAGATGAGTTCGTTGGCTTCGGCCGGCTTCGCGGCCTTCTTTGCTTCAGGGTAGCTTTTGAATTCGTCGCTGAACTTCGCGATGAAGCTCTGCGTCGGCCAGGAGCACGCCTCGCCAAACGCGCAGATCGTCCGGCCTGCGATCTGGTCGGCGACGGACTTGAGGAGGTCACCGTCGTTCGTGCGCGCGGTGTCATGCACCATGCGGGTCGTGATGCGCTTCATCCACAGCGAGCCTTCGCGGCAGGGCGTGCACTGGCCGCAGCTCTCGTGGGCGTAGAACGCGTTAATGTTCGCGAGCGCCTCCACCATGTTGACGGAATCGTCCATCACGATCACGCCGCCGGAGCCGCCCATCGTGCCGATCATGCCGAGCGAATCGAAATCCATCGGCACGTCCTCGACGCCCCAGTCGTAGTCGACCATCTCGGTGCCGACTTTCCGTTTTCCTTTATAGCGCTCGCCAAATTTCATGACCTTCGCGGAGGAGCCGCCGGGAATCACGGCCTTGAATTTCCGGCCGGGCAGCGGGCCGCCGCAGACCTCGTTGAGCAGCTGGCCCATCGTGATCCTGCCGACCTCGTATTCGTAGTAACCGGGTTTCTGCACGTGGCCGCTGACGCAGAGGATGCGGGTGCCGGTGTTGTTGGGCGTGCCGATCTTGGTGTAAGCCTCGCCGCCGATCTCGACGATGTGCTTCACGTGGCAGAGCGTCTCGACGTTGTTCACGATCGTCGGGCACTGGTAGAGGCCGAGCACGGCGGGAAAATACGGCGGCTTGATGCGCGGATAAGGGCGCTTGCCCTCGAGCGACTCGATCAGGCCGGTTTCCTCACCGCAGATATAGGCGCCGGCGCCGCGATGGACGTAGATTTCGCAGCCGTAGTCCGTGCCGAGAATTTTTGGGCCGACAAAATTGGCCGCGCGCGCCTCGGCGATCGCCTTTTCCAGAATCCGCGCGCCGTGAGGCATCTCGCCGCGGATGTAGATGTAAGCCTGCTTCACGTTGTTCGCCCAGCAGGAGATCATGATGCCCTCGATCAGCTGGTGCGGATCCTGGTGCATGATGTAGCGATCCTTGAACGTGCCCGGCTCCGATTCGTCGGCGTTGACGATGAGATAGATCGGCTTGCCGCTCTTGCGATCGACGAGACCCCACTTCACGCCACAGGGAAAACCCGCGCCGCCGCGTCCGCGCAGGCCGGATTTTTTCACTTCGTCGATGATCGACGCGGGGGCCATGCCCACGGCCTTCTTCAGCATCTCGTAGCCGCCGTTGCGCACGTAGCAATCGAGGTCGGGCGTGTAGCCCGGAGCGTCGATGTGCTTGAAAATAATGCGGCGTTGTTCGGGAGCGGGCATCGGAAATTTATCGGCGTTGCGCGGCTTCGGTTTTGATCTGGGCGGCGAGCGCTTTCGCTTTCGCGGTGTCGACCTTCTCGTGGAGCTCGTCGTCGATCATCACCACGGGAGCCGTGCCGCAGCTGGCGAGACACTCGACGAACTCGATCGTCACTTCGCCGTCGGGTGAAACCTCGCCGCGATGGGTGTTGAATTCCTGCTCGAAGGCCGCGCAGGTCTTGTAACCGCCCATCAGCGCGCAGGAGAGCGTGCGGCAGACTTTCACGTGGCGGCGCCCGATCGGCTTCTGCCGGAACATCGGGTAGAACGTCACGACTTCGTAGACGTTGATCGGCTGCAGCTCCAGTTTTGCCGCCACCCACTCGATCGCCTCCTGCGGAATGTAGCCGGTGTCCTCCTGGATCAAATGCAGCAAGGGCAGCGTCGCGCTCCGTTTGGACGGATAATGCGAAATGACCTCGTCGATCTGGCGGAGCGTTTCGGGTTTGAGATTCACGAACAGGAAAAGAGGAAGAATGAATTCAGAATTTGATCAGCGGTCGCACTCGCCCATCACGAAGTCGAGCGAGCCGAGGATGGAGACGACGTCGGACACGAGGTTGCCGACGCAGACCTTGGGAAGAATCGAGAGATTGCAGAAGGACGGGCCGCGAATCTTCAACCGCCACGGCACGCCGCCGCCCTTGCTGACAATATAGAAGCCGAGCGCGCCCTTCGGGTTTTCCGCCTCGAAATACACTTCGCCCGCCGGCATCTGCGGGCCTTCGGTGACCAGCATGAAGTTCTGGATCAGCTCTTCCATGGAGGAGAGAACCTTGGCCTTGGGCGGGCCGAAAATCTTCTTCGCGTCCGCGTACCACGGGCCGCCGGGGAATTTCGCAATCGCCTGCTTGATGATGCGCACCGACTGCCGCATTTCCTCGCCGCGGACGAGATAGCGGTCGTAGCTGTCGCCCGTCGTGCCAACCGGCACATCGAACTCGTACTGCTCGTAACCCGAGTAAGGTTTGTCCTTCCGCAAATCCAGCGCCACGCCGCTGCCGCGCGCGTTGGGACCGGTGAGGCCGTAGGCAATCGCGTCCTCCTTCGAGATCACGCCGACACCGACCGTGCGGTCCATGAAGATTTTGTTTCGGGTGAGAAGTTTCAGGATCTCCTCGAGAATCGGCAGGAACTGGTCGCAAAACGCGTTCACCCGATCCGTCCAACCCTCCGGCACATCACGGGCCAGGCCGCCGATGCGCGAATAGCTCGTCGTGAAACGCGCTCCGGTCAGTTCCTCGAAAAGCTTGTAGAGTTTTTCGCGCTCCGTGAACGCGTACATGAACACCGTCCAGGCACCGGTATCGATGCCGAAGGCGCCGAGACCGAGCAGGTGGGCGGAAACGCGCGCCATCTCGCTCGTGATCACGCGAATCGCCTGGCAGCGCGCCGGCACCTCGAGTTTCGCGAGCCGCTCGACGGCGATGGCGTAGGCGGCGTTGTTGGCGAGCGGCGCGAGGTAGTCCAACCGATCCGTGTACGGCACGAATTGATTGTAGGTCATGTTCTCCGCGATCTTCTCGTCTCCGCGGTGGAGATAACCGATCACCGGATCGCACTTCGTGAGGATCTCGCCATCGAGCTCCATCTGGAGACGCAACACACCGTGGGTCGACGGATGGGAAGGTCCCATCGAAAGCGACATCTTCTCGGTTTGAAACTCACCCTCGCCCGACGCGGGACTCGCTGCGGCAACTTTCGCGGCGGTATCTGGAAATGAAAATTCAGCGGGCATGGCAGGAGGTTCAGGCGTCAGGTTTTTCCTTGAGCTCATGCCAGCTCTCATCCTTCGCGCGCGGCTCCGCTTCGCTCAGGTTGATTTCGCCCGACGAGGCGACAAACGGCCCGCCCATCATCGGCGCGGCGATCAATTTCGCCCCGGTCTCCGCGGAAATCTGGGCGTCGGGCAGAGGCGTCTCGATCCCGGCGAGCGGGAATTCCTTGCGCAGCGGGTGATAGGGATACTCGTCCCACATCAAAATACGCCGGAGGTCCGGATGGCCGGCAAACTTGATGCCGAACATGTCGTAGGCCTCGCGTTCGTGCCAGTTGGCCGCCGGCCAGAGACTCACGACGCTCGGCGCGGTGGGATCGGCGTCGTTCGGGCAGGCCGAAGCGATGCGAAGGTACGCCGGCTTCGTCGTGGAAAGCAGATGATAAACCACCGTGAACCGCGGCGACGCGCCTTCCGCCCAATCGATGGCGGTGAGGTCGACCAACATGTCGAACCCGCGTTCATCGCGCAGGAATTTCAACACGGCGAACACGTCGGCGACCGGCACGTTGAATGCGGGGTGATCGAGGCTCGCGCGGTCGGTCACCTGCGGGAACTTTTCCTTGAGGGCGGTCGTGGCGTCGGCGGGAGCGGACATTGCGCGAAAAAAGGAGAGGGTCCGCTATTCAGGCGGAGCGCAAGTTCTTGGCCGACGGTTCACGTTTCACTTTCTGCTGAAGCTTCATGAGTGCATCCAGCAGCGCTTCGGGGCGCGGGGGACATCCGCTGACATAAACATCCACCGGCAGAATGCGGTCGACACCCTGCAACGTCGCATAGCTCCGATACATTCCACCCGTGCTGGCGCAGGCTCCCATCGCAATCACCCACTTCGGTTCAGCCATCTGGTCGTAGATCCGACGCACCGCAGAAGCCATTTTGTAGGTCACGGTGCCCGCGACGATCATGCAGTCGGACTGGCGCGGGGAAAAACGCATCACTTCCGCGCCAAACCGCGCGATGTCGAAACGAGAGGCAGCCGTGCCCATCAATTCAATCGCACAACAGGCGAGTCCCATCGGCATCGGCCACATTGAGTTGGAGCGAATCCAATTAATGACCGCGTCAGCGCGCGAAACGATAACTTCACCCTCAATCTTGCTGTTGTATGCGAGCTCGGTGTTGGCGGTGACCATGGTGTTAGGGTGCAGGACGAGTAAAAATCCTCCGCAGAGTTGGCTCCCCGTCCCGGCCGCGCAAGTCGGTTTTCCTAATTCCGGCAAAAAGGCTTAGCGAAGCCGCGGCCATGCAACCGGCTGCTTGGCGTGATTGCCTCGCCTTATTACCTACCTAACGCCCGCGAGGGGCGGGAGCCCAAGGACCTCCCAGTACCGTGGCCTCGACACGACAATTTTGCCGCGGATGTCCCGCAAGGTCCCGCAGCCACCCTTTCGTTTCTTTCGGCGTGTAAGAATTACAAATACAAACTTCGTCCGACGTTTACCCGTTTCCGTGCCGTGTCATGCGAATTTTCGCGACTCACTGGCAGGAGCCGCCGGTCAAAAGGAAGCGCGTTTCGACCCGCCGCTGTTTGCGCCGGTTCCATTTAAAAAAACATTTCTGGAATCCCGTTCTTTTAGCTTGGCCTGTGCTACAGATCATCCATCGCGGTGGGAGATCAGTTTCAGTTCGTCGGACCGGTTGCGTTTCCATGCGGCTCAACTCAAGGGGCAGCGGTGGCGATGGCGCCGGCGAACTGACTTCCGCCCAAATTTCAAAAACGATTCTTGTGATGGCCTCAGTCCAGCAACCGGAAGAAATTCTCACCACTTCACCGGAAAAAAATCCGTCAGTGGCAGCCGATGCGGATCGTTCCATGGCCGATCGGAAAATGGGTCTTTTACAGCGGGCGGGTTTGTTTGGCGACGACACGAGAGGCGCGACCATCGAACGCGCCTACACGCTGGAAGACCTGCGGAAAGCCTATCGCCTCGTTCACAACGTTTACCTGGGAACAGGCTACCTGAATCCCGAGCCGGCCGGGCTGCGTCTCCGCATCTACGAGACTACCTCTGAAACCGCCACGTTCGTGGCCAAGAAGGATGGCGAGGTCGTGGGGGTCCTCAGCGTCGTGGGTGATTCAAAAGATCTCGGGCTTCCCTCGGACGGCGCTTTCAAAGCTGAACTCGACGATGTGCGGGCCACGGGAGCACGCCTGTGCGAGCTGACCAACCAGGCCGTGGCCGACGGTTATCGGAAATCCGCGGTTCCGACCGAGCTGATGCGCTGCGCCATCGCTCACGGCATCAAGGCCGGTTACCACTTCAGCGTCGCGACCGTCAGCCCGAGCCACAACGGCTTCTACGAACTGATGGGGTTTCACCGGCTTGGCTCCCAGCGGAGTTACTCGCAAAAAGTTCACGACCCCGTGGTCGCGCTGACCCTCGATCTCGACCGCTACCGCCAGCCCGCGCAGGGCCTGAATGCGACCGAGCAGTTCATTTATAATTTTGTCGCCGAAGGAAACCGTTTCCTCACCTGCGTTTCCGATTGGGCGAAACAGGCGGTGCGTCACTTCCTCAACCCCGAGCTGCTCGAGCAGCTTTTTGTTTCAGAACGCAATTTCCTCGCCGAGTGCTCCCCGGCGGAACTGATGATTTTGCAGCGGCGCTGGGGCCAGGAATTGTTCACCGCTGTCACCGGCGTGAGCTATCCGCCATTCGAGGTGGCGGGAGTGCCGGCGTCCGCGCCCATTTCCCCGTCTCCTGCCCGAGCCGAAACCTCCGGTTCAAACTTTCAGCGCGCTGAACGCGTTCCCGAGGTGGCTTCGGGCCACACCCGCACCTTTCGGCGGCTGCGCGGGCCATCCACGGAGGTAGCCAGTCGAAACGTGCGTTCGCGGCGGAAATCCGTGCTCGACCTGTAGTCTCTCCCGACCCGGGGGCGTGCCCGGGGTCAGGGGCCCAGATACTGGAACTTTCGCTCGTAATCGAGCGACATGCCGCTGCCGAAAGACTCATACGGTTCGCAGCTCACTTCGACGGCGGGACGCACGTAGTGCGCGATGGCGGCCCGAAACCGTTCGGACAAGTCACCCGCGGCCTTCACGCCGGGCGACAGCTGGATTCGAACTCGAACCCGATCGGACCCGGAAACCAGACGGAAATTTGCAGTGGTGAGCTCCGCGAGCGCCGGGTCGTGGTAGATGCCTTCCTTTACCGCTTCGGGATAAACCGGGTCCTTGCCCGCGAGCGCATGGTCTCCGCGCCCAAAAATCGCCACCACGGGAATTGCCTCGAACACCTCCCACGGTATTCCGGCCGCCTCGATGGCGGGGCGAGTCGCCGGCGGGAGATGCAACAAAGTCCCCCGGTCTCCCGTGGCGTACCGGATGAGCGGCACCGGCACGTGTGGATCGAGCGTGCTCAGAAGCAGGCGGCCCGTGCCGTCGAATTCGACGAGAATGCGCCGGGGATCATAGGTGAACAAGGAAGGCACCCACAACGCCGGCCCAAACACCGCGCGACGCAGCGCCGCATCTTCATGCAGCAGCCGGCGCAAAAGCACGATCGCGCCCACCGGGGGAACCTCGGAAAACAAATTCAACCCGAGTTCCGCCACGCCCATCGACGACGCCACGAGTCCGCTTTCCGGCCGGCGGGGATCGCTGCCCAGGATTGTCTCGATATATTTGCGGGCGTTTTCCGCGAGCGGCTCCTCGCCGACGATGACGTGCACGAGCAACGCCTTCCAGTCGACGCCGGCCATCCGGCCGAGTTCGAGGACGTGTTTAACGAACGCCGCTTCGCCGACCAAAATGATCTGGGAATAGTGCCGTCCGAACGCCTTCACGAGGCCGACAACCATGTCCGGCCGCACGCTCGTTTCCGCCAAGGTGCACGCCTGCGTCGGGACTTTCACGCCCATCGGAAGGCAATTGATGAGTAACGTGGACTTGGTACGGACGGAGAACAAAGCGTCCAGCAAGTCGTCGATCCATTGGGCCGCGAACGGCATCGCCTCAGCCGAGGTCAGCCCAAACGCAAAGATTCCCGAATGCCCCGAACTCGTCAGGACCGCCCCGAGTTGCCCCAATTTTCCATCCACACAGAGCTGTTCGAGACCGAAGCGTTGAAAGGTGTCCCGTTTCTCCAGGATCGGCAGGCGGCTGAAATCCGCCAGGCTCTTGATCTCCTCCGAGCGCACGCCTGCGGCCTCGAGCAGAGCGCGGTAGGCCGGAGCCCTGACCGCGCGTTGAAACGCGTTTAACGCGAGAGTTTCGGTGTTTAATCCCATAAGGCTGATTGGATCTCGAGCTTCCATCGACGTTGGGCCGCGGCCGGCTTGGGGAGGGCCGCGGGCGAATCGAAGATCTGGCCGCAGACTCTCGACGATCGGCGCAAAGCGGAAGCAAATTTTCCGCAGTCCTATGTCTGACGCAAAAAAACGCGGAACTCGTGAGAGTTCCGCGTCGCGAAAAAGGGGCGTTAACCGAACTTACGAAGTAACCGCCTGCGCACGCTTCTTCATCCGGCGAAGAGCCACGATGCCCGCCAGGGCGCCCGCGGCAATCAGGCCGTAGGTGCTGGGCTCGGGAACCGCAGTGATGAGGTTGCCGCGGACCGGGTCCTGGCTGCTCACCAACCAGTCGCTGACGCTCGTGAGATCCGTCGTGAACTGGGCAAACAAGTCAGCGCGAAGCGCCGGATTGTTCGCCAGCGAAACGGGCGAGGTGACGGAGTTGGTGTTGAACACCGAAGCCATGCTGCCACCGGTGACGTTCAGGTAGGCCTCGCCGAGACCGCCCGAACCCGCGTTGAAGTTCGTGCGGAACTCCGTGGCCTGACCGCCGAAGGTACCGTTGTTAAACATGAACCCCGCGGTCGAAACCGTGGAAAGAATCATCGTTCCATCGGTGACAGTCGTGTAGCTGTTCGTTCCGGTACGACCGCCGCTGCCGAGCAGCGGATTGTAGGCCGTGTAGCCCGGGCCACCGACGCTCTGCAGATAGAGGTCGACGTGAAGGCCGGCGCTGTTGATTTCCTGGTAACCGTTCTCGACCTGCTGGACGTAGAAGTCCTGCGCGCCGTAGAACATCACCGTGAGTTCCTGGCCCTTGACGTCCTGCGACCAGATGCGGCCGCCCGACGAGTCAAAGATGCCTTCGACTTTCGCGATGCCCCAGCTGTCTTCCCCACCATTGGGGTTGTCGCCGGTTGCTTCAGCTCTCGGCAGACCGTTCAAGGTCGCCGTGCCGCCAGCCACCGTCTGCGTGCCCGTGCCGTTCTGGCCGAACCCAGCAGCCGTGCCCGGAGCGCCGAGCGGGCTGTAAACGGTGCCCATGTCGAAATTGAAGTATTTGATCACGAATTCACCGCCGGTGAATGCTTCACCGATCGCGTGACCGCTCGTGGTCGTTTCATAGCTCAGCAGCAACTGGGCGTTCGCTTTGGAAGCGAGCCCGAGGGAGGCGAGGAGCGCCACGGCGGCGACCCCCAGTTTACCTGTCATGTGTGGATTTTTCATTTGTATGGGTTGGTGATAACGCCCCTTCGAAAGTGAAAACTTCGAAAGTTATTTCCCAACGACGGACCACGCATCAGCAGAGCCGTTCTCGACGAACGCCCTTAACGCCACCTCAGGGTTTTTCGGATGGTTCAGACCCGTTCGGACGGCTTTTCCCGCGCACCCTTGAAAACCGGAAAACGAGGGCCCGGTTCCTTGCAAAACAACGGCATGCAGACTTGGCGGCACGTCATCGTGTTAGGCCCGCCACACAATCGCAAATTGGCGGAGAGGGAGGGATTCGAACCCCCGGTAGGCTTGCGCCTACACGTGCTTTCCAAGCACGCGCATTCGACCACTCTGCCACCTCTCCGGGAACGAACCGGCTCGCCTGAAACAAGCCCGGCGTCTGTCGAAGGGGCGAAAGAAAGGCGCGCCCCTCCCTCGGGTCAACGGGGAAATTCCCCTCCGTCATCACCACAAACGCCTTTTGCTTTTTCGGAAGCCGCGCTCCACGTTTTTCGCCCGTCCATGAGCGCCGACCTCACCGAACTCTACCAACAAGTCATCCTCGACCATAATCGTCGCCCCCGGAACCGCGGCAAACTCCCGTCCGCCAATCGGGTTGCGCACGGCGACAACCCGACCTGCGGCGACCAGTGCAACGTCTATCTCCGCCTCGATGGCGATATGATCAAAGAAATTTCCTTCGACGGTTCCGGTTGCGCGATCTCCCAGGCCAGCGCGTCGCTCATGACCACGCAGCTCAAAGGCAAAACCGGCGCGCAAGCCGCCGAACTCTACAAAAATTTCCACGAAATCGTGACCACCGGGAAAGAACCGGAGGAAATCAGCGATCTCGGCGCATTTGCCGGGGTGCACGCCTTTCCCGCCCGCATCAAATGCGCCACCCTCGGCTGGCACGCCGCGCTCGAAGCCCTGAAGAGCGATCCCACTCCGACCACGACGGAAAGCCACACGGACTAATCAACCCATGCCCACCTGGCCCAACGTCCGCGCCGACTTCCCCGCCCTCCATCAGCTGGTTCACGGCAAACCGCTCGTCTATCTCGACAACGCCGCCACCGCGCAAAAGCCGCAGGTGGTGATCGACGCGCTTTCGCGCTTCTACGAGCGCGACAACAGCAACGTCCACCGCGGCCTGCACGCGCTCTCCATGCGCGCGACCGACGCCTACGAGGGCGCCCGCGCCCGCGTCGCAAAATTCATCAACGCCGCCGATCCCGCCGAAATCATCTTCACGCGCGGGACCACCGAATCGATCAACCTGGTCGCCGCCAGCTGGGGCGGCGCAAATCTCAAGCCCGGCGATGTCATCCTCCTCACGGAGATGGAACACCATTCGAACCTCGTTCCCTGGCAGCTCGTCGCCCAGCGCACGGGCGCGAAACTTCGCTACCTCCCGATCCTCGGCGCAAATGTCGAGGGCGGCCTCGATCTCGCCCAGCTCGATTCCCTGCTCACGCCCGACGTGAAGGTTTTCGCCTTCACCCACGTCTCCAACACGACCGGCACCATCAACCCGGCCGCGGAACTTTGCGCGAAGGCGAAAGCCCGCGGCATCGTCACCGTCATCGACGGAGCCCAGTCCATCGGACACATGCCCGTCGATGTTCGCGCGCTCGGCTGCGACTTCTACGCGTTCTCCGGCCACAAGATGGCGGGGGTCACCGGCATCGGCGCGCTCTACGGACACCGCGCCCTCCTCGACGCCATGCCCCCGTGGCAGGGCGGCGGCGGGATGATTTCCAATGTCGAGTTTTTCACGAGCCGCTGGAAGCCGTCCCCCGAGCGCTTCGAAGCCGGCACGCCGAATTTCGCCGACGCCGTCGCCCTCGCCGTCGCCTGCGACTACCTCGACGCCCTCGGCCGGCCCGCGATCGCGAAACACGACTCCGACCTCGCGCGGCTCGCCTACGAAAAACTCTCCACGCTGCCCGAGATCCGCCTGCTGGGCCCGAACGCCAGCGGCGAACGCAGCGGACTCGTGAGCTTCGCCTTCACCGATGTCCACGCGCACGACATCGTCACCTTCGCCGACGAGGACGGCATCGCGCTCCGCGGCGGACACCACTGCAACCAGCCGCTCATGCGCAAACTCGGCCTCACCGGCACGACCCGCGCCAGCTTCTACGTCTACAACACCGCCGACGAAATCGATGTGCTCGTCGCCTCGCTCCGCCGCACGCTGAAATTTTTCCGCGGCGCCTGAACGGTTCGAGCGAGTTCGAACATGTCACTTAATAAGTGACATGTTCCGGTGCGATGCCGGGAGAGTGCGGGCGTGATCCGTCGCCTGCCTTCCTCTCGTATCGAGGCGGAATGCCTCCACCGCGCGGCTTTCAGCATTCGGCATTCAGCATTCAGCTCTCAGCAACGCGTGCCTCGGGGGTGAGGGCACCCCGCCTCCCTTTATTTCCCGCCCTCGAACATCCCGACAAACGCCTTCGGCACGATCGCGGCCGTGCGGCAGTTCGATGCCGGCAGAATCCGGGCGGCCCATTTGTTGACGTCCTCCTGCGTCACGCTGTCGAGCGATCCCGCATGCAGCGCCCGGATCTCCGCCAGCTCCTCCGGACGCTCCTGCGCGCGCATGAGGATCGAAGCGAGAAAACCATTCTGGCGAAACGCCCCGCGCAGCTTGCTCTTCAAAATTCCCCGCGCGCCGATGAACTCGCCCTCGCCCACCCCTTCCGTCGCCAGCCTGGCGCCGATCGCCTCGATCACCGGCGCGATCTTCCCCGAATCGTTCGGCGCACAATCGATCTGGGCCTGCAACAACGCGAAACCGGGGAAGCCATCATACGGCTGAAACTCCGCCGAGGGTGAATAGGCCAGTCCGAGCTTTTCGCGCACTTCGGTGCGCACGCGCAGCTCCAGGATTTTTCCGAGCAGCTGCAGCGCCGCCTGGTCGCGCACCTGTTGCGCATTCCCCACCGGCCAGGTGCCGACGACGAGGCCGATGTTCTGCTCGCCGACAAATTCAATCCGCGTGAAACCCGCGGCGGCCGTGACCTTCACCGGCTTCGGCGTCTCCGGCATCTCCTTCGTCGCTGCGCGGGGACCGAGCGAGCCCAGCGTGCGGGACATCGAACGCACCACCGCTTCCTCCGACATATCTCCGACGATGGTGACTTCCACGTAACCGCGCGAAAGCGGTTCCTGCATCCACCGGCGGACATCCATCACCCCCATCGAAATGTAATCGAGCTCCGAGCCCCAGGTGAAACGCGGGTCGCCCTTAAAGAGATGATCCGTGAGTTCGCGCAACCCTTCGTGAATTCCCATGCTGCCCGCAATGCGGCCCATTGCCGCGCGCATCCGTTCGTCCTGGTGCGCCGAATTGCTGAACTGCGGCTCGTGCAAAATATCCGTCACGATCCCGAGAAACGTTTCGATTTCCTCCACGCCCATCGCGCCGCGAAACGTGAACGCATCGCGATCCTCCACGTCGAAGCCAAATTCCAGCAGGCGTTCCTCGATGAGATTGCTCATCTGCTCCGGACCGAAGCGCACCGAGCCGCTCGCGAGCAGTGTGTTAAGCGCGAATTCCTTCAGCGCGGGTTTGTTGCCGGGCATCACGAGCAATCCGGATCCGACCCGCACCACCGCCCGCACGATCCCCGGCTCCTGCCGGCTCGAAACGAAATTCAGCCGCACGTTGTTCCCGAAACGCATGAGATGCGCGCCCAGCTCGGGAATCTCGCTCCGCTCCGCGACGTTGGTTGGCGCGCCCCACTTCGGCAGCATGAACGGCGTGTCACGCCGCTGCTGGTCCCACACCGCACTGAGACCGCTCTTCCGGGATTTCTGCACCGCCTGCAAAACCTTGTCCGCCGTCAGTTCGATATCCACGCCGCCGGCCACGTGGTACGCCATGCCGGTCAGCGGCCACAAACCGCGGAAGGTTTGCTGCGCCTCGGCCGGCGTCACTTTCTCCAGCCACTCTTTCCGCCACGCGAGCTCGCGCTCCGTGCCCACGAAAACTTTGTGTTCCGCGATCGAGTTGGTGAGGTCCTCGCACAGCGCGCCCGGATCCACGTTCGGCAGTTGGTCGAGGTGCAGGCTCGCCCGGCGCAAATGACGCTTCCGCAGCGTTTCGACATCGGCGGCATTGAAGCCCCGCTCACTCGTCAGGCGGATCATCTGGTCGATCTCGCCCAAGCCCTTCGCCCACGCCGGGGCGGAAACGCCGAGCGTGACGGACGACGCCGCGTGCCCCATCAGCTCCTCAAAACCCGCCTCCGCCCCGCTGCCTTCGCGGATCTGGGTGCGCAGCCGGCCTTCAAACAGCTCCATCACAAACTGGCGCCGCTGTGACTCGACGCGGGCCTCGCGCGAATCCGGCCGGGTCGCCAGCGGTACGACTGACATCGCCGAGACCTGCGCGGAGCCGACGCCGGCAATGCGAAACACGCCCGCCCGCTGCGTGCGGCCGTCGAATTTCCCCTCGTCGCGCGCCGGAATGGGTTCCGCCGGCCGCACCATGTCGCCGAAAATTTCCTTCGTCAGCGCGGTCATCGCCGCCAAATCGAAATCGCCGGCGCTAACCAGCACCATCAGATCGGGACGGTAGCAACGCCGGTAGAATTTCAAAAACTGGTCGCGGTTGAACCTGGCGATCAGCTGGTCGCTGCCACCGGGCGTGCGATGTGCGAACTGCAGCCCGCGGAACACCATCGGCAGCGAGGAATTTTGCCGCTGGTCCGCGAGGGTCTCGTGCAGCCGCAGCTCCGCCAGCACCACCCGCCGCTCCTGCTCGATCGTCGCCTGCGAAAACGAAACCCCGTCGCCGAAATCGCGAAACAACCGCAGCCCCTCGCGCAGCAAGGCCGGATCGTTCTCGCGGAAATCGAGTTTGAACGCGGTGCGGTCAAAGGTCGTGATCGCGTTCACATCGCTGCCGTACTCGACGCCCAGCCGCTGGAAGAGCGACACCATGTCCTCGGACTTGAAGTTTTTCGAACCGCCGAACGAGAGATGCTCGATGTAATGCGCGATGCCGAGCTCGTCGGGCTTTTCATCGAGCGAACCGGAGAGCACGAGCAGCTGCACCACAACGCGGCCGGGCACGCCTTGGTGCGGCAGGAGGGCGTAGCGAAACCCGTTGTCGAGTTTCCCCCAGGTTACCCGCGCATCCGGGGTGAGCGCCGGCTTCGCTCCTTCGTGCGCCCACTTTCCCGCGCGGGGCGAAGACACCTCCGGCGCCGCGTGAACCGGGACTGAAGCCAGCCAGAGAATCCAGGTTGCAAAATAAAGTCTGCAGCGCGCGGGAGCCGAAAGATGGGGCAGTAACATGAGCGGATAACGGGCAGCGTGCGCGAAGTGTCCGGAACTTCAACTTTCCCCACGCAAGTACGGCAGAAATGTTTGAGCTGTAGGAGCGGCTTTACGCCGCGACGGCTTGCGAGGCCGCATCGGTCGCGGCGTAAAGCCGCTCCTACCGTTCGAGCACTGGCGGAGTTCGAACACCGGCGGGCTGCGACCTACCTTCCTACTGGCATCCCGGAAATTTTGTGGCATCTGTAACCGCCTATGAAAAACCGTTCGCTTGCCGTTGGTTGTTTCCTGCTCTGGCTCGGTCTCGCCTTCCCGCTTCGCGCTGACGAAGGCATGTGGCTGTTTTCGGCGCCGCCGCGCGAGCAGCTGAAAGCCAGGTATAACTTCGAGGTGACGGATGCCTGGCTCGACCACCTCATGAAGGCCTCCGTTCGTTTCAACAGCGGCGGTTCGGGCTCGTTCGTCTCCGGCGACGGGCTGGTCCTCACCAATCACCATGTCGGCGCGGATGCGCTGCAGAAAATCAGCACGAAGGAAAAAAATTATCTCCGCGATGGCTTCTACGCGCGGACCGCCGCCGAGGAAATGCGCGCGGTCGACCTCGAGCTCAACGTCCTGCAGTCGACCGAGGACGTCACCACCCGCGTAAACGCGGGCATCCCCGCCGGCGCGACCGGCGAAACCGCGGCGCTGGCCCGCCGCAAGATCATGTCTGAGATCGAAAAGGAATCGCGCGAGAAAACCGGGCTGCGCAGCGACGTTGTCACGCTTTACCAGGGCGGCGCGTACCATCTCTACCGTTCGAAACGCTACACGGACGTCCGCCTCGTGTTCGCGCCGGAATCCCAGGCGGCGTTCTACGGCGGTGACCCGGACAACTTCGAGTATCCCCGCTACTGCCTCGATGTTTGTTTCTTCCGGGTGTACGAAAACGACCAGCCGGTGAAGTCGGAGCACTTTTTAAAGTGGTCGGAGAAAGGCGCGGCCGACGGCGAGCTCGCTTTTGTCTCGGGCCACCCGGGCACCACCCGCCGCCTGCTCACGGTTCCCGAACTCGAGTATCTCCGCGACAACCAGATTCCCAGCGCCCTCAGCCTGCTGAAACGCCGCGAGGTGCTGCTGCTTTCCTGGAGCGGTCGCAACGAGGAGAATGCGCGCCGCGCCAAGGACGAACTCTTCGGCATCCAGAACTCGCGGAAAGTTTACGACGGCCGCATCGCCGCCTTGCAGGACCCCGGCTTCCTCGGGGCGAAGATCGCCGCCGAGCAGGCGTTCAAGCAAAAGCTCGTCGAACGGAAGGACTTTCCCGAGGCCTTGTCGGCTTACGCGAAGATCGCCGACGCGCAGAAAACCCTCGGCGGCATCGCGGTCCGCTACCGGTTCCTCGAGGGCAACTCGGCTTTCAACGCGGAGTCGTTCCAGTTTGCGCGCGAGTTGCTTCGCGCGGGCGACGAACGCCCGAAGCCGAACGGCGAGCGGCTCCGCGAATTTTCCGATGCGCGTCGCGAGTCGTTCGAGCAGCAGCTTTTCTCCGACAAGCCCATTTACGAGGACATGGAAATCCTCCTGCTCGGTGACTCCCTCACCCACGCGGTGGAGCAATTGGGCGCCAACGATGCGACGGTCAAAACCATCCTCGCGGGAAAATCCCCGCGCGCCCGCGCCGCCGAGTTGATCAACGCCACGAAGGTCCGCGACGTCGCGTTCCGGAAAAAGCTTTATGAAGGCGGCGCCGCGGCGGTGGCGGCCGCCCGGGATCCGATGATCGAGCTCGCGCGCGCCATCGACGCCGAGGCACGTGCGCTGCGGAAAACCGCGGAGGCCCAGGACGAGACCAAGCAGCAGGCGCAGGCCGCGATCTCGAAGGCGCGTTTCGCCCTTCATGGCACCAGCAACTATCCGGACGCCACGTTCACCCTCCGGCTCAGCTACGGCGCCGTGAAAGGCTACGAGGAAAACGGCGCGCACATCCCGGCCACGACCAACATCGCCGGCCTGTACCAGCGCAGCGCCGACCAGCACAACAAGCCCCCGTTCGATCTTCCGCCGCGCTGGATCGAAAAGAAAGCCGCGGTCGATCTCACCACGCCGTTCAATTTCGTGAGCACGAATGACATCATCGGCGGAAACTCGGGCAGTCCCGTGGTGAACCGCGCGGCGGAATTCGTCGGCATTATTTTCGACGGCAACATCTACTCGCTTTCGGAGGACTACGGTTACGACGACAAGCAGGCCCGCGCCCTCAGCGTGCACAGCGCCGGAATCATGGAGGCGCTGAAGAGCGTCTACGAAGTGCCGGCGCTCGTGACCGAACTCAAAAACGGGAAAAGGTAAACCAACACGTCCTAGCTGTAGGAGCGGGTTTACCCCGCGACCGCGTTCGACATCGCGAGCCGTCGCGGGATAAACCCGCTCCTACAGCAGCCATTCGGGAAAAGGACAGGTGGAGTTGGTGAGCGGCGCAAACCACCTCCAGTCTTCCTCCCGGCAGAAATAGCCCGGCCATTTCTCGCCGGCTGACACAAGACCGGCCCGATACGCGTTGAGGTAGAGGTAGAGAAAAACAGGAAAGCGATCTTCACCCGGGCGGACGCGATGATCATAACATCCGCGTTGCCACCGAAGTTTGGCGGCTCGAAGCACCGGTGCCATGCGCCCTTTGAAAAGGCGCACGACCTCCGAAAAATTTTGCCGGTCACAAAGTACGATAAGCAAGTGGAGATGATCCGGCATGACCGCGGCACATCGCACATGCCACGCCCCCTCGATTTCCAGTTGATGTGCACCGGCAAAAATCATCGCGATGAGAAACCCGTCGGCCAGCCCGGTCGCACGCCCGTGTGTGCCGATCGTTAGGAAATATTCCGCACCGCTCGCAGACCAGCGGCCACGACGCAGGGCTTCATGACCGCGACCGGGGATTTTCATTAAACTGTAGGAGCGGGTTTACCCCGCAACCGGCTCACAACGCCGAATCGTGTCATCCTGCAGAACAGCCGTTTTAACACGGCGACCCATCGCGGGATAAACCCGCTCCTACAGCTCTGTCAGGTCGCCAAGCTCCACAGCCACCCGGCCAGTCCGCCCGCGAGCACGATCGCCACGACCCCGGCCTTGAAACGCCATTGCGCCAGGAACGCCACCAGCGCCACGGCGATCGCGAATCCATTCCAGCCGCCGCCCTGCATTCGAAAGACATGCCACGCGAACCACACCGCGAGATTGAGCACCACTCCGACGACGGCCGCCGTCACCGCCGACAACGCGGCGCTCGCGTGGCGATTGCCGCGCAACCGCTCGAGATGCGGCGCCCCGAGAAAAATAAACATGAAGCTCGGCACGAACGTCACCCACGTCGTCAGCGCCGCTCCGAGCGTCGCGGCCAGCAGCGGCGAAAGCGTTCCCGGGTGCTGCCATCCCCCCATGAAACCGACGAACTGCAGCACCATGATCAGCGGACCGGGCGTGGTCTCCGCGAGCCCGAGACCGTCCAACATCTGGGGTGTCGTCAGCCAGCCATGCGTTTCCACCGCCTGTTGCGCGACGTAGGGCAACACCGCATAGGCGCCGCCAAACGTCACCATCGCCGCCTCGCTGAAAAACAATCCCATGCGCGCGAACATTCCGTCCCACCCCTGCCAGGCGGCGATCGCCACCACCGGTGCGAACCACAAGGCGCAGCTCAACGCCACGATTCGCGCCGCGCGTCCCCAAGTGGGCCGCATCGTTCCCGCTGCTTCCCGGCTTCCCACGGTCTCAGCGGCGCCCGGCCCGGTTCGGTTCAGAAATTTCTCCGGCCAGAAGCGCAGCCCAGCCAGCCCGCACACCGCCGCTCCCAGAATAATCGCCGGAAACGGCACCTTCAGCCAAAAGATCGCCACGAACGCCGCGAACGCGATCGCCCAAAACACGGCGCCCTTCAGGGCCTTCTGCCCGATGCGCCACACCGCCGCCGCGACAATCGCCACCACCGCGGGTTTCAGTCCCGCGAAAATCGCCTCGATCCACGGGAGCCTCCCATGCGCCGCATACAAATAACTCAGCCCCCACAACAGCACCGCCGACGGCAGCACGAAAAGCACGCCAGCCACCAAACCGCCCCGCGCGCGGTGCAGCAGCCAACCGCAATAAATCGCGAGCTGCGTCGCCTCGGGTCCGGGCAGCAGCATGCAATAGTTGAGCGCGTTGAGGAATCGCGGCTCGTCGACCCAGCGTTTTTTTTCGACGAGCTCGGTGTGCATGATCGCGATCTGTCCCGCCGGTCCGCCGAAACTGATGAATCCCAGTTTCAGCCAGAAGCGCACCGCTTCACCGAACGAGGGAGGACGGGGATCGGTTGCCATGGGATTAGCGGACCCCGCCACGCCGGCGCGCCTGCTCGAGTGCGGACCTGACCTCGGTGTCGTTCGGATGCAGCTTCAGAACCGTTTCATAGTGGGGAATCGCGTCACGCGCCCGGCCGCTTTCAACCAGCGCGTCCGCGAGCGCGATGAGCGCCCCGGGATCGCTGGGACGTTGCCGCACGACTTCGAAAAGATGCGGCAGCGCTTCCTGGCTGCGATTATTTGTCATCAGCAAAACGCCGAGAGTGAGATGCGCCCCGGCATGCAGCGGTTCAAGGCGCAACGCTTCCTGCAACACGGCCTGCGCCTCCGCCGGGCGATTCGCGTCCGCGAGCGCGCGCCCGAAACGCACCTGTTCGTCCGCGGTCAGCGCTCCCGTTTGCCGGGCTGATTCGTAATGGGTGATCGCCTCCCGGGTCTGTCCCAACTTCAGCAGCAGGGACGCAAGATTGGCGTGCGCGTCACTCGCGTGCGGATCGAGCCGCAGGGTCTCGCGATAGTGGACGATCGCCTCCGCCTCGCGTCCGAGCTGGAGCAAAGCGCCGGCCAGATTGTAATGCGCCGCGCTGTAACCGGGCTGCAAGCGCAGCGCCGTCTCGTAGTGCTCCCCCGCCTCCGCGGCGCGGCCCGCCGCAGAAAGGGCGTTCGCGAGATTGTAATGGGCGCGGGGATTTCCCGGCGCCTTGGTCACGGTGTCGCTCCAGATCGCGAGCGGGGATCGATAGTCCGCATTTCGTTTCAACGTGAGCCCCGCAAACAGGAACGCCGGCACCAGCAATCCAATCAATCCGCGCCGGCCGCCCAGGGCGTGAACGCCCGCGACAATCGCCACGACCACGGCCGCGAGCGGAAGATACATCCGGTGTTCGGCGATCGTCTGCGTGGCGAGCGGCACGAAGCTCGAGCTCGGCGCGAGGATCGCAAAGAACCACGCTCCCAAAAAGCCGGCCGTCCGTCCGCGCCACAACGCGAACAAGGTGCCGAATGCCAGGGCGAGCAGCAGCAGAGCCTGCGGCCAGACTTCGGCCACGCCGCGCGCGAGCTGCATGCCGTAGTCGAGGACCAGCGGCTGCGGCCAGACCGAGAGCTTCAGGTAGAGCGCGATCGCATGGCATTGCGTCAGCAGATATTCCCACGGGCTCACTCCGAAACTGAAACCCACCGTGCCGCCGCGGCCGCCGCCGTGGAGCACGACGAAACCAAGCGGAACCCAGCTCGCCGCGAGACCGAGCAGGAATCCCTTCCGCTGCCGCCACGCCTCGCGGAAACTTCCGCCGACAAACGTGCGGTCGTAGAGCAGGAGCAGCAGCGGCGCAGCCACCATCACCTCCTTGGCCAGCATCCCGGCAAAGCACATGGCGATCGTGAAAACCCGCCAGCGTCCCGGGTGCGATGCCGTGACGCTCCGAACGAAACCATAAAACGTGAGCAGGAGAAAAAGTCCGGCGAGCAACTCCGTGCGCTGAATCACGCACGTGACCGACTCGGTCTGCAACGGATGCAGCGTCCAAAGCAGCGCCACTCCGAATGCGACGGGGAGCGCATCGCGTGTGAGCGGCGCATTCAACCCCGGCAGCAGCAACGTGCGCCGGATCACGCCGAAGAGCGCGAGGCTCGCAGCGACATGGATGAACAGGTTGAACGCGCGATAGCCGCGGGGATCGAGTCCGCCCACCGCGTAGTTGAGCGCGAGCGAGAGGTTCACGAGCGGCCGAGCCACAACGGAAGTGCCGGTGGCCTGCGCCGGCCAGAGCACGTCACCGAGGGAAGACAGCTTTCGGATCGTGGGGTTTTGGACGATGCCCGGCAGGTCGTCGAAAACGAACGGCGCCGAAAGCACCGGCAGGTAGACGAGCACCGCACCGAGCGCCACGACCCCGGCCGCGAACAACACCGCCCGAGGCTGCGTGCGCGGAGTTTTCGTGGAGCCGGAGCCGGACATCATGGCGTTGCAAGCAGTAGCGGGCACCCACGGCCGAGGTCGAACCCGAATCGGATGCCGGCATCATTGAAAAAGTTCGCGGGGTTGTTTGCCGGCTGTAGCGGCGGTCTATGACCGCCGTCGGAGATGATGCGGGCAATCTCCGGCGGTCATAGACCGCCGCTACATTTTCAAATGCGGACAAAAAAAAGCTCTCCGGCCCTGCAAGCCGGAGAGCGACCAACCCTGACAAAGGAACGCGAAACGGACGCCTACAGATCGAACGTCGCGGTCAGGATAAACTGGCGCGGATCGATGATGCGGTAATTCCAAGGCGTGCCGTCCGGATTGACGGCGATGCGCTGGAGGTGGCCGTTTTCCAGGGCGTCGCGGACGTTGAGCTGCACGCGTCCCTTGATTTTGCTCTGGTAGAATTTGAAATCATACGTCGCGAGCAGATCGACCTTGATGGTCGCCTTGTCGTAGACGGGCTTTCCGCCATCGAGCGAGCGAACCACGCCGTCGGGGTCGGCTGCGCCGCCGAGGAAGCCGATCGCTCCCTTGCTGGCGTAGCGCGCCGAGCCGCCGATGCCGACGTTCCGCAACCAGCGATTCTCGGGGAAGAGGCCCGCGAGCCGGTAGTTGGTGACGAAGCTGCCGCTGTATTTGCGGGTCTGGGGCTTCGGCTTGCCCTGCGTCGTGATCGCGAGCTTCAGCGGCGCGAGCACATTGCCGACGTAGAACGAAGACGGAAGGTCGTTGGTGCGGACGTCCCACCAGCGGAGGCCGGCATTGGGCAGCTGCACGCCGGCCGGAGTCAGGGCCGTGGGAATCGTTACCGACTGCCAGATCGGCAGGCGCTTCTCGAGGTACTCCTGCAGATTGGGCGAGAGATCGGAATCGATCGCCTGCTGCTGGGCGCCGGTGACTTTTACGGTCCAGTTGCGGGAGGGGTTGTAACTCATCTCGACTTCATAGCCCTTCGACTGCGCCGAGTTGGTGTCGTTGATCGGTCTGCCGCTGATGCTGTTAATCTCGGCCTGGGTCATACCCATCGTCGTGGCGACCGCCGCCGCGACCTGGTCAACCGACCACGTGGGATTCAAGGTCTGGTACCAGATGGTGGACTGGCGCTGCAGATTGAAACCGTCGCTGCCGAAATCCATGCGGTTCGCGCGGGTGGAGATGACTCCGATCGTGCCGCGGGCGTTCTGCTGGAAGGTTTCGTATTTGCTGAGGCGCATCGAAAACTTGCCGCCGAAGATGTTGTTGAAACTCACCCCGTAATCCTTGCCGGTGCCCGAGGGATTCGGCAGTTCCTCGCCGAAGACGTTGTACTGCGTCTCGGACGGCAGGAAGCTGTCCGACTCGTTATAGTGGAATGACATTCCGCGGACGATGTCGGCGAACACGTTCCCGTTGCGGGCGGACTCATCGATCCGGCTCCAGCCGAGCAAAGGCTTGAGGACGCCGCCGCGTGTCTTGGTCGCACCCTTCGTCCAGCGCTTGTTCGTGCCGTATTGATTCATCCGGGAGGTATCGAGCAGCGCCGACACCGGATCGATCGGACGGCCGAGGCCGTCGATGTTGTAGTTGTAATCCCGGCGCCAGCCGAGGAGCGGGATGAAGCGGTCCTTCAACAGGAACATCTGCCAGTTCAAACCCTGCGTGCGGATCTGGCGCTTCACCATGCCTTGGGAAAAATAGATTTCCTCGATGTCCACGCCCTGGTTGCGGTAGGCGCCGGTGCCCGGATCGAAGACGCGCGCCGTGAAATTGCCGTTGGCGGGGAAAGGCCGGACGGAGCCGTAGTCCACATTTTGACCTTTCGCATCGCCGACATAGTAACGCGGGAAAAGGTGCGCGTCGTTGCGTCCGGGGATGTTGGTGGTGCCCACCGGGATGAACGGATCGCCGACGTTCACGACCTGGTCGCGATAGCGAAGGCCCGACGGAGACTTGAGGATCTCGCGGTATTCGCCGTAGGCGGCGAAAGACTGCTTTCCCACCCACTTCAGGAGACTGCGCTCATTCCGCAGATCGAGCTGGTAGGCGATCGTGGCGCGGTAGTTGTCGTTCACTTCCGGGCGGCGGAAAACCTGCGGTTCGTTGCCGCCAACGAAGGGGCGCAGGAAAAACGGATTCGGGGAACCGTCGAAGAGCGTTTCACTCACGTCGATCTGCAGCGTGGACGGCGCACCATCCGACTGGCCGACGAAATTGCGGCTCATCGAGTCGGTGTCCTCGCGGAACCACTCGGCCTGGACGGCGAGCAGGTTGCGGGTGGTGTTAAAGAACGTGTGCTCCAGGCCCAGGTTGTAGGTGTCGGTCTTCTGGTAGCCGTAGTTGGCGGCGATCAGGTTCACGTTTTCCCAGTCGTAGATCGACCGGTCCTTCACCACGGGCATGTTGTAGAGCGCGACGGGTTGCCCGTTGAACAGATTTCGCTGGATGTCGGTTCCGCTGACAATGAAGCGGATGTTCGCGTTGTCGGGGCGATTGCCGCGAGTCAGCAGCGGAACGCTGCCGTCGGAATCCACGTACTCCTGAATGCGGACCATCGAGGTGCCGTGGGAAAACAATCCGACCGGCAGGGCGCCGTCGGCCAGCGGCCCGCTGAGGACGCCGTTCACACGCGCCTGCTGGGTCACCGGCAGCCAGGTGGGGCTGCCGACGGAACGCCAGAACGCGACGGTGTCGCGGGGAGGCGTGGCGTTGGGACGCTGGTTGTAGTTGTGGTAGCTCTCGTAGGAGCCGGTGATGCGCGTGTTCTTGAAAGGCAGGAACGTGACGGCGGCCGTGATGCGGTTCGTGCGGTCCATCGACGGTTTCCGCACGTAGCCTTTTTCCTCGTAAACCGCGGAGACGCGCGCGGCCAGTTTCATGCCGCCCTGCGCGTTACCCCGGAGAATCGGGCGGTTCAAGTCCGCGGTGAAACGGAAACCGTCATAGCTGTCCACCCGGGTGGAGAAGCTGGAGATTTCCCGGGTCAGGTTGGCCTTGCCCTGGATGACGTTGACGGTGCCCGAGGCATCGCCGACGCCGAAGATGCTGGTGTTCGGTCCGCGGCTGATTTCGACCGAATCGATGTTGTAGGAATCAAGCGGAACGCTGCTCGTGGAGGAAAAATTTCCGCGCGCAATATTCGCCGCGCTCAAGCCGCGCACGCGATTGGCGGTGGAAGGGCTGCCGGAGACGTTGTCGACGACATTGCCGCGATCGATCGTGAAGTCGGTGAACTGGCCCGTGCCCTCGGTGTTGGCCTCGTAGAGGAAGATGTCGTTGATATCGACCGCCGCGGTGTCCATCAGCTGCTGCTTCGTCACCACGGTGATCGACGCCGCGAGATCCTCGATGCGGGAGTTGAGCCGGGTGCCGGACATCGCGTTCGAGGCGTGGTAACCTTTGTCGGTGCCGCCCTCGACGGTGAAGGGGGAGAGCTGGACGACACCCTTGTCGCCGGCTTCGCCCGGGGAGGAAGTCACCGGTGCTTTGGCCATCCGGGCTTCATCGGCGGCCTTGGTGTTGAGCTCGTCGGCGTCGAGCCTGCCGTTTTTGTTGGCGTCGTACTTGGCGAGGGCTTTCGCGTCTTCGGCGACCTGGGCCGAATCGGATTTTGTCGGTTGTGCGAGGAGCGGAGGCAGCGCGAACAGAACGCAGGTCGGCAGCAGCAAAAGCTGGCGCACTCCCGCGGGGATGAGGCGGTTGGTCTTCATGGTGGGTGTTGGATCTGACGGGTGTCGCCGGCGGACAGGTTCACGCAACGAGAGGACGGCTCGGTGGCGGGAGGGGAATGTCCGCAGGGGTGGGGTAAACTTGGCGCCACTCGGAGCAGCGCGTGGGTGGGAGCCAGCGACAAGAGACCGGACAGTGCAGCACCCAGTTTCATCTGACAGTTCACTGCTTCGTAACAGCAATGAAACATAACCCGCCAATTTGCCCCTGTCTCGACGCTTCGATTTCCGCAGTCGAGCCGCGCGCTCCTCCCGCGCCTCTGAGCGTTCGCGCCCACCCTTTTGCTTGCGGCCTCCACCCCGCCCCGCCTTTGCTGGCCGCTTCCGCCACGGCTGCAGCACTCTTCCTCCATGTCCAAACCCAACTCCGATTCTCCCCTCGAAACCGTCCTCGAAAAAACCATCTTCGCCAGCCGCTGGCTGCAGGCACCGCTCTATGTGGGACTGATTATCGCGCAGGGAGTTTACGTTTATCAGTTCTTCGTCGAGCTCGCGCATCTCCTCCACACCGTCATCCACAAACCGGAGGACATTAAAGATCTCGGGGCCTTCACGATGCTCGCGGTCCTGGGGCTCATCGACGTCGTCATGATCGCGAACCTCCTCGTGATGGTGATCATCGGCGGCTACGAGACCTTCGTCTCCCGCCTGCATCTCAGCGATCACGCCGATCAGCCCGAGTGGCTCAGCCACGTGAACGCCGGCGCGCTCAAGGTGAAACTCGCCACCGCGCTCATCAGCATCTCCTCGATTCACCTGCTGAAAACCTTCATCGAGGTTCGCACCCCCGGCGCCGTGTTCACCAACGACGGCGTGATGTGGCAGGTGATCATCCACGTGATCTTCGTCCTGTCGGCCATCGCCCTCGCGCTCACCGACCGCCTGATGATGGCCGGGATCAAGGCGCAGTCGGAGCACTGAGCCGCGGCCGGCTTCCCCAGCTGTAGGACCGGCTTTACGCCGCGACCTCAGCGCGTCCGCCGGCCAGCCGGGTCGCGGCGTAAAGCCGCTCCTACAGCCCGGCCCGCGCAATCCACGCCATGGTCTTCGCCGCGAGCTTGTCGAACGCGGTCACGCACAACTCGAGGTGCTCCTCGCGGGTGTCCTCGATCTTGTTGTGACTGATCCCGTGCAGGCTCTGCACAAACATCATCACCGTCGGCACACCCGCGCGCGCCACCTCCGCCGCATCGTGCAGCGGGCCTGACGGCAGGCGGTGGGTTTTCCCACCGCAGGTCTCCGCGATCGCCGCATCGCAAAATTCCACGAGCTCGCGGTGAAACAGCACCGGCTCGATCTGCCAGAGGCGTTCCCACGCGACACTCACACCTCCCTCCGCCGCGAAATGCCCGCTCGCATCCTGCGCGTCACGCAGCAGCCGGGCCAGCGCCTCCGCCTCGAGATGGCGCTGATCGAGCGTGATGCGGCATTCCTCAACCACACTCGTCACGATCCCGGGTTTCGTCGTGCACGATCCGATCGTGCACACGCCGCCATGCTGCTTCGCCAGCTCATAGATGAACGGGCTCATCCGCGCCGCGGCGAGAAACGCGTCGCGCCGGCGGTTCATCGGCGTGCTCCCCGAATGCGCCGCCTGCCCGCGAAACGTGATCGCGTGCCGCTCGACCCCGAAGGTCCCCAGCACCGCGCCGAGCGGCAAATTCAGGTCGAGCAACACCGGCCCCTGCTCGATGTGGAGCTCGAGATACGCCGCGGCGTTTTTTAATTCTCCGCGGCTTTCCTTCACACGCTCGAAATCGATCCCGACATTCTTCAACGCGTCCGGCAGGCTCACGCCCGCTTTGTCTTTCAACCCGCGCGCTTCATCGAGGTTCAGATTGCCCGAGCACGCCGACGAACCGAACAGGCTTTTGCCAAAACGCGCGCCTTCCTCATCCGCCCAATCCACCAGCCGCAGCGTGACCGGTGGCTTGCCGGCGTACTGCGCATTGACGCGACGCAAAATCTCCACGCCCGCCAAAACGTTGAGACAACCGTCGAGCCAGCCGCCATTCGGCACCGAGTCGATGTGCCCGCCGATCACCAGCGCTTTTTCCGATTCGCCGCGCAAGGTCGCCCAAAGATTTCCCGCCGCGTCCGTGTGCACCTCGACCGGCAGCGCCGCGAGTTTTTCACGCAGCCACGCCCGGGCCTTCACCCAGGCCGGCGTAAACGCGACGCGTTGCGCGCCGTTGTCATTGCCCGTGAGCGAGCGCAGCTCCTTCAGCTCGGCAATCGTTCGCTTGGGATTCAGCAACTGGCTCATGGTTCGCAGGTCGGTTTGTGTCTTGGAAACTCGCCGGCGTCACGCCACCTTTCACCCGGCCCTTAACTTCGCCCCCGCGCCAGTCGCGCCGCGCTCGCACAGCTCCTGCTCTTACCACCCATGCCCACACTCGCCACCACTGTCGACGGCCTGAAGCTCCCCAATCCTTTCATCATCGGGTCCGGCCCTCCCGGCACCAATCTCAGCGTGATCAATCGCGCCTTCAAAGAGGGCTGGGGCGCCGTGATCGCCAAGACCGTCAGCCTCGACGCGTCGAAGGTCATCAATGTTTCCCCGCGCTACGCCAAGCTCCACGCCCTCAGCGGCGAAGTGATCGGCTGGGAAAACATCGAGCTGATCAGCGACCGGCCGTTTAAAATCTGGGAGGACGAGTTCAAGAAATGCAAAGACGCCCAGCCGCCCGGCGCCCTCATCGCCTCCATCATGGAGGAATATAACAAGGATGCCTGGATCGAACTCGTCCAACGCTGCGAAGCCACCGGCGTCGACGGCTTCGAACTCAACTTCTCCTGCCCGCACGGCCTCCCCGAGCGAAAAATGGGCGCCGCCATGGGCCAGGATCCCGACATCCTCTTGGAAGTCTGCGGCTGGGTGAAAGCCGCGACGAAGAAACCGGTCTGGGCAAAAATGACGCCGAACATCACGCACATCGAGGAGCCCGGCCGCGCCGCCCTCCGCGGTGGCGCCACCGGTTTGAGCGCGATCAACACGATTCGCAGCGTCACGAGCGTCAATCTCGACACCCTCCGCCCCGAGCCGACGGTCGAAGGCTTCACCACGCCCGGCGGTTATTCCTCCAAGGCCGTGAAGCCGATCGCGCTCCGCATGGTGATGGAACTCGCCACGATGATCCGGAAGGAGTTTCCCGGCCGCACCCTCTCCGGCCTCGGCGGGATCGAGAGCGGCAACGACGCCGCGCAGTTCATCCTCCTCGGCTCCGACACCGTGCAAGTTTGCACCGGCGTGATGAAGGCCGGCTACGAATGCGTGAAGCCGATGTGCGACGAGCTCCTCGCGTTCATGGCGAAACACAAGTTCGAGAAACTCTCCGACTTCAAAGGCAGGAGTCTCGATTTCTTCACCACCCACGCCGACCTCGTCCAAAAACAAACCGCCCGCAAGGCCGCGCAGAAAGCCGCCGCGGCCGCCGGAACGAAAGTCGTGAAGAGCGACGGCGAATGGACCGGCGACGATTTCGTGAAGCAATCCGACGCGCTGTCGAAAGGCTGAAAATTGACCATAGATAGCACAGATGGTCACAGATGCCGGAACACTGATCTGTGTTTCTCTGCGCT
The DNA here is from genome assembly GCA_036261745.1 of Opitutaceae bacterium. Classification (GTDB taxonomy): domain Bacteria; phylum Verrucomicrobiota; class Verrucomicrobiia; order Opitutales; family Opitutaceae; genus DATAKE01. Next base: position 151,506 of record DATAKE010000016.1, read on the forward strand.
ATCTGTGGTCAAAAAAAACTCTCCATGACCCCCTCCCTCGCTCCCTGCCCTCTCTACATCGGCGGTGAGTGGCTTCAGCCGAAAATTTCCAGCACGCCGGTTTTCAATCCCTCCACCGGTGACGTCATCGCCGAATGCCCCGCCGGCGGCACCGCCGAGGTAAACGCCGCCGTCGAGGCCGCGCACGCCGCATTCCCCGCCTGGCGCGAGACTCCCGCGGTCGAGCGCGCGCGCGTCTTCTTTCGTTACCGGCAGCTCGTCGAGCAGAACTTCGACCGCCTCTGCCAGACGGTCTCGCGCGAACACGGCAAGACCCACGCCGAGGCGCGCGGCAGCGTCTATCGCGGACTCGAAAACATCGAGTACGCCTGCGGCGTCCCCTCGCTCCTCTTCGGCGACACGCTCGAAAACCTCGCGCGCGGCGTGGACTGCGAAACGCTGCTCCAGCCACTCGGCGTGTGCGTGGGCATCACGCCCTTCAATTTTCCCGCGATGGTGCCGCTCTGGATGTTCCCGCTCGCGCTCGCCTGCGGAAACACGTTCATCCTGAAACCGAGCGAGAAGGTGCCGCTCACCGCCAACCTCCTCGGCGAATTGCTCGTCGAGGCGGGCATCCCGAAGGGGGTCTTCAACATCGTTCACGGCGGACGCGAGGCGGTCGATGCGCTGCTCACCCACCCGAAGGTGCGCGCGGTTTCCTTCGTCGGCTCGACGCCCATCGCGAAATACATCTACGAAACCGGCACGCGGCACGGCAAACGCGTCCAGGCGAACGGCGGCGCGAAAAACTACATCGTCATCATGCCCGACGCCGACGTGCCGAAAACCGTCGAGGCGCTTTCCACCGCCGCGTTCGGCTGTGCCGGCGAACGCTGCATGGCCGGCTCGACTGCGATCACCGTCGGCGCCGCCGCCGAGCGGCTGCTCCCCTCGCTCGTCACCGCCGCGCGTGCGATCAAGGTCGGCCGCACCGATCAGCCCGCAACGCAACCCGACATGGGACCGGTCATCACCGCGCAGCATCGCGACCGCGTGTTGAGCCTCGTCGCCAGCGGGGAAAAAGAGGGAGCGAAGATCATCGCCGACGGTCGCGGCGCCAAAGTAGCCGACGCTCCGCGCGGTTTCTATCTCGGCGCGACCATCGTCGACGGCGTGCAGGCCAACATGACGCTCGCCCGCGAGGAAGTTTTCGGGCCCGTGCTCAACGTCATGCGCATGGACGACCTCGACCGCGCCATCGAGCTCACGAACCAATCCGCCTTCGGCAACGGCGCCGCGATTTTCACGAACAGCGGCAAGGCGGCGCGCGAGTTCAAGCACCGCGTGAAAGCCGGCATGGTCGGCATCAACGTCGGCGTTCCCGCGACGATGGCGATGTTCCCCTTCACCGGCTGGGACGACTCCTTCTACGGCGACCTGCACATCCAGGGAAAGGAGTCGGTGCAGTTCTACACCCAGCAAAAGGTAGTCACGACCCGCTGGTTCGGCGAAGGCGTGGGCGACGTGTGGAAGAAATGAAATCTTTAGTGAACCACAGAGACACAGAGTTCACAGAGAACCGGCACGTTTTCCTCTGTGATCTCTGTGTCTCTGTGGTTCATCCATAGCCTCCATGTCACTCCTGATCAAAAACGGCGAAATCGTCACCGCGGATGCGCGCTACACCGCCGACATCTGGTGCGAGGGTGAGACGATCACGCAGATCGGAAAAAATCTCTCCGCTCCCGCCGGTGCGACGGTGATCGATGCCACGGGCAAATTTGTTTTCCCCGGCTTCATCGATCCGCACGTCCACATCTACCTGCCGTTCATGGGTACGTTCTCGAAGGACAACTATGAAACCGGCAGCAAGGCGGCGCTCGTCGGCGGCACGACGACCCTCATCGAGATGTGCTGTCCGGCGCGCAAGGACGACGCCCTTGCCTCCTTCGAGTTGTGGATGGCGCAGGCGGTCGGAAAATCCGCGTGCGATTTCTCGTTCCACATGGGCGTCACGAAATTCGACGCCACCACCGAGACGCAGCTCCGCGAGATCGTGAAACGCGGGATCAGCTCCTTCAAAATCTTCCTCGCCTACAAAGGCGCGTTCGGAATCGACGACACCGAACTCTACCGGACCCTGAAGCTCGCGAAGGAACTCGGCGTGATCGTCACCGCCCATTGCGAAAACGAAACCCTCGTCGCCGAGCGCTCGAAGGAGCTGCTCGCCGCCGGGAAAACCGATCCCGGCCAGCACCACGAAAGCCGTCCGCCGCTGGTCGAAGCCGAGGGCGTCCACCACCTGATGACCTTTGCCGAGCTCACCGGCGCGGCGACCTACATCGTTCACCTGAGCTGCGAGGAAGCGTTGAAGGAAGCGCTCGCCGCCCGGGCGCGCGGCGTTCGTGTCGGCATCGAGACGCTCATCCAGTATCTGGTCCTCGATAAAACCTACGCGGAGCGTCCGAACTTCGAGGGCGCGAAATACGTGATGTCGCCGCCGCTGCGCGATGTGCGCAACCAAACCATCCTGTGGAATGGCCTGCGCGACGGACTCATCCAGACCGTCGCCACCGATCACGCGCCATTTGATTTCCACAAGCAGAAGCCGATGGGCAAAGACGATTTCACCAAAATCCCCAACGGCATTCCCTCGCTCGAGGAACGCATCAACCTCCTCTACACCTACGGGGTGAAAAAGGGGAAACTCGAGCTGCAGCAGATGGTGAACGTCGCCAGCACACAGGTCGCTAAATTCTTCGGCCTCCATCCGCGCAAAGGCGCGATCGAAGTGGGCGCGGACGCTGACTTGGTGGCGTTCGATCCGAACTACCGCGGCACGATCTCCGCGAAGAACCAGCTCATGAACGTCGATTACAGCGCGTTCGAAGGCTGGCCGATCGAGGGCCGCGCGAGTGTCGTGACCGTGCGCGGCGAAGTCGCGGCGCGCGACGGAAAGTTCACCGGCACACTCGGACGCGGGAATTTCCTGCAGAGAAAGCCCGGCCATTTCTAGCCACGGATGAACACCGATGAGCTCAGTGTCTCCTCCGCCTCCGTCACTGTAGGAGCGGCTTTACGCCGCGACTCTGGCGGCCGAACCTTCCCAATCGGTCGCGGCGTAAAGCCGCTCCTACAGCTCGGGCCGACAGGGTTTTCATCTGTGCCCGTCTGCGTGATCTGCGGTTAAAAAACATGTCGTCCGACCACACCGCTGCTCCCGACTCCCGGCTCACCAACGCCGATCTCGCCCCCGTTCCACCGGAGCGGCGCACGTGGCGGGTCGGGAGTTTCGCGGCGCTGTGGATTTCGATGTCGGCGTGCATTCCCACCTACATGCTCGCCTCCTCGCTCATCGGCGGGGGCATGAACTGGTGGCAGGCGGTGCTCACGATCTTCCTCGGCAACTTGATCGTGCTCGTCCCGATGGTGCTCAACGCCCATGCCGGCACGAAATACGGCATTCCGTTTCCCGTGTTTTGCCGCGCCTCATTCGGCACCACGGGCGCAAACATTCCCGCCCTGCTCCGCGCGTTCGTCGCGTGCGGCTGGTTCGGCATCCAGACGTGGATCGGCGGCGAGGCGATTCACAAGATCCTCGCGATTTGGATTCCCTCGCTCGCGGGCGGCACTGCCCTGCCGGTCCTCGGGATCACGTTCGTCCAGTTCGCCTGTTTTCTGTTTTTCTGGGCGATCAACATGTGGGTCGTCTACCAAGGCATCGATTCGATCCGGCTTCTGTTGAACATCAAAGCGCCGCTCCTGATCGCGCTCGGCCTCCTCCTGCTCTGGTGGGCCTACCGCAACGCCGGCGGCTTCGGGCCGATCCTCTCGCAACCTTCCGCCTTCGAGCCCGGCCAGCCCAAGGCCGGACAATTCTGGGTTTTCTTTTTTCCCGCGCTCACCGGCATGATCGGGTTCTGGGCCACGCTCTCGCTGAACATCCCGGATTTTTCCCGCTATGCCGTGACGCAGCGCGATCAAATCCTCGGCCAGGCCCTCGGGCTTCCGCTCACGATGGCGCTCTATTCCTTCATCGGCGTCGCAGTGACGTCGGCGACGACGCTCATCTACGGCGCCACGATCTGGGATCCCGTTGACGTGCTCACGCGTTTCAAGAATCCCGTCGTGCTCGTCGTCGCCATGCTCGCCCTCTGCATCGCCACGCTCGCGACCAACATCGCCGCCAACGTCGTCAGCCCCGCGAACGATTTCGCGCAGCTCGCGCCCAGGCGGATCACGTTTCGTCTCGGCGGACTGATCACCGGCCTGATCGGGATTACGATGATGCCGTGGAAACTCGTCGCCGATCCCAGCGGCTACATCTTCACCTGGCTGATCGGCTACAGCGCCCTGCTCGGGCCGATTGGCGGCGTGATGATCGCGGATTATTTCGTCTATCGCCATCGCCGGCTCAATGTTCCCGACCTCTACAACCCCGAGGGCGAGTACCGTTACTCGGGCGGTTTCAGCGGGGTGGCGATCGCTGCGCTGCTGGCGGGTGCGCTGCCGAGCCTGCCGGGTTTTCTTGCCACCGTGAAACTGATCGACGGCGCCAGCGTCCCGCCCTTCCTGCTCGGGCTCTACAACTACGCGTGGTTCGCCGGCTTCGGAATCGCGTTCGCCCTTTACCTGATTCTGCGCAAGCTCGCGCCTGACAAATGAAACCAGGGAACGCTGGAAAGCGGATGAAACCCCGGCGGATTGATTCCTGTTTTCCACTTTTCCACCTTTAAACGTCTTCCGCTTTTCCCTCATGAAAACCATCCCGCTCCCGCCCTGTCCTTTCGCGCCCCAGCCGTACAAGGGCCCTTCGGCCGAAGAGGTGCTCGCGACGCGCAAGCAGTTCCTCAACCCCGCGATTTTTCACTACTACAAAAAGCCGATCATGATCGTCGAGGGAAAGGGCCAGTGGCTCTTCGACGAAAAGGGACGCCGCTACCTGGACGGCTTCGGCGGCATCGTCACGGTGAGCGTCGGGCATTGCCACCCGGACGTCGTCGCCGCGGCGAATCGCCAGAACGAACTCATCCAGCACACGACCACGATTTATCTGAATCCGGGCATCGCGCTCTACGCCAAGGAACTCGCGGCGAAAATGCCGGGCGACCTGAAGGTCGTTTATTTCGTGAACTCCGGATCCGAGGCCAACGACCTCGCGCTGCTCATGGCCCGCGCCTACACCGGAAACTACGATGTGCTCGCGCTGCGCAACTCGTACCACGGCGGCAGCCAGTCGACGATGGGGCTCACTTCCCACCACACGTGGAAATTCAATGTGCCGGGCGGCTTTGGGGTGCAGCACGCGCAGATGCCCGACACGTTTCGCGGACCGCACGGCAAGGACGACGCCGAAGCCGGCCGCAAATACGCCGACGATGTGAAGAACCTGATCCAGTTCGGCACCTCGGGGCAGATCGCGGCATTTTTCGCCGAGTCTATCCAGGGCGTCGGCGGCGCGGTCGTGTTTCCCGACGGCTATCTCCAGCACGCCTACGCCCACGCGCGCGCCGCCGGCGGCTTGTGCGTCGCCGACGAAGTGCAGGCCGGCTTCGGCCGCACCGGCACACACTACTGGGGTTTCGAGACGCAGGGCGTGATTCCGGACATCGTCACGATGGCCAAAGGCATCGGAAACGGCGCCCCGCTGGCAGCCGTGGTGACGACGCCGAAGATCGCGCAGGCCCTCGCCTCGCGCATTCACTTCAACACGTTTGGCGGAAACCCGATTTGCTGCGCGATCGGCCGCGCCGTGCTCGAGGTCATCGACCGCGAAAAATTGCAGGAGAACTCGCTGAAGATCGGCGCGCACCTGAAGGCCGGCTTCGAGCAGCTCGCGAAAAAACATTCGCTGATCGGCGAAGTCCGCGGACTCGGCCTCATGCTCGGCGTCGAGCTGGTGAAGGACCGCACCACCAAAACCCCCGCGAAGGAGGAATGCGCCGCGGTCTTCGAGAAATGCCGCGAGCTCGGCCTGCTCATCGGCAAAGGCGGACTCTGGGGCAATTCGCTGCGCATCAAGCCGCCGATGATCATCACGCGGGCCGATGCGGATTTCATGCTCGCCGTCATCGACGAGGCGCTGGCCAGCGTGTGAGGCGCCACGATTCAGCTGTAGGAGCGGCTTTACGCCGCGACCCTGCAGCCCGTCGCACCCGGAGAGTCGCGGCGTAAAGCCGCTCCTACAGCTGGGAATCAGTTCGCCAGCTTCAGCAGCCGCTCTCCCGCGGCGTGCAGCGTCTGGTGCTTCTTCGCAAAATTGAGCCGCACGTAGCGGTTTTCGCCGTTCGCAAAGAAACTCGAGCCGGGGACGGGCGCGACGCCGATCTCCTTCGCCATCCAGTGCGAAAACTCCACATCGCTCGCATAGCCGAAGCGCGCGATGTCGATCATCACGTAGTAGGCGCCCTGCGGTTTCGTGTACGCGAGGCCGGCGCGATCGAGGTAACCCAGCAGGATGTCGCGGCGCTCCGCATACTCCGCGGCGAGACCGTGGTAGTAGCTGTCCGGGAGATTGAGTCCCGTGACGACCGCGTGCTGCAACGGCGCCGCCGCACCAACCGTCAGGAAGTCATGCACCTTGCGCGCCTGCGCGATGATTTCCGCCGGCGCCTGCACATAGCCGAGCCGCCAGCCCGTGATCGCGAAGGTCTTGCTCAGCGAGCTGCAGGAAAGCGTCCGCTCCGCCATGCCGGGCAGCGTCGCGAAATACGTGTGGGTATGCGGCGCGTAGACGATGTGCTCGTAAACCTCGTCGGTGAGCACGAACACATCGAACTCCCCGGCGAGCGCCGCGATCTGCAGCAGTTCGTCGCGGGTGAAAACTTTTCCGCAGGGATTCGAGGGATTGCAGAGGACAAACGCCTTGAGCCCGCTCGCAAAAACCTTCCTCAGCTCCGCCGGATCGAACGCATAATTCGGCGGATGCAGCGGAACGTGCACCGGCGTCGCCCCCGAGAGAATCGCGTCGGCGCCGTAGTTTTCATAGAACGGCGAAAACATTCCGACGCGGTCACCCGGGTCGCACACGGTCATCATGGCCACCATCATCGCCTCGGTGGCGCCGCAGGTGACGACCAGCTCGCGATCGGGATCGACCGGGGCACCGGTGAAGCGCGCGATTTTGCGCGCGAGCGCCTGGCGCAGTTCCGGCGCGCCCCACGTGATCGCGTATTGATGCCGGCCGGCGTCCATCGCGTCCTTGGCCGCCTGCACCAGCAAGAGCGGAGGATCGAAGTCGGGAAAGCCCTGCGAAAGGTTGATCGCGCCGCATTGGTTCGCGACGCGGGTCATTTCCCGAATGAGCGACTCCGTGAAGCCCGACGTGCGGCGGGAGGTTTTCGCCATGACCCTCAGGGAATTTTCAATTCCATCCCGATCCTGAGATCGGTTTCGCTCTTCATCACGTCCCGGTTCGCCTCGAAGATCGCCCGCGCCTTCGCCGTCGAGGGGGCACCGTAATATTTCTGCGTGAGCCGGAACAACGTGTCGCCTTGCTCCACGACATGCCGGCGTCCCGCGGCGGGCGTGGCGCCGGGCCGGGCGGGCGGAGCGCGGTTTCCCGCCGAAGTCTGCGCATCGTTCGCCGGGAGCGGCTGGGTCGGCGCCAGCGAGACCGGCGAATCTTCCTCGACGGGAATGACGGGGGTGGGAATCGGGAGCACGATGCGATTTTGCGGCGCATCGTTGGAGATGGGACCGCGCGTCGTCCGCAACGGCGCCGCGGCGCGAAGCGCGGCGTTTTCCGCGACGAGCTCCTCGTTGTCGCGCTTCGCTTTCGCGAGTTGCTCGAGCAGATCCGTGCGGACGGCCGGATTCGCAAACGGTTGCCCGGGCAGTGTGCGGGCGAACTCGAGCTTGGCCGTGTCCACGAGCGCGCGCACGGCGGCGGCCTGTCGCGGGTTCGGCTGGGCCAGGTATTGCCGGAAATGGTGATAGGCCTCGATCGGATCCTTGCTGTGGTGGAGATAAATCAGCCCGGCCTCGAGATGGGATTCGGCGGAGGACTGCTCGCCGCGTTTTTCGATCACCTTCAGAAACAACGCGAGCGCCTCCTGCGTGCGCCCCTGTTTCACGAATTGCTGGCCCTGGCGGTAATACGGCTCGTCGATCTCGGCCGCGACCGGCTGCGTGTCCCGCCCGCCACAACCCGCGCCGATCGCGATCAGGACGAGCGCGAGGCAGAAGGCGGTTTGGCGGCGGACAGTCATTGCAGAGGGAAAGGGATTGAACGAAAACTCGTTCGCCGTAAATTCCGCACTCCCATCCGCGACTCAAACTCTAAATGGCGCTCGACTCGAAATCAGTTCTCTCTCTCGCGCGGGCTTGCATACGCATTGAGACGGACGCCTTGAAGGAAACCGCCGCCGGCCTGGGCGCGGAATTCGTCGCCACCGCCCGGGCCGTCGAAAGCGTGACCGCCGCCGGCGGAAAACTGATTTTCAGCGGCGTCGGCAAATCCGCGCACATCGCGCAAAAAATCGCCGCGACGTTTAACAGCACGGGCGTCTCCTCGTGTTTCCTCGACGCCACCCAGGCCCTGCACGGCGACCTCGGCCTGGTCGATGAAGGCGACCTCGCCTTTCTCCTGAGCAACAGCGGCCAGTCGGACGAAATCGTTCGCCTCGTGCCGATGTTGAAGCGCTTCGGACTGCGCATCGTGGCGTTCAGCAGCAATCCCGACTCCGACCTCGTGCGCAGCGCCGACCTCCGGCTGCTCTATCGCGTGCCGCGCGAGGCCTGCCCGCTGAAACTCGCGCCCACCGCCAGCACCACCGCCGCCCTCGCCCTCGGCGACGCGCTGGCCATGGCGCTCCTGAAAATGCGCGGGCTCACGCGCGACGACTTCGCCAAATACCACCCCGCCGGCAACCTCGGCCGCGTGCTGCTCCTGCGCGTCCGCGACATCATGCGCAGCGGCGACCGCCTGCCCGTCGCGCCGGACACGGTCACGACCCAGGATGCGATTCTCGCGATGACCAGGGCGAAGAGCGGCAGCATTGCCCTGGTGGACAAAACATCCGGCCGGTTGACCGGGATTCTCACCGATGGCGATTTCCGGCGCAGCGCGTTGACGGGTCCGGATTTTCTCCGCAAACCCGTCGCAAACTTCATGACCCGCTCCCCTAAAACGATTCGCGACGACGCGCTGGGGGTCGATGCGCTCCGCCTGTTCGAGGCGCACAAAATCGACGACCTGATCGTCGTGAGCGCACGCGGCCGGCCGGTCGGTCTGATCGACGGCCAGGACCTCCCGAAATTGAAGATCGTGTAATGACTCCCGTCCGCATCGGCATCATCGGGATGGGAGGTTTCGCCGGCTGGCACCACACCGCGGTGGCGAAGCTCGAGGAGCGCGGCCACGCCCGCCTGATCTGCGCCTGCGATCCGCAGCCGGCGATGTTCAGCGTCGAGCAGCAGACATGGAAGTTCGCCCAGCGCGGCGTGAACGTCTTCAGCGACTACCGGGCGATGCTGCAGGCCTGCCACCGCGATCTCGATCTGGTGGTGATCCCGACGCCGATCCAGTTGCACGCCGAGATGCATGCCGCGTGCGCGGCACTCGGGCTGCCCACCTATCTCGAAAAACCGCCCACGCTCGACCACACGGAACTGGAGCGGATGATCGCGAACGAGGCGCGGCTGCCGAAGGCCTCGCTCGTCGGTTTCAACTTCATCATCGAAAAACCGCGGCTCGCCCTGAAGGAACGCATCCTCGCCGGCGAATTCGGCACCGTGCGCGGCACGATGCTCAGCGCGCTCTGGCCGCGGCCGGCGAGCTACTTTGCGCGCAACAACTGGGCCGGCCGGCTGCTGATCGGGGATCGCGTGGTGCTCGATTCGTGTTTCGGCAACGCGATGGCCCACTTCGTCCACAACATGCTTTTCTGGGCCGGCGGTCCCGGGCTCTTCAGCTGGGCGCAGCTCGCCGTCGTGCGCGCGGAACTCTACCGGGCGCATGCGATCGAGGGAGCCGACACGTTTTTCGTCGAGGCGGACACCACCAGCGGCGTGACGATGCGGTTCGCGCTGTCGCACGCCTGCGCGGGCGCGAGCTCGCAATGCGAAACGATCCTGTGCGACAAGGCGACGATCCGCTACCTCGTGGGCAATCACGTGGAAGTGCGCTGGCTCGATGGCCGCACGGAAAAAATCATGATCGATCCGTTCGATCCGCTTGGGGAAAACCACCTCGACTATTTCCGCTACCTGCGCGGGGAAACGTCCCGGCCCGCGACGACCCTGGTCGACTCCCGCCCCTTCGTCGCCCTGAACGATCTCGCGCACGTCTCGAGCAAACGCATCTCGCCGATTCCGCCCGCGCTCGTCGCCGCGGCGCGCGACGAGAAGGAGCAAAAGGACTACCTGCAGGTGGCGAACATGCCGGCGGCGCAGGAAAATTTCCTCACGCGCGGCGAATGGCCCGGCGCCAACGGCTGGCAGCGCGAACCGGGCGAGCCGGTGACGCCGGCCGACCTCGCGCGATTCCACGACGTGATCCGCGCCATGGCCGCCGCGCGCTAGGACAGGTTTCTTCTTCTGTCATTCTGAGCGCGGCGAAGAATCCATTGGGATATCAGTACCGCGGAAACGCTTCGCATCTCCTGCTGGATTCTTCGCTGCGCTCAGAATGACAAGCAAGGAGGAGGTGGATTTTCCGGCCGGGTTCGTTTTACTCGGCCCTGCCTCATCGCTTTTGACCATGCCTACACCGCCGTTTGTCTACCAGGATCCGCTGCCGCTCGGCGAAGACGAGACCGAGTACCGCCTGCTTTCACGCGAAGGCGTGACAATGTCCGCCTTCGAGGGCCGCGACATGCTGAAAGTCGCCCCCGAGGCGCTGGCCTATCTGGCGCAGCACGCCTTTCACGACTGCGCGTTCCTGCTGCGGCCGAAACATCTCAAACAGGTCGCCGCGATCCTCGAGGACCCGGAAGCGAGCGCGAACGATCGCTACGTGGCGCTCACGCTGCTCAAGAACGCCGAAATCGCGGCGGAGGGAATTCTTCCGATGTGCCAGGACACCGGCACGTGCGCGATCTTCGCGAAGAAAGGGCAGCAGGTCTGGACCGGCGCCAATGACGCCGAGTGGCTTTCGCGCGGCGTGTATGAGGCGTTCACGAAGGAAAACCTGCGCTACTCGCAGGTCGCGCCGACGGACATGTGGCAGGAGACCAACACCGGCACCAATCTCCCCGCGCAAATTGATGTGCTCGCGACGCCGGGCGAAAAATTCGAATTCCTCTTCGTGGCCAAGGGCGGCGGATCGGCGAACAAGATGTTCCTGTTCCAGGAGACCAAGGCGCTGCTGAACCCAAAGAGCTTCGAGAAATTCGTTGCGGACAAACTCAACTATCTCGGGACGAGCGCCTGCCCACCCTACCACCTCGTCTTTGTCGTCGGCGGCACGAGCGCCGAAGCGTGCATGAAGACGCTGAAGCTCGCCTCGGCCAAATACCTCGATGCCCTGCCGACCACCGGCAACGCCCACGGCCGCGCCTTCCGCGACCTCGCGATGGAGGCGAAGGTGCTGGAGATCGCGCGCAAGACCGGGATTGGCGCGCAGTTTGGCGGAAAATATTTTGCCCTCGATGCGCGCGTGGTTCGCCTGCCGCGCCACGGCGCCAGCTGTCCGGTGGGAATGGGCGTTTCCTGCAGCGCCGACCGCAACATCAAGGCGAAGATCACCCGCGACGGAATCTTCCTGGAAAAACTCGAGACGAACCCGGGGCAGTACATCCCCTCGGACCAACGCCGGCTCAAGGACGACACCATCGTGCAGATCGACCTGCGCCGCCCGATGGCCGACATCCTGGCCGAGCTCTCCAAATATCCTGTCACGACCCGCGTCTCACTTTCCGGTCCGATGATTGTCGCCCGCGACAGCGCCCACGCGAAATTGCGGGAGCGCATCGATGCCGGCCAGGGGCTGCCGCAATACATCAAGGACCATCCGGTCTACTACGCCGGCCCCGCGAAAACACCGACCGGCTACGCGTCGGGATCTTTTGGGCCGACGACGGCGGGTCGCATGGACAGCTACGTTGATCTTTTCCAATCGCACGGCGGCTCGATGGTCATGCTCGCGAAAGGCAACCGCAGCCAGGCAGTGACGAAAGCATGCAAGCAACACCGCGGGTTTTACCTCGGAAGCATCGGAGGCCCCGCGGCGATCCTCGCGAAGGAAAACATCCGGAAGGTCGAGGTGCTGGAGTATCCGGAACTCGGCATGGAAGCCGTGTGGAAGATCGAGGTGGAGAATTTCCCCGCGTTCATCCTGGTTGACGACAAGGGCAACGATTTCTTCGTGAACAACTGCGGCATCTGCGCCCCGGCGTAGGACAAATCCGCCGGAACTGTACGAGCGGCTTTACGCCGCGACCGACTGCGGAAACGGCATCAAACTCGCGGAATAAAAACGCTCCTACAGTTCCGGAAAGCTACTCCCCGATCAGCGTTACCACGACGTCCCGGGTGTGCGGACGGTGGCGGTGTTCCCAGAGGAAAATTCCCTGCCACGTCCCGAGCAGCAGGCGTCCGTCGGCGAAGGGCACGCTTTCGCTGGTGCGGGTGAGCGCCATCTTGATGTGACTCGGCATGTCGTCCGGACCTTCGAGCGTGTGCTCGAAATGCGGATCGTTTTCCGGAACGAGCCGGTTGAGCCACGCCTCCAAATCGCGTCGCGCGGAGATGTCCGCGTTCTCCATGATCACGAGGCTGCAGCTGGTGTGCCGGCAGAAGACCGTCGCGACGCCCCGGGTCAGTTTGCTGCGCGTGAGCTCGCGCGCCACGTCGCGGGTGAATTCGTGCGTTCCCTGCCCGCGCGTTTCGATCGTCAGTGTGGACTGGTGAACGGCCATGAATGATTCGCGTTGAACCGTGCGGTCAGCCGCCACCCGCGGTCAGTCCACCCGCTCCGGGCTTGGTCATGCCGAGCGGCTCGAGCGCACGATCCAGCGTGGCGGCATCCATCAACTTTTTTCCCAGCACGACTTCCCGCAGGGATTTTCCGGTCGCGAGGGCCTCCTTCGCCACAGCGGCGGCGTTGTCGTAGCCAATGAACGGATTGAGCGCCGTCACCAGCATGAGGGAACGGTCGACCAGTTCGCGGCAGCGCGCGGCATCGGCTTCAAGGCCGTCCACACATTTTCCCGCGAAAACCCGGACGCCGTTCGCGAGACAGTGAATGGACTCGTGGAGACAATGCGCCATGAGCGGCAGCGTCACGTTCAGTTCAAAATGTCCGTCGCGACCGCACATCGTCACGGTCTGCGCCAGTCCCTGCACGTAGAGGCAAACCTGCACGAGCATCTCGCTCATCACCGGATTCACTTTGCCGGGCATGATCGAGGAACCGGGCTGCGTCGCCGGGAGGCGGAGTTCGCCGAAGCCCGCCCGCGGACCCGAGCCGAGCAGCCGGATATCGTTCGCGATCTTCGTGAGCGAGGCGGCGACCGTCGCCAGCACGCCGGCCACCTCGACACAATCGTCCCGGGCGCCCTGGGCTTCGAAGTGATTTGAGGCTTCGCAAAAATCCAATCCGGTTTCCGTGCTGAGGAGGGCGCACACCCGCGCCGCGAACTCCGGGTGGCAGTTGATCCCGGTGCCGACCGCCGTTCCGCCCACGGCCAGCTCGCGAAGCAGCGTGACCGCGTGTTGCGTGCGCGCGACCGCCTTGCGCGCCTGCGCGGCGTACCCCGAGAACTCCTGCCCGAGCGTTAGGGGCGTCGCATCCATCAGGTGGGTTCGGCCAATTTTGACGATCGCGGAAAACTCTCCGGCCTTTTTTTCAAGCGAGGCCGCGAGCTGCTCCAACGCCGGCGCGAGGTCCGCGTGCAGCGCGAGCGCGACGCTCACGTGAAGTGCGCTCGGAATGATGTCGTTCGACGACTGCCCCAGGTTGACGTCGTCATTCGGATGCAGCGGCCGTTTCGAACCCACGGGTTCGCCCGCGAGCTGGCTCGCGCGATTGGCGACCACCTCGTTGACGTTCATGTTCGTCGAGGTGCCCGAACCGGTCTGGAAAACATCGATGGGGAATTGCGGGGCGAGCCGGCCGTTGGCGATTTCGCGGGCGGCTTGCTGAATCAACCGGCTCTTGGCGGGCGGAAGCAGACCGAGTTCCTCGTTGGCTTGAGCGCAGGCAATTTTGACCAGACCCAGTCCGCGGACAAATGCCGCGGGCATCGGATGGCCGCTGATCGGGAAGTTGAGGACCGCGCGTTGCGTGGACGCGCCGTAGAGCGCGTCGTCCGGCACGGGCATTTCCCCCATGGAATCTTTTTCGGTCCGCATCGTCGGAGGCTAGTTTCTGTGGCGTAGAAAAGCAAAAGCCCCGCGCGGAGGCGGGGCTTGAGAAATTTTCCCGTCCGTCTTCAGCGACGGATTAGAACTTGACCAGAAACCGATCGCCGCGTGCGCCGAAGCGGCTGATCTCCTGCTCGGTGAGCCGTTCGTCGGCGATGCGACCCGCGATTCTTTCGCTGCCGGGCCCGGAAGCCCGGGCCGCGACCGGCAGGGCGCTGGCCAGCACGCGCGCGCGGTGAAAATCCGACGGACTGCGCATCTGGGCCAAGGGATCCACGGCGGGACGACGCGTGGAGGGCAATCCCCGCTTCTCGAAACCACCGGACGAACCGTAAAGCCGGCGGGTCAATTCCGGATGGGCTTCCTCGGCAGCGGCGAGATTTGCCGCGATCGATTGGGCTGCCGGCGAAAGTGCGGATGAATCGCCCTGCTCCCCGGTCGCGAGCCACGAAACCATCTTGGAAAGGCTGTCCGACTCGGCTGCGTCCGCACGCATGGGTTGCGCGGAATCGACGGCAGATGCATTTACCACCGCAACGATTCCGGTGGGGGTTGAATCAATCGGCTGACTCACGATCGAATCAGGTAGCGAAATGGCAACGAGGGCAGAGTCCATATTCGCGACCGCTCCGTTCGGATTCGCCGATGCAACCTGGATCTGTTCGGCCACAGGTGCGGGCAAAACCGCGGGAGGCGTGTTCGACTGATGCTGGCGAAGAGAAAGGAAAGTGACGGCAAGAACAGCCGTCGCACCCAGAGGCAGGTGATAACGGCGTTTGCCCGCGAACAATTCGGGAAACGTGCGCCACCATGGACGCTTGGCGACAATTGCTGCGAGCTGCTTGGCGCGTAGCTCCTGTTCAAAACGCGACCAGAATTCCGGGGCCGGGCGCTCAGCCCGTTTCAACCGAAGGAGATCTTCCAACGTGACCTGACGCTTCTCTGACTTTTTCGCTTCGGGATTCATCATTGGCGCATATAGGGCTGCAGCTCGGATTGCAGGAGCTGTTTCGCGTAGTGAAGACGCGAACGCACCGTGCCCACGGAGCAATTCATAACTTCGGCGATCTCTTGATGGGTAAGGCCGTCGATTTCGAATAAAGTGACCACTGTGCGATGCTTGATAGACAATTTTTGCATCGCCTCGTTCAATTTTTCCTTCAGCTCCCGGACAAAGGTATCGCGATCGGCACCGGTTTTATCGGTCAGCGCCGCAATCAGTTCCCGCGACACCGGGGTGTCCTCGTCGATTGTCTCCAAGCTGAAAAACGTCCGAAGCCGGTGCTTCCGGAGATGGCTGAGGGTGGAATTGATCGAGATGCGATACAGCCAGGTGAAAAACGAAGACTGCCCGCCAAACCGGTTGATCGACTGAAACGCCTTGATGAAGGCGTCCTGGGTCAGATCGGCGGCATCCTCCCGGTTCGCCGTCATGTTGTAGATGATGCCGAAAACGCGTTCCCGGTATTTTGTGATCAGGCGATCAAATGCGGCGACGTCCCCCGCCTGGACCTGACGGACCACCTCCATGTCGGAGTCGGCTTCAAGTTGTCTTTCCGGAGAGGCGACCAGCGTCTTCCCGAAAACTTTTATGACGTCCATGGCGGAGCAGAAGGAATCCCCTCCCCGACACTGGCGCAAATCGAAAGTGTCAACTTAACGGGAAGTTGACCGCAATGCGGTCAACTGACCCCGCAAAACGTCGCACAGGCCCAACAATAACTTGGTCGGCGGGTGATCGGGCCAAGGGTCCAGCGCCATTCTCGCTTGTGTCATTTCGGCGTCGACCGACGCCGAAACCACGGCAAACACCCCCAGTTCATCCATTTGACGCAGACGCAGGGAGAGCTGCGGCGGACGCCGGCCCAAAATCTCCTCGACGAGGGCGCTGCGCTCCGCCGGCGGCAACCGCTCGCTTAAAGCGATGAGCGGAAGGGTGAGTTTCCCACTCGCCAAGTCGGTGCCAAGGGTCTTGCCGATCCGGCTCTCGTCCCCAAAAAAATCGGCGAGATCGTCGTAGATTTGATAAGCGATTCCCAGATGCCGGCCAAACTGCGCGGCCGCTTCCACATAGCCGGGTTCGAATCCGGCAAGCTTGGCGCCGAGAAAGCAGGAAACGCGGAAAAGCTCCGCGGTCTTCAGGTCGATAATGCGCTGGTAGTCTGCGCGGCTGATATTGGTCGAACCGCGGCGGAGCGTTTGGACGATCTCCCCGGCGCACACCCGGCGCGTCGATTCGGAAACCGCGGCACAAATTTCAGTCGTGGGAAACTGGGTCGCGAGGTGCAGGGCATGCGCGAACAGTGCGTCACCGAGCAAAACCGCCGGCGTCGACCCGTATTCGCGAGCGGCGGTGCGACGGCTCCGACGAACGTCGGCCTCATCCATGATGTCGTCGTGCACAAGCGTGGCCAAGTGGACCATTTCCACCACCGCTGCGACGCGAACGAGATCGGGGGCGATCGTCGCGGCGTCCCGCCAGCCGCTGAGGAAAACCAAAGCGGGACGGATGCGTTTGCCCGAGGTATCGATGCAATAATCCGCCATCGCGCGGATTTCGGGTTCGAATGAGACAAGCTGTCCCCGCAAAAAGCGATCGAGCTCGGCCATGTGTGGCTTGAGCTGCAAGAAAACGCTGGCGAACGCCGGGGGAGGCGCAAAGGGGAGCGACTCGGGGATGGGCGCGACGCTGCTCAAGGTTGGCTGGACCCTAGGTCAAAAATCAGAAATGACCAATCAATACTCGTGAGCATTAGACCATGAACAACCCCCTGCTGATCTTAATAATGACCGGAGTCGGATTCTACGTCGCCAAGCTGTGGCGCGACGACATGCGGAAGCCACATCCCGGCGGACTTCCCGGTACAACACCCGCCGCGTCTCGCGCCATCTGGATCGCGATCGCCGGCGCACTGGTCATCCTCGCCGTGGAAACGGCCGGGGAAAAAGCGCTGGGGATTGATCAGGAGCAATCGAAGATGACCTGGCTGTTTGCGATTTATTCCGTGTTGGCTGCCCCGGTAATTGAAGAACTGGTTTTTCGCGGGTACCTCGTCATTGAAGGCAAAGGCAAAGCCGCGTTGTGGGGCGGAATCCTGGTGGCCTCCCTCGGTTTTGCGCTCATCCACCAGCACCTTTTGAAGTGGGAAAACGGTTTCGTTTTCATGTCCACACCCAAAGCCTGGTTCACCACGGGTATTCTCTTCGTCTCTTCCCTCTGGTGGTATACCGCCCGTTTTGCGCCGTGGAATCCCTCTCGTTCGCTGCTGCCCTGCATGGTGGCACACGGGGCAAAAAATGCGGGCGTGGTTCTGGTGAAAGCGTCGACTGGCTTTATGGGCGGGCTCTTTTGAGCCGCACGAACTCCTCCTGCCGGCAAAAAAAAAGCCGCGCGAAATCGCGCGGCTTTGAATTTGAGAACTTGGTGTGCGGCTTACGGGACTTCGTAGACCTGAACAAGGGCGATGCCCGTTGAGTTGCCGGCGCCACTCACCACGGCGGTGTAAACACCGGGGGGAAGGTTCACCAGGATGGCGGAGTCCTTGCTGCCCGCGGTCAGCGGTGTCGCGCCCGAGCGGTTCACCGCATCGACCATGACCACGCCGTCGTTGCCGGTCTCCCAATTGTCGTTTTCGCGCACCGTCTTGTTCGTGGTCATGTTGACGATGCGGAGAACCGGATCGGCCAGGGTTCCACTGACGCTGGTGGCAATTCCGGGACCAACCGCCTGGATCAGGACTTTTTTCGCGGTGTTACCATTCACGATGAAGCCTGCGATCAATTCGTTGCCGGCGGTGCCGACGAAACCACGGGAGGAAATGGCCCGGACCTTTTGCGGAGTGAATGCCGCGAGCGTGTCCAAGTCGTAGATTTCAAGCAGGCCGTTTCCGCTGGTGCTGCCGACACCGCTCAGCTGCACCGTATAGGCGCCGGGCGTGAGTGTGGTGACAATCACCGAGTCGAGACTCGTCGACGACAGGGCACCGAGTCCCGCCTGGGCCGTGGCAGTCGCCACAGCTCCCGCGGAAGCGCCTGCGCCAATCGGCGTGGCCCAGTTATCGTTCGAAGCGATCTGGGTGGGGCCGTTGTAAAGCTGGAGCATGGGATTGGCCAGGGGCGAGTTCACTCCCGCGAGCGACGGACCGATGCCGCGGATAATAACCTGCTTGGCCGCGGTGCCATCGACAATGAAGCCGGCGATGAGGATGTTGTTTCCGGTTCCGACCGAGGCGCGCGTCGAAAGTCCCTTGAGCACACCGTCGCTGAAGGTTCCGCCGGATGTCAGCGAGCCGGTTGCCGGCGCGGTGAACGCACCGTTGCCGACCACCGTCAAAGTACCCGTGAGGAAGCCCGTGGAAGGTTCGACCTTGCCGCTCAGGGTGTTGCCGGAAGCGGTCGTCAGGAAGAACGAGCCGGTGGAGTCCACCTTGGTGTCGCCGACGTCGGAGAACGTTCCGTCGCTCATCGCCACCATGATCGATCCGTCCGCGCCAACAATCCCCGTCAGCGAACTTGCCGGTCGGCCGGAGAGGCTTCCGGAGAAATAACCCGTGGCGGGGAATGCCGTCGCCGAAGGCGAAAGCGTGAGCAGCGGATTCACACCGCTGAACAATCCCGTGGCGCCGAGCGTGCCACTGATCGAACTGCCGGTCGTTGAACCGGAGATCAGGTTGCTCGTGCCGCTCGAACGGCTGAAACCGCCGGAGGAATCGAGGGCCAGACCGGGATAAAAATAATTCTTCACGGGGCCCTGCGTGGAGCGGCCGATGAACGCGGCCATTTTTCCGCCGAGGGAAACCGCGGCGAATTTGCCGGATTCGGTGCCGCCGACGTAGATGCCGGTGAAGACATTCACGGAGGACGAACCACCGGTGGCGACGGCGAGGACCGGCACGGCCGCGGAGGTCGTGCTCGCGAACGAATTGTCGGTCGCCACCGCGGTCAATTGATAGATGCCTTCAGCGGTCGGCGTCCACGTCACCGTATAGGGAGGCGAGGTGCGAGATCCGATCAACACGCCGCTGGCGTAGAAATCGACGCTGCGAATCGTGCCATCGGGATCGGATGCACTGACCGTCAGCGTCGCAGGCGACGCGCCGGTTCCGACCTGGGTCGTCGCACCGATCGCGGGGGCCGTGATGCTGACCAAAGGAACGCGATTACCGGAGACGTTGACCGTGACGGGAAGAGAAGTCGTCACGTTGCCGGTGTTGTCCGTGACTTCGGCGGTGATAAGGAAGGTTCCGCCGCCCGTGGGGGTCCACGTGGCGCGATAGGGTGCGCTGGTGGCCGACCCGACCGAGATACCGTTCGCGAGGAAACGCACTCCCGTGATGGTGCCATCGACGTCTGACGCCGCGGCAGCGAGGTTGATGGGCGTGCCCGCGCTTACCGTCGTGGTCGCAGCCGGACTGGTGAGCGTAACCGCGGGTCCCGCGTTGGTGCCAACCGTGACGACGACCGCGCTGCTGGTCACAACGTTGCCGTCATTATCGATGGCCCGGGCCGTAAGGCTGTAGTTGCCCAGCGCCACCGGAGTCCAGGAAGTGCTGTACGGGAAGGTGGTGTCCGCCGCGCCAACGACCGCGTTGTTCACCAGGAACTGGACGCCGGAAATATTTCCATCGGCATCGCTCGCACTCGAGGTGATCGAGACGGGATTGCCGACGCTCAAGTTCGCGCCAGCCGTGGGAGAGGTGACTGAGACGACGGGGGGAATGCCAATCACCGTGCCGCCGCCGCCGCCGCCGCCGCTGGTGACAGTCACCACGATGGGAGCGGACACGCCGGCGAGACCAACGTTGTTGGTCGCGAGGGCGGTGATCGTGGAAGAAAGCACGGCTCCGCTGGAATCCTTCTTTTGCTGCAAGGTGGCCGTCACGGTGTAGGTCGAGCCGGAGGAAGGCGCCGTGGCCTGTCCGACAAATACGCCGTCCACGAAAAATTGGACGCTGGTAATGGTGTAGGCCGGGTTACTTTCGGTCGCGCTGGCGCTCAACTGGATCGGCGAACCACCGGTGACCGTTCCGCCATTGGTGGGCGACGTCATCGTGATGGTGGGCAATGCGGAGACCGCAACCGAGGTGGGCGCGGGAGTGCTGGTCGGGGTCGAGCTGGTCGTCGACGCCACGACGTTGTTTTTGTCGTCGTACGTCAGGGCGACGAGGTCATACGTGTCGACCACGGTCGGCGTCCAATTGAAGGTATAGGGATAACCGGTTTTCGTTCCGAAAAGAACACCGTCGATGTAGAGCTCCACTTTCGTGACGACACCGGTCGAACTCCGTGCGTCGACGGTAACCGGAATCGGGGTGGGCGTGCTACCCGTCGGGATGGCGACCGCCGAGTTGTGCACGGGCGTGCTGATCACCGAAGTGGGCAGCGAGGGGATCGCGGTGACCACGTTCAACGCGATTGGGGAGCTCATCGCGAGGAGGTTGTTATTATTGTCCGTCGCCTGCGCCGTGATGCTGTGCGGGGCGCCGGGTGCTCCCGGAGGCGTATAAATCAACGAATAGGGAAGCGTGACATCGGGAGATCCGATGGCGACGCCGTTGTCGTAGAATTGGATGCTCTTGATGAAGCCCTGGCCGACCGTGGCATCAGCTTTGAGCACAACCGACGAACCCTGCGGCACGATCGTTCCGGCGACCGGACTGTTCACCACCGTGCCGGTCGCGAAGTACCGCACGGGAAGCGACGTGGCGGTATTGGGGCCATCCGTCGCCGTGACGGTGAAGAAATACGAACCGGGTTGCGGCGGTGTCCATTGAACCACCGCATGATTCGGAGGCAAAACCGGGCCGGTTGTGACGCCGATCGAAACGCCGTTCACGAAAAACGAATAGGTGAAGCTGCTCACCAGATTCGTGCCGACGGCAAGCGCGGCGATGTTGACGGTGTTTGGAACTCCGTAGGGTCCGAACGCTTCGTTCGGGCTCGGAAAGTTGGTGCCACCGGTGAAAGCGATCGGAGCCAAGCTGCTCGCGGTTCCGCCAACGTTGACGTATTTGATGTCAACGCTCACCACCGGCTGTTGGGCGGCGGCTCTGAAGACGCCGGTCACTCCGAGGACGCTGGCGATATAGATTTTAGGCCAAAGTTTCATGGTCTCACCTATGGTTGGGTTGGGAGAGCGTGGCAGAAAAAGTGGGACTCACTTCTTCGCTTCGTTGGAAGCACTGATCTTGGTGAAACCGAAAAGAGGCTTTTTGACCGGGGCCGGAGGCGGAGGAACGACCGCGAAAGGATCCGAGCCGTCACGATAACCCGGCAGCTCGTCGCGCTGAATCTTCATCTCGCGAAGCGTCCGGGGATCGAAGACTTCCTCGATCGGCGCGCCGTCAGCCGAAACAGATTTCGCGGTGATAAAGATCAGGAGATTGGTCGTCTGGATGTTTTTGTTGTCGTGTTTGAAGAACCGGCCTAGGCCGGGAACGGAGCCAAGCACGGGAACCTTGTTCTGCTGCTTCGACGAGGAGGTGCGGATCAGGCCGCCGATGCCCATCGTGTAGCCGTCTTTCAGCGACACGTTGGTCTTCGCCTTGCGCACATCGATGATGGGAATCGCGGCGCCGTTGAAGATCGCATCGCGGGTCGACTGGCTCACCTCGGGCTCGACGTTGAGCTTGATGAAGCCGCGCGAGTTGACCTGCGGCGTGACCTTCAGGTTCACCCCGATGTCGCGGTAGTTGAACCCGTTCACTTCGAAAGTACCGCGCAGCTCGTTGTAGGCGTAGTTCGGCAGCGGACGCTGTTCGCCGACGTTGATCGTCGCCTCGGTGTTGTTGAGGGTGACGACGGTCGGGTTGGAAACGATCTTGGTGCTTTGCAGGGTCTGCAGCGCGCTCAAGACAAGACGGAATTGATCGGCGGAGAAGACCGCGGTGAGGGTTCGGCCATCGGTCGCGGTATTGGTGAGCGATGTGAGCTGATCCAGCGTGTTCGTAATCGTGTTCGCCACGGCGTTGCTGATCGTCGACGTCACCGTGTTGCTGGACGATCCGGTGGTGCCGGTGGTCAAAGTCGTGGTCGGGACGCCATTGGTCGAGGTGATGTTTCCCGAGTTATTCGTTCCGTTCTGCTGCAGACCCTGGGTCGACGTGCTGTTGTTCGCGTTCGTCAAACCTTCGTTGGTGATGTTGTTGGTAAAACCATCCCCCGACTCACGGAGGCGGGTGCGATCGGTCTGCGCGCGGGGCAGCACGCCCATGTTGTAACCGCCCAGCGAGGCCCAGTTGATGCCGACGTTCTTCACGTCGCTGTCGGTGACTTCGATGAACTTGGTCTCGATCATCACCTGGTCGGTGGCGCGGTCGAGCTGCTCGATGATCGGACGGATGCGATTCATCCGTGAGGGACGCTCGGTGATGACCAGGCTGTTGCTCCGGGCATCGACGACGATTTTTCCGCCGGCAGCGCTGTCAACGAGCGACGTGATCGTCGGGAGAATGTCGGAGGCCCGGGCGTAGTTGAGAATGAAGACGTCGGTGGAGGTGGGCTCCTGGAGCAGACTGTCGTTGCTCACAATTTTGATGATGTTGCCGTCCTCGATATACGTGTAACCGACCGGCGTGAGGACGCTCTGGAAAATCTGGCGCCAGGTGACGTCGCGCAGCTTGATCGTGGTTTTTCCCTGGAGTGCCTCGGGCATCACGAGGTTGAGCTCGAACAGGTCAGCCACGTTGCGGAGAATGTTGCGGATGTCCTCATCGGGGAAATCGACGGACAGCGTGTCCTTCCCGGTGGAATCCTTGGATTTCGTGGCGACGTTTTGCGACGCCTCCTCGGCTTTGACGACGACATCGGATTGCGCCGGTGCGGTCGGAGCCGGTTCGGCGGCCGGCGTCGCAGGCGTCTGCGCGATGACTTGAGAACCAAACGCGGTGGCAAGCAGCGCGCTGGTCAGGAGGATTGAACGAGTTCTCATGGGGACTTTCCAGGTTTGATGGGTCGCGTAATTTCCTCGCGATTGAGGCGTAAGGTGAAGGTGGTGCTGCCGATACTAACGAGTTCGAGGTCGTAGTCCTGACCGTCGGACGACCTGACCGTGAAATGAGTGCCGATTTTCACCGGCTTCTTGCCAAAAATAAGGGTGGGCTCTCCTCCGAGGAAAATGGTGCCGCTCGGGATCACCTTCGCAGCGATCCGCTCCAGCGTGTCGCGATCGCTGGAAACTTTCGGCGCGGCCTGTTGGGCGACGCGGCTGGCGGCCGCCATCGCGGTCGCCCGTTCCTCGGCATCCGTCTGCTCGAAGCCGGCGGGACTAAAGGGCAGGGCGAGTTCCGTTGGCAGCGGCTGGGCTTCACCCGGGCGCGCCAGGCGCTGGGCGAGTTCCACGGTGGCGCGCCGCTTTTCGGGACTCGTAATATCGGAAGGAGCGGCTTTCGCGGCGAACGCCACGCTGCTGCCCAGCAGCAATGAAGCGCAAAGAGTCGTGAGGGTTAAAGAAGAGCTCATGGAAATCCGAGAAGCTCGAGATTGAGCGCCAGGGTGAGCTGGCCTCCCCGTTCGGCGGAGGAATTGCTGCACTGGGCGGTGAGCACGCGGCAATAGTGACTGCCATTTTCCAGGCGGCGCAGGAACGTCAGCACCTGGCTGTAATCGCCTTGGACGCTCAGCGTGAAAACGGTGGGGAGATAATTTCCCTTGATATCCTTGCGCTGGGCGGCGGTGAGAGCCGTCTGCCCCTGGTCGAGCAGCTTCACGCCGGTTTCGCTTTCCAGCTTGTAGAAATACTGGCTGTTCGTCGTGAGCTGCTTCGGTTGAATCAACCGGCTTTCAATCTGTTTTTGCGCCGCGGAAACGGCGTCGAAATGCTCCTTGAGATGGGCGGCATTCTTCAGGTTGGCGGCCAGGCGGGCGGCTTCGCTCGATTTCTGCTCGAGCTCGGTCTCGGCCTCGCCGGGCAGATCCGCGCGAAAATAGGCGGTCGCAAGCAACGCGACGATCAGAACCCCGCAGCCCACGCTGATGGGATTTTTCTTCGCGAACTCGACGACTTGTTCGTTCGTGAGGCTCATTTTTTGCCATCCTTTCCAACGACACCTTTAAAGCGGAGGAACAGTTGGATCATGATGCGGCCGTTCTGCGGATTTCGGCCGCTGCTGGTCGGAGTAATGTCATCAAAAAGAGGCGCCAGCTCTTTGTCCGCGCGGAGTTGTTCGATATACGCCGTAGCCTGTCCACTGGCTTGGTCCGGAGCGCCGCGTACCGTGGCCGACAGGGCGAGGCCGTCCTTCCCCAGGTCAAAACGATCGATCGCGATGTTCTTCGGCAAAGTTTCTCCCAGATGAATGAGGAGCGTTGAAACCGCGGTTTTCGATTTCACGAACGCGTCGACCTCGGCCACCTTGGCCTCCTCGCCTTGAAACTGCTTGAAGAGCGCGACGGCTTGGTCGCTGCCGGGTTTGTCGCGATTGATCTGCTGCTCCTTGTCCGCGATCTGAACCCGGACCGTGTGGAGATCCCATTCCTTCCGCACCACGTAGAGCAACAGGACCAACGTGACGGTGATCGCAAAGACATTGATGAAAAATGCCGTGCGCACGACCTTCGTGTCCGGCAACCGTTCAAAGTTGCGGAAGTTCGGGTGCCAGGCAGGCACCAGGGGCACGTTCGCCTCACTTTTTTTCTTCAGCAACGACAGCATTGGTAGGAGCGTTATACTGGGCCATCAGACTCAGGAGACCAAACCAGCGCACTTCCTGCGCGTTTTTGGCTAAAGCATCGGGCAGGGTAATCTGCCGGGTCGGCAACCACGTGGGGGTGTCGGGCTTCATGCTCGCGATGCCGAGGGAATTCGCGATCGCCGTGTCCAGCCAAGCCTGCTTGGGCGACAACTGCATCGTCAGCACCTGGCCGACCGACTGGCCCGTCTGGACCTCGTAAAAGCCGATCGACGACTGCAACTCCTTCAGGAGTTTTTTGATGAGCGAGGGCCCCATTCCCGTGAAATCGAAGGTATTCGAGTAGAAAAGTTTTTTCGCTGATTCCTCGTCTTTCAATCCGAGCTCCTTCTGCACCACCGGGAGCATCGCATCGATGCCTTGGGGAATGGGACGCGAAGCTTCGACGCCGGCCGCGGAAACAATAAACGACTGCGTCGAGTCGGCTCCGATTTCCAACACCAGCGTGGGCGTCCGCGATTTCCGGAATGACAGATAATCCACGACGCCACCGAGCGTCGCCAGCGTTCCCATCTCGAGCCGCTGCGGATAGATCCCCATCGCGAGCAAAGTGTCCTGCCACGCGATGACGTCTTCGTTCAACAGGCCCGCGAAAATCACGTCCTTCTGCGCCGCTTTCGCCAGATCGTAGTCGGCTCCATCGGTCGCATTCAGAATCGCGACGGTGAATTTCTCCTGATCGATCCGGAATTGCTGGGTGAAGAGATCGTTGAAATACGTCGGCTCTTTTACCCGTTTCAACTCCAGCGAATGCCGCCGGATGAGCCGCTTGCTCGGATAAACCGAAACCGTTGCGTGCAGATAACCGCTGGGATTTTTTTTCGGCTGCAGCCGCCGGATCGCATCATTCAAGGCCGCCTGGTCATTCAGCGGAGCCTCCTGCATTTCTTCGATCGCGAAGGGGACACCGGGTTCGCTCGTCCGGGCGAGCAAGATCCCGTGGTCGTTTACTTCGACGAAAAATCCTTTGTTTTTCTGGGAAAAAAGCATTTAGGACGCGTCAGCGTTCAAAGTTGAGGGCGAGGACGATTTGCAAAATTTTTGCATGCGACTGAGGCTCGCACGTTGGGGTAAACCACGGGCACGCCGGGGCAGAAAGTTTCAAACGCCCCCGGTGATGACAAGAGGAAATAGGGGAATCCATTATCATGGGGGGTCATTTACTGTTTATTAAAGGCTACGTGCTTACGAAAAATTAAATTTCCAGAAGCAACGTCCCGGGGCCTTGAAACCTTTAATCGAAAACTTCCCGGCACCGCGTTTGGTACGCGCGCTGAACAGGATAGCGGCAAAGAATCCCCGCGCCGTTGTTATCGCCCGGCACGGCTCTATGGGACGGCCGGAAAATAAAAAAACCGCCGCGGGATGCGGCGGTTTTGATCAGCTTACCGGTACTTTTACCGGACGGCACGATGAGGCGAAAATTACTTCTGCCACGTGCGCTTCTTATGGCGATTCGACTTCAAGCGCTTTCTGCGCTTGTGCTTGTTCATCTTCAACCGACGTTTCTTTTTGAGATTGCCCATAAGTAAGAGGGTGAAACGTGCGTGGCGGGCGCCGCTCTGTAAAGCTAGAATTTCAGCGTGAACCTGTGACCGGCACGACCACCCGGCGGTGCATTTTGGCGAGGACCAATTCGCAGGTAACCGCCTCCCTCTTCAACTCCAGTAAAACCGCCGCCACCTTCCGATACAGATTAAGTTGCCCCGCGTAGCGCAACACGGTCGCGGCGACCTCCCGCTCGTCGCCGATCCGGTCGGTTTTGAAATCAAACACCGTCGCGCGCCGCGCGATTCCTTTCCCGTCCCGCTCAACCACCACGCGATCGAAGACGCCCGTCACCCACGCTCCGTCGAGCACGACTTCGAAGGCGCGCTCCCGCCAGACTTCCGCCTCCGTGGCTCCCTCTGGCCGAGTCCACACCCCTGCCAGCTCCGGAGCACGCAGGCACGCGAGCGCCTCCTCCCCCGCAACGCCGCACCCGGACCACAAAGCCGCGATTTTTTCCATTGCGGGATCTGACGCCCACTCCACCTCCGCGAACAACCGATGCAACGCATCCCCGAAATCCGCGGCCGCGCTGCCTCCTCCCGTGAGCGCGAATAATTGGGCGCCGCCAAGCAGACCGGTTTTTTCATCCGACGGCTGGCGCGACGGAAGGCGCTGCGATTTCCCGACCGTCGCCGGATCAAGCCGTCCAATTTCCGG
The DNA here is from genome assembly GCA_036261745.1 of Opitutaceae bacterium. Classification (GTDB taxonomy): domain Bacteria; phylum Verrucomicrobiota; class Verrucomicrobiia; order Opitutales; family Opitutaceae; genus DATAKE01. Next base: position 178,688 of record DATAKE010000016.1, read on the forward strand.
AGCACCCCTCACCTCGGGGGTCGGCGGAGCAATGCGGGTATGCCAGTCGGCGTCGCCTTCTGAAAACGCTCCGGCGAATTCCTGTTTTCCCACGCGCACCGTCGCGCTTTCCCCGCCGAGCGCCTCGGCCAGCAGCTTCGGAAAATTGCGCGACGCCGATTTGCCGGGGGGCTTCGTGATGACATACATCGCGCGTTTTGCGCGCGTCATCGCCACATAGAGCAGCGACAGATTTTCGTAACACGCGTCGGCCTCCGCCGCCCGCAGGTGCGCCGCCAGCACGGTGTCTTGCTCGGCAAAAAGCCTGTCCGGCAAATCCAGCACCCACTCCACCGAACGATCCGGCGCGCGCTGCACGGCGAGCCCCTTGCGCCGGGCGTCGAGTTTCGTCCCTTCGAGATCCGGCAGGATCACCACATCGAAGCCCAGGCCCTTCGCCTTGTGAATCGTCATGACCCGCACCACGGCCGCGGCTTCCGCATCCCGCACCGTGTAGCTCTCCATGAACTGGATGAATTCCGCGATCCCGCGACTGGCCGTGGCATCGAAGAGCCCCGCCGCCGCAATGAACTGCCGCCCGCGCGCACGGCTGAACGCATCGTCCGCCGCCAGCCGCGGCTCCAACCGCCGCAGCCAGAAATCCATGGTGCGCTCGAAACCCTCGGCGTGAATTTGTCCGAGCAAGCGACGCGTCAGCCGCTCCGGTTCCGCCAATCCCTCCGCGACGAGCAGGTCGCCAAGCGGGGTCATCCTGAGATGCCCGTGGGCCAGCGTGTCGCCCGGATGCGCCGCCGCCTTGACCAGCGCCAGCAAGGCGGTGCCGAGCGGGTTGTCCACGCACACATGCAGGTCCGACTCCGCCACCGCGGGCACCCCGCCCTCGCGGCGCAGATATTCGGCGAGCTCCGCGGCCGTGTTGTTTTTCTGCACGAGCAACGCACAGGTCAGCCCCCGCTCCAGCGGCTCGATCTCGTGCAGAAGTTTCAGCGCGGTCGCAAAGCGCGCGTCCTCGTCCGCCGCGTGCAGCAGCGCCGCGTGTCCGCCAAGCTGCGGGCGCGCCGACTCGTGGTCGCGCCACTCCCGGTTCCAGGCCGCCGACGCTTCGCCGGGAAACAATTCCCCGATCGCCGGCGCGGCGCGAAACACCGCGTTGACCATGGCGACCACCGGCGGTCCCGACCGCCACGATTTCAGCAGGTGCTCCTCGGCGATGATGCCCGGCCGCGCGTCATTGTAATGGTTGAAAATCTCCCGGAACAGCCGCGGGTCGCCCCCGCGCCACGCAAAGACCGACTGCTTCACATCGCCGACATAAAAAAAACTCCGCGCGCCGGCCGCGTCCTGCACCGCCTCGTCGATCAGGTTTTTTAATACGGACCACTGGCCGAAACTCGTGTCCTGGAATTCGTCGAGGAGCCAGTGGTCAATCTCCGCATCCAGCCGGAAGTCGATGAAGAGCCGGTTCCCTTCCGCCGCCTCGCGCGACAGCGTCCGCGCTCCGTCCTCGCCCGGGGCCAGCAAACGCTGCACGTCGCCGAACGTGAGCTTGCCCGCGCGCCGCACCGCGTCGTGATAAACCGCCTCGTAACCGTTCAGCACCGCGTAAATCCCGCGCGTCATCTCCAGCCGGCGGCCAAATTCCGCCCCGATGATCGCCTGCAGGAGCCGCCGCAGCGCGTCGCCCGCCACCGCCGGCAACGCGTGTTTTTTCCGCTCCACCATGATCTCCGCCAGCCCGGGCCACGCCTTGAGCGCGTTGCCGAAAAGATAGTTCAGGGCCGCGCCCATCGGCGCACCCGGGGACCACCCGGCGAGGTCCGCAAAAAATGCGTCCCACCGCGCCCGCTGCCCGGCGCTCAATGCGACGTCCGCCAGCGCCGCGCGCAACGCCTGCGCCGCCGGCGCGAGCTGCGCCGCGGCCTTCAAGCCTTCCCACCCTTCGCGCCAGATGCGCGCCGGATTTCCCCAGTGGTCGCGCCCGGGGGCGGCGAGGAAAATTTCCTGGTGTTCGTCGATGAAGCGGTCGAGCTGCGCGCCGAGCCGCTTCTCGTCGGCGCCAAACGTCGCGCGCTTGAATGCCTCGATGAATTCGCGCTGCGCCCCGGCCAGTTCCCCGGCGCGCCCGAACAGCCGCTGCAGCACGCGCCCGCGCTCCATGCGCGCGGCGTGTTCCTGCAGGATTTCGAACTCGCCCGCCAGCCCGAGCTCCAGCGGAAAATTCCGCGCCACCCGCGCGAAGAACCCGTCGAACGTCCCGAGCCTCAGCCGGTGCATCGCATCGGCCACCGCGCGCAAAAGTTTCAGAAAATCCGCCGCGCCGAACGCCGGCACGCCGATCTCGCCGGCCAGCTGCGCCGCATATCCCGGCTCGCTCGCGGCACGCGCCAGTTTGTTGAGGATCTCGTCGAAAAATTCCCCCGCCGCCTTGCGGGTGAACGTGAGCGCGACGATCCGCTCCGGCTTCGCCCCGAGCGCAAGCAGCCGCACAAAGCGGTTGGTCAGCGCGTAGGTTTTTCCCGAGCCCGCCGAGGCGAGGATCATCACATGGCCGACCGTGGTCATCGGACGCGCTCCTTCCCCGCCACGCTTTCCGCCACACCGTGATGGAACAGTGCGGCGAAATCGTCGTATTCGGGCCGCACCTTTTCGTTCGGGGGCCAGAACTCGCGGGCGCGAATCGCCGCCGCCACGCCTTCGGCGCAGCGCCACGCGGACTCGGCGAGTTCGCGCGTGTACTCGTCCCACCGCGCGATGCCGGTCTCGGTGGAGGCTTTTGGCAAATTGAAATAGCCGCACTCCGTCTCGCCCGGAAACTCCGCCGCGATGGCGCGCAGGTAAACGGGCAGCTGCAAGTCTCCCCACACCGTTTCCCTCTCACGGTGAAGGAACCGAGCGAATTCCGGCGCCGTCTCGTCGCGGCGCGCGGGCCGCAGATGAGTCTCCCACGGCTGCGCCGGTTTGTCGGAGGTCTTGTAGTCGAGCACGCGGATCGCACCGGTGCGCTCGTGGCGGTCGATGCGGTCGATCTTCCCGCTCACCACCAGCCCGCCGACATCGAGGACAAATTTCTTTTCAACCCACTCGATCACCCAGCCGTCCGCGCGCGTCTGCGCCTGCACCTCGGCCGCCCGCGACAGCCGTTGCCGCGCCGACTCCAGCTGCACGATGAGGGGCAGCGTGAGTTCACGGCCGAAGCGCCGCGCCGCCGTGGCATCGAGGGTGTTGAGGAGAAACTCGCGCAGCACCGCCGCGTCGGTGCAGTCGCGCAGCGCGCGTTCGTTGCCCATCGCCTCGAGCGCGGCGTGGCAGAGCGTGCCGAAGTCGAGCGCATCGAGTTCGGTCTTGCCCGGATCGACGGGCTCCATGCGGAGCACGCGCGAGAGATAAAAACGGAACGGGCAGTCGAGCCACGCGCGCAGCGCCGTCACCGCCACGCGCGACGGGAGGGTTGCTTCCGGCACTTGCAGCTGCCACGCGCGCCGCCAGGGCGGGTTCGGGCGCGCCGACTCCACCGCGCTGAAAAGAAATTTGATCCGCCTCGGCAGCTCGGCGTCGGCGCACCGCAGCAGCAGCCGGGAGGGTCGCAGCGGATCGCCCGCCACGGAAGTCTTGCCGAGCAACAGGTCGAGCCGGCCACCCTGCTCGCGGCACGCCGCCAGCGCCTGCAGCAGGTAGGCGTCGCGGGTGAAACGCGCCGCATTCGTTTTCAAGCCGAGCCGCTCCCGCAGCGACTCGGGCAAAAACGGATCGCCCACCACCGCCTCCGGCACGCTCCCGTCGTTCAGGCCCGTGACGACCAGATGCGGCGCGTCCTCCCAGAGAAGTTCAAGCCAGCCTTGCAGCTCGATCGCGCCGGCGGGTTTGTCGTCGGAGTGCTGAAGCTCGCCGTAGAGGCGCAGCGCGACGTCCCACCACTCCGCATTCGAAATATTCCCGAATACGGCAGCGGCTTCCTTCGTCTCGCGCATCACTTCGGTCCACGCTTTGGCCGACTCGGCCGCCAGCGCGTCTGCCGGACGGGCGAGGTCGAATTTTCGCGCGCCAAAAACCAGCCGGAGTGCCGCCGCCGCATTTTCGGGAAACACTCCCGCGACCAGCGTCGCGCGCAACTCCGCCACCGCCGCCAGCGCCGCGCTGCCCGGTGCGTGCCGGCGCGCCGCCGCCAGATCCGGCGGCAGGTGCCGGGCGCGCATTTCATCGAGGGCCGCGAGCGATCCCGCCGCCGAAACCTCCGCGTTGCCGCGCGCCGGCAGAAATTCCAAAAAATCCGGGCACCGCGCGAGCGTTTCCACCGCGGCGAAGGAATCGTCCCGCGCCAGACCCGCCAGCGCCGCGAGCAGTTGATAGAATCCGTCGCCGTGACACGCGCGTCCCTCGGGATTGAACCCGGCGAGGCCGGCGTGCCGCAGCCCCGCCTCGAGCAAGGGCAGCACTTCCGAGTCGGCCACGCCGGCCCCGAGCACGCCGGGATCGGAACCGCCGTAGCCCCGCGCGACCGCGATGACGCGCTCCGCCTGCGCGGCCGGGTCGGCGCAGAGTTGAACGCGCTGTTCAAATTCCCGCAGTGCGAAGGGGCGCGTGGTCCAGGTTTCCGCCAGCGGCCGGCCCCAGGCGTCGAACGCCGCCGCGTCCGCCTCCGGCGCAAACACGGCTACCTCCACCGGCACCGACTGCGCATGGACCGCGAGCGCCCGCAACGCGAGGGGGAGCGGATCGGGTGTGCCGAGCATAACGATGCCCTGGATTCCCTCCGGCAAAACCGGCGCGGCGGCGCGCTCGATCTTCGCGGCTTGCGCCTCGCGCAGATTGCGCGAGGCCAGTTCGCGCGTATGCCGCCGTTCGAGTTCGGCGATCTGCCGCCAGCGTTCCGCTTCGGGGAAATCGGCCCCCGCCTTCGCGGGCACGTCCGAAAGCCGCAGTCCGGCCTCGGCGAGGGAACCCTGAAGCCGGGCAAAACCCTGCGCGAGCCGCACCGCCCAGGCGAAGTTTCGCTCGGGCGGGTCGATGGGAAACACGCTGCGAAACTCCTCAAGCTCGAGCCCGCGAAAAACCTCCGCCCACGCCAGCAGCGATTCCAGCGGCGAGGCTTCGCTTCCGGTTGCATCGCTCGCGATGAGGCGGTCGGGGGTGAGCACGCGGGGAGGAAATGCCGCCTGACCCTGCGTCGCCGCGTATCCGGCAATCGCCTCGCGCAACCGGCGTCCGGACTGCTTGGTGGGAACGACGACCATCAGGGCCGAGAGATCCAGCGGTCCCCCGCCCTTCCACGGCCCCGCCAGAAACGCCACCGCCTGCGGCAACAAGGGACGATCCCACGGGAGAAAATGACGGCGGACGTTGGGAGGTGGAGACACCACGCGCCAGATTGCACGGAAGCTTTGCGCGATCTCAACCCTGGACCCGAACTCTCGCGGATTCGCGAGGGAGAACTGCCACGTCGCCGCCCACGTCCGGATGCGGCGTCCACGCACTGACAAATAAAAACCCCGCGACTCGGGAGCGGCGGGGTCGGAAATCGTTCGCGCGCTGCGGCGCTTTCGAGACTCTTACTTCGCGAAAACGTGTTTCGCGGAGTGCGCCTTGGCGCGGGAGGCGGCGTTCTTGTGAACGACACCCGACTTGACTGCTTTGTCCATGGCCGAGGTGTAGGCACTGGCGGCGGCCTTGGTGGCGGCGGCGTCCTTCGCGGCGATGGCGGCATTCAGCTTCTTGTGCAGAGTCTTCAGGCGGGTCTTGACGCCAGAGTTGCGGGTGGTGAGGCGCACAGACTTACGTGCGGCTTTGATGGCAGATTTGGTGTTGGCCATGGTCGGTAGAGTGAGTTGAGCCGGTCAAAGACTCAAACGCCCGCCGGAGAGTCAAGGGCGATTTCCAGTAGGCCCGAATGGACCCGAGCATTTATACGCAGGAAGCACCCTTTCGCTTGGCACGTGCAACGCGGGATGCGTAGTGCTGCTCGTCCCAAACATGAGCATCAAAACCCGCTTCACGCTGCTCTTGGGACTCATGTTGCTGGGGTTTCTCGCGGCGTGGCTGGTTTTGCGGAAAGTGGAGCAGAACGAAACCCGCCAGCTTCTCGCGCGCGCACAGGCGGATCGCGTGCGGATCCTGAACCATTGGATCGATTTCAGTGCGCGCATCCTGCCGCAACTGGCGGCCGAATATGCGGAATCGCCGGAACTGGCTTCTTCGCTCGCCCAACCGGTTTCGCCCGAGTTGCGCAGCCGCCTTCTTGCGGAGCTGGCCAAAACCGGCGTGAGCGCGCTCTGGTGGATCGGAGCCGACGGCACGCCGAAACTTCACCTCTCAACCCAGGAAAACGAATCCGCGCTGCCGCTGCCATTTGCCGCCGGCGAGCTTGTCCGGATGACGGCCAGCGAATCGAGGGCGCGGTTTTTCAGGGAAGCGAACAACACGCTGCTGGAAATTTTCGTGCATCAGATCGGAACCGCCAACATGGCGTCCGCCGGCTGGCTCGTCATTGCACAGCCATGGAACGAAGCCTATCTCGCGAAACTCAGCAGCATCACGGACGCCGCGGTTTCACTGGTCGCACCGGCGAATGAGGGCGCCGCACAAAACGCCATTTCCCCCACCACGATTCTCCGGCCCCTCAAGGATGACCAGGGCCGCACCCTTCGCGTTCTCCGCGCGGAATATCCGGACGAGGAATTCCGGCACGCGTCCCAGGCAAACTCCCGCGTGATGGCCGTGTTCATCGGGTTCGGCCTGCTCATTGTCGCGGCGCTGACACTCGCCCTCCAGCAATGGGTGCTGCGACCGCTCGATCGCATCGGCATGAGCCTCGCGCAGCACGATGTTTCCGTGCTGGGAACCTTGGCCAAACAAAAAAACGAGCTGGGCCGGATCGCCGAGCTCGTGGAATTTTCCGCCGCCCAAACCGCCGCGCTCAGACATAACGAGGAGGTGCTCCGGCGCACGATGGAGGAGCGCGCGCGACTTGGCTGGGATCTTCACGACGGCGTGATCCAGACGCTCTACGCCGCCGGAATGGGACTGGCCGGGGTCCGCTCGCTGCTCCAGCCCGACCAGCACCTCGCGACCGGACGGCTCGAACAGGTTCGCGGGATCCTGAACGAAACGATTCGCGACATCCGCAATTTTATCAGCGGGCTGGAACCCGAGGCGCTGCAGCAGCAGTCCTTTGCCCAGGCCGTGAACACGCTGCTCAAGACGATGCAGTCGATCCGTCCGCTGCGCACGCTGGTGGAAATTGACGACACCTTCGCAAAAAGCCTCTCGCTTCCGCAACGCGTGCACGCACTCCAGATCGTCCGCGAGGCGGTCAGCAATGCCCTCCGGCACGGCGAAGCCGGGCATGTGAGCGTGACGCTGCGCGCCCACGACGGAACGGCGGAGTTCGAGATCAAGGACAACGGCCGCGGCTTCGACACCGCCGCCCTCACCCACGGTCACGGACTCGGCAATCTCGCCGAGCGCGCCCGGGAGCTCGGTGCCGAGCTGGTGGTGGAGTCCACGCCCGGCAAAGGGACTCGCGTAAAATTAATTTTCCCCCTTCGGTCCACCTAACCTCATGAGCGCCCCCAGTTCGATTCGCATCCTCCTCGTCGACGACAGCGAACTTGTCCGTCGCGGCATCAAAACCGTGATCAACAGCCAGCCCGGCAGCGCCATGCGCGTCGTGGGCGAAGCAGGCACCGTGGCCGAGGCGATCTCGGAAAGTTCCCGGCTGAAGCCCGACATTGTGCTGCTCGACATCCGCCTGCCGGACGGAACCGGTTTCGATGCCTGCCGGAAAATTTTAGAACGTCTGCCCGCCACGCGCATCGTGGTGCTGACGTCGCACTCGAACGACGCCTTCGTCTACGAAGCGGTCACCGCCGGCGTGCATGGTTACCTGATGAAGGAAGTCGATCCGGCGGGCCTGATCCAGGCGCTTGAAGACGTGGCCGCCGGTCGCTCTATCCTGGGAGCCGACATCACAACCCGCGTGCTCCGCTTGATTCGCGGGGGCCAGGCCCAGGGTCAAAGCCCGGATATCTCCACCCTTTCCCCCCAGGAGCGCCGGGTTCTCGCCCTGGTCGCGGATGGAAAGACGAACAAGCAGATCGCCGAGCAACTCGAGTTGAGCGAGAACACGGTAAAGAACTACCTCGTTAACGTGTTCGAGAAGCTGCAGGTGAAACGTCGCGCGCAGGCTGCCATTTACTACGTGCAGCAAACGAACCCACCCCACCAACAGTAGGTGCATTCAGACCTACCATTTTGTCGCCTTCCGGCTCTAGTTGACCACGCCGGAATGAGCTAGACTCCCGATCCGTGATTTCGATTTCAGCCCCAACTTCCCATTCCCCCGCCGTCGCGAGGGAAATCCGGCAGCGACCTTTCGGTCGCCGGGGCGTTGCGGCGTTCACGCTGCTGGAAGTGATGATTGCGGCGATCGTTCTCGCCCTTGGAATCACCACCGCAATCACCACCCTGCAGACCGGACTTCAGGCCATGGACACGGCGCGCAACTGCACGGCCGCGGCGCAGCTGATGCAAAATGAAATGGAACGGCTGCGGCTGAAAAGCTGGGTGCAGATTCAGGAAGTGGTGGACTCGGGCGACACGACGGTTGCCGTGCCCGCGGGGCTCGTCTCCGGGGGAGCTCCGTTCACCTGCACCCGCGAGATCCAGGATTTAAAGGCCGACATGAAGCAGATCACGCTGGTGTCGTCCTGGCGCGGCTACGATGGCCGGACCCACTCCGCCCGCCTTGTCACTCGTTACGGGAAAACCGGGTTGTATGACTACTTCTACACCGCGCACTAATTTCCCGGCCGATCGCCGCCGCCCCACCCTCCGCGCCCGCGGCGGATTGACGCTGGTCGAAGCGATGATCTCCGTCGCGCTCTCGGGCATGGTGCTCGCCGCCGTGTTGAGCGCGTTTCTGATGATCGGCCGCACCAGTTTCAATTCGACGAGCTACAGCCAGATCGAGGCGGAAACCCGGCGCGCGCTGGAAACGTTCGGGCAGGACGCACGCGTGGCGCGCGACATTCGCTGGCACGACAATCAGACCGTGACGCTCACGCTGCCGGCGGCGGCAGCAGGTACAACGACCCCGGTAAGCTATGCGTACGACGGCGTCGCCGGCAGTCCCACCTACCAATGTTTCTATCGCGTCGCCAGTGACGATCCTGCCGCGAACCCGCGCACCGTGCTCGTGCGAGATGTCACGGAACTCGCCTTCAATCGCTTCAAGCTGGAGCAACCCGGAGTGGTCGCCAACACCGCCGCCAACGATCTCGAGACGAAACAGCTTCAACTCACGCTTCGCTCGGTGCGCCGCGGTGCAACCACCGTCGCCGCGAGCCAGGCCGCGCTGTCGGCCAGCTATATTCTCCGCAACAAGCGGGTGACGAACTGATGCGCGCCTCCCCTCCAGTTTTGACGGGAAGCGGCCGGCGTTCGAAAGCACAGCGGCGGACGCGAGCCTCGGTGCTCATCATCGCACTCGTGGTCGCGGCGCTCATCGCCCTCGGGCTGGGCAGCATGCTCAGCCTGAACCTGACTTCGAGCCGGCTCGCAAAGCGCACGTTGCACGGTTTTGCCGGCCTGAATCTCGTCGAGGCCGGGGTGGAGGAAGGCACGTGGTCGATCAACCGCGCGGCGGCCGGGGATACCGCGGCGTGGGCCGGCTGGACGCAGGGCACGGGTGACGCGTGGCGGAGATTTTCCGGTTTCGATTTGGGTGACGGTTCGGCGACGACCGTGAAGGTCTACGTGAATCGTTTCGCCCCGCCGGTCGGCGCGCAGCCGAAAATCATCGCACTCGCGTCGATCGCACAGGGCAGCGAGGCACCGGTCACGAAGATGCTCGAGGTCACCCTGCGCCGCCGCTCGTTCTTCGCGAACGGAATTGTCGCCAAGGAAAGCCTCGTCTTCAGCGGCGCGAATCCTGCGGTCGACAGCTGGAATTCGGATCCCGACAACAACCCGGCAACGCCGCCGGTGGACTACAGTCTCGCGGTGCGGGTCGACCACGGAAGCGTGGCGAGCGGATCGGCGGCCGTCGATGCGCTCAAGGTCAACCACGCGCAGATCTGGGGCTATGCCTCGACCGGTGGAGCGCCTCCCAAGTTTCTTGCCTCCGGCAGCGTTCGCGGAACGACGACACCCGTGGGCCTCGCCGTCGACCCCAGCCGGATCGCGACGGACTTCAACGCCGATTTTCCCGCGATCCCGATGCCCGCCGGCGGCACCGCCATCCCGGCGATCACCGGCACCGCGTCCTTGGGAACGCCGGGAACCACGACACGCTGGCGCACGACCGGGGTCACTTTGAGCGGCAGCGAAAAGCTCACCATTTACGGCGATGTTACCTTGGTGATCACCGCCCCTCCCGGCACCGACGGCGTAAAGGTGACGGGCTCGGCGGAAATCGTGATTCCCGCGGGTTCGACGCTTGCCCTCTATACGGAAAGCGACGTCCGGATCGCGGGACGCGGGGTGACCAACGGCAACATCCAGGCCAGCTCGTTCACCATCTGGGGCACCAACACCAGTCCGACCGGGCAGAACTTCGACGTGGTGGGCAATGGCACGTTGCGAGGCGTGATCTACGCGCCAAACGCCGCGGTCTCCATTCACGGCAACGGGGATGTCATGGGGTCGGTTGTCGCACGCGACATCACGCTCACCGGCAACGCCGCCTTCCACTACGACGAGGCTCTAGCCGAAACCGGTGCCACCGCCCCGTTTGGAATTTCGAAATGGCGCGAACTCACCAGCGCCGCCGACCGAGCCGCCTACGATCCGTTGTTTAGCGGTTGGTAAAAATCGGGCGGACACCGCTCGTTGGCACGTCCGCCTTTTCGGGCCTAGTGGCGGTAGGTCGGAAATAGGCGCTGTAAGCCTCTAACGCTGTTTGGGGAATGCCGGTATTCTCACGGCATGCAAAAACGTTCCCTGCTCAAGCGGACTGCGGGCTTCACCATTGTCGAGGTGGCGATGGCCGCCGGCGTGATGGCACTCGCGATTGGAAGCTCCCTCGTCGTGATGGGCCGCGGTTTCGGTCACCTCGATTCCGCCCGCTGCATCAGCTACGCGTCGCAAATCATGCAGAGCGAGCTGGAGAAAATGCGGCTCACCCAATGGGGCGACGGCACCACCGCCGGAACCGGGACAACGGGAGTCACCGCCTTTCCCGCCGCCGTCACGACCGTCACGATCCCCGCCAGCTTTTTCACCGCGGGCGACATCGGCAGCCGCATGACCATGACCCGCCGCGCGGAGGATGTGCACACGGGCATGATCAAAGTGACGCTGACGATCACGTGGACCACCTACGACCGCCGCACGTTGTCGCGGAGCTACATCACCTACTACGGAAAGAACGGACTTTATGACTACTTCGCTGCCTAACCGCCCTTCTCGTTCCCAGCGCGCCGGTGGGTTCACCCTCGTCGAGCTGATGATCGCGACCTCCCTGGGGACCATCGTCCTCGCGGGAGTGCTCGCCACCTTCATGACCCTGGTGCGCAGCGGCGTTCGCGCGAGCAACTACTCGGTCATGGAGACCCAGACCCGCCGGGCCTTTGAGCAGATGGGAATCGATTCCCGCATGGCCAGCGGCTTTTCGTCCAACATCAGCGGCGGCGCGATTACCTCCTTCACCCTCACGATTCCGAACAACGATCTCACCGCGGTCCGCCAGGTCACCTACGGCTACGACACGAGTGTCAGCACGAACAAACGGTTCTTCTTCGTCCCCGGCGCCGACCCGACCGCGACCGCGGGGCGTCTGGATTTGGTCACCGGGGTGGAGGCCCTGTCGTTCCTGCGGTACGACGCGACGGACACCCTGATCCCCACCAGCACGACGAGCGATGCGTTGATCAAACACATCCAGGTTTCGGTCAGTGTCAGCCGCGCGACCACCGGCGTCGTGAAGGCCACGCAGATCATCCGTTCCTCCGCGTTCACGATCCGCAATATTTCCATATGAAAACCCGGCCCGCTTCCTTCATCGAATCCCGTCGGCGCCAGCCGACTCGCGGCAGTGTGCTGATCACCTCATTGATTTTCGCACTCATCATCGCCATCACGCTGGTCAGCTACCTCAAGCTCGCCACCCAGTCGCTGAAGCTGTCCCACCGCACCTTTTTCGCCGACGCAGCGGACAATCTCGCCGAGGTCGGACTCGAAGAAGCGGTCTGGAGTTTCAACCAGCTGGGAGCCTCGACCTCGTCCACGGCAATCGCCGCCGCCTGGTCGGGCTGGACTCTGGGCAACACGATCGCCGATGCCTATGTTTCGAGCGCCGGATCGGGCTACACCTCCGCTCCCACCGTGACCATCAGCGGCGGCGGCGGCTCGGGCGCCCTCGCGACAGCGACGATCACCACCTACTACCAGGTGGTCGGCGGCGTGCTCACCGCTTTCACGGGTGTCACCAACATCAATATCACGAATCCCGGCACCGGCTACACATCGGCGCCCACCATCACTCTCTCGGGCGGTGGCGGAACCCTGGCCGCGGCGACTGCCCGGCTCGCCGCCACGCGCACCTTTACCTTCTCGAACCTGGACCAGAAGGCCACCGGTGTCGTGAAGGTTTGGGTCGCGGGCTACGACGGCACTGCGGTCGTTCCGATCGTCGTCGCGAAAGCGACCATCACGCCCCAGGAAGGCCCGCCCATCCAGAAATTCGTGAAGGTCATCCTGAGCAAAAACGGTGTTCTGCCGAAAGGCGTGGTGGCTAAAAACGGCATCAACTGGAACGGCCGGCCGTTCGCCGACAGTTTTGTTTCCAGCGGGACTCCCGGCGTGCCGCCGCTTGCCGACTACGACATCACCGCGGCTCGCGCCAACACGACCCTCGCCAGCTTGAACGGACCGCAAATCGATCTTTCCAACGGCACGGTCTCCGGAAACGTCATGACCGGACCCGGTGTCACCGTCACGGGACACGGCACCATCACCGGCGCGCAGATCGGAAACTTCACGTACAATTTCGCCATGCCGACGTATCCTTCGACCGCCGGCTATAGCTTGGGGTCGACCCTTCCGGCTGTACTGCCGCGTCCCGAAGTACGCTCGGGCGCCACCACGCTGGTCACCGCCGCGGAACCGGCTTCAGGTCGCCCTGCGGTCTATTCCGGCGGAACCCTCGTCAGCGCCGCCGACGCGCCCGCCGCCGACGGCTACTATTACTACTACGTCAACGGCGCGACGATCGGGGACCTGACGATCACCGCCGGCAAAAAGGTCGTCATCGTGGGCACGGGCAACACGAACATGGTAAGCGGCCTTAAGATTCCGTCCGACAATTCACCCGCCGAAGTCGGCTCCCTGAAAATCTACATGGACGGCGGGATCTCGCTTGCCGGTAACGACAAGATCAACCGCATCGCCAGCCCCAACGCCAGCTGGGCGGGCGCACTCGAGGTTTACACCACCACCACGTCAGCGCTGACCTTCAGCGGCAACGCGGCCTTCGTGGGCTGCATCTTCGCCCCCAATGCCAGCCTTGTCGGCAACGGCGGCGGTCACGAAGAACAGGATTTGATCGGTTCCTTTGTCGTCGGCTCGATCACGAGCAACGGTCACATGACGTTCCACTACGACGAAGGCCTCGGCTCGACGCCGAATCCCAAGCCCTGGGGCCTCGCGCTCTGGACCGAACTTTACGACGCCGCCGATCGCGCGCTCTACGCTCCGAAGCTCGCCTTCTGAGTTCGGGGCGCTGCTCCCACGAAATTAAATCTTAGCTTTGGGGCCGGTAAGCCGGATTCTGTTCTGCGCCTTGCGGCGCTTCGACCGCCATTTCTCTCAACGTCCTTGCGGACGAGCTCCCCGGCACTCGCTTGCGCGGCGTGCCTTGGAATGCGACATACCCGTGGCTATCGGACGGGCCGCCCAGCCACCTATTTTGTCTTGCACCAGATGGGGTTTGTCGTGCCGCCGACGTCGCCGTCGGCGCGGTGGGCTCTTACCCCACCTTTTCACCCTTACCTCGCGGTTGCCCGCGCGGCGGTATGTTCTCTGTGACACTTTCCGTCACCGCGCCTTGAAACGCGGCGCCTGCGCTCGCCTTGCAGCTGGCGCAGCACCCTGCCCTGTGGTGTCCGGACTTTCCTCTCCAAGTTTACTACTGGCGCGGCGTTACCCGCACCTTGGGATCAAAGAACCTGGAGCGACGATCAGGCCCCAAAGCTAAGTCGGCCAATAAACGATGCGTCCGCACTGGTCGCAAGTCGCGAGTTGGGTCGTCCCATCCACGGTTTTCCCGCGGGCCAGCGACTCCACCTCACCGGAAACCTTCAGGTGGCAGCCCCCGCACTTGCTGCCGTTGATCGCCACGACCACCGGCATCTGGCGGGCCGCGATGCGGTCGTAAACCCGTAATGACACCGGCTCAACCGGCGCCCGCGCCGCAGCCACCTCCGCCTGCGCCGCCGCCAGCTCGGCCGCGGTGCTGGTTTCGCGCTCCTTCAAGATGCGGATGCGCCCCTCATGCCCGGAAATGTTCGCCTTCAGCTCGGCCTCGGCGGCGGCAAATTTCTTCTTCGCCTCGTCGATGCCATACATGACCTGCAACTCCTGCTCTTCCAACGCGCCGATCGCGGCTTGCGTGGTCTCAATTTCGTGACCGAGCGCCTGGTATTCCTCGTTTTTGCGGACTTGGGATTGCTGGGTCCTGTACTTCCCCAGCTTTTCCTCCGCGGAACCGATCTCGGTTTCCAACAGCTTCTTCTTGGACTCCAAAGACCGCACTTCCAGCCGCGCGGTTTCGATGGCGCCCTTCTCCGCGGCGATCTTCTGCTCCACCAAGGCGATATCCTTCGGCACTCCCTTCAGCTGCGCCTCCAAGCCCAGCCGTTTAGCGTCGCGATCCTGGAGTATCAGCAGCTTTTCGAGCGCGGGACTGGGCATGCGTCGACGACGTTGTCGGTGTCCCCACCCCGGTCAAATGAAACTCTCGCGTATAAGGCAAAAGAACGGCCTCGCTGACTCGATTTTTTCCCAAAAAAACCCTCGCGTGCACTAGTCGGCTCCGAAAGAATTTTTCTTTCTTTTCCACCCTCGAAAATCCCTTCATGGCCGACCACTCCGACTCAGAACGCGACGCGAAACAACAGGCCGGCGCCGACGCCTACGACGCATCGAAACTCGGCAAACTTGAGGGCCTCGAAGCCGTCCGAAAAAAGCCCGGCATGTACATCGGCGGCACCGATGAACGCGCACTCCACCACTGCGTTTCCGAGGTGCTCGACAACTCGGTCGACGAACACCTGGCCGGCTTCTGCTCCCGCATCGAGGTCAGCATCCACGTCGATGGCTCGATCAGCATCCGCGACAACGGTCGCGGCATCCCGGTCGACATCCATCCGCAATACGGCATCCCCGGCGTCGAAATGGTGCTGACCACCCTCCACTCCGGCGGCAAATACGGCCAGGGCGGCTACAAATTCTCCGGCGGCACCCACGGCGTCGGCGCCAAGTGCGTCAACGCCGTCTCCGAATGGTTCGAGGTCGAGGTCTCCCGCGGCGGCCAGGTGCACCACATGAAATTCGAGCGCGGCAAAACCGTGAAAAAACTCGAGCCCATCGGCAAGGCGCGCAGCACCGGCACCTATATCACGTTCAAGCCCGACGCGGAGATTTTCAAGGAGACGACCGTCTTCCAAACCGGACGCATCAGCCAGCGGCTGCGCGAACTGGCGTTCCTGAATTCCGGCCTCGAAATCGTCTTCACCGACGAGCGCCCCGCCGACCCCAAGCCCGAAACCTATTACTACAAGGACGGCGTCGAGGAATTCGTGAAGCAGCTCAACCAAGGCAAGACGCCGCTGCACCCGAAACCCATCCGTTTCACCAAGGAAACGCAGCTCCAGCTCGACGACAAACCCGCCGAGATCCACGTCGAAGTCGTCCTCCAATACAACGACACCTACAACGACCAGGTCCTCTGCTACACGAACACCATCCACAACCCGGATGGCGGCACGCACCTTTCCGGTTTCCGCAGCGCCCTCACCCGCGCGATCAACCAGTTCTCGAAGGCCAACAATCTCCTCAAGGACAAGGATCCCCAGATCACCGGCGACGACGTCCGCGAAGGCTTGGCCGCCGTGGTCTCGATCAAGCACAGCGACCCGAAGTTCGAGTCGCAGACGAAGGTCAAACTCCTCTCGCCCGAGGTCGAAAGCGTTGTCGGCTCCGTCTGCTACGAGGGCTTGATGATGTATTTCGAGACCAACCCTTCCGTCGGCAAACGGATCATCGACAAATCCCTCAACGCCGCCCGCGCCCGCGAAGCCGCGCGCAAGGCCCGCGAAACCGTCCGCAAGGGCGCGCTCTCCGGCGGCGGCCTTCCCGGCAAACTCGCCGACTGCTCCGAACGCGATCCCGCGCTCACCGAACTCTACATCGTCGAGGGCGACTCCGCCGGCGGCTCCGCCAAACAGGGCCGCGACCGCCGATTCCAAGCCATCCTCCCGCTCCGTGGAAAACTCATCAACACGGAGAAGGCCCGCCTCGACAAGGTCCTCGCCAACGAGGAAATCCGCACCCTCATCACCGCCTGCGGCACCGGCATCGGCGAGGGCGACGAATCCGTCGGCGGGTTTACCGCCGCGAAAGCGCGCTATCACAAGATCATCATCATGACGGATGCCGACGTCGACGGCTCCCACATCCGCACGCTGCTGCTCACGTTCATCTATCGCCAGATGAAGGGCCTGATCGAACGCGGCTACGTCTACATCGCCCAGCCGCCGCTCTACAAAATCAAGCGCAAGAAACGCGAGCAGTACGTCGACAACGACGACCAGCTCAACCGCATCCTCCTCGAGCTCGGCTCCGAGGACATCGTGTTGAAGCGCCTGAGCGACAGCCACGTTTTCGCCCCCGCCCAGATCGACCAGATCGTCGAGAACCTCGCCGCCCTCGAGAAACTCGGCGCCGGCGTCACGCGCTACGGCGCCTCACTCGCCGAATACCTCGATCAACAGCATCCCGAAAACCACGCGCTGCCCCGCTACGTCGCCCGCATCCGCGCCGGCAACAAGGAATCGCACGAGTTCCTCCGCGACGAAACCGCCCGCGCGAAATTCGTGCAGGACCACGGGCTCAACGCCGATCTCACCGAACAACCCGACAACGCCGTCAGTGCCAGCCCCTTCGCCGGCACGGGCACCACGCCCCCGGTCGGCGGCACCGCCTCACCCTTCGGCGAGAAAAAAACTCCCTCCCAGAAACGCGTCACGATCCACGAAATCTTCGAGAGCACCGAGATGGCAAAGCTCCTCAACGCAATCGCCAAGACGGGTCTCGAGGTCACTTCGATCGCCCCGACGGAACAGCCGCGTTACACGATCACCGAAAACGTCGGCCAGAAATCGGAAAACAAAACCGATCTCTTCAGCCCCCTCGACATCGTCACCCAGATCCGCGCCAACGGCCGCAAGGGCCTGAGCATCCAGCGCTACAAGGGTCTCGGTGAAATGAATCCGAAGCAGCTCTTCGAAACGACAATGGATCCGGACAAGCGCCGCCTCCTCAAGGTTTCGATCGACGACGCCGCGAAAGCCGACGCGCTCTTTACCCTCCTCATGGGCGACGAAGTCCCTCCCCGCCGGCAATTCATCGAGGACAACGCGCTGAACGTGCAATTCCTGGACGTCTAATGACGTGTATTTGGTGGTTGGTAGTTTGTAGTTGGTCGCAGAACGAACCCCTGCCTCTCGACCGCAAAACCCAACTCCCAACTACTAACTACCAATTACCAACTAATCCCCTCCGATTTCCGGCATGTACACCGCCAACGAAAAGCTCTCCTCGGCCAACATCACCGACATCATGCAGACGGCCTACATCGAGTATTCGATGTCGGTCATCATCTCGCGCGCCCTTCCCGACGCCCGCGATGGCCTGAAGCCGGTCCAGCGCCGCGTGCTCTACGCGATGCTGCGCGAAGGCCTCCTGCACAACCGGCCTTTCGACAAATGCGCCGGTGTCGTCGGTGAGGTGCTCAAAAACTACCACCCGCACGGCGATTCTTCCGTTTACGACACGCTCGTCCGCATGGCGCAGCCGTGGGTGATGCGTTACCCGCTCATCGATCCGCAGGGAAACTTCGGCTCCGTCGACGGCGATCCGCCCGCGGCCTACCGTTATACGGAGGCGCGCCTCAATTCCATCGCCGAGGATCTGCTCAAGGACATCGAGGAGGACACCGTCGACTTCATCCCGAACTACAAGGAGTCCACGACCGAGCCCACCGTGCTTCCGGCCGCGCTGCCGAATTTGTTGATGAACGGCTCGACCGGCATCGCCGTCGGCATGACGACGAACATCCCGCCGCATAATCTCGACGAGATCATCGACGCCACCGTCGCCATCATCGACAAGCCGTCCATCACGGTGGACGAGATTTGCGAGATCGTGAAGGGTCCCGACTACCCGACCGGCGGCATCATCTCCGGGCGCGAGGGCATCCTCAGCTACCTGAAAACCGGCAAGGGCATCGTCCGCACCCGCGGCAAGGCCCACACCGAGGAGCTCAAGGGCGGCATGGAGCAGATCGTGATCACGGAGATCCCGTACAACGTTAACCGCAACACCCTCGTCCTCCGCATCGCCGAGCTCGTCGGCGAGAAACAAATCGACGGCATCCGCGACCTCCGCGACGAGTCCGACGAAAACACCCGCATCGTCATCGAACTGAAACGCGGCGAGCAGGCGAAGGTCGTTATCAACCAGCTTTTCCAGAAAACCGCCCTCGAATCCTCCTTCGGCGTCACGCTCCTGGCCCTCGACAAGAAGCGGCCGAAGCAGATGAACATCAAGGAGCTCATCGAGTGCTACATCGAGCACCGCCGCGATGTCGTCACGCGCCGCACGCAATTCCGCCTCAACCAGGCGCTCGACCGCGCCCACATCCTCGAGGGCTACATCATCGCCCTCGATAACCTCGATGACTTCGTCAAAATCATCCGCGCGTCCTCGAACCGCGAAGAGGCCAAGCAGAAGTTGATGGCGAAATACCCGCTCTCCGAGCGCCAGACCGACGCCATTCTCGAACTCCGCCTCTACCAGCTCACCGGTCTCGAACGCGGCAAGATCGAGGCCGAATACCTCGAGTTGATGAAACTCATCGCGGAACTGCGCGCGATCCTCGAGTCCGAGGCCGTGCTTCTCGCGCTCATCAAAAAGGAACTCGCCGAGATGAAGGCGAAATACACCTCGCCCCGCCGCACCGAGATCGTCGGCGCCGCCAGCGATTTCCGCATGGAAGACGTCGTCCCGAACGAGGGCTGCGTCATCACGGTCTCCCACCTGGGTTTCATCAAGCGCACGCGCGTCGCCGACTACCGTTCGCAGAAACGCGGCGGCAAGGGCGTCATCGGCGCCGAAACCTACGAGGAGGATTTCGTCGAGCACCTCTTCACTGCGAGCACGCACGACTACATTCTCTTCCTCACGAGCACCGGCCAGTGCCACGCGAAGAAGGTCTACGACGTCCCCGAGGGCACCCGCACCTCGAAGGGAAAATCCGTCGCGAGTTTCCTCCGTCTTACCGAAGGCGAAAAGATCGCCGCCATGCTTTGCGTGAAGGATTTCGCCCCCGCGCAGTTCCTCGTGATGGTCACGCGCAACGGCATCACGAAAAAAACCAGCCTCTCCGACTACGCGAACACCACGCGCGAGGGCGGCCTGATCGGCATCAACCTCGAGACCGGCGATGCCCTCGTCGGCTGCGTGCTCACGACCGGCGAAAACGAAATCGTCCTCATCAGCAACAAGGGCCAGGCCGTCCGCTTCAACGAAGGGGACCTTCGCGACCAGGGCCGCGGCACCGTCGGCGTCACGGGCATGCGTTTCAAATATGAGGGCGATTTCGTCAAGGCCATCGAGGTCTGCGATCCCGCCGCACGCCTGCTCGTCGCCCGCGAAGACGGCATCGGCAAGCGCACGCCGTTCGAGGACTACCGTCTCACGAGCCGCGGCGGCTCGGGCGTCATCGCGATCGATCTGCCGGAGGACGGCTCGGTCAACGTCGCGGGCGCGCTCAGCGTGCGCGACACCGATGAAGTCATGCTGCTCACCGCGAAGGGCCAGAGCATCCGCACGCGCGTCAGCGAGATCCGGGAAACCGGCCGCGGCGCAAAGGGCGTGAAGCTCGTGACGCTCGCCGGCGGCGACAAACTTCTCAGCATCGCCCGCATCGTCGAGACCGACGAGGAACAGGCGGCCGAGAGCAGCGAGGCAGACGAACCGGCTCCCGCGCCGCAAGCGCCGCAGAGCTAAGGAGTGGCGGCGCCTCGTGCAGCCCGCGTAGCAGCCGAGGTCACGAGGCTGGGGCCGGGCATGTCACGCTGCGCCCATACCAGCCTCGTGACCCCGGCTGCTACATTCCCAGGACTCTTCACCGGGCAGAACTCCCGCACCGCGCTGACCGCGAGCAACCGCGGCCGAATTCTCGAGTCGTTGCGTAGTCTCCGGCATCGCCCGGGATGTAAGGGAAAAATTATTCTGCGCGGCATTCGCTCCTTTCCGCTTTCCACCCTTGCCAACCTCGCGCAGGCGGACTGAGTTTTTCATTCCCACGTTCACATGGCCGGAAAAATTTCCTCTCTCCTCGATGTCTCCCGCATTGCCCTGCAGGTGCAACAGACCAAGCGCACGTCGGCGCTCAACGAGGTTGCCCAACAGCTGAAAAGCCATCCGGACGTCACCAACTTCGAGGGCTTCTACGCCGAGCTGCTGGCGCGCGACCGCCTCGACACCACCAGTCTCGGCCACGGCGTCGCGGTACCCCACGCCCGCACCGAGCATGTGAACAAGATCGTCCTCGCCGTCGGCCGCAGCACCACCGGGATTCCCTTTCACAACGGCGAACAGGTCTACCTCATGTTCATGCTCGGCACGCCGAAGTCGCGTCCGGGCGATTATCTGCAGGTGCTGAGCACCCTGTGCCGCGTCACGAAGGATCCGGCGAACCGGACCGCCTTTCTTGCGGCCCAGACCCCGGAGGATTTCATTCGCGTCGTGGTCGCGGCTGAGGAAAAACTTCTCGCGCCCGCTTGATCGCCTGACGGATCCCGGGGGCGCCCTTTCCACTTCCCGCCCACCGCATGATCCACTCGTTCGTCCTCAGCGAAGGCAAGCTCGCCGGCCGCGATCTCGAGCTGGAGGCGTTGCGTCTCGTCCGCGCCGACAAGGGCCTGGTCCTCTGGGTCGACCTCGACAACCCCACCGACGAGGAGGCCAAGGCGATTCTCGAGGGCGTGTTTCAGTTTCACCCGGTGGCGATCGAGGACTGTCTCACGCCGAGTTCGCTCCCGAAGATCGAGGACTACGACGACTACCTCTTCATGGTGACGCATGCGGTGGACTTCACCCGCACCGAGAAATTCGCCACCACCGAACTCGATATCTTCCTCGGCAAGGACTACCTGGTCACGTTTCACCGCACGCCGTTGCGCAGCATTCAAACCGCGCGGGACCGCTGCGCGAAAAACCCCGGGGTCATCGCCCGCGGCCCCGACCGCCTCGCGCACCAGGTGCTCGATCTGCTCTTCGACAACTACCAGCCGGTGCTCGACGAGCTCCGCGCCGAGATCGAGGAGATCGAGTCCACCGTCCTGGCGAAAAGCAGCACGAGCCTGATTCCGGACCTGCTCCACGTGCGCAGCGACATCAGCCTGCTCCGCCAGATCGTGCGTCCGCAGCGCGACGTCATCAACCGGCTCGCGCACGGCGATTCGAAGATGATCCGCGCGCTGATGCTCCCGTATTTCCGCGATCTGCGCGACAACCTCATCCGCATCGAGGAAACCGCCGCGGGTTTCGCCGACCAGATCCTGATCTCGTTCGATCTTTACCTGAGCAAGTCCGACTACGAGGCCAACCAGGGCATCAAGACCCTCACCGCCCTCACCGCGATCACGCTTCCCGTGACGATCATCAGCACGTGGTACGGCATGAATTTCGACCACATGCCCGAGCTGAAATCACCGCACGGCTACCTGGTATGCCTAGCGGTCACGCTCGTGCTCACCGCACTCACCTGGTGGTGGTGCAAACAGAAGCGGTGGATCTGACGGAACAGCAAAGAGCCGGGAGCTTAGAGCTGAGAGCCAGACCAGAAACCAACATGCCTTTCACTCCGTTGTCCGGCTCCAGACTCTCAGCTCTGAGCTATCGACTTTTCCCACCCGCATGATCACCACGCTCGTCTACCGCGACACGCGGCTGGCCGCCACCGATCCGGCCGTGGAAACCCTTGCCGCGCTGCGCACCGAACCCGGGGTGATGATCTGGGTCGACCTCGCCACTCCGACCGAGGACGAGATCAAGCAGGTGCTGCAGGACCTTTTCGCGTTTCACCCGCTCGCGATCGAGGACTGCGTCGCGGACACCCCGCTCCCCAAACTCGAGGACTACGACGACCACCTCTACCTCGTCATGCATGCGGTCGACTATTCGCAGACCGCCCATTTCACGACGACCGAGCTGGATATTTTTCTCGGGAAAACCTTTCTCGTCACGTTTCACCGCCAGCCGTTGAAATCGGTGGAAGCCGCGCTCGACCGGTTCCGCCGCGCGCCGTCGACGCTGGTGCGCGGCCCCGACCGCTTCCTCCAGGTCATTCTCGACCTCATGGTCGAGGCCTACCAGCCCGCGCTCGCGCAGCTGCGAAAAAACCTCGAGCGCATGGAGGAGGGCGCGCTGCGCGACGTCGCCGCCGCGGAACTCTTTCCCCAGGTCATCGCCCTGCGGAAGGACCTTTCCAATCTCCGCAAAATCGTCCGGCCCCAGCGCGAGATCGCCGCGGAGCTCGCGCAAAGCAAAGGCCGTTTCATCCGCGCCCACATCGCGCCGTATCTGCGCGACCTCACGGGGGAACTCGTGCGGATCGAAACCCAGGCGACGGCGTGGGCCGAACAGGTGGTGCTCTCGTTCCGCATCTATCTCAACAAATCCGGCTACCAGGCGAACCAGGGCATCCGCGTGCTCACCGCGCTGACCGCGATCACGCTCCCCGCCGTGCTCGTCGGCGGCTGGTACGGCATGAATTTCGAAGCCATGCCGGAACTGACCCACGGCTACGCCTGGGCCATCGGCGCGACGTTTGGCACCACGCTGCTCATGGTGCTGTTTCTGAAAAAGAAAAAGTGGTTCTGATCCCAACCTGACGAAAGCGGAACTGTAGGAGCGGCTCTACGCCGCGACCGAATATCCCGGCCGCAGCCATCGCGGGATAAACCCGCTCCTGCAGTCAGGCGACCCCTGGAGAGAACACCCGCACGTTCACCGGTTCCGCCGCGCAAATGTGATCGGGAGCGCGGCCGGCGGAATCGAAACCATCGAGCTGCAACACCACTTCGTCCCACACGGGCACCCGCGCGGAACCAATCCGATACGGCTCGTGCCAGACCCGCCCCCGACAACAACCGGTCGCGACGCGCGTCGTGGGCAAAGAGGCGATAGCGCTCGACCAAAAAAAATTCCTGCGAACCCAGCGGAGCCTGCCCCGTCGGCCCGTCTAAACGATAGACGAAACGACTTCGCCGTTTTTCTCCGCGCCGGCATACGTGGTAGTCCACCGCACCCGCGGCATCGACTTGTGCGTTCATCTCGGCGTGCTCGTACTTCAAGTGGAACAACGCACGCGCCGTCTTCACCGCCAGCCACCGGTTGCAATCGAGCGAATAAAACCAGACGCCCGGCCGGCCGTGCGCATCGTAAACGTAAGTCCGGACATTGAACTCGAGAAAATGCGAGAGGACGGGCACGGCGGGGAAAAAGGCAGGACGCACGTCCCGCATAAAAAACGGCACCAGCCCGATCCACGCGTTCCCTTCAAACGTGTCCACGGTCAGCCCGGGCGGAAGCGTGCGCTGCACCTCCGCGGGATCCCACTGCCAATGGAGGAAGAGCAGATGCGTCCAGCGCATCCATCCCGCCACCGGTCCCGACGGTCGTTCGCGTTCCGCCAGTCGAAGGAGATCGGTGGGAGCGCCCATCGCTCGATTCAGTTTCGAAATGCCTGAAACGCAACCGGCGCAGCGGACCGGCGCGATGGGCCCCGCTTCACCGGCGCGGCCGATGCCTCGACAGGATAACCTCGTCGGTTACCCGGTCGAAGGACACGTCCGCGAAATCCCCTGCCCGCCCGAACACAGTGTCATCTAATAGATGACACTGTGCTTGGGAGCAGGGAGGACTTCTGCGGACACGCACCGCGATTCGCCGCTTGCGACCGGTGAACGCCGGCGAAACATCTGCCGCATGCGTTACCTTTGGCGTCTGCTCTTTGTAGTCGCTGCGGTCGTCACGAGACTGGCTGCCCAGTCTGCGTCCCCCGCTCCCGCCGCCTCCTCGCCCGAGGAGGAGATGCTGCGGAAATTTTATGCGGAGACCCTCACCCACGGTGCCGCGCACGAGAATCTTTCGGTCCTCGTCACCAAGTTCCCGGGCCGGCTCAGCGGCTCGAAGTCACTCGAAGGCGCGGTCGCCTGGGGCGAGCAAACCCTCAACGCCCTCGGCCTCGATCGCGTCTACAAGCAGGACGTGATGGTGCCGCACTGGGAGCGCGGCGAAAAGGAAGCCGTGATGATGCTCAACGCCACCGGCGCCGAAATGCTTTCCGCGGTCGCGCTCGGCGGTTCCGTACCGACGCCCAAGCTCGGCCTGCACGGCGAGGTCATCGAGGTGAAATCGCTCGACGAACTCGTTGTCCTCGGCAGCGCGAAGCTCACGGGGAAAATCGTGTTCTTCAACCGCCCGATGGATCCCACGGTGATCAACCCGCACACCGCCTACGGCGCCGCGGGCGACCAACGCAACCTCGGGCCCGCCGCCGCCGCGTCGCTGGGGGCAATCGGCGCGCTCACGCGTTCCCTCACCCACGCCCGCGACGATCTTCCGCACACCGGGGCCACTGCCTACAAACCCAACGGACCAAACATTCCCGCCGCCGCGCTTTCCACGCGCTCCGCCGACAAGCTCAGCGCCGCGCTCGCGGGCGGAGCGACCGTGCGCGTCACGATGAAAATCAGCTCCCAATGGCTGCCCGATGCGCCCTCCCACAACGTGATCGGCGAAATCCGCGGCTCGGAATTTCCCGACCGGATCATTCTCGTCGGAGGGCATCTCGATTCTTGGGATATCGCCCCCGGCGCACACGACGACGGGGCGGGCGTGGTGCAATCGATCGAGGTGCTGCGCCTGTTCAAGGCCCTCGGCATCATACCGCGCCACACGCTGCGTTGCGTTCTCTTTACCGCGGAGGAAAACGGGCTGGCGGGCGCGCTCAAATACGCGGAGCTCGCGAAGGCGGCGGGCGAAAAACACGTGCTCGCCATTGAAACCGACAGCGGCGGATTCCAGCCGCGCGCCTTCGTCCTCGCGAGCACCCAGGGCAGGGCCCACGAAAAAGCGGCCCGCTGGCGCCCGCTGTTCGAGCCCTATGGAATCCAGTCCTTCTCCCAGGGTCGCGGTGGCGCCGATGTCGCGCCGCTCATGCTGCAAGGCGCGACCGTGGGCAGCCTCGCGCCGGAATCGCAGCGCTATTTCGACATTCACCACACCACGGCCGACAGCCTCGACAAAGTGAACGCGCGCGAACTGCACATCGGCGCCGCCTCCCTCGCCGCGCTCATCTGGCTCGTCGACACCCAGGGTCTGTAGCGCGGTCTTCGCCGATGAACGCCCTGAAACACGAAGTAGCCGGGGTGCCGGGACTGGCCGAATCCCCGAAACGAAGCCGCACGCTTGCCCCAGCCTCGTTACCCCGGCTGCTACCAACCACCCATGGCTAAATTTTTCACCGAGCTCGCCGGCAGCCACGTCGAGTTTATCGGCCGGCAGAAAATCTTCTTCGTCGCGTCGGCGCCCCACGAAGGGCGGGTGAATCTTTCGCCCAAGGGCATGGACACCTTTCGCATCCTCGGCCCGCGTCGCGTCGGTTACCTCGACGCGACGGGCAGCGGCAACGAAACCTCCGCTCATCTCCGGCAAAACGGCCGCGTCACGCTGATGTTCTGCGCGTTCGACGGCAGCCCTTTGATCCTCCGGCTTTATGGCCGCGGCGCCGTGCTTCGTCCTCCCGATGGCGACTGGGCCCAGCTTCGTCCGCTCTTTGGCCCGGAACTGCCCGGCGAGCGGCAGCTCGTCCTCGCTGACATCGAAAGCATTCAGACCTCGTGCGGATTTGCGGTGCCGTTCTTCGACTACAAAGGCGACCGCGGGCAGCTGGTGAAGTGGGCCGAGCACAAAGGGCCCGAAGGACTCGTCGCGTACCGGGCCCAAAAAAACCGCCGCAGCATCGACGGTCTCCCGACCGGACTCGCCGAATCATGATCCGCGCCCTCGTCTTCGACTTCGACGGCCTCATCCTCGACACCGAAACGCCGCTGATCGATTCCTACGGGGACGTGCATGCGGCGCACGGCGTGGCGTTCGATCGCGCGACCTTTCTGCGCAGCGTCGGGCACGCCGACTATGCCTTCGATCCGTGGCACGGCTTCAGTCCGCACGCGGACCGGACCGCCCTCGAAATCGAACGGCGCGCCCGGAAAGACATCCGGATCTGCGAACAGGTGGTGCTGCCTGGGGTCGTGGCCCTGCTCGATGCCGCGCAGGAACTAAGGCTCCGCGTGGGACTCGCCTCCAATTCCGAACACGCGTGGGTTGAGCCCAACCTCGCCCGCCTCGGGCTGCTCGATCGTTTCGAATTTCTCGCGTGCCGAGAGGACGCGCCCTCGCCGAAACCGGAGCCGGATCTCTACAAGCTGGTGTTAAACCGTTTTGGCCTGCGCGGCTTCGAAGCGATCGCGTTCGAGGATTCGCACACCGGCTCGCTCGCCGCCAAACGCGCCAACCTCTGGTGTGTGGCCGCGCCGAACGTTTCCACGGCCCATCACGACTTCTCGCACACCGACCTGCGCGTCACGTCGCTCGCGGAGTACACGCTGACGGATTTGATCGCGCGCTTTAAAGGGTGAGCGCGCGCACCTCGACGCGGCTCACGGGCCATACTTCACAATCCTGCCGCCGGGCAGACGCACCTGCAGCGCCTGTCCCGATTGAAACCGCAGCGAGCGGTAATCCTCTCCCATGACGGGATTCATCGCCTTGATGTATTTTCCCGGGCCGACGAGGTCTCCGTAGGTCGCGCGGCTCACGCCTTTCTCGAGGTAAAACTGGTCCGCGGCTGCGCTGAGCTGGCGGAGATTGTTGAGCACCGCCTTGTCTTGCGAAGCCATCCGGACCTTTTGAAATGCCGGGACCGCCATCGCCGCGAGGACGCCGATCGTGACCGGATTGTAGACCGCCGTCATGGCCACGTCCTGTTTCAGCGAGCGGTGCCAGTGGGACCGCACGAGAATTCCGTCCGCCCCGTTCACGCGGAGCGTCACGAGTGGACGATCCGGATTCGGCAGCCGGCTGAGAACGTAGGTGAGCGGCTCCTTCGCATTCGGCGGCAGATTCGGGTTGAGCGTTTCCAATTCCCGGAGCCGTTGAAACGTCCGCGGGCTCAGATAGCCGAGTCCATTTCCCTCGGTGCCCACGTGCTTGAGCGCCTTCTGAAATTCCGGGTCCTGTCCGAGATTCGTCTTCTGCGTGCGGCATTCGTTCAGGAAGGCCATCGTCGTCGCGACAAACAGGGTCGAGCCCTCCACGACGATCACCGGCTGCAGTCCCTGCAACGGCAGCTCCTGGCTGAATTCGTAGACGCGGCTGGATTCCGACTTTTGTGTCACCACCAGCGCTTTCGATTCCCGCAACGCGTCCTCCACGGCCGCGCCCACGCCGTCGATGCGGAGCAAAAACGAAAAGGCGGGCAGCACCAGGCCCTCGCGACCGGGCAGGCGCATCGTTTTCCCCGCGTCGAAGCGACCCACAAGCACCACGTGCCCCTTGGTGGCGTTGATCAGCTTGAGCCACGAAACCATCGCGGCTTCACCCGCCTTTTGCAGCCCGGCCTCGAGCTCGTTCTTCGCCGCCTCGCCGCCGATCTGTCCGATCACATCCTTGAGCGTGAGATAGACGACGGGGACGTCGATTTCCGCTTCGCTGTAGATGTCCGCATTCGCGGGCGCGAGCGACACGTAGGCAAAGGGAGCGGGCTTGCCACCGAGCCCAGCCAGCAGCCCGTGCCGTCCCTCGGGCGTGTAGAAGAAAGCCCGGTTGCTGAAAAATCCGGTCCCGTCGGGCACCGAGCTCACCCCCATCGCCTTGATGTCGTTGAGACCCAGCTTGGTGAAGAGCGCGGCGTAGTCCTGCTTGAGAAAGGGCGCCAGCTCCGGCTTCGTGCGCCCGAGGTTTTCCACAAAACCCTTCACGCCGTCCGCCAGCTTGAGCGCGTCGCCGTCGATATCGACGTACCCGTAAAGCGTGCCCCCGAGTTCGAGGTGCCGGTTGACCGCGGCAAAGTGCCGGCTCTGCTGGTTTGGCGGTACGAGCTTGGAGGTCGCAACCGCGCCGGTAGTTTCCGACGCCGGGGATTTCACCGCGGCAGCCGGCTCCTTCTTTCCACAGCCGGCCACGACCAACACGAAAACGGCGGAGACCGCCGCGAGCAGTTTGGGGTTCATCCCATCGGACTATCTCCCGGAGCGGAGCGAGGGAAGTGCAATTACCGCCGCGCGTCTCAGAAGAGAGTGCGCTGCTGCAACGCGTCGCGCTTTTCGCCGTCGAGCGTGCTCAGCGCCAGGAGGTGCATCATGCTCAGCGAGGCGAGTTGTTCGTCCCGCGCGAGGGAGGTCAGCAAGAGCGCCCCCGCCAGCGCATCGTAGAGCGCGCCGTGGTAGCGCCGGCGATCGGGCGGACAATGCGCGAGTGCCAGTTGATCGAGTTCCGGCTGCAATCCGCAGGCGGCGACGAGCGGGCCGAGCGAACCGGATTCGAACTGGGGATAAAGCTGCGCGTAGATTCGCGCGGAATCGATCCACGGACCCCAATCGATGAGCTGTTCACCCGGGCGCGCGAAATCCGGCGAGTTGCGCGGATAGGGCCAGACGGATTTCAAAAGGGCGTTCTCGACTCCCGCATAATGCGCGGCGAGCGGACCGCGCTCGCGAAGATCGGCGAAAAATTCCCAGTAATCGACGAACGACCGGTGCGGGGCCAGCACCGCCTCCGTCAGCCCGTGCACCGCGGTGTCCTCGGCCCGCACCGCGCCGATCGGCCGGCACAGGCGCGTCTGGGAGGCGACGATTTTCCCGCGCAACAGGGTGACCACGCCGTATTCCAGAATCCCCGAGACGCGGCTGCCTTCGAAATCCACAAAAAAAATCGGGTGTTCGGTCCAAAGCATTTTCCCATCACGAAACACACCGCACGCGCGAAACCAATCCCGCATCTGGAAATTTTTGGGTAGGGCGCGGTAGCTGTAGCTGTAGCTGTAGGAGCGGCTTCACGCCGCGATGGATTGCGAGGCCGTCAGCCTGTCGCGGCGCAAAGCCGCTCCTACAGTTGTATTTCACCGGTTTCGTGGTTGAAAGGCTCCGTGGATTTGACGCCCTACCGGTCCTTCATGGTCGAGCTCGCCGAAAAGAGCGGCGATTTCATCCGGCCTTATTTCGCCAACCCCGAGCTCGTCGTGGAAACGAAGAACGACCAGTCGCCCGTCACCGCGGCCGACCGCGGCGCCGAGCAGCTGATGCGCACGCTCATTGCCAAAAAATTCCCCGGCCACGGCATCATCGGCGAGGAAATGGGCAGCGAGAAGGCCAACGCGGAGTTCGTCTGGGTGCTCGATCCGATCGACGGGACCAAAAGCTTCATCAGCGGCGTGCCGCTGTGGGGAACGCTGATCGCGCTGCTGCACCACGGTCAGCCGGTGCTCGGCTGCATTCACCAGCCCGTCCTGCGGCAGCTCATGCTCGGTGACGGCCAGGAGACAACCCTCAACGGGCGGCCGGTGCGGGTGCGGGACTGCTCCCGCATCGAGGAGGCGACGCTGATGACGAGCGATCCCCTCAACCCGGAAAAATATCAAAACGGCGCCGCCTACGCCGCCCTGGCGAAGCAGGCGAAACTCGTGCGCACCTGGGG
Organism: Opitutaceae bacterium; assembly: GCA_036261745.1. Taxonomy (GTDB): domain Bacteria; phylum Verrucomicrobiota; class Verrucomicrobiia; order Opitutales; family Opitutaceae; genus DATAKE01. Next base: position 208,730 of record DATAKE010000016.1, read on the forward strand.
CGATTGTTACGGCTACCTGCTCGTGGCGGCCGGCTGGGCGGACGTCATGCTCGATCCGATCATGAATCCGTGGGACATCGCGGCGCTGGTCCCCGTGATTCGCGGAGCGGGCGGCACGATCACCGACTGGCAGGGAAAAGCGCCCTACCCGGCCGAGTCCACCGTGGCCGCCGGTCCCGGTTTGCACGCGCAACTGATCGCGGCGCTGAAGGCCTAGCCGCGAAGGCGGAGATTATTCCTTCGCGGGCTCGGCGGGCGGCGCCGCCGGCGCGGGATTTGCGGCGGCTCGTTTCGCGGCTTGCTCAGCGGCAAATTCCTTCCCCATTGCCTGGATCTTCGGCATCGCCGCCATCATCCGCGGCATGATGATCGCGTTTAGCTTCTGGGAAACCTCCGGCTGCTTCTCGACCATGGCCTGGCCCGCCGGCGTGCCGTAGAAATCCGAAAGGCCCCGCAATTCATCGCGGGTGAACGTCTCGCTGTAGATCTGCGCCAGGTCGGACTTCATGCCTGAGATGTTCATGGCTTCGACCATCACATCCATCGCCTTTTGCTGAAATGCCCCGATCGCCTCGGCGTCCGCCGATTTGCCGCCGGCACCCGCTGCCATCTGCTTGGCCATCCCGCTCATCGCGACTTTCTGCTGCTCCATCATGCGGGTCATCATCCGCTCGAAGTCCATTTTCCGCAGCACCTCCTCCGCGTCGGCGATCGTGGCCTTGACCGCGCTCGCCGGAACATCGGCGATCGAACTGCCCGCCAGCTTCAACGTCACGGTGCGCCCTTCCTTTTTCAGGACCAGCGCCTCTTCGGCCGCCTTGAATTCCGCGAGTTCCCAGCCGTCGAATTTGCCGCCGAGCTTCACCCAGGTGGGCGCCATGCGACCCGGGGTGACGAGGGAAAACTGGCGTTCGTCACCCATCGCGAGCAGGCCGCGCAATTGCGGCGGAGCGTCACCGGCGGCCGCGGGCGCCGATTCGGCGCTGCGGGCGAACGATGAAAACGCCAGGGCAAGGCAGAGCAGACAGCAGGTTTTGATTTTCATGGGGAGATTGGGGAAATGGCGGGGATTCTTTTGGCGGCGTTAATCCGATTTGTCATCGCGAGGTGCGCGACGCGCGTCTTGGCGGTCCAGCTGGATTGCTTCGTCGTCCCGCAGAGCGGGACTCCTCGCAATGACAAAAAAGACCCAATTTATTTTTTCCGCCTGGGCAACCATTCGGCGGTGACGACCGACGAAATGCCGCCGCGACCCCGCCAGTCGGCGACGATGGTGAGGCTGCGCGGCGCGAGCACGGCGCCGAGGTCGTCGCAAATCTTGTTGGTCACCGCTTCGAAGAAGATCCCCTCGTTGCGGAAGGCGTGGAAGTAGAGCTTGAGCGACTTCAGCTCGACGCACTTTTTGTCGGCGACGTAACGCACCGTGATCGCCGCGAAATCCGGATGACCCGTGATCGGGCACATCGAGGTGAATTCGTGATGCGTGTGCGCGATGACGTAGTCGCGATGCGCCGCGGGATTGGGAAAGGTCTCGAGGATTTTCGGGTCGGCCATGGCTGGGGGTTCCGAGTTTTTGGGTTTTGGGTTTCGAGTTGTCGAGCGGCGAACTCCGACTCGAGACCAGAAACTCGAAACCAGAAACCCGAAACTCGAAATCTCCGCCTCCTGGCGGCTACGTCGCGGTTTCCGTGAAGCGGCTTTCGCGGATCACGGTGATCTTGATCGTGCTCGGGTACTGCAGCTCCGCCTCGATGCGGCGGCGAAGTTCCTTGGCCATTTCGCGCGCCCCGTCATCGGTCACCGCGAGAGGAGCGACCACCACCCGGATTTCGCGGCCCGCCTGGATCGCGAAGGCCTGCTGGACGCCCTCGAGGGAGAGCGCGAGTTTCTCGAGCCGGCCGAGGCGCTGGATGTAGCTCGTCATCGACTCGGCGCGGGCGCCGGGACGCGTGGCGGAAATCGTGTCGGCGAGAATCACGAGGCCGGCGTAAACCGTCTCGGGTTTCACCTCTTCGTGGTGTGCCGCCACGGCGTTCACCACGATCGGCGTTTCGCCAAAGCGCTTGATGAAATCCGCGCCGATGCCGGCGTGGCTGCCTTCCATCTCGCCGGACACGCCCTTGCCGATGTCGTGGAGCAGGCCGGCGCGTTTCGCGAGATTGGGGTCGAGACCGACTTCGCTCGCAATGATCGACGCGAGAAACGCCGTCTCCACGGAGTGATCGAGCACGTTTTGATTGTAGGAGAAACGATACTTCAGGCGGCCGAGCAGTTTGATGATCTCGGCGTGGAGGCCGTTGATGTTGAGCTTGGCGACGGCATCTTCGCCGGCCTGGGTTGTGACGAGGTCGATTTCCTCCTGCGCGCGCTTCACGAATTCCTCGATCGTCGCCGGGTGGATGCGTCCGTCCTTGATCAGCGCGTCGAGCGCCGAGCGCGCGACTTCGCGCCGCACGGGATCGAAGGACGAGATGAGGACCATCTGCGGGGATTCGTCGATGAGGAGCGTGACGCCGGTCGCGGCCTCGAAGGCTTTGATGTTGCGGCCCTCGCGGCCGATGATGCGGCCCTTCATTTCCTCGCTGGGCAGCTGCACGAGCGTCGCAGTCAGATCGTTGTTGGGCTTGCTCGCGATGCGCTGCATCGAGGCGATGAGTATGCGGCGCGCCTCCGTCTGCATCTCCTGCTCGGATTTTTCCAGCGTCGCCCGGCGCAGCGCGCGGAGCTCGTCCTGGCACTCGAGCAACACTTCCTCGCGCAACTGTTTCTTGATCTCCTCGGCGTCCATCTGCGACACGCCCTCGAGCCGCTTGCGCACGCTTTTCGAAAGGGCGCGGATGGCGTCGCGGGCCTGTTTCACGGCGGCGTTTTCGCGGCTCAGGCGGTCCTGGCGCTGCTCAAGCTGGTAATCAAGGAGGGCGAGGGATTCCTCGTGGGCGCGGATTTCGCGCAGGCGGACGTCGGACTCGATCTCGCGGCGGTCGAATTCCCGGTTGAGCTCGGCGCGCTTGTCCTGGATTTCCGCCTCCGCCTTTTGCTTCATTTCCTCGGCCGCGACGGCGGCTTCGCGACGCGCGACCTCGATCAGCTCCGTCGCATGCTCGCGGGCGGCGAGCCGGGTTTGACGGCTGAGCGCCCAAATGATCAGAAAACTGATCGATCCGCCTACAATCAGCCCAACCGTGAGCCCCCAATCAATGGAGGTGCTCTCGGCGATCAGAAACGCGAAGTCGGCTGCGCTCACTGACGTCAAGGGACGCACACCCTAGGAAGCATCCCTTCAAGCTCAAGTCTTTCCCCGTCCACCTCGTAGAACTGCTAAGTGCATGATTCCGGAGCTGTAGGAGCGGCTTTACGCCGCGATCTCAACGCATCCGTCATCCGGTCGCGGCGTAAAGCCGCTCCTACAGTTCTCCCCCGCTCCTCGTCAGGTCAGCGCCCTTCGAAAATCGCTGCGTTGGAAACTTGCGCCGGCGCGGTGGCGCCGATCAATTCGCCTCAAACCCCGTGAAACTGCCCGCGCCCACCGACTACATCAGCTTTTTCAAGCCGACCACGCGTGCGCAATGGGATGTGATCACGCCGCTGGCCCTGATCGGCCTCAGCCTGTTTGGGGTCGTGTTTATCTATTCGGCGCAGCTTTCGGTGAATGGGCACGAGTGGATGAAGCAGCTGATTTTTCTGGGCGTGGGCGCGGCCGTCTACGTGGTGGTTTCGCTGATCGACTACCGGTTCTGGCTGAGCATCGCCCACTGGTTCTACCTCGCCTGCATGGTCCCGCTCATCCTCGTGTTCATGATCCCCAACTCGAGCAACGACCGGTGGAACGCCTCGCGCTGGATCGATCTCGGCTTTTTTTCCTACCAGCCCGCGGAAACCGCCAAGATCGCCGTGCTGCTCATCACCGCGAGTCTGCTGATCCGCTCCAAAATCGGCACCGTGACGCAATCGCTTGGGGTGCTGGGGAAATTGGCCCTTGCCGTAGGTGCCCCCTTGTTCTTGATCATGGCACAGCCGGACTTGAAGCCGGCGATCGTCCTGCCCCCGATGGTGTTTTCCATGCTCTATGTTTCAAAGCTCTCCGCGCGATTTTTCGCCGGGACGCTGGGGGTTTTTCTCCTGATTGTGAGCGCCGTGGTGATCGATACCTCGCGGTACGTCGATTTCATGGAGGCGAACAAGTACGACTACGCCCGCGACAAGGGAAAATATGAGGAGCACTCGTGGCTGCCTTATGTGCATGACTACCAGCGCAACCGCATCCTGCCCTTCGTGCGTCCCGACAAGATCGACCCGATGGGCGTCGCGTGGAATCAGCGCCAGTCGATGATCTCGGTCGGCTCGGGCGGTTTCAGCGGCAAGGGCTGGACGAAGGGCACGCAGGCCCAGCTGGGCTATCTGCCGCGCAGCGTGGCGCACAACGATTTTATCATCTCGGTCATCGCCGAGGAAAAAGGATTTCTGGGAAGCTTAACGGTTCTCGGCCTGTTTGGCGTGGTTTTGTTCAACGGCATTCGCATCGCCGGTCTCGCAAGGGATCGACTCGGCACCCTGCTCGCCATTGGCGTCACGGTGCTGTTCACGGTGCATGTGTTCGTAAACATCGCCATGTCCATCGGCCTCGTGCCCATCACGGGCATACCGCTTCCCTTTATCAGCTACGGTGGCTCCTTTGTGCTCAGTTGCTGCTTGCTGCAAGGACTGGTCCAGAGCGTCTATCGCTTCCGGAAGGATTTCGCATGAGATCGCTTCCCCCCGATATCGACCGCTCTGCCGGAATTTCCTGCGCCACGACTGCCGCGCCCGGGTGCCCCGTAATCACACCAGAAGACGCCACCCAACATGAGCGATCAATCGCACCAAGCCCCCGACGACAGTCCAGACGTCGCCCACAAATATGACGAGGAGCTCGCCAGTCCCCCCGTCTCCCAAAACTCCGGCCCGGTCAGCCCCGCAGAACTGAAAGCCGGCGCCGCCGAGCGCTCCAAAAACCGGCCGCTGCTGCAAAAAATCCTCGCGGTTTTCCAAAAAGAGAAAGGCTCCTACCGCGAGCTGATCATCAATTCCGAGCCGCTCGAGAAACGCGTCGCGTTGCTCGTCGACGGCCGGCTCGAAAAATTCGAGATCGAGCGCGAGTCCGACAACCGGATGGTCGGCGGCATCTACAAGGGCCGCATCAAGAATCTCGACCCGGGCCTCAAGGCCGCCTTCGTCGACATCGGCTACACGAAAAACGCGTTTCTCCACTACTGGGACATGCTCCCCGCCGCCGCCGACTCGTCCGTCGAGGTCGTGCGCGTGAACAAAAAGAAAAACGCCCCCGAGCGTCCCGCCGACCCGACGGTCAAGGACATCCCGTCCCTCTACCCTCCCGGCACCGACATCGTCATCCAGGTCACCAAGGGCCCCATCGGCACCAAGGGCCCGCGCACCACGACGAACCTCTCGATCCCCGGCCGCTACCTGATCCTCACGCCCTACTCCGACGGCTGCGGCATCTCCCGCAAAATCGAGGATCCGCATGAGCGCAAGCGCCTCAAGACGCTGATCAACGAGCTCACGATTCCCGAGGGCATGGGCGTCATCGTCCGCACCGCGGGCGAGGGCAAAAAGTCCCGCTACTTCGTCCGCGACCTGCACATCCTCTTAAAAACGTGGCAGGACATCACCACGAAGATGCAGAACGACCGGGCTCCCGCGTGCCTCTACCAGGAGCCCGATCTCGTCGAGCGCACCGTCCGCGATTTCCTCACCGAGGAAGTCGACCGCGTGCTCATCGACAGCAAGGACGACCACGAGCGCACGCAGAATCTGGTCGGCCAGATCTCGAAACGCTCCGCCACCAAGATCGCGTTCTACAAGGACAGCATCCCGATCTTCGAGCGCTTCAACATCGAGCGGCAGATCGAGCAGACCGGCCTGCGCAAAGTCCCGCTCCCGAGCGGCGGCGAAATCATCATCGACGAAACCGAGGCGCTGATCGCGGTCGACGTTAACACCGGTTCCCACAAGAACCGGGGCGGCGACGAGAAGAACGTCATCTACGCCGTGAACCTCGAGGCCGCGGCCGAGATCGCCCGCCAGATCCGCCTCCGGAATCTCGGCGGCCTGATCATCATGGACTTCATCGACATGAAGGAGCGCCGCCACCGGAACGCCGTTTACGAGAAAATGGTGGAGCTGATGTCGAGCGACAAAGCCAAGAACCACATCCTCCCGATCTCCCAGCTCGGCATCATGCAGATGACCCGCCAGCGCCAGCAGGAGTCGCTCTCGAGCAATCTCTACACGGACTGCCCGTATTGCCGCGGCCGCGGGATCGTGAAGAGCGCGACCACGATGTCGGTCGAACTCCAGCGCAAGCTGAGCTCCGTCGTCCGCCGCCTCCAGCTCCGAAACGACGGCAAGGAATACTCCCTCCGCGTCCTCGTGCACCCGAGCATCCTCGAACGTCTCCGCAGCGAAGACGCCGACCTGCTCGTGCGCATGGAAAAACTCTTCGGCGTGAAACTGGCCTTCCGCGCCGACGCGAATTACCACGTCGAGAATTTCAAGATCATCAACGCGATCACGGGCGAAGAGTATCGCTGAGCCCATCTGCCACGCCGGAGCGCTTCGCGCCCGGCCGGTATCTCAAGGCCGCCCCTCCGGGCGGCCTTTTTTTTGCGATGCTTCAGCTCCCCACACTCAAAGAGCCGCCCGCCCGCGACACTCCAGTTTCAGCCCCAACCAAGTGTCACCTAATAAGTGACACTTTCGTTTCCGTCCCAGAGGGGAGCTCAGACGATTGTCATCTATTGGATGACACGTTCGCCCGCGTGATGATTTCAGAGGGGAGTTGCGCCGTGACTTTCCCTTCCCGGATTGCAGCCTGAGCAGACATCCTCGTTCTCCCCATGAAACGGCTATCCCGCCTCGTGTTCGGCCTGTCGCTCGCCGCGAATTTGTTTCTGACCTCCCGCCTGTGGGCGCAAACGCCGCCCGAGCCCGCCAAGAGCCGGGTGCATGCACTGACAGGCCAGTCAGCGGCGCGGAAGTGATGTCGTACGAATCACGTGATGTACCGAAGAGCACCACGAACGCTTCCAGCGTCATGTCGCTTGACCTTGGGATGATCGTCGGCGCGCAGCTCGAAAAGTCCTCTCCGGAAAAGCGTTAGTGGTCCGACCAGGAGGTCGGTGACGGTGCTCTGGACAGGTGCATGATCGTTGGGCACCTAAAGCCGGAAAACGGATCAATAGCGCCGTCCACTAAATGCCCTCCGGCAGCAAACTCCACCTTCAACGAGTCGCTTCCTCTCCTTCCCAGAAAAAGCACTCCCGCCCCTCACCGCCGCGGAATGCCACCTTGGAAGACGTGCTGGCGACGTCACAACTCACACGGCGGCGGAAACGCCGGCCGAATCATCGAGCCGAAGCGCAAGCGCTCGGCGAACTCGCCCAGACGATTTCCCTTTCACCGGACGCGATCTTCCAGCAACTCGCCGATTCCGCCCTCCGCCTTTGCGGGGCCCAGTCGGCCGGGATCAGCCTCCTCGAGGAACACGAGGACCGCGCGGTCTTTCGCTGGCGCGCCACCGCCGGAGCCTTTGCCCCGCTCGTCGGCAACACCCTGCCCCGCGATTTCAGCCCGTGCGGGGCCGTGTTGGATCGCGACGCGTTGCAGCTGATGATCCGCCCGGTGCGCCACTACCCGTACATCAGCCAGCTGGCGGATCCGGTGGAGGAAGTTCTGCTCGTTCCCTTTCGCACTGACGGCATCCCGATCGGCACCGTGTGGGTCGTCGCGCACAACACGAAAACCCATTTCGACTCCGAGGATGCGCGGGTGGTGACGAACCTGTCCCAGTTCGCCGCCGCCGCGTGCCAGGCGCTGGAACGCCGTTCCGCCCTCACGGCCGGCCGCCGGAAGCTCCGCATGCGCGAACGCGAACACGCGCAGGCGCGCGCCGAACTCGCCCGCGCCAACGAGCGCGCGAATTTAAACGACACGCAGTTTCACGCCTTCTTCGACCAGGCGCCTTTCTACGCCGGCATCCTCACGACCGAAGGCCGGATGTCCGAGGCCGGAAAGATGGCACTCGAGGCCTGCGGATATACGCGCGAGGCCGTGATCGGTGAGCTCTTCTGGGAAACGCCCTGGTGGCGCGACCTGCCCGAGGCCCAGCGGCGCATCCGCGATGCGTTTCACGAGGCGCTGACCGGCCAGCGGTTTCAAGCCCGGCTGCCTTACGTCATGGCCGACGGCGTGAACCGGTGGGTCGATTTCGCGATGAGCCCGGTCTTTGGCGAAAACAACGCGATCGCCTTCATCATCGTCACCGGCACCGACATCACCGAACGCGTCAATGCCGAGACCGAACTCTGCACGGTGCGCCGGCGCCTGGACTCCGCCCTGCTCGCGGCCGAGATCGGCACGTACGAATGGAATGTCGTGACGGACCGTCTTTACGGTGACCGGAATTTCGCCCGCATTTTCAGCAGCGTGCCCGTCGACACATCCGGCTCCGCTCCTGTCGCCAGCTTTGTGAACGCCCTCCATCCCGACGATCGCGACCGCGTCACGCGCAGCATCCGGCATTCCGTGGAGACCGGCGCCGACTATTCGGAGGACTACCGCATCATTCTCCCGGAAGGCGGGGAACGGTGGGTGCATGCCCGCGGGCGGATGAGCAAGGACGCCAGTGACCGGGTCGTGAATTTTTTTGGCGTCGTGCTCGAAATCACCAAACGGAAACGCGCCGAAGCCGAACGCGAGGCGATCGCCGACCGCCTGCGCCGCCTCACCGCGATTCACGAGACCGTTCTCTCCGCGACCAACGACTTCGCCTACGTTTTCGATCTTGAGGGCCGCTTCATCTACGCCAACCGCCCGTTGCTGGCCCTCTACGGCAGAAGCTTTGACGACGTCGTCGGCAAGACGTTTTCCGAACTCGGCTACCCCGACTGGCACGCGGAGATGCACCTGCGCGAAATCGCCCAGGTGATAGAGACCAGGCAACCGCTCCAGGGCGAGGTGCCGTTCAAGGGCGAAAGCGGAATTTCCGGCGTCTACGACTACATCTTCACCCCCGTCTTCGGCGCCGATGGAAAAATCGAGGCGGTCGCCGGAACGACGCGGGACGTCACCGAACGCAAACGCGGCGAGGACCGCGACCGCCTGCTCATCGCGCTCGACGACACCACCCGGCCTCTCGCCGATCCGGAGGCGATCACGCAGGCCTCGGCGCGTTTGCTGGGCGGTTATCTCGCGGTGAATCGCTGCGCCTACGCCGACGTGGAGGAGGACGAAAACACCTTCAACCTCACCGGCGATTTCAACCGGGACGTGCCGAGCATTGTCGGCCGCTACCGTTTCGATCAATTCGGCGCCGACTGCCTCCGGCGGATGCGGGCCGACGAGCCCTACGTTGTCGCCGACACGGAAACGGATCCGCGCACGGCCGCCGTGCGTGAATCCTACCGCGCCACGAAAATCCGCGCGGTGATCTGCGTTCCGCTCCACAAGGCAGGCCGCTTCGTCGCGGCCATGGCCGTGCACCAGACCACCCCCCGCACCTGGCTCCAGAGCGAAATCGAACTCCTCCAGCTCGTCGCAAGCCGGTGCTGGGAATCGATCGAGCGCTCCCGCATCGTGCGCGCCCTGGCCGAAAGCGAACAGCGCCTGCGCCTCGCGCTCGACACCGGCCGCCTCGGTGTCTGGGAACTCGATCTGCCCACCCAAACGCTGTCCGCCTCCGAGCAGTGCAAGGCGATCTACGGCCGCCCGGCCGGCGCGCCGTTCTCCTACGCCGAACTGCTGGAAGCCGTGCACCCGGAGGATCGCGAACGCGTCGAGTCCGTCATGAAGGAGTCGGGCAGCCGGGGCGCGGAATACGACATCGAATACCGCACGGTCTGGCCGGATCACAGCATTCATTGGGTGCTCGCCCGCGGCCAGACGAGCCGCACCTCCGACGGAAAACTGCAGCGCCTGATCGGCGTCAGCCTCGACATCACCGAGCGCAAGGAAGCCGAAAGCGAACAGGTCCGCCTGCGCGTCGAAGCGGTGCGCGCCTCGCGGGCGAAGGACGATTTTCTCGCCACGCTTTCCCACGAACTGCGCACGCCGCTGAATCCGGTTCTCCTGCTCGCGAGCGACGCCGCCCGCGATCCGACCCTGCCGGCCGAAGCCCGCGCCTCGTTCGAAATGATCCGCCAGAACATCGAACTCGAGGCGCGCCTGATCGATGACCTGCTCGACCTCACCACGATCGTGCGCGGCAAACTCGCGATCAAAAAGGAAGTCCGCAGCCTGCACACGATCCTCACCGACGCCGTCGCCGCCGTGCACTCCGACCTCGAGACCAAGGCGATCGCGCTGAAGCTGGAACTGGGCGCGGCCAAACACACCGTCTTCGTCGACGGCGTGCGCATTCTCCAGGTGTTCATCAATCTCCTGAAAAACGCCGCGAAGTTCACCCCCCAGGGCGGAGCGGTGACACTCGCCACCGCCGTGGAAGGCAAAAGTGTCATCGCCATCCGGCTGACCGACTCCGGCATCGGAATGACTTCGGGGGAGCTGAGCCGGGTTTTCGGCGCATTCGAACAAGGCGATCACGCGAACGAAACGAGTTCGCACCGCTTTGGCGGACTGGGGCTGGGCCTCGCGATTTCGCAGCGACTCGTCGAGCTGCACGGCGGCACCATCGAGGCCACGAGCAATGGCCGCGATCGCGGCGCGACCTTTACGGTTAAACTTCCGCTGCCCAAAACCGCCGCTTCCGGCGGGAGCAACCCGGGCATCCCGGTCCCGCCGGCCGCGCGCGAAACCAGCGTGCACGAAGGAATCCGGATCCTGCTGGTGGAGGACCATGAACCGACCCGGAAAACACTGGAGCAACTCCTCCGCCGCCGGAACTACGCCGTTGTGTCCGCGGCTTCGCTGCAGGAAGCGCGCGACCGCGCCGCCGCCGGCTCATTCGATCTCGTGATCTCCGACCTGGGATTACCCGACGGCGATGGCGCGACCCTGATGGCCGAACTCCGCGACCAACGCGGACTGGCCGGCATCGCGCTCACCGGCTACGGGATGGAAGACGACATCGCTCGCTGCCGCGCCGCCGGGTTTGCGACGCACCTCACCAAGCCGATTCGCGTCGAAGCGCTCGAGGCAGCGCTGGGGGAATTTTCCGACACGTTCCGCCCGCAACGCTAGGGAGCATCTTCGAACTACCGGGCCGCGACGCGGAGCAGTCGTCGCCATCCAGCGGGATGGCTTCGTCGGTCCGCTTCGCGGCTTCTCGCAATGACACCGTTTGAAAACGCGCCTGGTTCAAATCGGGCCCATTCGGGCCAAATCGGCTTACAGCGCGTTGCCGCTGTTGTTGTTTCCCTTGCTGGCCACGCCGGTCTTCGGATTGACGGAGCCGAAATCGTTGAACCAATAATTCGGCGACGGGTGCGTCTGCTTCCAGGGCATCACGGAGTTCTTGTCGACGCCGTAGGCCTCGAGGATCGAGTAGGTCTGATCGAGGCAATTCCAGCCGACGCCCTTGAAACCCGTCTTGCGACAGTTCTCGCCCGCATTCATCGCGGCCTGGACGTTCCGCGCCGACACGAACGTCGTTTTGTAATGCCAGTAACCGCTGCAGCGAAATCCCTGCGGATAACGCGCCGACTTGGTGCGGTCGTTGCCGGCCCGCTTCATGTCGTCGAACATTTCCTGCTCGGTGTTCGAGATCCCGTACCAGAAACCGTTGTCCGCACCGTGACTGATGTTAAGCGCATCCCACACCGCGCGCGCTCCCTGCCCGAGATCTTTTGCCCCCTTCATCGGATTCTCCGTCGAGCCGTAGCAATAGCGCCCGTCATCCATGATGAATCCCCAGCCGATGTGTCCCTGATAAACCGCCTGCTCCGGCTTGATGAAAACATAGGCGGCGCCCTGCCCTTTCATGCGCACGCGGACCTTGTTCAGCAGGTCGTTGTAGGACGACCACTGGCCGTTGCCATAATTCTGGATGTTCCATTCGGCGCCGGAGGGCGCGCGGCCGAGCACCTCCCGGAAGGCCTGTCCGATCCAGGGATCCTGGGCCGCGAAAACCGGGACGGTGAAAGAGGACAGGGCAATGCCGGCGAGGAGCAGAAACGATTTTCGGGTGGACATCATACGCGGGGGGTTGGCTCCACCGCCGAAAAGCCGGCCGGTTTTTGAGCTCGTCTCGGACGCTGCGTCGCACCGCGCAGCAGTCAACGATGGTGGCGGGGAAGTATTACCCACGCCGCGCACCCGCGGCGGCGAAGCGCGAGCTAACCCCTTGCCGCGGAGCGCCGCCTTCTTCCGACGCCAAGTGACCGTCTCAGCGGTCGAAAACTTTTTTGATGTCGCCGACTTTTTTCTGCACGCGGCCCTCGACTTGGTTGGCCTGACCGCGTTGGCGCAGATCGTTACGCGACGCCGCCACGCCCGCCATCTCCTGGGCTTTGCCTTTGATTACTTTAGCGGTGCCTTCGGCTTTGTCCTGGGTGCTCGATTTCATGGGAAACAATTTTTGAGGTTGAGGTTGTTCTAGCTGCGACGACCGACCCGGGGCGGATCGCCGCGTTCCGTGACCACGGCAGGAAGAGAAAGAGAGAAGCGGTTTTCCTGTTCGGTTCGGAACCCGACGCTGTTTAGAAAGTGAACCCGTCGTGAACGTTTCGCTGCTCACCGAGGCAAAGCGTCTTTCCCTGCTGAATCGCACTTCCTCCGACCAGCTGTGTGTCGCCTATTACCGCCGGCTCTCCGGTAAATTCGTCAGCGCGGAAAATCCCCTGCAACCTCCGAACGCCGCTCGCTCGTGCAGTATGGTGCGGCAGCGCTCTCCCTCGGCGCGCTGGCCGCGGCCGTGCACTCGCTGCCCCCGGACGCCCTGCAAAGCGCGCAGCAGGAAATCGTGGCGGGTGGCAAACTCCTCCATGCGGAAGCCGAATTTCGAGCGAGGGAACTCTTCGACAAGATCGCGGCCCCCCTTCCGGCCGAAAGATCCTCCGGTCATGATGCTGCTGGGGCGGTTGACTGGCCGCCATCCCCCGCCGCTTTGCCCGGCGGAAGTGTATCGCCGTGCCGTGCGGCCCACCGACAGTTGATCTCCATTCGTCCTCACCGGCTTGCTTCGTGCTAAGGGGAGAGGCCCCTTTGCGGGCGACATGATGCTCCCTCCGAAAATTCCCGCCGCCCTCGACCTCACCGTGCGCGTGGGTTGCAGCCTCGTTTACGAGGTAACGGGCAGCGCTTCGCTCCTGCTCAACCTCAAGCCGCGGCCGGACAACCGGCACGCCGTCCTCGCGGAGGCGCTTTCTTTTGGCTTGGGCGACTCGCTGCGCGCCGAGGAATTTTCGGACAGCCACGGCAACAAGGTTTATCGCGTGAACCTCGCCCCCGGCCGGAATCTTTTCCGCCACGACGCCATCGTCGCCGTGTCTTCGCAGCCCGACAACCACGACCTCCCGGCCGGCGCCGCTCTGGCCCCGGGCGAGCTTCCCGCCGAGCTGCTGCGCTACACGCTGCCCAGCCGGTATTGCGATTCGGACAAGCTGGGAAATTTCGCGTGGGAAAAATTCGGCCAGGTCGAGCACGGTCTCCCGCGCGTGCAGGCGATCAGCCAGTGGCTGCACGACAACATCGAGTACCGCTACTCCTCCGGACGGCCCGATCTCTCCGCCTGGGATGTCCTGCAGCGCGGTTACGGCGTGTGCCGCGATTTCGCGCACCTCGCCGTCGCGCTGAACCGCACGTTCAACCTCCCCACCCGCTACGTGACCGGGCATCTCCCCGACATCGCGTTTCCCGACCCGGAGAACCACATGGATTTTCACGCGTACGCCGAGGTGTATGTCGCGGGCAACTGGTTCACGACCGACGCGCGTTTCCACGTCCCGCGGATCGGCCGCATCAAGGTCTCCTGCGGAATGGACGCGGTGGACGGAGCGTTCTCGACGATCTACGGCGGCGCGACGCTGACTTATTTCCAAGTGTGGGCCTACCAAGTCGCGCGCGGCACCGTGGGCGTCGGCGACCCGCTGGATTTCACCCAGCGCCTCGACAACCGCCGGGAAATAAACCCCGACCTGCCGCGAACCTAAACGCTCGCGGATTTTTTCGTCAGATCCTCGTCGCGGGTTTCCCGGCTCAGCCACAGCGCGAGGAAGGTCAGCGCGGCGGCGCTGCTGAGATAGTAACCGACGGCGGACAGGCCGTAACGGTCTGCGAGCCAGGTTGCGATGTACGGCGCCAGCGACGCGCCGAAGATCCCGGCGAGATTGAAGCTCACCGATGAACCGGTGTAGCGCACCGCCGTGGGAAACAACTCGGAGAGCAGCGTTCCGAGCGGCCCATAGGTCATGCCCATCAACGCGAGGCCGAGCGTCATTGTCAGCACGACCCCGTTCGCTCCCGCGCTGAACATCGGCCCGAAAGCCAGTCCGTAGCCAATGATGGCCGCGGTCACGAGCATCAGCGTCAGCCGCCGCCCGTAGCGATCGGCCAGCCACGCGGAACACGGGATCGTCGCCGCGAAAAAGAGAATTCCGCCCAGCTGGATCAGGAGAAAGTGATCCCGCGTATAGCCGAGCTTGCCCGTTCCCCAGCTGAGGCAGAACACGGTGAGCAGATAAAACAGCAGGAACGTCGCCAGCGCGATGCCGGTGCCGAGCACCAGCGCTTTCGCGTGCGTCCGGAACACCGTGAGAATCGGCACCGCCACGCGTTCCGATTTCGCCATGGCGTTTTCGAAGACGGGCGTCTCGGTGATTTTCAGCCGCACATACAATCCGACAAACACCAGCACGCTGCTCGCCAGAAACGGAACGCGCCAGCCCCAGCTGAGGAACTGCGCGTCCGTCAGGTTTTTCGTGAGCAGCAGGAAGATGCCGCCCGATCCGATGAAACCCAGCGGCGCGCCGAGCTGGGGAAACATCCCGTACCACGCGCGTTTGCCCGGCGGCGCGTTTTCGGTGGCGAGGAGGATCGCCCCGCCCCACTCGCCGCCGAGACCGAAGCCCTGCCCGAAACGGCAGAGCGCGAGCAACACCGGCGCCAGCACGCCGATCGAGGCGTAGGTCGGCAGCACACCGATCGCGACGGTCGAGATGCCCATCGTGAGCAACGCGGCGACGAGCGTGGCCTTGCGGCCGATGCGGTCGCCGAAATGTCCGAACACCGCCGAGCCGATGGGCCGCGCAAAAAACGCGAGCGCGAAGGTCGCAAACGATTTCAGCATCTCCGCGGCGGGATCCGAGGAGGGAAAGAACAGTTTGGGAAACACCAGCACCGCCGCCGTCGCGAAAATGTAGAAGTCGAAAAACTCGATCGCCGTGCCGGCGAGGCTCGCGATGAGCACGCGGCGCGTGGAGTTCACCGCGGGCCCGCGGGAAGGCGCCGCGGGGTTGAGGGGATCATTCATGCGTGGGAGCGGACGCGCTTTTCCAAGGACGCGGGAAAACGGGACCGGCCCGGTTATGCGGCGGCCGCGCAGCCGGTCAATGCCGGGATCCACTCTGCGATTCACCCATGACGCGACGCGGGCTGGCGTGATCCCGCAAACCACCACGCTGCACGCGAAACTCATGAGTGTGAAAAGCCGCCCAACCGTCCGATCGTCCGCGGTGTTGCCCGCGACTTATACGCCGTTGCTGGCCGAACTGAAAACCCGCGTGCGGAGCGCGCAAGTCCGGGCCGCCCTCGCCGCCAGCGCCGAGATGATCAGACTCTACTGGCACATCGGCCACCTGATCGCGGAACAACAGGAGGCCGAAGGTTGGGGCGCCGGGGTAATTCTCCGTCTCGCGACCGATCTGCGGAGTGAGTTTCCCGCAATGCGTGGTTTCTCCGAGCGGAACCTCAAATATATGCTGCGTTTCGCGGTGGAATACGGCGCGCCTCCAATTGTGCAGCAGGCTGCTGCACAATTGGAGGACTCCGGAAAAGTGCAGCAACTTGCTGCACCAATAACCCTAAACAAAGCTCCGCCACCGTTGTTGGCCAGATCCGCGAACGCAATTTTGCCGCAGTTTGCGGCAAAATTACCGTGGTTCCACCACGTCATCCTGATGGAGCGCGTGAAGAATCGCGCCGAGCGCTTCTGGTACATGTACCAGGCGGTCGAGCACGGCTGGAGCCGCTCGATCCTTACGACGCAGATCGCCGCAAAGGCGCACCGCGGCGCCGGACAAGCCATCACCAATTTCACCACCACGCTGCCGCCGGCGCAGTCCGACCTCGCGCAACAGACGCTGAAGGACCCGTATGTCTTCGACTTTCTCACGCTCGCCACCGCGGCGCGCGAACGCGATCTCGAGCAGGCGCTGATCGATCACATCCAGAAATTTCTCGTCGCGCTCGGCGTCGGGTTCGCGTTCGCCGGCCGGCAGGTGCATCTCGAGATCGGCGGACAGGACTACTATCTCGATCTCTTGTTCTATCACCTGAAGCTGCGCTGCTTCGTGGTGATCGACCTGAAGATCGAGGCGTTCAAACCGGAATTCGCGGGCAAAATGAATTTCTACCTGTCGGCGGTCGATGCCCAGCTGCGACACAAGGACGACCAGCCGACGATCGGCCTCCTGCTTTGCCAGGAGAACAACCGGCTCACGGTCGAATACGCGCTGCGCGACGTGAAGAAACCGATCGGCGTGGCGCAGTGGAAAACGAAGCTCGTCGACTCGCTCCCAAAAAATCTCCGCGGCGCCCTGCCCACCATCGACCAGCTCGAACGGGAGCTTGCCAGGCGCTGACTCCACGCGTCGGCCCGCGACTCCGTTTTATTGATTCGCCGGCTTGAAAACGGCGCGGGTTCAGTCGAGCGTCTGTTCCCCTCCCCCCGTTTTTCCCCATGGCTGCTTCCGATTCCCAGAGTTTTGACGCGATTGTTGTTGGTTCAGGAATCAGCGGAGGCTGGGCCGCAAAGGAGCTCACCGAGAAAGGCCTCAAGGTTCTGCTCCTCGAGCGCGGACGGAACATCGAGCACGTCACCGGCTACACCAACGCACTCACGCCGCCCTGGCAGGTCCCGCACCGCGGGCGGAACGCGCTGGCCGCAAAGGCCGCGCATCCCGTGCAGCGGCGGGACTACATTCTCAACGAGCTGAACCACGATTACTGGGCCGACGAAGCCGACAGCCCCTACGTGGAAAAAAAGCCGTTCGACTGGTTCCGCGGCTACCACGTCGGCGGGCGCTCGCTGATGTGGGGCCGCCAAAGCTACCGGTGGAACGAACTCGATTTCGAATCCAACGCGAAGGAGGGCATCGCGGTCGACTGGCCCATTCGCTACGGCGATGTCGCGCCATGGTACGACTACGTCGAACGTTTCGCCGGCATCAGCGGCTCGAAGGAAAACATGGCGCAGCTTCCGGACGGCCAGTTCCTGCCGGCGATGGAACTGAACTGCGTCGAGAAGGACGTGGCCGCGCGGATTCGCGGACATTACAAGGACGCGCGCCGCCTGATCATCGGCCGCGTCGCCAATCTCACGCAGCCGCACAACGCGCGCACGAATTGCCAGTTTCGCAACAAGTGCTGGCTCGGCTGTCCGTTCGGCGCGTACTTCAGCACGCAGTCGGCCACGCTTCCCGCCGCGGTGAAAACGGGAAACCTCACGCTGCGCCCCTTCTCGATCGTCACCCGCCTGCTCTACGACAAGGACGCGAAACGCGCGCGCGGCGTCGAGGTGCTCGACGCGGAGACGCGGCAGACCTACGAGTTCAAATCCAAGATCGTTTTCCTCTGCGCCTCGACGTTCAACTCGACGTGGGTCCTGATGAACTCGGCCACCGACGTGTGGCCCGGCGGGCTCGGCAGCAGCAGCGGCGAGCTCGGCCACAACGCGATGGACCACCACTTCCGCGTCGGCGCCAGCGGCAAGGTCGAAGGCTACGAGGACAAAATCATCCACGGCCGGCGTCCGAACGGTTTTTATATTCCCCGCTACCGGAATTTCGCCGGCGACAAGCGCGACTACGTGCGCGGCTTCGGCTACCAGGGCAACGCGAACCGCGAAGGCTGGTGGCGCGAGATCGCGGAACTCGGGATCGGCGCCCCGCTGAAGGAGGCGTTGCGCGAGCCGGGCTCCTGGACGATCGGCATGACGGCGTTCGGCGAGATCCTGCCCTACCACGAAAACCGCATTTCCCTCGACCCGGAGAAGAAGGACAAATGGGGCCTGCCGGTTCTCGCGATCGACTGCGACATCAAGGAGAACGAGAAAAAGATGCGCGTCGACATGATGAACGACGCCGCGGAAATGCTCGAAGCCTCCGGCATCAAGCAGGTGAAAATCACGAACTCCGGCTACACCTTCGGCCGCGGCATCCACGAGATGGGCACCGCGCGCATGGGCCGCGATCCGAAGACCTCCGTGCTCAACGGCAACAACCAGGTCTGGGACGCGAAAAATGTTTTCGCGACCGACGGCGCCTGCATGACCTCCGCCTCATGCGTCAATCCCTCGCTCACCTACATGGCGCTCACGGCGCGCGCCGCCGACTTCGCAGTCGCCGAGCTGAAGCGCGGCAACCTCTAGAATTTTTCCCGCGATGAACATGACCCGACGAGAAGCGGTAATCCGGCTGGCCACGCTGATGGGCGCCACGGTGGTGGGCCCAAGATTGCTCGCCGCCAGTTTCGGACACGACCACGCCGCCGCCAATTCGGGAGCGGGCGCCACGGAGTTCAGCGCCAGCGACATCGCGCTGCTCGACGAAATCGGCGACACGATCATTCCCGAGACCGACATCCCCGGGGCAAAGGCGACGGGGATCGGCGCGTTCATCGCGATGATGGTGCGCGAGTGCTACGTCCCGCAAAACCAGGCGACGTTCAAGGACGGCCTGAAAAAAATCGCGGACACCTTTACCGCGCGATTCGGCGGGACGTTCCTCCAAGGCAGCGCGGCGGATCGGACCACCCTGCTCAACGAGCTCGACCGCGAGCAACGCCTCTACACCGCGAAAAAGAAAGACCCCATCATGCACGGGCCGGAAGTCGAGGAGCCGTTCCACTACTTTCGCCTGATGAAGGAACTGACTCTTCTCGGCTATTTTTCCTCGGAAATCGGCTGCACGCAGGCGCTGCGCTTCAGCGAGGTGCCGGGCAAATTCGACGGCGCCGCACCCTACCAAAAGGGCGATCACGCGTGGTTCAGCTGAGCTTCGCTCTGTCGCCGGAGTCGCCGCAGCAATTTAACTGCCGGGTAAACGGCCAGTTGAGTTGAAGCACGCGAAGGCTCCTGCGCCGTAATGTTCGCATAAGCATCGCTTCGCTAAGGTCGGAGCGATGCCGCATCGTTTTCACGTTTTCAAAGTCCACAGGGTAACGCGCCTCCTGGTGTGGCTGCTTGTTTCCGGGAGCTCCGCCTTCGCTCAATCGCCGGCGCCCACATCGCGTGCGCCCGCCTCTTCTCCCGATTCCGAACCGGTGCGAGTGATGGAAGCGGTCTCCGTCAAAGGCGAAAAGGTGACCGCGATCGATCGCGAGGGACCCCAGCAGCTGGACCGCTACGATCCGGATCAGATTCTCGATTCCGGTGCATTCAACGTGAGCGAATTTCTCGAACAGCTTCCGCCCGGCAACAACGGCCCGGAAGTCCTGGTCCTGATCGACGGACAGCCCGCCTACGTCGACCCGTCGTCGCTTCCGCTCGGCATGATTGAAGGCATCGACGTGAGTCGCGAAGGCTCGATGCCCGAACACGGCGCCTATGCCGAGGGCCAGGTGATCAACATCCGCCTGAAGAAAAATTACCGCGACGCCGAACTCGGAGTGCGCGTCCGCGGCACGTTCGCCGGTGGCGGCGCCCAGGGAAACCTGCGGCTCTCCGGCGGGGCCTCGCGCGGAAAACTGCGCGCCCTTTTCTCCCTCGACTACACCGAGACTCACGGACTCAGCGCCATGCAGCGGAGTTTTTCCCGCGATCAGGATCACACCGCAAGCGGCGGACGCGACCTGCGGCTCGACTGGGGTTATCCGGCCGTCGTCGAATCGGTTTCAGGCCCGCTCAACGGTCTCACCGATGCAGCCGGCAATCCCACGAACGTGGCCCTGGTTCCCGAGCGTCAAAACGGCCTGGGCCTGACACCGGGAGATTTTCTTTCCGGCGCGACAAGCGCCGATGGCCAGCGCCGTTTCAACACCGCCCCTTATCGCACGCTGGTCGCGCCCGGCAGTCGCACCGACGGTTCCGTGACGATCAACTACGCCCTCTCGCCGCGACTCCAGTTCGCGCTGACCGGTTCGGCCAGCGATTCACGGAGCGAACGGATCGGTGCGCCTCCCGTTACCTCTGCCTCCAGCAAGTCGCGCGTGCCAGCGGCTTTCAATCCCTTCGGTCAGGACGTCGAAGTCGGGCTCGTGCATCTCGAGTTCGGACCCACGCGCCAGTCTTCGCAGGCGACGACCCGCCAGTTCGGACTGAAAGTAAACGGCCGCTTCGGCGATACGTGGTCCTGGAACGGCGGCATCGCCCAGCTGCAGCGCCAGAGCCGCCAGGCCACCACCGATCTCGACCCGGATAAATTTTCCGCCGCCCTCTCCGCGGCCGATCCGGCATTTCGTTTCAATCCCTTCGGTGACGCGCGGGAGTCCGCGTTGAATGCGTCGCTCTATCCGGCGCTCACGGTGATCCGTCTGCGCAACGACACGCAGCGCGACTCCCGGCTCGATCTCGGCGCCAGCGGACAGGTCATGCAGCTGCGCGGCGGAGCGATGTCGCTCTCGCTGCGCGGAAACTATAGCGACCGTCATCAGGGACGCGTGAATCTCCACTCCGCCAACGGCAATGACTCGGCGACGGAGCGCCGGCGCGAGTCCGCCACGCTGTCGGCCTCGCTGACCGCTCCGCTGATCGGCCAGCGAAATGCCAAGCCGCTGCTCCGCCGGCTCGAGGCGAATTTTTCCACCCGCTATTCCATGCGGGACGACGACGGAGCGGGTCGCGACGATTCAGCCGGCCTCGTCTGGGTGCCCGCCAAGTCGCTGCTGCTGCGCGCGCGCCATTCCTTAAGTTCCACCACCTCGCGACAAAGCATCCTGCCAGGTTCGGAAATCCTCGTCGGCGAAACGTTGATCGATCCCGCACGCAACGACGCGGCCGTCAGCAACGTGGAAGTTTTCAACCGCGACATGATCATCGTCGATCCCTCGAAGACCGAGCGGTCGTCGATCGGCGCGACCTTCGAGCCTTCGTTTCTCAGCGGCTTCCGCTTGTCCGCGAACTACGACGTCCGCCGCCGCCACAATATCCTGCACCGCGATTTCGAGCCACAGGACATCATCAACAACGAGGGTGCATTTCCGGGTCGCGTGATCCGGACCGCACCCAGCGCCGAGGACATCGCCCTCGGGCGTCCCGGCGCGATCGCCGCGATCGACGTCACGCCCGGCAATCTGGGCGAGGCCGAAACGCACGACGTCTCCTACTCGGCCGACTATCGCCTCTCCTCGAAGGAACTCGGCCGCTTCCGATTCACGGCGAGCGCGCAGCAATTTCTGAAATCCACCCACGAGATCGCGCCGGGCGTTCCCTACGTCTACGAAGGCTCGGGCGACGACAATCCGCCCGACTGGACGTTTCAGGGTCAGGCGGCCTGGAGCCGCAAGGCGTGGAACACCTCCGTTCGCTTTCGCTACACCGGCGCGCTGGCGGCGAGCGCGTCGAATGTCGTCGGCGTCGAGGCCACGCAGAACGTCGACCTCAACGTCGGCTACCGTTTCCAGAGTCCGCTGTGGAAAAAATTTGGCCGGGGCACGCGGGTCCTCCTGCGAGTCGAAAACGTTTTCGACCGGGACCCGCCGTTCGCCGACACCGTCGCCGGCTATCGCGGCGGCTCGCCGCTTGGGCGCGCTTTCAGCCTCGCCGTCACGGTGCCGCTGCGTTGAACCGGCCGCGGCCGCCGCTCACGCCGGGCCCCGCAGCGTCATCACGAGCACATTTCCATCGGCCAGCGTCGCGGCGAGTTCCCAGCCGAGGACATCGGCAAACGAGCGCGAAAGCGCGAGTCCGAGGCCCGCGTGGTTGGCGCCGGTGCGCGCCTGATCCTTGCGCCAGAAACGGTCGAACATCTTCGTCAGATCTTCCGCGCGCAAATCCGGGGCGGCGTTCATCACCTTGAATTCAAAATTTCCCCCGCCTTTCGAAAACGTCACGCGCACCGGCTGCCCGCGACCGGAATAAGCCACGGCATTCCCGACCAGGTTCGCGACGATGGATTCGAAAAGCACCGCGTCGGTCAAAAGCGTCGCGTCCACCGGCACCGTCCGCTCGATGGTGAGTTCGGCCGCGGCGATCGCGCGCGCGAGCGGTTGCAGGACATTCTCCACGGTGGCGGCGACGTTCACCGCGGCTCGTGGCAGCGATTCGCGACCGGGTTCCGCGCGGCTGATCGCGAGCAGCCGCGCCACGAGCGCTTCCATCTGCAGCGTGATGTCCAACACGGTTTGATCCGTGCCGGGCTCCCGATTCGCCGGCCAGGTCAGCGCCAGTTCCGCCAGCGACCGCAGCTCGGCGAGCGGGGTGCGGAGTTCGTGGGCGAGATCGGCGCTGAAACGGCGTTCACGCTCGAACGAGGCCTCGAGCCGCGCGAGCAGGTCGTTGAGTTTGCGGCCGACCGGCTGGAGCTCCGACGGCATTTTCTCCAGGGGAAAACGCTGGCCGAGCGATCCGGCGTCGATCAGCGCGATCCGTCCGCCGACGTCGTCGAGCGGGCGCAAACCCCGGCGCAAAACCCATGACACCACCGCGGCGGTCAGGCCCAGCAGCGCCACGCCGCAACCCGCGATGATATTGCGGAGGTTCAGCAGCGTTTCGCCGACGTGCCGCCGGCTCACGGCCACCACGACCGTGACATCCTGCGAAGCCTGCCGGCGTACGAGCGGTTGAAACACGATGCCGATTGCGCGCCCCTTCTCGCCGTTTGGCAGCGTGAGATTCCAATAAACCGGTGCGTCGATCGGACCGCGCAGCGTGCCCGGCAGCTTGCGCTCGCCGAGGGAATCCGAGCGCTCGACGGTCTGGCCCTTTGCGTCGAAGACCTGGAAAAATTCCGTCGCAACGGCATCGTCGAACTCGCGGAGAAACCGGTCGGAGAACGAAACGCGCACCCGCCCGTCGGTGATTCGCGTGTCGGTCATCACGACGAGCGCCTTCGCCTTCAACGCGGCGTCGAACTGATCGTAGAGCGATTCGCGCACCGCCCAATAAACGAGCGCGCCGCCGCCGCTGAGCAGCAGGGCGAAAGCCAGCAGGAGGCCGGCGGTCAGCTGGCGTCGGAGGGAGCGCATGTTTCGTCCGCCTCGAGCACATAGCCCTGGCCGCGGCGGGTGTGAATCAGCGGACGCGGATTCGATTCCGCGAGTTTGCGCCGCACGATGCAGATCGCCGAATCCACCACGTTGCTCATCGGGTCCACCATTCCGTCGTAGATGTGTTCCTCGATGTCGGAGCGCGAGACCACCGCGCCGCGCCGGCTCGCGAGATATTCCAGCAGGGCAAATTCACGCGAGGTCAGCTCCACCGGGCGGCCGCCGCGCGTGACCCGCTTGGCCACCGTGTCGACGACCAGATCGTCGATCGTGATGCGGGCGTCGGTCATCCGGTATTTGCGCCGGCAGAGCACCTTCACGCGCGCGAGCAGTTCCTCGAGGGCGAACGGTTTGATCAGGTAATCATCCGCCCCCTGGTTGAGGCCCTGCACGCGATCCGAGACGGTGTCCTTGGCCGTGAGCAGCAGAACGGGAGTGAGCCGGCCGCCCTCGCGCAAACGCCGCAGGACTTCGAGGCCGTCGAGCTTGGGCAGCATGATATCGAGGATGATGGCGTCGTAATCGCTCGACTGCGCCTGGAACAACCCTTCCTCGCCGTCGCCCGCGAGATCCAGGGCATAACCGGAATGCCGGAGCGCCGCCCCCAGGCTCTGCTGCAGGCGGACGGAATCTTCGATGAGGAGGAGTCGCATGAACAAAACGGGCCAACGATAGCCCCGGCTACGTTACGGGGAGATGACGTGAAACCAACCGCGGAATAAAAGCCCTCGAATCGCGAGGCTCAACGCCGCGCGATCTCGAGCGCGGCGGCGAGATTCCGTTGTGCCTCGCTCGAAGCCGGATTGAGGCGCAGCGCTTCCTCGAAATGCCGGATCGCCTCCGGCGTTTTGCCGTTCATCAGGAGAACCGTGCCGAGATTGTTGTGCGCACCGGCGTGGTTCGGCTCCAGCTCGAGCACCCTCTCATAGGCGCGCTGCGCGTCGGCGAGACGCTGCTGTTCGCGCCGCGTGTTGCCGAGCCCGAGGTGTGCGGTCACGAAGCGGGGATCGAGCCGGAGCGCCTCCTCGTAGTGCGCGGCCGATTGCTCGAGTTGTCCGAGATTGCGGAACGCGTTGCCGAGATAGGCGTGGGTTTGCGGACGCCCCGGATTCAAACGCAGCGCCGCCTGATGGTGCGCCAGCGCCTCCGCGAATTTCCGCTGCTGGCTCAGTACCACTCCCAGCTGGTTCTGGGCGTAGAAATAGTTGGGATCGATCCGCAGGGCCTCCTCGTAATGGGCCACCGCCTCATCCACGCGGCCCCTGGCTTGCAACGCGACCCCGAGATTGGAGTGCGCATCGGGCAATCGCGCGTTCGCCTGCAACGCACGCTCATAATGCTGGATCGCCCGATCGATCTCGCCGGATTCGCGCAGCAGGTTGCCGAGGTTGAAATGCGCCATCCAGCAGCCGGGATTCCGCGCGATAACCGCCGTGTAGAGTGTCCGCGCATCGTGGTAGGTCCGGCTCTGCCGCCACGTCAGCGTCGCCAGGGTGGCGAGGACGAGTGCGACCGCGCCATTCAGGATCCACCGCTGCGGCGGGGAGACCCGCCGCCACCAAAGCGCGATGGCCGCCGCCAGCAGTGTGAGCAACCCGAGGCTCGCGAAGTACTGGAAGTGATCCGCGACAAAAGAATAGAGGAACGGATAGACGTCGAAAAAGCCCAGCGCGGGAAAAAGCGTCCCGACAAAAAACAACCACGCCGCCAAGGGCCCGCGGCGGGTGTGCCGCCAGCGCCAGAAGACCGCGGTCACCGCGAGCACTCCGCAGAGATAAACCGTCCACGCGATTCCCGCGGTGGAGATTTCCCAGCGGGGATAGATGAAGATGAGATTGGCGGGCCAGAAAAGTTTCCCGGCGTAAAAGCAAACCGCCCGGCCCGCGAGCAGGCAGCGTTGCAGCAACGTGAGGTCGAATTCCACCCCGGTCGCGCCGACATGGTGGCGCTCCACCATCACGGTGAAAACGCCGGCCACGACGCCCAGGATCAGCCACGGCGCCAGCGGCGCGAAATCACGCCGCCATTCCAAGCCGCCGTTCCGCCACCACAGCAGCACCAGCAGCCCGGCCGGCACGGTCGCGGTCACGGTTTTGCTCGCGAGCGCGGCGGCGAAAAAAGCCGTTGCCAGAAAATAGGCGCCACACGCGCGCGTGGCGTGAAACCGCCAGAACACGCCCATCGCCAGCAGCGCAAAAACGGCGGACAGCGTGTTCTTCTGCTCGCTGATCCACGCGACCGACTCGACGTGCACCGGGTGCAGCGCAAAGAGCGCGGCCGCCAGCCACGCCCCGGGAATTTGCAGGCGGCGCAGATTCCAACCCACCAGACACGCGGCCGCGGCGTGCAGGAGAACGCTGACGAGATGATATCCCGCCGGTGCATCGCCCCACAAAAAATGCTGGAGCCAGAACCAGGAATACAGGACCGGATAAAACTGCTGCGTCGCACCCGGCTCGAACCAGATCCGCCCGAGGCCGCCCCAGGAGCGAAGCTCGGCGGGGGTGACGTGTGCGTTGTCATCCCAGACAAACCCGGCGCGCAACGCCGGCAGATACGCCACCACGGTTGCCACGACGACCAGCACCCACCAGGGAAAGGCCCGTTCTTCCGCGGGATCCGGCGTTGCGCCGGGCATCGGCACCTTCGTCGCAGGTCCGGAAGGATGGGAGTGGCGCTTCGACATTCGCGTTAACGGATCAGCCCCTCGAACTGACAACTTCATTTTCGAAGCGCGAACCCAAAGCGCGTCCGGATTTCCATCGCGAGGTGCGCGCAGCGCACCGCGGGCGCCGAGGCGCAGCCGTGGGCGCGATCCAGCGGGATTGCTTCGTCGTCCCGCGGGGCGGACCCCCGCAATGCCAAACCATACCGCCACCCAATCGCCGGCGGGCTATTTAAAAAACAGCCGGGCGACCATCACGCTCCAGAGCAGCACGAAAACGACTCTCCAGCGCAGGAGGAGGCTCAGGTTGGAATGAAAGCGGGAAGGACCGGTCACAGGTGAGGGCGGTGCTACGCGGCGCCGATCGACGGGGTCTTCGAGTGAATGAGTTCCCGAACCTTTCGAAGCAGGACATCGGGCTTGAAAGGTTTCGGCAGAAAATCGGCCGCAAAGTTGTCCGGCCACGGATTGGTGCTCCACGGTGCGCGCGGCTGATTGCCGCTGACCACGAGCATTTTCACGGCCGGGTTCAGCCGGTGGAGGACGCGCGCGAGCATCGCGCCATCGAGGTTCGGCATGCGCAGGTCGGAAATCACGAGGCGGATTTCGGCGCCGCGCTGGTTAAAGAGCGTCACCGCTTCGGCGCCGTCGGCCGCGAGCAGGACGCGATAGCCCTGGCGGGTCAGCATGGCGGCGGTCATCTCGCGGATGTCGGGCGAATCCTCGACCACGAGAATAAGTTCGCCGTGCGCGCGGGGCGGCGGGCGCGGACCGGCCGGCATTTCGGCGGCGACCACCGCGGGAAAATACGCGCGGAACGCGGTGCCTTCGCCGACCTTCGTCCGCACTTCGACGAAGCCTCCGTGGCTCTTGACGATTCCGCGCACGGTCGAAAGCCCGAGGCCGGTGCCCTTGTCCGCCTCCTTCGTCGTGAAAAACGGCTCCCACATGCGTTCGAGCACATTGGGCGGAATTCCGGTGCCGGTGTCCTCGACATGCAGCACGACGAACGACCCGGCGACGCCGCTCCCGATTTCGCGCGCGGCATCGATATCGAGGCTGCAATTCTCCGCGCGGAGCCGGAGGGTGCCGCCTTCCGGCATCGCGTCGCGGGCATTGACGCACAGGTTGAGCAGCACCTGGTGAACCTGGATCTGGCTCGCCTTCACCGGCCACAGGTCGGCGGCGATGTTTTCCTCGAGCCGGATGGTTTTCGGAAACGTGCCCGTGACCACGGTGATGATTTCGCGCATCGCCGCGCTCATCTGCACGAGGCGGTGCTCGCTGCTGACGCCCTGCGCGAACGCCAGGATTTGCTTCACGAGTCCCGAGCCCCGCTCGGCGCTTCTCTCCAGCAAATCGATCATCCGCAGCCCCGCCGGGTCGTTGACCCAGCCGCGCAGCATCGGTGCGGACATCAGCATTGGCGCGAGGACGTTGTTCAGATCGTGCGCGATGCCGGCCGCGAGCAGCCCGATGTTTTCCATCCGCTGCGCGCGCAAAAACTGTTCCTCGAGGCGCTTTCGATCCGTGACGTCGCTGTTGATGCTGAGATGGGCGCGGGGCGCGCCGTTGTCGTCGCGGATGAGCGTGCGCCTCGTTTCCAGCACCACGGGATTTCCCTGCCGGTTGTGCACGTGAAGCTCCCCGTTCCACGAACCCTTCGCGGCGGTTTCCTCGCGCGCGGCCCGGAACTGCGCGTGTTCGTCCTGGGAGAAAAGCTCGGCGGTGGTCTTGCCGAGCGCTTCGTCGCTTTTCCACCCGAAGAGATGTTCCGCGCCCGCATTCCAGGAAATGATGTGTCCCTCGAGATCGGTGATGACGATGGCTTCGCGGGCCTGGTTGAGCATTTCCGCGAGCTCCCGCACCCGGCTTTCCGCCTGGCGGCGGCGCTGGCGTTCCTCGCTGTCGCGCAAGACGCGCGGGATCGTCGTCAGCAGCCGTTTCATCCGGTCCTTCAGGACGTAGTCGTCCGCTCCGTATCGCACCGCCTCGATCGCGCGATCCTCGCCGATCGTGCCCGAGAGAAAAATGAAAGGGGTGTCCGGGACGCGTTTCTTGGCCAGTGCCAGCGCCTCCATCCCGTCGAAAGCCAGCACGCTGTAATCCGCCAGGATCAGGTCGTAGCGACCGAGCTGCAGCTCCCCGGTGAAAGTAAACCGGGAGGACACGACCTTGATCACACAATCCGGCCATTCCTCGAGGACGACGGAGCGCACGAGCTCCGCATCCCCGGCGTCATCCTCGAGGTGGAGTATCTTCAACACGGCTCCGCTCCGAGCCGCGCCGGGAGACCGTTCGTCACCAGAAGAAATAACGCTCCCCCCCTTTCAGGTATCCATCCGTTGGCGGTCGCAATGCGAACCGCCAGACCGTCGCATATTCCGCCCACGGGCCGGGGATGTCGCGATCGCAGGCGATCACGGGGCGCGGCAGGGAACTCTGCGCGTTGAAGTGGAGACGATTTTGAAAAGTGTCGTAGCCTTCCTCGGAGGCAAAAAAGAGGCAGCGCCGCTCGAAGAGATTGGTAGGCGCCGCGT
Organism: Opitutaceae bacterium; assembly: GCA_036261745.1. Lineage (GTDB taxonomy): Bacteria > Verrucomicrobiota > Verrucomicrobiia > Opitutales > Opitutaceae > DATAKE01. The sequence goes on from DATAKE010000016.1 coordinate 237,251, forward strand.
TTTGTCCCGAGGCGAAGGCCAGCCGCCAGGCGCGCAGCACCCATTCGTGGCGCGCCAGCTCGATCACGGCGCGCTCGCAGGCGGCGCCGATGGATTCCTCCGCCGCGTGGCCATAGGCGTAGCCGCCCCACTCGGTGCGGGCGAAGGCGATCACCGTCACGCCGCCGAACGGCCCGTCGATCGCCACGGCCGAGACGCCCGGCCAGTCCGTTTCCATCAGGCGTCCCTCGGCCAGTCCCTCCCACCACGCGATGAGGCTGTAGCGCTCCACCGCCTCGAGCAGCGCCTTCCTCCGCGCGTTGTTTCGCAGCAGGCCGGGAAACGCCGACATGCCGTTGGAGGAAGGATCCACATCGAAACCGAATTCCGCGGCGCGTTCCGAACGCACCGTCGAATGAAATGCCCAGCGCTCCATCGCTTCGGAAACCGCCATGTGCCGCGCGATGGCCGGCACGCGATGCGTGCCCGTGCCATCCGCATCGCTGTAGATGCTCAGCGCCCGCTTCGCGGTGAGACCGGCCTTGAGCCGGACATTCGCCTGAAACATCTGGCGGCCGCACACATGAAACTTCCCCGTCTCGACGCTGGCGACGGGGCCGCCGTGCTCGACGAGCACGTTGCGATAACGAATGGAGGCGAGACTCAGCATTGCAGAGGTCCTTTAAGGTTCGCCTCCGCTGCCATCGTCGCAGCCGGGCCCGGGAGGATCATCCGTCACCCCGTGAATCGAACCGATGTTGGCAGACATGGGATCGAGACGATCCGCCGCATTCGCAAACCCCACCGCAAGCAGGAGGCTGGCAAGCACTCCGAAAACCAGTCGTTTCGTGGTATTCATAACACGCCCAGTTTCGCCAACTTGACTGCGATTTCGATGGTCCCGACTGCCGGATTTTCGGAAGACGTACCGGAAATCCGGTAGGCCTGCCGGTTTTCCGGCAGGCGTTCCGAAAAAGGAATCGCCACGCGCTGGAAAGAAATGCACGTTCCCCCGCGGTGACCGAGTCCGCTTCCACTTCCGGCCAGACCGGCCGCATCTGCGCGCGCGTGGCGTTGCTATTTTGGGCGTCGTTCACCCTCTCCGCGGCCTTTGGACAGGATCGGCGCGAAGGTTTCCCGATCGTAACGACGTTCACGCAGGAGAACACGGGCGCGAACATGATCGCGTGGAACGCCGTGCAGGACCCCGAGGGGAAAATTCATTTCGGCGGCCACGAACTCGTCAGCTACGACGGCCAGCGCTGGACGACCACCGCGCTCACTGCGACCTATGCACTCCGCGGCATGGACCTCGACCGCCAGGGGCGTCTCTGGGCCGGCGCCGTCGGAGAGCTGGGCTGGTTCGAACCTTCACGGGACGGCTGGGTGTTTCACTCGCTCCAGCAGCATCTGCCTTTTGACTCCGCCAAACTCGGGGCCGTCTGGCAGGTTTTCGCCGGGGAAAACGGCGTGACGTTTGTCACCGAGGACAAAATCCTGCGGTGGAACGGCGAGAAATTCCAAGTGTGGCCGATGCCATCCCCGCGACGACTCCGCGGGATGCGGGTGAACGGCACCGTCTACGTCCAGCACCGCCCCTCCGGACTTTATGCGATGACCGCGGACGGGCCGTCCAAGATCATTCCCGCCGAGGCGCTCGACGATAACGCGATTTTTTTAATGGAGCCGCGCGGCGAGGGAAACTGGTTCTTCGTCACGCACAAGGGCCTCTTCAATTTTACCGAGGGGAAACTGCAGCCCTTCGCGCCCGAGGCGTCTTCCTTTATCGAGACCGAATCGGTGACAAGTGCGACCCGCCTGCCGGATGGACGACTCGCGGTCGGCACTTTTCTCGGAGGCATCGCGCTGCTCCGTCCGGACGGGGCGGTGGATAAAATCCTCAACGAGACCAACGGTCTGCCCACCCGCGCGATTTATTTCCTGTTTGTGGATGCCGAAAAAGGCCTCTGGGCCGCTTCGAGCAAACGGATTTTCCGCCTGTCCCTGCAGTCGCCCTCCCAGTTTTTCGACCAGCGCTCCGGACTGCCCGACCAGCAGATCCGCGCGGTCCTCCGCCATCGCGGCCAGCTCGCCATCGCGACCGAGAACGATGTCTATTTCCAGTCGGAGGAGACCCGCCAGTTTCAACGGATTCCCCTGAGCGGCCGGATCGCGGACATCCGTTCCACGAAGGAAGGCCTGGTGCTGGGGCGCCCCTATTCGGCCGTGCTGTGGTCGGACGGCGTGACGAAAGTGCTCCATCCCACCTCGACCGACGCCAACATCGCGAAACCGTCGCGGCTCCGCCCCGAGAACTATCTGATTTCCGAAGGCCGGAAAATCGTGCTGCTCGAGCCGGGCAAAAAGGGCCGCTCGCTGGTGGAAAATCTTCCCGACGTCGCCACCTCGATCGCGGAGGACGCACGGGGTCAGCTGTGGATCGGCACCACCACGCGCGGGGTGCTGTCGGCCCGGCCCGACGCAGCGGGTGCGGTGGAAGCCGCGCCGCCCGATCCGGCCATGGGGCTGCCGAAGTTTTCCGGACCCGCTTCCGCCGTGGCGACGCAGGATGGCGCCGTGGTCGTTTTGGCTCCGGAAGGCGGCTGGCTGCTCGCGGCGGACTCGGACAAATTTTCCCCGATTCGAAATTACCGCACCGGGCGAAAACTCGCGGCGTTCTCCTATCTCGCGGCCGACAACAGCGTCTGGGCCGTCTATGCGGAAGCGGGTGCGAAACCTCCGTTCGCCGCGCGCATCGAAATCCAAAAAAATCAGGCGCTCTGGCAGCCCCACGCGGTGGAAGGCTTGTGGCAGATCGGCAGCCCGTGGGGCTTTTTAACCGAACGCGACGACGCCCAAAACACCACCACGCTCTGGATCGGCGGCACGAAAGGACTTCTCCGCCATTCCGTGCCCAACGGGCCGCTCGCACCCGCGCCGCAGCCGCCGCTGCTCTCGGCCTACTCCCGCACGAACGCCACCGGGCTTCAGCCGATCGTCCGTTCGCTCCCCTACTCGACGAACGCCGTGCACTTCCGCTTTGCGGCCCCGCAATACTCGATCACCCCGACACTCCGGCTCGAAACCTTCATCGAAGGAATCGATCGCGACTGGGTTCCGGCCGAAGCCTCGGCGCAACGCGAGCTCACCGCGCTGCGCGATGGCGAATATGTTTTCCGCGTGCGGACCGTGGCCGAGACCGGGGTCACGAGCGCCCCGGCCAGTTTTCGCTTTGAAATTCTCCCGCCGTGGTGGCGCAGCACGCCGGCGGTTGCCGGTGTGCTGCTCGCCCTCGCCCCGGGCGTCTACGCGCTCTACCGGTTGCGCGTGCGCGCGCTTCGCCGCCGCAACGCGGACCTCGAGGAGAAAGTCAGCCAGCGCACGGCCCAGCTCGCCAAGGCGAGCGCCGCGAAAACCGAATTCGTGGCCAACATGAGCCACGACATCCGCAATCCGCTCAACGGGATCGTCGGCCTCGCGCTCGCCCTCGAGGACACCCGCCTCGATCCGCGCCAGCGCGAAATCGTCTCCACGCTGCGCGAATGCACCACCTACCTTTCGTCGCTCGTCGACGACGTCCTGGACTTCGCCCGCATCGAGGCCGGCCAGATCGAATTGCGCCCCGGCCCGTTCGCGCCGGCCGAATTGCTGCGCGCCGTGGCGACAACGTTGAAAGGCGAGACGGCTGAGTGGGGCGCGGTCGTCCTCCTCGAGGTTGATCCCCAGCTGCCGCGAACCCTCCTCGGCGACGCCGGCCGCATCCAGCAGATCCTCGTGAACTACACGAGCAACGCGCTCAAGTACGCCGGAGGCACCATCCGGCTCTCCGCCAGACTGGCGGAGGATTCGCGCGACGAGATCGAATTTGGCGTCATCGACGAAGGCCCCGGCATCGAGGCGGCGGACCTCGGCTCGCTCTTCACCAAGTTCAACCGCCTCCCGAACGCCCGGGGTGAAATCATCAAAGGGTCGGGTCTCGGACTCGCCGCCTGCCGTTCGCTCGCCGACATCATGGGCGGCTCCGTCGGAGTTCAGAGCCGGCGCGGCGTTGGCTCGACCTTTTATCTCCGGCTTCCGCTCGCCATCAGCGAACCGGCGCCGGCCGCCACCGGCATCGCGCTGCCCAGCGCCACCGTGCTCATCGTCGAGGATGCGGATTACAATGCGTGGGCCGCCTCCGCAGTGCTCGCGAAACTCGGCCTGCCCTGCGAGCGCGCCGCCACCGGAACCGAGGCGCTCGAACTTTTCACCCGGAAGCGTTTCGATATCGTCCTCCTGGATCGCAATCTTCCCGACATGGACGGCACCGAGGTCGCGAAACGCATCCGCCTCATCGAGGCCGACAATCCCCGCGCCATCCTGCTCGCCGTCACCGCGTACTGCACCGCGGAGGACCGGGCGCTCTGCCTCAGCTCGGGCATGGATGCGTTTGTGGGAAAGCCGCTCACCCCGGACAAGCTGCGCAAGGTCCTGCTGGCGGCGGGCCGCCGTCAACTGGCCGCCGCGTCCGTGCACATTCCCGCGGAAGTGCCCGCGCGGGCGCTCGATGTTTCGCTGCTCAGTTATATTTCCGATGGCACCGACCAGGGCTTGGGCGAGCAGATCGAGCGCTTCGTCTCCTCGCTGGGGGAGGCGCAGGACAAGCTCGAGCACGCCTCAAGCGCGCGCGATTTTCCCGCCCTCGCCGCCTCGGCGCACTACGTGGTTTCGCAGGCGAAGATGGTCGGGGGTGGATCGCTCGAAGAGGCCGCCACGGGCCTGGAACGGGCGGCGCGCGCCGGCGACGGCGCGGCGTTTGGCGTGCTGATCGAACGCGTCCGCGAGGAGATCCGCGTGGTTACGGAAGCGTTGCGCCACCGCAGGCCTGCGTCGCACCCAGCGTGAAACCGTGCTCCCGCGCGTAGCGGGCGACTTCGGCGTCAGTCTGCAGGGCGAGTTTGCGGCGGATGTTGAAACGGTGCTTTTCGGCGGTGCCAATGGTGATCCCAAGGCGGCTCGCGATCTCGACGTCGTTCAAAGGTTCGCCGAGCAGGGGCAGGACCGCCTGTTCGCGGGCGGTGAGCAGCTTGTCGAACGAGCGCGGATCCTTCTGCCGCTCCGCCTTGATCCGCTTGAACGTCTCCGAAAAATACACGCCCCCCTTGCTCACGACCGAGATCGCCTCCTTCAGGATCGCGACGGTGTTCGTGTTCTTGTCCACAAAACCCTGCACCCGCGATTCACCCGCGCGGTAGACCGTGAACGGATCGCAATGCGACGACAGCAACAGGACCCGGATCTCCGGGGCCACCCGCCGCACGGCGTCCACGACGCCAAAACCGTCGAGATTCGGCAGGTGCAAATCGAGCAGCACCAGGTCCGGCGCCGTCGTGAGGGCCAGCCCGACCGCCGTCCGGCCGTCACCCGCCTCGCCGACCACTTCGAGCTGAAGTTCGACGGCACAGACCTTCCGCAGAACTTCGCGAAACATCACGTGGTCTTCGACGAGCAAAATTCGCACGCGCGCAACATGGGCGCATCACTCACCGCGCGCAAGCAGGCAGCAGACATCGGGTTCCCGTCTGCTGCGCACCGATGAAAACTCTGCATCTTAGGCGCTTCGGAGCATATTTGCAGTTTACCTAAACCCGCTCCCGCCGATTATACCCTGCCTTCCGGCCAATTTAAGTCGTGCCCCACTTCAAGCTTCGCCTCCGCATTTTCTTCCTGGCCGGCCTGTGCGTGCTGCTCGGACTTCCGGGCGCCCGAGCCGCGGAGAAAAAAGCGCCGGAGGACCGCTTCAACGCCCGCGTGCGCGAAACCATCGTCGTTGGCGCAACCAACGACAGTTTTTCCAACTCCTATCTCAACTCCCGCGGGGAACTGGAGGGATTTTCCGTCGATCTCCTCGACGCGGTCGCGCGCGTGATGAACCTGAAGATCCAGCGGGCCGTGCTCGCGAGCAAGGATCTGCACGCGCGGTTTCAACAGGGCGAATACGACATGCTGCAGGCCTTCAGCGAATCGGTGCGCCGCATGGAGTTCACGGATTTTTCCGTGCCCTTCCTCACCCTGCAGGGCGCGGTCTTTGTGCGGCGGCACAACAGCCCGGTGCACAATGTGTCCGATCTCGACGGCAAAACCTTCGCCATCGTCGGCGTCGCCTCGATGGGCGAGGATTTTCTGCGCAACCGCGGGCTGAAGTGCCGCATCGTCTACACCAACTCGTTCACGGAAGCGCTCCGCCTGGTCGAAACCGGCGAGGCGGACGCGACCTTCGGTTCGCGGCTGACCGTTCTCTCCGTCGCCGAACGGGAAAACTTCACCAACATCCTTCAGCTCGACGCGGAGACGGACGTCGACGTGCGGCACTGCTTCGCCGTCCACAAGGGCGACGCCGCGCTCCTCGCGCGCCTGAACGAGGGCCTCGCCGTCCTCCATCGCACCGGCGAATACGACCGGATTTACCGGAAGTGGTTCGGGCGTTTCGATCCGCCGGTTTTCACCGGAAGCCAGGTCGTCAAATATGCCGCGGGGGCCTTGCTCATCGCCTTCCTTCTCGCGCTGTGGGGGCTGCTCCGGCAGCGCGTCCTGCGCAAACGCGTCGCCGGCCAGGCCGAACAGCTCGCGGAAAAAGAGGAGCTGTTGCGCGCGCTCTACGAAAACATCCCGATGGCGATGTGCGTCATCGAGGCCGCCCCGGACGGCCACCGCGTCATCGCGCTGAATCCGCGCGCCGGGCAGCTCTTCGACCTCGCCATCGACGCCACCCTCGGCCGCCGGCTCGAGGAGCTTCGCTTCACGCCCGAGTGGTCGTCGCACCTCGCGGACGCGCTCAAGCGCTGGCCCACCGGCAACAAAATCATCCACGAGGAACACACGCTCGCCACCAACCGCCGCGTCGTGGTGCTCACGCTCGTCCCGCTCGCCCCCGGGGCCAACGGCTGCGCGCGGGTCTGCGTGCTCACCGAGGACATCACCGAGCGCCGCCGCTTCGACGAGGAGCTCGCGCAAACCCGCAAGCTGCGCGCGGTCGGCGAACTCGTCGGCGGAATCGCCCACGAGTTCAACAACCTGCTCACGCCAATCATGCTGAAGACGAGCGAACTCCAGCTCGACCGCGTGCAGGACACCAAGCTGCAGCAGGACATCAGCGTGATCGCCCGCGCGGTGCAGCGCGCCGCCGAGCTCACGCGCCGCCTCCTCACCTTCGGCCGCAAAACCGAAACGCGCTCGGAAGCCGTCGGCCTCGCCACGGTGGTCGCGGGCGCGTTCGACCTGCTCCGCCCCACGATGGACCGGCGCATCGTCTGGGAAAACGCCGTGCCCGCCGACCTGCCCCCGTTGTTTTTCAACGCGACGGACCTGAACCAGATTCTCGTCAACCTGCTCCTCAACGCCCGCGACACGCTTGAGGACAAACTCGCCGCGCATCCTCCCGCGGAGTGGAGCCCGCGCATCCGGGTCGAAGCGGAACACCTGCCTTCCGACGCCGCCCAGCTTCCGCGCCGCCAGCAGCGCGAACGCCAGCCGATCGGCTGGCAGCGCCTGAGTGTCCGCGACAACGGCCTCGGCATCACCGCCGCCGCGCGCGAACGCATTTTCGAACCGTTCTACACCACGAAGGCCGTCGGCCGCGGCACGGGTCTCGGCCTCGCGACGGTCTGGCATCTCACGACGGAAGCGGGCGGCAAGGTTGAAGTGGAATCCACCACGGGCGAAGGCACCGTTTTTCACGTGCTGCTCCCCGTGTGGCCGGTGCCAAAGATCATCGTCAAATCCGCCGTGGCCACCGGCACGTCCGGGGTGCACGTGGCGCGCGTGCTGGTGGTGGAGGACGAGGAACTCGTCGCGCTCACGATCGTCGCCGCGCTGAAACGCCACGGGCATCACGTTCATCACATCGCGGACGGCGTGGCGGGCTGGGAGCATCTCGCGCCCAATCCCGGCGCCTACGACCTGCTCATGCTCGATGTGAACCTGCCCGGCATCGACGGCATCGAGTTCGCGCGCCGCGCCCGCGCGGCGAATTATCCCGGACGCATTTTGATCAGCAGCGGCCGCCTCACCGCGCCGCAACTGCAGGCGATCGGCCAGCTCCACGTCGACCGCGTGCTGCCGAAGCCGTTCAACCTCGAGGAATTTCAGGCCGCGATCCGCCACTGCCTGAACGGCCGCGACGCTCCCGCCCCGAAGCCGAACGAAACCTGACTTCCGGAGGTAACGGCGGTCGTTGACCGCCGGCGATCGGGGACACGGTCCCTTAGCAAACCCGGCGGTCATAGACCGCCGCTTCAGTAAACTGGGCGGCCCCGACAACTTCTCCTGCGGGCTAGACTTCCCTCCGGGTCGTCTAACAATCGGCGGGATGACGGCCCCTTCCGCCCCCGCTTTTCGCCCCCTGCCTGCGCAGGTTTCCGATGTCGGATTTGGCATCGTCGGCGTGGGAATGATCGCCGACTTTCACGCGCGCGCGATCGCCGAGGCCCGCGGGGCCCGGCTCGTCGGGGTCGCCACGCGCAACGCGGACAACGCCCGCGCCTTCGCGCAGAAGCACGGCGCAACCCTCGCCACCACCCGCGTCGCCGAACTCGTCGCCCACCCCGACATCCACGCGGTGTGCATCACCACCCCCAGCGGCGCGCACCTGGAACCCGCGCTCGCGGCGATCCGCGCGGGCAAACACGTCGTCATCGAAAAACCGCTCGAGATCACCACGGAACGCACCGACGAAATTCTCCGCGCCGCCGCTGCCGCCGGCGTGCGCGTCACCCCGATTTTTCAAGCCCGGTTCGGCGAAGGCGCGCGCACCTTGAAGGCGGCGGTGGAGGCCGGGCGTTTCGGACGGCTCGTGCTCGCAAGCGCCGCGGTGAAGTGGCATCGCAGCAGGGAGTATTATTCCGGCTGGAAGGGAACGCGCGCGCTGGACGGCGGCGGCGCCTGCATGAACCAGGCGATTCACGCCATCGACCTTCTGCAGTGGTTCGCCGGCATGCCGCAGGAAATCTTCGCGTGGACGACGCGGCGCGTGCACACCGGCATCGAGGTGGAGGACACGGCGAGCGCCACGCTGCGGTTCGCGAGCGGCGCGCTCGGCTCGATCGAGGCGAGCACGGCGCTCTGGCCCGGCTGGCAGCGGCGCGTCGAAATTTGCGGGGAAACCGGCTCCGCCATGCTGGAGGACGACCAGCTGATCCGCTGGGAATTCCGGCAGGAGCAGCCCGGAGACGAAGCAATCCGCTCGGCCAAGATCGATCCCGCCATGCGCTCGGGCGCCGGCTCGCCGGGCGCGATCAGCCATCAGGGCCACCTCCGGCAAATCCAGGATCTCGTCGACGCGCTCCGCACCGGGCGGCCGACCGCGCTCGAAGGTCATGAAGCCCGCAACGCGGTCGCCCTCATCCGCGCGCTCTATGCTTCCGCCGAAAGCGGGGCGCCGGTGAAACTTTGAAACGATCCGCCCGCCTTCACTCCCGCCATTCCGGGCGAAGCGAAGAACCCAATTGGATTCTGTAACGTCTCGCGGGTCGAATATCCTGCTGGATTCTTCGCTCCGCCCAGAATGACAATCGTTTTTCCGCTCCGTCCCCGTCTCTTCGCATGACCCCTGCCCCCTCCCCCTCCGTGCCCTGGTGGCGTTTGCTCAACCGTGAACACTGGTTCGTTTTCATCGTCGCCTCGCTCGCGTGGCTCTTCGACTGCATGGACCAGCAGTTCTTCAACCTCGCGCGCGATGGCGCGATGGAGCAGCTGGTGCCCGACAAAAAACTCGCGACCGTCCTCGGGCCCTACACGACGTCGGTGTTTCTCGTGGGCTGGGCGATCGGCGGTCTGATCTTCGGCGCGCTCGGCGACCGCTACGGCCGGGCCAAAATGCTCACGGTCACGATCCTCCTCTATTCGATGAGCACGGGCCTGAACGCGTTTGCGACCGGCTTCACCGATTTCTGCGTCTATCGTTTCATCACCGGGCTGGGCGTCGGCGGCGTGTTCGGACTCGCGGTCGCGCTGGTTGCCGACGCCGTGCCGGACCGCGCCCGTCCGCCCGCGCTCGGCCTGCTGCAGTCGCTTTCGACCTGGGGCAACCTCGCCGCGGGCGGGATCGGCATGGCGATCGGTCTGGCGGCGACACTGCCGTTCGGGCTGAAGCCGTGGCAGGCGATGTTCATTGTCGGCGCGCTGCCCGCACTGCTGTCGGTCTTCGTGCTCGCGAAGTTGAAGGAGCCGCAGAAATGGGTGGACGCCCGCGCCGCGGGCATCGCCAAGGGCATCAAGTTTGGCTCGTACAAAAATCTGCTGACCCATCCCCGCTGGTCGCGCAACGCGTGGTGGGCGCTGATCGCCTGCAGCGCCGGCATCATCGGTCTGTGGGGCATTGGCAATTTCCATCCCAAGATCACCCGCTCGATCGTGGAGGGGGAGGCAATGGCGCGAAACCTCACCGCCGACGCGATGGCCAGTCACAAGGCGTTCTGGGCCTCCGCGGGCCTGCTGTTCCAAAACGTGGGCGGGTTCCTCGGCATGATGACGATGGCGAAGCTCGCGCAGACGTGGGGCCGGCGTCCGGCGTTCGCCCTTGCGCTGCTGCTGTCGTTCCTGTCGACGGTCCTCGTGTTCAAATTCATGCGGGAGATCAGCGATCTTTACTGGATGCTTCCGCTGATGGGTTTCGGGCAGCTCGGCGTCTTCGGTGTTTTTGCGGTTTATCTGCCGGAGCTTTTCCCGACGAGCCTGCGCAGCACGGGAACGAGTTTCTGTTACAACGTCGGCCGCTTCATCGCCGCGCTCGGGCCGTTCACGCTCAGCAAACTCACTTCGCGCTACGGCGGCGACATGGAGGCGTTCCGCACCGCCGGACTGTGGGTGAGCCTCGTCCTGCTGCTCGGCATCGCGGTGCTGCCGATGCTCCCGGAAACGAAGGACCAGCCGCTGCCGGAGGAATAGTCAGCCCTTCCCCCAAGTGCATTCGCGGAACTTCGCGGGGAATACAAGGGTCGTGACGCGCCGTGTCTGACGTTTCCGATACTCCAGCGGTCGACGTTGAAACAGAGCTGCTTCGCCGGGCGCAAGCCGGGGACGAGGCTGCCTTTGGCGAGCTCGTGCGCTCGAATTATGAGCGCGTTTTCCGCCACGTCGTGACCATGACCCGCAACGAACACGACGCCCGCGATGTCTCCCAGGAGATCTGGATCAATGTCTGGCGCAGCTTGAAGGACTACCGCGGCGACGCGAAATTTTCGACGTGGGTCCACTCGATCGCGACCCGCCGTGCCATCGATCACCTGCGGAAACGCGGCCGCTGGTATTCGCGGTTCCTCCCGTTTCTCGCCGACGGCGACGATCCCGCGCTCAGCCTCGAGCCCGCCTCCCCGGCGCCGGACCCGCGCGACCAGCTCGAGCACGTCGAGCGCGACGCGCGCTTCCAGCGGGCCATCGCCTCTTTGCCGCCGAAGCTTCAAGCCGTGCTCGCCATGCGCGAGATCGAAGGACTTTCTTACGAGGAAATCGCCCGGACCCTCGACTGCCGCCCGGGCACTGTTATGTCCCGCCTGTTTAACGCGCGCCGCCTGCTGGCGCAAAAATTAGGAGACCTGCCATGCGAATAATCCAACTCATGTTTCTTGCCGCGCTGCTCATCGTGTCGCGCAGCGCAGCCGTCGCCGCGGAGAGCGCGAACGTGCGCGCGATGCTTGTGATCGCGTCCAACGAAAAGGGCGGCTCCGACTCGAGTCTCTCCGCCTACGCGCCGACGCTCCGCCGCATCCTGCGCTTCGAAAGCTTCCGGCTCGCGGGCGAGGGCTCGGCCAATCTCGCCACCCCCGGCAAAGCGGGCGTGAACCTCGGCCGCGGCCACTCGCTCGATCTCGAGGCCGACAAATCGGACGGCAGAGGCGTGCGCCTGCGCGTGCGCTGGGAAGGCGGCGGCCGCTCGCTGATGAACACAGGCCTCGTGCTTCAGCCCGGCGTCCCGGCCGTGCTCGGCGGTCCTTCGACGGGGAGGGACGGGGAAGTCTGGGCGGTCATCCTCGTCGCCAACTGAAGCAGACCTTCTGTAGGAGCGGCTTTACGCCGCGATGGGGTGGCGGGGCGCCGTGGGATCGCGGCGTAAAGCCGCTCCTACAACGGACTAAAAAAACTGAATAAACCGGCGGCGGGTTTCGTCCCAAGGAGCGAACAACCACACCTCATGAAAACCAAATTCGTTCTCGCCTCTGTTTTCGCCGCGTTGAGCGGCCTGGCCGGTCTCACCACCAAGGCAAGTGCCGGAACTGATCTCCATCTGAGCATCAACCTCGGCACCCCCCGTCCGGTCATCGTGGTGCCGGGCCACGACCATCGCGGTTACGGTTACAACGACGCGCCCCGCGGTTACTGGAAGGAAGTCGAAGTGAAGACGTGGGTGCCCGCGCGCTGGGTTGTCACCTACGATCGCCGCGGTCGCGAAGTGCGCTCGTTCCTCAAGGGCCACTACGCCGTCCACACCGATCGCGTCTGGATCGCCTACGACAGCCGCGGCCATGGTGGAAACTATCGCCGCGGCTAACCAGGAAATCCCATGCCACTGAAAATCCTCTCCGTTCTGCTCCTGGTGGCGTTGATGGCCGGCTGCAAGGTGGACCTGCCGGCCGTCGACGCCGGGACGGTGGAGATCAACGCCGGCGGACGCATCACGAAACGCGAGCTTTCCAAATCCCAAGTCAAAACGTTGTCGGACTGGATTCGCACCCACCAGACAGGCTGGAGCTTCAAAGTTGAGGACAGTTTTCCCGGCCGGCTCATCTCTTTGAAACGAGGCTCTGCCACCGTGGCGGTCGTGGACATGACCGGGGAAAACCGGATTAAAATCAAAAATCTCGTGCGCACGCTCACCCCGGAAGATCGCACCCTTCTCGAAACCGTTCTCGCGAGTTTCTCCGAATTCACTCCATGAACTGTCGCGCTGTCCAACGACTGCTGTCCGCTGAGCGGGACGGCGCACTCGCCAGCCACGAGCGCGCCGACCTCGACGCCCACCTGGCGCAGTGTGCCGGTTGCCGGCAAGCCCGCGCCGCGGTGGCCGGAGCCGTTGAGAGTTGGAAACAATCCAGCGCGGCCATCGCCGTGCCCGACGCGGAACGCGCGTGGCAGGACATCCGCCGCGAGATCCGCACCAGCCAGCCGGAAAAATCGGGCAGCGCCTGGGGACTGCCGCGTTGGGCGCTTCCCCTCGGCGCCGCTGCGGCGCTGGCGCTGGCCGCTGTCGTCAGTTCAAACCGGAACAGCTCCGAACCCGGCCCGACTCGAACCATTGCCCGCGCCCAGAGCGCACGAGCCGATTTCGTGGAAGTCCCCACCGATGCTTCGTCGATGGTCTACGTCGACGGCGAGAGTGGCTGGCTCGTGGTGTGGGCGGTGGACGACGCCCGGCCAACGCGGTTGTAGCCGCTGCACGCGAAGCGCTCGCGCGCCGCGCTCGTAGCAGCCGAGGTAACGAGGCTGATCGAACCACGAGGGCGGAACCTCACGCCAGCCCGAGCCTCGTTACCTCGGCTGCTACGGAGGTGGGCGCTGCTAGCTATTCAGCAGCAGCCCGGTGGTATCGCCCGTGGCCAGCGTGATTTTGCCGGGACTCTTCAGTGTCGCCTGGATGTCCAGCAGCGCGAAGAGCGCAACCGCGACCTCCGGCACCCGTTGAATTTCCGCGAGCGCTTCACCGACCACCTGCGGGCGGACGGCCTGCGCCTGGCCGAGTCGCTGCGACGCTTTCTTGTCGGCTTCGGAGTGGATGATCGCGACTTCGTTTTCGCCGGCCTGGCGCATCGCGGCGGTGACCTGGCGGAGACGGTTCACCACCTTGCGCTGAATTTCCCCGATCATGCCCTTGTCGCGAAACGCGACTTTGCGGATGTACGTCGAGCCGAGGTTGAAACCCCACTGCGATGACGTCGGCGAAACCTCCTCGCGCACCTTGCGGGAAAGCGTGTCGCGATTCTCGAGGAGGACATCGAGCTTCAGATTCGAAAGCTGTTTCACCACCGCGGTGGCAACGTTCGCCTTGAGCGAGCCCATCGGGTCCGAATTTTGGAAGAGATAGGCCTTGGGATCCTTCACATAGACTTCGAACCAGATGCCGACGCCCATCGGCGCACCCTCCTCGGAATTGACGAGCTGGTTGCGGAGGTAGGATTGGTAGACGGGCGTGCGCACCGTGTACGCCTTGCCGAAAAACGGCAGCAGCAGGGCGCGCGGACCGAAGTGGGCGATCGGGAAAAACAGCCCGGCCTCCTCCACCTGGCCAATTACTTTTCCGAAGAACGTGTAGACGAGAACCGTCCGCTCGGGCAGCACGCGCCAGAGCTGAAATATCCGGCCGAGCGCCATCAGGATGAGCGTGCCGACGAATGTGAAGATGAAACCAGAGAGGATGGAGACAGCGAAAGTCATGGGGAAAAAATCAGAGTTTGAGGATCGTCTGGGAGGCCTTCTCCCGCAGCGGGAGCGAGGCGTTGCGAAGATAACTATCGAGCGCGCCCTTGCCGCCCTGCGCGTGCATGCCCTGAAGCGTCTTGCCGAGCTCCAGCAAGGGAGCGGCCTCGGCTTCGGCGCGGTTCTGCGCGATCTGCACGGCCTGCTCCGCCATCTTGAGCTTCTGGTCCGCATCGGCCTTTGCCTGGCTGATCGAAGCCGCGACCTGGTTCTGGGTCGTGTTGATCGAGGCGAGCGCCTCGTCGACATCGCTGGGCGGATCGATGTTGGTGATCAGCGCGGCGTCGAGATCCACGCCGTAGCGCGCGGCGGTTTTCCGGCAGGCTTCCTCCATCAAGCTGTTGATCAGGGAAAGATTTCGCCGGAGGTCGTTGATCGAAACGCCCTCGACGGCGCCGTCGTGCGCTTCGCCGCGAAACGTCGCGATGCGGTCGCGCAGCACCGAGATAAAATAACCGACCACGTGGGCCGCGGGATGCGACACGCCGAAAAGGTAGGCGTAGAGATTGCGCTCGCAGGGCCGCCAGCGGATCTGGCCGCTGATCTGCACCGTGAGATTGTCCTTCGTGACCGCCTCGATGGATTCCTGCTGGATGTCCGGATCCCAGGTGATGTCGACGGTCTGGATGGTCATGTCGACCTTGTAGAGTTTCTGCCACGGCCACTTGAAGTACGGTCCGCCCTGCGGGATCACGCGCACGTTCGGATAGTTGTAGCGCGTTTTTTCCTCGGTGGTGAGCAGGGCGCCGAGTTGCGGATCCTCGGCGGTGAAGCCGGGCGTGCGCTGCACGCGACCGAACGTGGTCAGCACGCCGCGCTCGGTGGGGCCGATGGAATAAACGCCGAAGAGCAACGTGATGAGCGCGGCGAGGCCGACGCCGAGCAGAAGACCGAGCACAGTGGAGGTAAGCATGGTATCGGGCGCCATTGCGCGCGCTTTCGCCGGACGCTCAACTTCAATCGAAGACTTGGAAATGTTTGTTCGGTTTCCCAACGGGCGGCGATTATACGCTGAACAACATGGTCGATGACGCCGAACTGCTCCGACGCTATGCCCAAGACCGCTCCGAGGAGGCTTTCACGGAGTTCGTGCAGCGCCATCTCAATCTGGTTTACGCGGCGGCGCTGCGCCGGCTCTCGGGCGATTCACACCGCGCGGCGGATGTGGCCCAGATCGTTTTCACCGCGGCCGCTCGCGATGCGGCGCGACTGTCGCGTCACGCCGCGCTCACCGGCTGGCTCTACAGCGCGGCCCGCAACGCGTCCATCGATGCCATCCGTTCCGAACACCGGCGCGAGCAACGCGAGCAAGCGGCGCTTTTCATGCACGAGGCCGAAGTAACACCACCCTCCGGGACCACTTGGGAAGAGCTGCGTCCCGTGCTCGACGATGCGATGGACGAACTCGACGAACGAGATCGCGACGCCGTCCTGCAACGCTACTTCGAAGGCACGTCGTTCGGCGAAATCGCCCGGAAACTTTCCCTGTCCGAGGACGCGGCGCGCATGCGGGTCTCGCGCGCGATCGAGCGGCTGCGCGCGCTGCTCGCGCGGCGCGGCGTGACTTCGACGTCAGCAGCGTTGTCGTCGGCGCTCATCGGACAGGCCTCGGCCACCGCGCCCGCGGGATTGACGGCCTTTGTCACCAGTCACGCCTTTTCAACCGTGGCCGCTACGGGAGCCGGTGCCGGCGCAGCAGCCGGTGCAGTGAAGTTCTCCCTCGCGGCGAAACCGATCATCGGGTTTGCCGCCGCCTCGGCGTGCGTGGTCGGCGCCGCGCTCTATTACGCCCGCGTTCCCTCCGACCTGGCGACTTCCGTTCTTCCCGCGACAGCGATCACTCGACCCGCCGACCCTCAGCCGCAGCCAAGCAGGACAGGCGAACTTGGCGCCGATCCGGCAGCGAAAAATTCCGGTTCTTCACCGGCTGCGAATTCGCCGGTGGCTGACCCGGTTAAATTCAACCGGGAGTTGCAGGTTCGACTTCATTCCGATGCGGAAATGATGCGCTTGAACGGCGAGGAAGTGCGGGCTCTCTCCCGGTTTCGCTACGCGTCGCTTCATGCCGCGCTCGGAATGTCCGGCGAACAGATCGAGCGCTTCGAGACCCTGCTCGCGGAACGTGCGAAGATCGGGGTCGACCTCGCCGCCGCGCGATATGCGCGTGGCTGGGAGGAAAACGATCCGGCGTTTCTCGCGTTCAAAGCCGCCGCGGTCGAGATGCGCGCGCGACCGCTCGACGACGCGATTCGCACGCTCCTCGGCCCCGCGGGATATCAGCAGTATCGGGAAATCAAACCGGAGGGCGCCGTCCGCACGCTGCTCAACGCCCTCGCGGCCGCCGGGGAGGAGCCCGATGCCGGCTCCACTTCTCCGTGGGTAAAAACGTTGCCACCGGTTGCCGGCGCACCTGCCGGCCCCGAAGTCCCGTCTCAGGAATGGATGGATCTGAACTGGGATGAGGTCATCGCGCAGGCCCAGGGCGTGATGTCGCAACGCCAGATCAACGTGCTGCACGCCCTGCGCGACCAAGCCCTGCGCCAGCAGGAAATTCTGCAGCGCCGCGAACAGATCGTGCGGAGCGTGCTGGCCGGGCAGACCCGGCCGGGCCGTTGAACCGCCGCGGATCGGACCCGTTTAAATTTAATCCCATGAACCTAAAACGACGTGAGTTTATCATCGGCGGAGCGGCCCTGCCGCTGGCGCTTTTCTCGGCCCGGGCGATCGCGCAGGAAACCCCGAAGGAATCCGCGCCACCCAAACCCGGATCGGAACCCGCGCGCGGCGCGCCCCAGGACGGCAAGCTGGTCCAGGAATTTGTCGGCGCAGGGCACCGCAATCTTCCCCGCGTGAAAGAGCTCCTGGCGATCGATCCGAAGCTCGTCTTCGCCTCGTGGGATTGGGGCAGGGGCGATTGGGAAACCGCGCTCGGCGGTGCGTCGCACATCGGCAGCCGCGATATCGCGCGCTATCTCCTCTCGCAAGGTGCGCGCATCGACGCGTTCTGCGCCGCCATGCTGGCCGACCGCAACGCCACCCTCGCCCTGCTCGCCGCGCACCCGGCCACGGCGACGACCAAGGGTCCGCACAACTTCACCCTGCTCTACCACGTCGCCGTCGGCGGCGACGTGGCGATCGCCCAGGCGATTCAACCGCTCCTTCCCGCCGGGACGCCCGACTACAACCAGGCGCTGCACGCCGCCGCGCGCGAGGGACACCTGCCGATGACCAAATGGCTGCTCGAAAACGGTGTCACGGATCCCAGCACCCGCGATGCCTTCAAAAAAACACCGCTCATGACCGCTCGTGAAAAAAAATTCCGCGAAGTGGCCGGGGAATTGGAGCGGCATGGTGCGACCGCCGACCTTTGACACGATCCGCGGAACGCGGCTAGGTCTCCGCGATGACCACGCCACCGGCCACTGCTCCGACCCCGCAACTTGATTCACCCTGCCCTTGCGGCAGCGGACAGACCTTCGGCGCGTGTTGCGCCCCGGTGATCAAGCGCCAGCGCCCGGCGGCCACGGCGGAGGCGCTGATGCGATCGCGTTTCACCGCGCACGTGCTGCGCGACTACGCGCATCTGCACCGCACGTTTCTCGCAACCGCCGACAAACCCTACGTGGCGGAAACGGACACCGGCGGATCGGACCTGGGCTGGACGCGACTGGTCATTCACTCCCACGAGCTGGGGCAGAAACCTGAGACCGCGTTTGTCGAGTTCTCCGCCTACTATCAGGACGAGGGCGTCGAACAGGTGATCCAGGAAAAATCCGAATTCCTGCGCCGAAACGGCGAATGGTTTTATACCCGCGCCGTCCGCCATGGTCCGGCGCCGATCAAAGCCGGCCCGAAAGTCGGGCGGAATGATCCCTGCCCGTGCGGCAGCGGAAAAAAATACAAGCACTGCTGTCTTCGCGCCTGAGTGCAGCCCCCCGCTGAGTGGGAGCTGAACTGCAAAAACACTTCAGGGCCGCGCGGAATTCGCGGCTCAATTGTTACAGCAATGTAAAGTCGGCGCCCTGCCCGGGAAATTTGAACCCGGGGATAAAGGTCCGCGTCTCCCACGTCGTAAAGTTACAGGTAGGTTTAATAGTGCTTGGTGTCATTCAGGGTGAGGGCCGTCTAAGGGGTTAGACGGCCCTTTTTTTGTCCAACCCGCCACACGTGTGGGTGGCGCTTCACTCTCCCGCTTTTCTTATCACTGGCCGGTCGCCGGCGGTGACCGGCGGAAGATTTCGTAGATGGTGCCGTGTGTCAGCGAGACGACGTAGAGATTTCCGTTCGGGCCGGTTTGGATGTCGGTGCCGACTCCGAAGCCGGTCCCGAACACGAGGCTCTCGCTCTCCGTGACGTCGTACTTCGCCGTGTTGTCGGCCACAAGGTCGGCCAGGCGCGGATCGTCGATTCCGATTTTTTGCCCGCTGTCGGTGAGCCGGAAGCGAAAGAGCTGCCCGCTGAACAAAACGTCGCGCGCCGCGCCCACAATCATGTTGCCGCTGTACTCCGCTCCCAACGCGTTGCCGCTGACGAAACCGAGCGCGGCCGGCGCCACCTCGAATTTCCAGCTGAATTCCGGATCGCTGTAGTGCGACACGGGATTCCGATCGGTGATCAGGATCTGGCCGCGCGCTTCGCCGCCGGGATTGGCGGTGGTATGCACGTTCGCATACGCCCGCTCCTGTCGCATGCGCTCGGCAAGGGTTGCGATGTTCGGAGTGAAGCCAGGACGGGCGATCACCGATGAATCCCGCAGGATGCCCTGCGCGATCATGTCACCCGCTTTGAAATCGCGCGGAGTTGGGAAAGAAAACAGCGCGGCGGCAATCGGTCCGTTTTGTTTGAACGCGCCCAGATGGATATGTCCCATCGTCACCTGCTGGATCGGTCCGGTGGCGCGGACGAAATAGTGGATCGTGGCGTTATACAGGGTGAAGCTCGCGAGGGCGCCGGCCGGGGTCGTCACCGCGGGATTTTCCTCGGCGCCGGTCAGAATCGTGCCGAACCGGTCCCCGCCGTCGTAGACCATGAACATCCGGTCGACCGCCTGCTGCGGCGTGTCGGCAATGTTGGTCGGATTCCAACGAACCTGCTGCAGGCCGGCGAATGCGGGGGAAGTCTCGATCGCTTTGAATTCCGCGAGGCGGGAGAGCGGACCCATCACCTGCACCCAGCCGAGATTGGCGCCGGCCTGCACCTGGTTGAGTTCCGTGAAGCTGTCGTCGCCATTCTGCGCTTCCCAGAGCCGGCCGAACTCCGGATCGAACGACATGCCGAAGCCGTTGCGAATACCGTAGGCGAAAACTTTCTGGAGATTTGCGCCGGCCTCGCCCCCGCGTGACGCCCCGGCGGAGAAGAACGGATTGTCCGGAGGAGTCGTGCCGTCGGGATTGAGCCGGAGGATCACGCCGGTGAGATGCGCGTTGTCGGGCTCGGGTCCGCCGAATTGATCGTCGGGAAGATTGCCGGCGGGCCCGGGACCATCGGGAAGATTCTGCAGCTGGCCGCGGCGGCCCCGATCGCCGGCGTAAATATAAAGTTTCTGGTCCGGGCCGAAACGCAGGATCCCGCCGTTGTGATTAGCCCGCGGCGGCTGGCCGGCGTCCTCCTGCAGCGCCCGCATCAGGATGATGTTCCGGTCGAACGCGAGCGCGGTGCCGTTCCACACAAAGCGATCGACCCGATTGCCCAGCAAGGGAGTCTGCTCCAGCGCCGTGGTGTCCGCACCCGTCGAGCTCTCCGTCCAGAAAAGATAAACTCCCGGATCGGTGGGAAAATTGGGATGCAGCGCGATCCCGAGCAGCCCGCGCTCCGAACCGGAATTCACCGCGAGGTCCAGCACGGTCGACTGGATCGAGCCGCTGACAACGCGTTGAACTTTTCCCGTGGCCTTCTCGAGGACGAGCAGGTCGTTCGCGCCCAGAAACGCCAGGCTGGTCGGCGTATTGAGTCCGGCGATCACGGTGCGGACATCGAGATTGGAATCCACCAGCGCGGGCTGGGCATTGGCCAGCGGGAAGCCGGCGAAAAAGACTGGCAGCGCGGCCAAGGCCAGCGCGGGAAGGGAACGGAATCGAGTTTTCATGGATCGTGAGGTTTGGGTGCGACCGCCGGCGCGCGGATCGTCATCGGCGGTGCGCCGCAGTTCCGCGACCGGCCGGCGCGGGGGTGCACTGCCGCTTGAAATCGCGGCGAGCCAATCCGATCCGCCAGCCGTGAAACCGTAACGGTTCAGTTACGGTTTTTATTCCCACCCATCGCGTCGCTCCCGATCGCGAATGATCTGCTGCAACTCCGCTCAGGGCATTCCCACGCGCGGCAGAAAGCTGAAATTTTTCAGTGGATCGACAAGTCGTGGCCCCGGACCGGCCGCACGGAGGGGAAATCGGGTCTTTCCTTCGTCAACCGCACTTCCGTTTTCGACACCACGATATCCACCCACGATTTCGCCGACGGAATCCGGGCCGTGAAGGAGTGGTCGTGCGCGTCCGAAGGACCGCCAAAATAAAACGCCGCCGGAAATCCGGCGGCGTTTGGGCTGATCCCTAAATTCGTTTCGAAGGCTGCGACTGGCTCAGCCTTTCTTCGGATCCGGCTTTTTGAATTCCTTGTGACCCGCCTTCTGCGCGTCGCGCACCACGCCGAAAATTTTCGCCGCTTCCTCGTTGTTTCCGGCTTTCAGCGCTTCCTCCAGCTTTGCGATCTGGGCGATCGTCTCCTTCATCTTCGCCTGGTAGTCCGCCACGAACTTCGCCTGCTCATCCGCCGGCTTGTCCGCCTTCCACTTCGGCTCGAGCTTCACCGCCGCCTCGGCCGCTTCCTTCATGATCGCCACCTGGGCGATCGAGTCGGCGTTCTTGGTCGCGTCGGAAACCTGGCGGCGGACCTTGCCGTAGGCCTTGTTCAACCGGTCCATCACGTGGTCGAGTTCGGTTTCCTCCTTGGCGGCGGCTTTGGGCGCACCGTCTTCGGCACGAAGCACGGGCAGCGAAGTCAGGGCGCAAATCAGGGCGATGAAGAGAAGGCGGATTTTCATGGAGTAGTTGTGAGGCGGGTGAGCGAAGCCCGGAAAACGAAACGAATCGATTGCGGAGGGCAACCAGATTGGTTTTCCGAGCGAGCGAGCAAGGACGCGCCTCGACGAAAAAGGGTGCGCGGCCGACGAATCTTCACCACTGCTCATGCGTCTGGCGGATGCCGTCCCCTGCGGCGGCGCCCTTCGTCCCACACCCGGCCGCCTTCATTTCTTTCCCCCATGAAACGTTTGCTCCTTCTCCCGATCCTCGTGGCCTTTGCGACCACCGCCACCTTTGCCCAGGACTGGGCGAAGGCCCGCTTCGAAAAATCGCCCCGCCATTACGAGTGGGTCAAAATCCAGCAGGGAAACCGCCAGGTGAACGCGTTCATCACCTACCCTGAGGTGAAAAACAAAGCCACCGCCGTCATCGTCATTCACGAAAACCAAGGCCTCACCGACTGGGTGCGCGGAGTCACCGACCAGCTCGCCGAGGAGGGCTACATCGCCATCGCCCCCGATCTCCTGTCCGGCATGGCCCCCAATGGCGGCGGCACCCCGGAACTCGGCAGCCGCGACGCCGTCGGCAAGGCGTTTGCCTCCCTTCCGGCCGACCAGGTCACGGCCGATCTAAACGCGGTCTTTGATCACGTGGGCAAGCTGCCCGCCTGCAACGGCAAGGTCGCCGTCATGGGATTCTGCTGGGGAGGCGGACAGACCTTCCGCTACGCGACCAATAACAAGGACATCAAAGTCGCGCTGGTTTTCTACGGCAACGCGCCCTCCACCGAGGAGGAAATCGCCCGCATCAACTGCCCGGTCTACGGTTTCTACGGCGGCAACGACGCCCGCATCAACGCCGCCATCCCGAAAACGCAGGAGCTCATGAAGGCCGCCGCGAAAACCTACGAGCCCATCGTCTACGACAGCGGTCGCCACGGTTTCATGCGCGCAGGAGAAGCACCGCCACCCGACAAACCCGCCGCCAAGGGCGAGGCGGAAGCCGATCAAAAAGCCGCCGCTGACTACGAGCGCGACAAGTCCAGCCAGGCCGGCAACAAACTCGCGCGCGACGCCGCGTGGCCGCGCGTGAAACAGATCCTGGGCAAGATTTGAAAACCGCGAAACCGCGAAGGAACGCGAATGAACGCGAATAAAAATCCGCCTCACGCTTCGTCCCTTCGCGTTCATTCGCGTCCCTTCGCGGTTTGATTCTGTTTTTCTCGAAAGGAAGCCGATGTCGCGCGTCACCAGTCTCCAGGTCAACGGCGCCGCCCACGCCTGCGACGCCGACGCGGAGCGGCCGCTGCTCAGCGTGCTGCGCGACGACCTCGCACTGACGGGCACGAAATACGGCTGCGGCGAAGGCCAGTGCGGCGCCTGCACCGTCCACATCGACGGCGTGCCCGTGCGCTCCTGCCTCACGCCGGTCGGCAGCGTCGGTCCGCAGAAAATCACAACGGTCGAGGGAATCGCGCGCGCCGGCCGGCTGCATCCGTTGCAACAGGCGTTGCTCGATGTCGGCGCGTTTCAATGCGCGTACTGCGCCCCGGGCATGGTGATGTCCGGCGCCGCGTTGCTCGCGAAAAACCCGGAGCCAACCGACGAGGAAATCATCCGCTTCATGGACGGCAACGTGTGCCGCTGCGGCGGCTACGGCCGGATTTTCGAAGCCATCAAGCGGGCCGCAGCCACGATGAAAGGAAGCGCGAAATGAACCCCCACTCCGCTGCAGGAGCGGGTTTATCCCGCGATTCGACAAGCCATCGCGACGTAAAGCCGCTCCTACAGTCAACCTCCGAGCCCGCGCTTTTCCCAGAGCAATACGAATTGCACGCCGCGCCGCTGCATCGCTTCGAAGTCACCCGTCGCGGTTTTCTCAAAACCTTCGGCGGCGGCCTCGCCGTGCTGTGGTTGCTCGACCTCTCCGACGCCCGGGCCCAATCGGAATCCGGCGGCGGCGGTCGCGCCGCCGGGCGCGGTGGAAACCGCCGCCCGCCCGAACTCGCCGCCTGGCTGCACATCGCCGCCGACGGCACGGTGACAGTCTTCAGCGGGAAAACCGAAGTGGGCCAGAACGTCCGCACGATGCTCGTGCAAGCCGTCGCCGAGGAACTGCCGGCTCCGCTCGCCACCATCAAGATCGTGCTCGCCGACACAACGCTCGTGCCCTGGGACGCCGGCACCTTCGGCAGCCGCAGCACGCCCGACATGTTTCCCCAGATCCGGCGCGTCGCCGCAACCGCCCGCGAGGCGCTGATCGATCTCGCGGCGAAACAATGGAACGTCGATCGCGCCACCCTCACCGCGGCCGACGGAAAAATTTCCCGCGCCGGCGACGCCCGCACGATCGGCTTCGGCGAACTCACGAAGGGCGAGAAGCTCGTGCTGAATGTTTCGGAGTCCATCGCGCTGACACCCGCGAGCGCGTGGAAGATCGCCGGCACTTCCGTCCCGAAGATCGACGGCCCCAGCTTCGTCACCGGCCAGCACGCCTACACCACGGATGTTTCCCGACCGGGAATGCTGCACGGCCGCGTGCTTCGGCCGGCCGCGTTTGGCGCCACCCTCGTCTCGCTCGATGCCACCGCGGCGGAAGCGATGCCGGGCATCACCGTCGTGCGCGACGGCGAATTCGTCGGTGTCACCGCGCCGACCGAGCATCTCGCGGCGCGGGCGGTCGCGGCCCTGCGCGCCGAATGGGCATCGCAGACAACGCCCCAAGTTTCCCAACGCGATCTGTTCGCCCAGTTGAAGGCCCACGCGCGCAATTCGCCAGCGGCGGGCGCCCGGATCGATGCACCGCCCCCGGGTGAAGGCGTCTCCCTCCGTCAGTCCTACACGGTCGATTACATCGCGCACGCGCCACTCGAGCCGCGGGCCGCCGTCGCGGAGTGGCAGGGCGAACAGCTCACGGTCTGGACCGGTTCGCAGCGTCCGTTCGGCGTTCGCGGCGAACTGGCCCAGGCACTGCGGATCCCGGAGGAACGGGTGCGCGTGATCGTTCCCGACACGGGCTCGGGCTACGGCGGAAAACACACGGGCGAAGCCGCCGTCGAAGCCGCCCGCCTCGCCAGGGCCGCCGGCAAACCCGTGAAACTCGTCTGGACCCGCGAGGAGGAATTCACGTGGGCTTATTTCCGTCCCGCCGGCGTGATGGAAATCGCAAGTACCGTCGGCGCCGACGGCATTATCAGGACGTGGGAGCATTTTAATTATAATTCCGGCAACGCCGGCATCCGTTCGCCCTACGACGTGCCGGGACAGCGCACCGAGTTCCTGCAGTCACAGTCGCCGCTGCGGCAGGGCTCGTACCGCGCGCTCGCCGCCACCGCCAATCACTTCGCCCGCGAAACCCACATCGACGAACTCGCACGCACGCTGCGCGTGGATCCGCTGGCGTTTCGCTTGAAAAACTTGAGCGACGCCCGGGCCCGCGCCGTGCTCGAGGCCGCCACCGCGGCGTTTGGCTGGGGGAAAGTCGAACGTACTGCGGGACACGGCCGCGGCGTCGCGCTCGGCCTCGACAAGGGCGGCTACCTCGCCACGTGCGCCAAGATCTCGATCGACCCGGCACGCGGCACGGTGCGCGTGCTGCGCGTGGTGCAGGCGTTTGAATGCGGCGCGGTCATCAATCCCGAGCACCTCAAAAACCAGAACGAGGGCTCGATCGTCCAGGGATTGGGCGGCGCGCTCTTCGAAGGCATCCGCTTCGAGAATGGGAAAATTTTAAACCCGCGTTTCTCCAGCTACCGGGTCCCGCGTTTCAGCGACGCGCCGAAAATCGAGATCGTGTTGATCGACCGCAAGGACCTGCCGTCCGCCGGCGCCGGCGAAGCGCCGATCGTCGGCATCGCCCCCGCCGTGGGCAACGCGATCTGCGATGCGACCGGCATCCGCCTGCGCGCGCTGCCGCTCGTGCCGAATGGTTTGAAGGTGTGACATCGCGCGGCGCCCTCTGTTTGCTCGCGCCACGATGCGCTCCTTCTCCACTCCCCGGTTTCGAATCCCCTTTCGCCAGCTCATGCAGGCGGCCGCCGCCGTCGTCGCCCTCGCCTGGGCCGGCCCGCTGGCCATTGGCGCCGCGTCCGCAAATCCTCCGACCGTTTTCGGAAAGCTCCCGGACGGGCGTGACGTCCATCTTTACTCGCTCACCAACGCCACGGGCTTTCGCGCCGACATCATCGACTACGGCGCGATCGTCGTCCGGCTGTTTGCCCCCGACCGCGACGGCAAGCTCGCCGACGTCGTGCTGGGTTTCGACAACCTGCCCGACTATCTCACCCGTTCACCCACGTTCGGCGCGGTCGTGGGACGCGTGGCGAACCGGATCGCCGGAGGAAAATTTTCAATCGGGGAAGAAACCTACACGCTGACGCCCAACAACCGGCCCAACGGAATTCCCTGCACGCTCCACGGCGGAAAACGCGGCTTCGACGATGTCCTGTGGGCAGCGGAGTCCGTTGAGCGCGACGGCCAGCCGGCGGTGCGACTGCGCTACACGAGCGCCGACGGCGAGGAGGGGTTTCCCGGAAAGCTCGACGTTGAAATCCTCTATTCGCTCACCGCCGACAACGCGCTGCGCATCGACTACACCGCGACGACCGACCGCGCCACGCCGGTGAATCTTTCCAACCACTCCTACTTCAACCTCAGGGGCGAGGGTAACGGCGACGTCCTCGGTCACGAGCTCACGCTCAACGCGCAGCGTTACACGCCGGTGACGCGCGGCCTCGTTCCCACGGGCGAGATCCTGCCGGTCGCCGGCACGCCATTCGATTTTTCCTCGCCGCGAACGATCGGCGCGCAAATCGGCGCCGCCCACGAGCAGCTCCAGATCGCCAATGGCTACGACCACAACTTTGTCCTGAATTCATCCGACGGTTCGCTGGCCCTCGCCGCAACGGTGCGCGAGCCGGAATCCGGTCGCATCATGGAAGTGCTCACCACGGAGCCCGGCGCTCAGCTCTACACTGGCAACGGCCTGCGCGATCCCCGCGGGGGCAAAGCCGCCAAGCCCTACGCGCCCCGGGATGCGTTTTGCCTCGAAACCCAGCACTTCCCCGACTCCGTGAATCAACCGGCGTTTCCGACGACGATCCTGCGTCCGGCCCAAACCTTTCGCAGCACAACGCTCTACCGTTTCTCGGCCGGGCAGGCGGCAGGGTTGAAAGTTGAAAGATGAAGGCTGAAAGACCGGACAACCGAAACCACCCAGTGGCGGCGGGCACTCACGGTGCCAATCTTCTCAGACTTTCAACTTTCAACCTTCAACTTTCAACCAGCCGGGCCTGCGCCGGCTAAGCGGTTACCCCCGTTGTAACCTCCGCGGGCTTCCGGCATCCAATACGTCGATGCCTTCCGTGACCTCCCTCCCGACGACCGCCGACGTAAGTGATCTCACCGCAGTCGACGAAGTCTGCCGCGGGAATCGCGAGATGTTCGAGGTCCTCGTGCGCCGATACAACCAGCAGCTGTTCCGCATCGGCATCGCCTACTTGCGCAACCACCAGGAGGTCGAGGACGCGATGCAGAACGCCTACCTCAAGGCCTTCGTGCATCTTTCCCGTTTTGAGCGCAGCGCTTCGTTCTCCACCTGGCTGACGCGCATCATGATCAACGAATGCCTCATGACGCTGCGCCGGCGGAAGCGCACCGCGGAAAAATCCGCCATCCTCGAGATCGAATACGAAGAGCCGCACCTCCCGCAGGGCGAATCCCGCCTCAACCTCAAAGAAATGAAAACTCTCCTCGAAAGCGCCATCGGCCGGCTGCCGAGCAAATTTCGCGCGATCTATCTCCTGCGTGAAGTGCAACAGATGACGACCAGCGAAGCGGCCGCGTGCCTCGGCATTTCCATCGAAAGCGCGAAAGTGAATCTCCACCGCGCCCGCGAGCGCCTGAAACTCGAACTCATGAAAAGCGCGGCCGGCATGGAGCTGTTCTCCTACGAAGCGCGCTTCTGCGATCCGATGACCGCGCGGGTGATGCAGGCCGTGCTGGCGGTGGCGTAGGCCGGGATTCGCCTCTCGCGTTCTGCAGCAGGGCTGGTCTGTGGCCCGCCCTGGCCCGTTCCGTTTCCCGGAAAGGGCGATCACAGACCCGCCCTACTCCCGACCGCCGTAGCGGCGCCGATTTCTGTAACGCCCCGCGGGCTGGCGCATCGAATGGGGGTCCGTTCCACCCTCAACCCCTCGATCATCATGCTCACGTTCAGTATCGTCCTGTTCGCCCTCGCCGCCGTGCTGGGCATCGCCGTTGCCGCCGCACTGCTCAAGAAAAAGGAAACCTCGAAGCCAATGGCGCTCGCGCACGGCGTGCTCGGCGCCGGCGGCCTGGTGCTGCTCATCCTCTACACCGCGCAGAACCCGCACAAATTCCTCACCTCGGCGATCGTCCTGCTGGTAGTTGCGGCCCTCGGCGGCGTGGTGCTCTTCGCGAACGATCTCCGGCGGAAACCCGGCCCGGTGTTTCTCATCGCGGTGCATGCGCTGGCCGCCGTCGCCGCCGTCGTGCTCGTGCTGCTGGTCGCGTTAAAATAATTCCGCCGTGCGGATTTTCGGCCACCCCGTTCACCTGATGCTGGTGCATTTTCCGGTGGCGTTGTGGCCGGCGCATGCGCTGCTGCACCTGCTCGCCTCCCGGCTGCCGGCGGGCGTGAGCGCCGTCGCCGGCTTCTGGCTGCTCAGCGGCGGGGTGGCGCTGGGGTGGCTGGCCGCCCTGGCTGGCGCCTCCGATCTGCTCACCCTCTGGCGGACGGGCGATCGAAGCCGGCTGAACTCCGGCATCCTCCACGGCGCGATCAACGGCAGTGTCCTGATGGGGTTCACCGGTCTGCTCGCGCTGGAATTTCCGAGTTACCCGGAGATCGCGCACGGCGGCGGGTTTCTCGCCCTCGAGATTGGGCTGCTCGTTGCGATGGCCGTTGGAAACTATTTCGGCGCCGCGGTGATCTGGGGGGATCGACGCGATTGAAAACCTCCGCCGAAACCGCGGCATCATCTCAACTGTAGGAGCGGCTTTACGCCGCGACCTCAACGGGGCCGCCTTCCCGTCGCGGCGTAAAGCCGCTCCTACAGTCCGGGCAGCGGAAACTAAGCTTCGGCGCCGAGGTTCTTGAAGGTCCGGTTCGTCACGCGGTCGAGGATCGTGCAGCCGACATAACCGCTGAGCGCCGCGAGCACGAACGCGCCAAACGGCGTGCCGAAGATGCCCGTGCTCAAATCGACCATCACCAGGCCGGCCCACGCGGCCCCGACGAAAATCACGCCGACGAGAATTCCTTCGATGAGCCGGCGCGCGAGCAGCGGTTTTTTCTGCTTCCGCTGATTCCGAAAATAACGCGCCACCCCGCCGAGCGCTCCGCCACCCAGTGCCGCCACCGTGGCGGCCACGGGAAAAATCAGCCGGATGCGCTGGGTCGCGCTCAGGCTTCCCGTTTGCGCCACGATGGCGTCGTCGCCGTAGCCGGCGGAACGAAATTCGACCTGCGCCGTGGTCTGACCCTTCGGCAGCACCACGGTGGAGGGTAACTTCAGCCGCCGGCTCGACAGCTGAATCTCCAGCGGCTGCTCCGGCGCCAGGGGAAATCCGTCGCGCGCGAGCAAACTCACCGACAGCGTGCCGCTGCCCACGCCAAACGCCGAGAGCTCGGTCGAGGGCAGCGCGAGCTTCAACTCTTTCGGTTCGCGGCGAACCGTGACGCTGCTCTTCACCTCGTCCACCGGACCGGCGCGCGCCGTGAAGAGCGTCTCGCCCGCGAGTTCGGTCGTGGAAATCCGCACGCGTTTGTACCCCAGGCCTCCGCTGCGTTCGATCACCACGGTGTCGGCCTCGATGCGCGCATTGGAGCCTTCGGCGAAAAACGTCACCGTCTTCGGCGCAGGCAGCGAGCGTTCGCTGCCATCCGTGAATTCATAGCCGACGAAAAGTTCGGCCGCATAGGCCTTCGCGGCATCATCCCAAATCAGCGGCACACGCGAAGGGCGCAGAAACAAGCCGCCGAGATTCACCGCTCCCGTCGGACCAAAGCTCACATACCGGGCGGGAAACTCCACCACCCCTTCCGCGGACAAGGCCTGCCGCTGCGCCGTCCGGGTCAGAATGTACGGACGTTTCGGATCGACCACCGCTTCCAGCGCGCCGTCGCGCCCGACGGTGGAAGGCACTTCCTTGCCGGCGGCGTCGATCAATTTATAGGCGACCCCGCTCACCATGGGCGGGGTCAGCGACAATTTGATTTTGTCGTTCGCGATCCGCTCGATCCGGGCGCTTCCCGTGGCCGTCAGCTTGGTATGGCGGCTTATCTCCGGCTGCGCGGCCGCGCCGAACCCGGGAAGCGTGCAGCACACGACCCAAACCCAACGGAGCGAAGGAGCATTCATAAACGCGGGAAGCGATTTTCCACCCGCGGTGCGCGCACCGTTATTTCAGCCAGGAACGCACCAGCTCGCCGGCTTTTTCGCCTTCGGCGACCAGCTTTCCATCCGGGCCGAAGACTTTGAAATTCGGAATCGACTGCATTTTATACTGCGTCGCGACGGGCGATCTCCAATCGATCCCTTTCACCCCGGGCCGGTTGATGTCCACTTTGACCACCGCGATGTCGTCGCGCTTCGCGTGCAACGCATCGAGTTTCGGTGCAATCGCGCGACAGGGCGGGCAATACTCGCTGGTGAAATCGAAAATCGTGGTTTTTCCGGGCACCACGTAGTCAGCGATGACCACTCTCTGGCCCATCGCGATGTGGGCGGGCTTGGGACCTTTGGTGTGGGTGTCCTGGGCGGAAGCGGAGGGAAGGACGGCGACGAGTGCGGCCAGTCCGAGGGCAAGGAACGGGAAACGAGGTTTCATAGGAGGCACAAGGGAGGTTCGAGTTTCGAAAGCGGTGACTTCTTCCTTCCACAACGCGCGAAAGTCAACGCACCGGCGCACCCGAGGGTACGACAGTTTGATGGAGCGGCGGCCCCACCCGGGGCTTGCCTCAGGTTTGGTTCGACGAAACTGTTTCGTCCCCCTCACGCCCCGATGGCTTTTCTTTTCACGTGCCTTGTCCTTCGCGCCGGCGTTTCGCGAAATCCCCATGTCTAGCGGCTGGCGACGCACCCTCGGTCTGATTCCGCCCGGCGTCTGGGTCATCCTGATTCTCGCCGCCACGTCCACGCTCATGCTCGCGTTTCGCGCCGGGACTCCCCGCGACAAAATCCAATACTGGATTTTCGCCAAGCAGCACCAGGTCCTCTACCGCGCGATGATCGAGCGCTGGAATCGCGATCACCCCGGACACCGTGTGGAAATGTCGCTGCTGAACGTGCCTGTGCTCGGGCAGCGGATGATGTCGGGCTTTCTCTCGCGCACGCCCGTCGCGGACGTAATGGAAGTCGAACGCCAGATTGCCGGCACGGCTTTTACCGGCCCGCTCGAAGACGTCGGCTTCGTGGACATCACCGACCGGCTCAAACAAGAGGGTTTGCTGGAAGGCATCAACACGCCGTCGCTCAGCCCATGGACCTCGCGCGGTCGGATTTTCGGCATCCCGCACGATGTGCATCCGGTGATGCTGATGTATCGCTCGGACATCGTCGAAGCCGCGGGCATCGATGTGAACCAGATCAAAACCTGGGACGATTTTTTCCGGGTTATGCGTCCGCTCATGAAGGATCTCGATGGCGACGGCCGGACCGATCGCTACCTCCTGAATGCCGCGCCGAGCGATCCCAACGTCGCGGAGATGCTGCTGCTCCAGTCGGGCGGCGCGCTTTTCGACGAACAGGAGCGTCCCACCATGAACTCGGCCGCGAACGTTCGCACGCTGACGCGGCTCGTGCCGTGGTTCGCCGGCCCGACGCGGAGCTGCCGTTTCGGGCAGGCCGAGAACAGCGCGTCCGCCCAGCAGATCATTCTCGACGGCCTGGTCGTCGCGGTGCTCACGCCCGACTGGCTGGCCGGCACCTTGAAGCAGCAGGTTCCCGGGCTCGCCGGAAAGATCAAGCTCATGCCCCTGCCAGCCTTCGATCCGGGTGGCCGGCGCACGAGCGTGTGGGGCGGCACGATGCTTTCCATCAGCAAGGCCTCGCCCACGCCGGACGTGGACTGGGAGTTTGCGAAGGCGATCTACCTCTCGCGCGAAATGGCGGAGGGACTTTACCGCGCGACCTACATCATCTCGCCGATCAAGGCCAACTGGACCAACCCGATCTACGACGAAGCCGATCCGTATTTCTCCGGCCAGCCGGTGGGCCGCATGTACATCAATCTCGCGCCCGAAGTCCCGCCGCGGCCGTCATCGCCCTACAGCAAGCAGGCGATCGAAAAACTCGCGACCTCCCTCATCGCCCTCGTGGACTACGCGGAGCGCAATCGCGTCTACGACCCCGCCGCCCTCGAGCCCGAGGCCCGGCGCCTGCTCGACATCTCCCAGGCGCAGATCAGCCGCGTGATCGATCGCAACGTGTTTCTCAGCGGGAAAAAATAAACCGCGATGCGCCGCCCTCCCGCCAATTCCGTCCGCCCGCACTCCGCGTGGGCCCCGTGGTTTTTCCTCGCACCCTTTCTGATCGTCTTCGCCACGTTCGTCGCGTGGCCGCTGGTCCGCTCGCTGGTGCTTTCGTTCGAACAAACCTACGGCCCGCGCACGACGAGCTTCGTGGGGCTGCTCAATTTCCGGTTCATGCTGCAGGACCCGCTGTTCTGGCGGGCGCTGGGCAACACCACGATTTTCGCCCTCGGCAGTCTTTTTGTGCAGCTGCCGATCGCGTTTGGACTCGCGCTGCTGCTCAACCGCAGCGGCCTCCGCGGCCGGGCGTGGTTCCGGCTGGTGTTCTTTTCGCCCGCGCTCGTTGGCCTCGTGTTCACCGCGGTGATGGTCGCGCTCGCCTTCGAGAAGCGCACCGGACTCGTGAACATCGGCGTGCACGCACTGTTCGCGGGCTGGGATCCGGATTTCCCGTGGCTCGAGAAACACGTGATGGCGACGCTGATCATCTCCGCGCTCTGGCTCTACGCGGGATTCAACATGGTTTATTTCCTCGCCGCGTTGCAGAACGTCACCCCCGAGCTCCTCGAAGCCGCACACATCGATGGCGCGGGACCCTGGCAGCGGTTCCGCCACATCATCCTCCCGGAAATCCGGCCGGTCGCGAGTTTCGTGGTGCTCCTCGCCATCACCGGAAGTTTCCAGCTCTTCGAACTTCCCTTCATCATTTTCTCCAGCAGCGGCAACGCCGCCGGCCCGAACAACAGCGCGCTCACGATCGTGATGTACCTTTATCAAAACGGTTTCCTCCAGGGCGACCTCGGCTACGCCAGCGCGATCGGCTGGGTGCTCGCCGTAATGCTGATGAGTGCCGCCCTGTTCCAACGCTGGCTGGCCCGCCGCGAACAATACTGACGCATGAACGCCTCCGGACCGCACACTTTGTTTTCTTTCTGTCATTCTGAGCGCAGCGAAGAATCCATTTGGACATTCGCATCGCTTGAGGGCTTCGCTACTCCTGCTGGATTCTTCGCTGCGCTCAGAATGACAAACTTGATTCGAATCGTTTCCCCGGCGCCATGAACGCCCCCCGCCGCCCCCTTTCCGCCGCGCTGCCGAACCTGGCGATCTACGCCCTGCTCATCGTGTGCGCGGCGATCACGCTGGTGCCGTTCCTGTGGATGCTCACCTCGGCGGTGAAGAATCGCGCGGATTTCTTCTCCTCGGTCTTCCTCCCGCGCGGCGACGGTTTTCTCGGCTTCGCCTGGGACCGGCTGACGCTCGATAACTTCCGCCGGCTCTTCACCGAGA